>NZ_BCSH01000022.1 GCF_001570765.1 Nocardiopsis listeri NBRC 13360 | reverse complement strand
GAGATCGGTCTCAAGGGCAAAGGCCTACGTGCGATGCAGATGATCACTCTGGAGATCGCCAAGACGGGTGACCGTTATGTTCCCGATCTGGTCGTCATGCCGATCCCCCTGGCGAGGGGAGAGGGCTGGGATGGGCCGGACCGGGTTCGGCCCGCGGAGGAGGTCGAGCTGGTCGTGGAGGTCGTCTCTCCGAGCAGCCGGCACTACGACTGGATCGACAAGGCGAAGGGGTACGCCCAGGCAGGGGTCCCCCTGTACCTGGTGATCGATCCGGCACGGGAAGAGATCGCCCTGTTCCAGGAGCCGGAGGGATCGGAGTACCAGGAAGTGACCCGAACCCGAAAGAACGGATCGGTGCGGTTCCCGCAGCCGTTCGACCTGAAGTTGGATGCCGCCGATCTACTGCTCTTCGGCGCCTGAATGACGCAAGAGGTGAGTCCGGGAGCGGGCGACCACGTGGTCGCCCGCCCTTTTCGTGGCGTGGTTCAGGTAGTGGGCGGAAGGGGAGTCCGCGGGTCCGGCGTCTGCGGGTCCGGTGTCTGCGGGGATGGGGACTGCTCGGGAAGGAGCTCGCGGGCGAGGATGGTTCCACCGGCGGTCGCGGCCGGGAACACCACCACCGCCACGAACGGCACGGCCAGCAGGAAGTACGTGGGGATCGAGAAACCCAGAACCCGCCAGCGGCGCCCTCCCATGTGATGCCGGCGGTCCCGGAGCCGCAGCAGCCCTCGGCGGTCGAAGGCGCCGGCGACGAGCTCGATACAGAGCAGCCAGCCGCCCATCACGGCGGTCAGTACCGGTCCCAGGACCCAACCCACCACGGGGATCAGCCCGAGCAGGAACGCGCAGAGCGTCACGACCAGGGAGACCAGCACCAGGGCCACCGCCTGGCGGGTGGCGCGGATGATCGAGGCGATCAGGGGCTCTTCGAAGGCCTCGGGTGCCCCGCCCATCTCCTCCTCGACCATCTCGGCGATCTTGTCGTAGATCGGGGCGCCCAGGGTCAGGGTCACCGTGGTGAAGGCCACCACCATCACCAGGATCGACCCGACCAACACCCCCAGGGCCAGGGAACCGCGCACCAGCCCCCGCCAGGGGGAGTCCCAGCCGGCCGCGAAGGGGGTGGCCCAGGCGACCAGATCCTCCATGTTGAGGATCAGCGTGACCAGCGCCGCCAGGAACAGCAGCGACGTGATCAGCGCCGGTAGGGCGCCGAGGAGGAACAGACGGGGTCTGCGCACGACGATGGCCAGACCATGGAACAGGGT
Organism: Nocardiopsis listeri NBRC 13360; assembly: GCF_001570765.1. GTDB lineage: Bacteria > Actinomycetota > Actinomycetes > Streptosporangiales > Streptosporangiaceae > Nocardiopsis > Nocardiopsis listeri. The sequence goes on along the minus strand of NZ_BCSH01000022.1, from coordinate 108,408 downwards.
GCCGACCCCGGAGAGGGCCTCACGTATGGGATTCACAGGCGAACACTAGCGTTCGTGCACCCGTCTGTACCATCCGTCCTCCGCCAGCAGCTCGGTGTGGGTGCCCGACTGCAACACACGGCCGTCACGGACCACGTAGATCCGATCCACCCGGTCCAGCCCGGTGAGGTCGTGGGTGATGAGCAGGGTGGAGAAGCCCTCGGCCGCGGCGAGCAGGTCCGCCACCACGGCGTCACGAGTGTCGGGGTCCAGGTGCGCGGTGGGCTCGTCCAGCACCAGGACCCGGGGCGCGGCCAGCACCGCGCGCGCAAGGGCCAGCCGCCGCACCATTCCGCCGCTCAGCCCCAGACCGTGGGACCCCACCCGGGTGTCCAACCCCTGGGGCATCGCCTCGACGTCGTGGGCCAGGCGTGCGCCGCGCAGCGCGGCGCAGAGTTCGTCGTCCCCGGCGCCGGGCTTGGCCAGGCGCAGGTTCTCGCGCAGGGTCGACCCGAACACGTGCGGGTCCTCCGGCACCCCGGAGACCACACGGCGCACCTCGTCGGCGGGGTAGGCGGTGATGTCGGTGCCGCCGATCTCCACCCGGCCCCCGTCGGGGTCGCGCAACCGCAGTAGGACCGAAGCCAGTGTGCTCTTGCCCGCGCCGCTCGGCCCGACCACGGCCACGGTCGCCCCGGCGGGGATCTCCAGATCCACCCCGTCCAAGGCCCAGGGTTCCTCGGGACCGTACCGGACCCGCAGGTCGCGGATGTGGACGGGGGCGTCGACGTCCGGATCGATCTCCAGCCCCTCCTGAGCGGGCGGCGCGATCGCCGCAGGAGCGTCCAGGACACCGAACAGGCGGACACCGCTCGCCCGGATCGCCCCCAGCCGGGAGGCGACGGCGGGCAACGGCGCGACGATCTCGAAGGCGGCGAGTGTGACCAGCACCAGCACGGCCAAGGCGGTGGGGCCGATGGTGCCCTCCTCCACGGCCAGCACCCCCGAGAACAGGGCGCCCCACACGGTCAGGCCGGTGATCAACGTGTTGACGCCCTCGCTCAGCCCCAGGGTGGCGGCGTCGCGGCGGGCCACCCGGGTGAGTTCGGCGTCGGCCTCGTTCACCCGTGCGACGTGGCGGTCCATCGCCCCGTAGGCCACCAGGTCCGGTGCGCCATGGAGGGTGTCGACCAGGGCGGTGGACAGGGTTCCGCGCGCCTCGGCCTCGCGTAGCCCGGGCTTGCGGTTCAGCGCGGCGGCCATCAGTGGGACGGCGAGCCCGGCGAGCAACAGGCCCGCGGCGAGCAGCAGACCGCCCGGCGCGTACACCGCGGTCAGGACCAGCACGGTGGCACCACCGGTCACCACCGACACCAGCGGAGGGGTGAGTCCGCGCACCAACAGGTCGAGGGTCGCCTCGGTATCGTTGACCAGGCGGGACACCAGGTCACCGGAGCGGAATCGGACGAACGGCTCGGTCCGTGCCAGTCGTTCGTACACCCGTACCCGCACCTGGGCCAGGGTGCGGAACGCGGCGTCGTGGGTGACCAGACGCTCCAGGTAGCGGGTCACGCCCTTGCTCACGCCCAACGCGCGGGTGGCGACCACGGCCACGCTCAACGCGGTGATGGAGGGATGGTTCGCGGCGGTGGCCAGCATCCACGCGGCCACGCCCAGCAGCGCGACCCCCGAACCGGTGGCGGCACCGCCCAACAGCACACCGAGGGCGAAGCGGGCGCTGCGCGGCCGGGCCAGCGCGATCATTCGGCGCAACGGGTCCTTGCGGCGCCCGCGTTCGTCGACGACGGACCCGATCACGGGGTCGGCCTCGGAGTCGACGTCACGGCCGGTGACGGGGGCACTCATGGGGACACCCTCTCGGTGGGCAACGGCAGGTGGGCGGTGCGCAGGCGGTCGCCGGAGACGGACTCGGCCCAACCGGTGTCGTGCGCGACGATCACGGCGGTGCGTCCCTCCAGGAGGCGGGCCACGGCGGTACGCACGGCTGTGGCGTTCTCCGGGTCCAGGTGGGCGGTGGGCTCGTCCAGCAGGACCAACGGAGCGTCACGGCACAGGGCGCGGGCCAGGGCGATGCGTTGGCGCTGTCCCGCGGACAGGCGGGTGCCGCGTTCGCCGAGCCGGGTTTCGTAGCCGTCGGGCAGGGCCTGGACGAACCCGTCGGCCTCGGCCAGCCGCGCGGCCTCCCGGACCCGGTCGAGGCCGGCGTCGGGGGAGCCGAGCCGGATGTTGTCGGCCACCGACACGTCGAACAGGTAGGGGTGCTGTGGCACCCACGCGATGCCGGCGCGCCAGTCCTCGACGGGCACGTCCCACAGGGGTGTCCACTCGCCGTCGGGGGCCCGGACCTCGATCCGGCCCTCGGTGGGTTCGCGTAGGCGCAGCAGCAGGGACAGCAGGGTGGTCTTGCCCGAACCGCTGGGGCCGGTCAGCAGCAGGTGTTCACCGGCTTCGAGGGTCAGGTCCAGCTCGGACAGGGCGGGTGTGTCCCGTCCGGGGTAGCGCAACCCGATCCCGCGCAGTCGCAGGTCGCCGCCGGTGGCGGGGGAGGGGCGTCCGGTCGGCGCGGGCGAGGGGCGCTCGGCTCCGTCGTCGCGGCGGCGGTCGAGTTCGGTGAACACCTGGTCGGCCGCGGCGACCCCCTCCATGCTCGCGTGGAAGCGGGCACCCACCTCGCGCAGCGGCAGGTACGCCTCGGGCGCCAGGATCAGCACGAGCAGGGCGGTCTGATAGTCCATGTGGCCGCCCAACAGCCGTAGCCCGACCTCGACGGCGACCAGGGCGACGGCGAGGGTGGCGAGCAGTTCGAGGGCGAACGCGGACAGGAAGGCGATCCGCAGCGTGCCCATGGTGGCCTTGCGGTGGTCCTCCCCGACCTCGCGGATGATGGCGGCCTGGGCCTTGGCGCGACGGAAGATCGCCAGGGTGGGCAGCCCCTCCACCACGTCGAGGAAGTGGCCGCCCAACCGGCTCAGCAGTTTCCACTGTCGATCGGTGCGCTGTTGGGTGTGCATGCCGATCAACGCCATGAAGATCGGGATGAGCGGCAACGTCACCAGGATGACGACCCCGGAGATCCAGTCGGCCCAGAACACCACGGAGAGCACGGCGAGCGGCACGATCGCCGACAGCACCAACTGGGGCAGGTAACGCGCGAAGTACTCGTCGAGCGCGTCCAGGCCGCGGGTGGCCAGGGTGACGAGTTCACCGACCTTGGGCGATCCGTCCCGCCCGTCGCCGCCTTCGGCCGGCCACACCGTGCCGGATCCGGTCACGTGCGCGATGAGTCTGCGCCGCAGCTGTGACTTGGTGCGGGCGGCGCTGTGCAGCGCGGAGGTCTCGGCGAGGTAGGACAGCAGGGCGCGGGTCAGGGCGACGACGGCGACCAGGACGATCAGGGGTCCGAGCACGTCCATGCCGTCTCCGGCCCGGACTCCGGTGATGACGCGGGACAGCAGCCATGCCTGGAGGAGGATCAGGCCGGTGATCAACACACCGCTGACGACGGTGACGGCCAGGTGGACGCGGACCGCGCTCGCGGTGCGGACCAGGCGCGGATCGAGCGGTTTCATGCGCGAAGGACCTCGTGTGATCGTCGTGACGGTCCCGGGTGGGCGGGACCGTGGAGGGCCGGGCGGGACGGGCACGGTGCGGACCCGGTGTCGCCGGACGGAGGCCGAGCGGCGCCGTACCCCCGTCCCCGGGGCGATACGGGGGCGGGGGTACGGGCGTCGATGGGCCGCGAACTAGGCGACCTTCTCGGGTTCACCCCCGCCGACCGAAGCCGGGGTGATCTGCTCGCCGGTGACCCGCTTGCGGAACACCCAGTAGCTCCAGGACTGGTAGCCGATGACCACCGGCAGGGCGATCAACGCCACCCACGACATGACGGTCAGCGTGTAGTCGGCCGAGGAGGCGTTGGTGACGGTCAGGCTGAACGCCGGGTCGGTGGTGGAGGGCAGCACGTTCGGGAACAGCGACCCGAACAGTGCCGTCACCGCGGTCAGGATGGTGACGGCGGTGGCCACGAAGGACCATCCCTCCATGCGACGGTACGCCGCCGCGACACCGATCACCAGGGCCACCGCGGCGGTCAGGACCAGCGGCAGGGTCCACGGCCTCCCGTGGGAGAACTGCGTCCACAGCAGGAACCCGGCCCCGACGGGAAGGGCGACGCAGGCGGAGTACATCGCTGCCCGCCGAGCGCGGATCCGGACCGGACCGTCGGTCTTGAGGGTGAGGAAGACGGCGCCGTGCAGGATGAACAGCGACAGGGTCGTCAACCCGCCGAGCAGGGCGTACGGGTTGAGCAGGTCGAGCAGGGACGCGGTGACGATCTGGTCGGCGTCCATGGCCACACCGCGCACGATGTTGGCGAAGGCCACGCCCCACAGGAACGCGGGGACGACGCTGCCGAAGAAGATCGCCCGGTCCCACCAGTCCTGCCAGCGCGGGTCATCGCGCTTGCCCCGGTACTCGAACGCGACACCGCGCAGGATCAGCGCGATGAGGATGAGGAACAGCGGCACGTAGAACCCGCTGAACAGGGACGCGTACCAGGCGGGGAACGCGGCGAACATGGCGCCGCCCGCGGTGATGACCCACACCTCGTTGCCGTCCCAGACCGGGCCGATCGAGTTGATGGCGACCCTGCGGTCGACGGAGTTGCGCTCGCCCATGAAGGGCAGAAGGGCGCCCACCCCGAAGTCGAACCCCTCCAGGACGAAGTAGCCGATCCACAGGACGGCGATGGCGATGAACCAGATGACGGCCAGTTCCATGGTCTTGCTGCTCCTAGTAGCTGAAGTGCGGGATCTGGGACTCGTCCTCGTCGTTCTCCAGGTCGGGAACGAGGTGGGTGGGGCCCTTCTTGACGTACTTCCAGAGCAGCCCGACCTCCACCACGAAGAGGAGTCCGTAGACGGCGGTGAAGATGCCCAGGCTCATCGCCACGGTTCCCAGGCTCACCCCCGGCGAGACACTGTTCGCGGTGAGGAGTTCGCCGTGCACGGTCCAGGGCTGACGGCCCATCTCGGTGAGCACCCAGCCGAAGACGTTGGCGAGCAGGGCGGCGGGCAACGCGAGGACGCCGGCGAGGTAGAACCACTTGGTCCGGGGCACGCGTTCCCGTCCACGGGTGAGCCACAACCCCAGGGCCGCCACCGCCACACCGAACAGGCCCAGGCCGATCATGAGGCGGAAGGACCAGTAGACGACGAACACGTTGGGGATGTAGTCACCGGGCCCGTAGAACTCCTCGTAGGCCTCCTGGAGGTTGTTCATGCCGTGCACCTCGCCGTCGAAGTGCCCGGTGGCCAGGAAGCTGAGGACGTTGGGGACGGTGACGTCGATCGGGTTGTGGCGGGCCTCGGTGTCGCCGACCGCGAAGGTGGAGAACGCGGCGCCTTCCTCGGTGTCCCAGAGGGCCTCGGCGGCGGCCAGCTTCATGGGTTCGTACTCGGCGGCGAGCTTGGCCTGGTGATCGCCGGAGAAGATGGTGAGCGCTCCGGCGAGGAGGGTGAAGACCAGACCGACCTTCAGGGTGGACCGGAACAGCGCGAAGTCCCGCTTGGGCGGTGTGACACCGACTTCGCCGGTGTCGTCGTGCTTCAGGTTGCGCCACAGCTTGAAGGCGCTGACCGCCACCACGAACAGTCCGGCGGTGATGAAGGCCGCCGAGACGGTGTGCAGGTAGGTGGACCAGGCCTGGTCGTTGCTGAGCACGGCCCAGATGTCGTTGAGTTCGGCGCGGCCGTTCTCGGGGTTCACCTCGAATCCGACGGGACGGCGCATCCAGGCGTTGGCGGCGAGGATGAAGTAGGCCGACAGGTTGGTGCCGATGGCGACCAACCAGATGCAGGTCAGGTGGATCCCGCGTGGGAGCCGGTGCCAGCCGAAGATCCACAGTCCGATGAAGGTGGACTCCAGGAAGAAGGCCAGGAGCGCCTCCATCGCCAGGGGAGCGCCGAAGACGTCACCGACGAAGCGGGAGTACTCGCTCCAGTTCATGCCGAACTGGAACTCCTGCACGATCCCGGTGACCACACCCATGGCGAAGTTGATCAGGAACAACTTGCCGAAGAACTGCGTCGCCTGGAGGTACTCGTGACGTCCGGTCTTGTACCAGAACGTCTGGAGTACGGCCACGATGAACGACAGTCCGATGGTCAGGGGCACGAACAGGAAGTGGTAGATCGTGGTGACCCCGAACTGCCATCGCGCCAGGTCTAGAGCTTCCATGTACGCCTCTCACATATACCGACCGCCGGTAGTACTACAAACTGTAGTGCTACTTTCGGTCGTAGTCGGAGAGGCCCCCTGTGAAACGGAGCTCGTGACGGCCCTCACCTCGGGTGGAAGGCCCGCGAAACGGCGGAGCGCCCTCGGGCCGAGGGCGCTCCGCCGGGGAACGGTCTTCGTTTTCGATGGTGTTCGGTCAGCTCATCGGTGGTGTGAGGGATGGGGCTGAAGGCGGCTCTTCGTGGCCACCGGTGTCCTTGAGCACACTCACCGAGGACGCGTCACTCGTACCGCTCCAGCATCCTCTCCATGTTCTCCACCTCGACCGTCTGAGCGTCGACCATGCCCTGGGCGAGCTGGACGACGAGGTCCTCGCCGCCCAACTCCACCTCGGCGTCGGCCATCTCGATGCCGCCCAGGTGATGGGCGATCATCAGGTTCAAGAACATGACCTCGGCCTCCTCGCCCTCGGCCTCCTCCAGCTGCACCATCTGCTCGTCGGTGGCCAACCCCGGCATGGTCTCGGGCACCTCGCCCTCGCCACCGCCGTGGTCGTGGCCCTCCATCCAGGTCATCGGCGGCTCGGACGCGCGCGCGGTCAACCCCCACGCCGACAACCAGCCCTGCATGATGCCGATCTGTGCCTGCTGGGTCCTGGCCATGTCCATGGCCACGGTGTACAGCTCCACGTCATCGGTCTTGTCGAGGACGATCATCGACATGTCCACGGCCTGAGCGTGGTGCGAACTCATGTCGCGCAGGAACCCGGCGTCGGCCCCGGTGTCCAACGGGTAGGAGGGGCGCCCCAGGAAGAAGCCCGCGACCAGCGCCAACGCGACCAGGATCACGGACGTCCACAGCGGCACGGACCGTTGTGTCAAGGGTGTGGACCCGGTGCGTTCGGACGCGAGGGAGAACCCCTGGGGCAAGGGATCGTCGTCCTCGTGCCCGTCCGTCTCGCTGTCGCCGCCGTCGCCGGAGGCGGGCCCGGCCAATCGCCCCATTCGAACCACCTTGGTCAAATCGCCCAACTCTGCTGACAAAGTAGAGGATAGGAAAGTTCTGTCCGACCACTCGCATCCCCAGGAGTCCCCGTGGCCAAGAAGTCGAAGGCGGAGGAGCGCCGCGCCAGAGCGGCCGCGTTGCGTGAGGAACAGCGCAAGAAGGAGCGGCGCGCCAAAGCCCTCAAGGTCACGGGTGTCTCCGTGGCCGGAGTCGCGGTCCTGGGGCTACTGGGCACGGCCGTCTTCATGGAGCTGCGCAGCCACGATATCGAGGGCGTCGCGGAGTACACGATCGACGAGTACAGCCACGTGACCGTCGGCGAGCGGGTGGACTACGAGCAGTCCCCGCCGGTCGGCGGTCAGCACTGGCCGCAGTGGCAGAACTGCGGGGTCTACCCCGACCCGATCACCCCGGAGTTCGGTGTCCACGCCCTGGAACACGGCGCCGTGTGGATCAACTACGACCCGGAGCTGCCCCAGGACGAGGTGGACACTCTGGAGAGCTTCTACAACCCGGGCGACTACGTCCTGGTCACCCCCTACGAGGGCGAGATGGAAGCCCCGATCGTGGCCTCCAGCTGGGAACGTCAGATCGCCGTGGACTCCGCCGACGACGAGAACCTGAGCCGCTACGTGCAGCTGTACGAGCGTGGCACGGACGTCCCCGAGCCGGGTGCCGCCTGCTCGGGTGGCATCGCCGAGAGCGCCACCGAGGTCGAGGAACAGATCGCCGCACAGGGCGAACAGGCCGAGGTCATCGAGGGCGCCGACAGCGACGAGGAGGGGTCCGACCCCGACAACGAGGACACCACCGGGGACGGTGGCGAAGAGGAATCCGAGTAGGCACGGACCTCACTTCGGACCTCGGCGATGCGGTACACGAACGGGGGCGCGGATGACGGAACCACCGTCGTCCGCGCCCCCGAGGCATCGGTGGTCACACGCCGCTGTCGGGGCGCTCCTCCAGGTGCCGCTCGATCAGCTCGCTCACCTGGGCCAGCGCGGCGGCGGGATTGCCGTGGGCGCTGGGAACGCTCAGCTCCACGTAGGCCTCTCGATACACCGAGACGTACACGGTCGAAGAGTTCCCCGACTGCGGCAGCCAGGAGACGGTCTCCTCACCAGCGTCCTCGTCGCCGACCACGGTCAGGGCGGAGTCCCTCTTCAGGTCGGAGGGGCGAGGGACACCGCAGCGAAGACCGATGGGAGGGTCGCCCCAGGCGGCCATCACGTTCGACTCGGGGCGGACCGTGGCGCGATCGGCGTCGAGGAGGGTGTCCGGAAGGTCCGCGACGAGGGCGGCGCAGGCCTCTTCGGTGTTCGCTTGTGCTTCGAAGGGCTGCATCTGCACGGTCTGCCCACAGCCGGCGGCCAGCAGGACGACGGCACCGGCCGCGCCCAAGTACCGTTTCAGCACAAGCAACCTCGCTCCGTCGACGCGGTCGACACTCAGATGTTGACGATGGGACAGGTCAGGGTACGGGCGATGCCGTCGAGCCGTTGAATGCGGGCGACCACGAGGGTGCCCAGGGCGTCGATGTCGTCGGCCTCGGCCTGCACGATCACATCGTAGGGACCCGTGACGTCGTTCGCCTTCTCGACCCCGTCGATCGCCCGGATGCGCTCCGCGACCTCGGCGGCCTGACCGACCTCGGTCTGAACCAGGATGTACGCCTGCACCATGTGTCTACTCCTTCGTACCGTGCTGGTGTGTACCAAGAGGGAAATCGCCCGAGCCGGGGCGCAGCCGATGACGAACGGATGACCGACATCGAGGCCCGACCACCGGATCCGGGCCCCTGAACCGGAGCGTCACCGTACCCTGATCTTCGTGTTGAGCACCATTGGGGGCCTGGGTGAGTTCGCTCTGATCACACGTGTGACGAGCCAATTCCCCGGGACGGACGATGTAATCCTCGGACCCGGCGATGACGCCGCGATCGTTGCCGCGCCCGACGGGCGTACGGTCGCGACCACGGATCTGCTGGTCGAGGGCCGCCACTTCAAACGAGAATGGTCCAGCGCCCGTGACGTCGGGCATCGCGCCGTGGCGCAGAACTACGCGGACGTGGTCGCCATGGGCGCACGTCCCACCGGCATGCTCATCGGGTTCGCCGCACCGCCCGACCTGCCGGTCGTGTGGGCGGAGGAGTTCACCGCGGGCGTGCGCGACGAGTGCGCGCTCGCCGGGGGAGCCGTGGTCGGCGGCGACATGGTGGGCTCGGAGGTGCTGACCATCGCGGTCACGGCCTTGGGAGACCTGGAGGGGAGGTCGCCGGTACGACGCGACGGCGCCCGGCCCGGAGACGTGGTCGCCTACGCGGGCAATCTGGGACTCTCCGCCGCGGGGCTGGCCCTACTGGAACGGGGGATCGACGGTCCCGCGGTCTGCCTGGACGAACACCGCAGGCCGAGCCCTCCCTACGCGGCGGGGCCGGAGGCGGCCCGACTCGGCGCCACCGCCATGCTCGACGTCAGCGATGGTTTTCTACAGGACCTCGGACACATCGCCGCGCGCAGCGGGGTGTGTATCGATCTGGACTCGAAGGCACTGCGCCCCGATCCGGCACTCCTCGAAGCCATGGGAATACTCGGTGTCGCGGAGGGGAAGATCGAAGAGGCCGCCCGTGGGCTGATGCTCATGGGCGGGGAGGACCACTCGTTGGCAGCTGTCTTTCCCGCCGAGGTCGACCTTCCGGAACACTGGTATTCGGTGGGGGCCGTCGTGGCGACCGCCGTTTCCTCGGGGGAGGACACCGGTCCCTCCGTCACCGTGGACGGGAACGTGGTGGAGGGCGGGGGATGGGATCATTTCCGTCGGGCGTGAGCCCGATTGGATTTGTCCTGTTTGGCGATCACGCTAGGCTTTGCCATCGCGACCGGCGTCGGCCGGCGGCCGGTCGGGACGCGGACCGGGGGTCACGGCAGGGAAGCGGAGCAGTGTCGAGAGGCGGTTGATGAGGCGGTATGGCTAGGAGGCGTGGTCCTCGCCGGGGAGCCCACCGCAGCGAACCGGAGAACGCCGGTCCCCTGCGGAGGTTCGGCGGCCTCATCGAGAGCACTGTCCCCAAACGTGTCGAACCTCCGAGGTTGCTCAACATCCTCATCGTCTCCGGCGTCATCCTCGGTCTGATCCTGTTCGGGTACAGCACCACCCAGATCTACCTGCAATTCGGCGGCGCTCCCGGCGCGACCGAGGCGCCAGGGACCCAGGACGGGGCCGAACCCGATGAGGAGACCTCCGCCGATCCCGAGGGGGAGAGCCCGGAAGAGGGCGACTCGGGGCCCCAGACCCAGGCCGGGACCGAACCCACCACGGTCGTCTACCGGGTCCTGGAGTCCTCCTCCATGGGGTTCACCGGAGAGGTCACCGTCACCAACACCTCCAACAGCACGCTGAACGCGTGGGAACTGGCGTTGGCGTTCGAGAGCGCCGAGGTCACCGACGTCCGAGACGCCGACTGGGAGCCCTTGGACGACGGCATCCTGGCCGGTCGGTCCGGTACCGAGGCGGCACTGGAACCGGGAGAGTCGGCCGAACTCACCTTCGACGCGGTCGGGGTCGCCCAGAGCCCGATCCGCTGCTCGCTCAACGGGCACGTCTGCCAACTCTGATCCGCCGACCTCGAACACCTCGAAGCCCACCGGGCGCCCCATGACCCGACACGGCCCACATCGGTCACACGGCCACCGATCCCACAGCGCCCTCCGTTCCACGACGCACGCGAACGGAAGCGGGCATGACGAAGGCCCCCCGACCGGAGCCGGAGGGCCTTCGACGAAACAGACAGGGGCGGGTTCCCTTAGCGGGTCACCTTGCCGGCCTTGATGCACGAGGTGCATGCGTTCACACGCTTGGGCGTGCCGCCCACGCGGGTGCGAACGGTCTGGATGTTGGGGTTCCAGCGGCGGCGGGTGCGACGGTGCGAGTGGGAAACACTGTTACCGAACCCTGGTCCCTTGCCGCAGACGTCGCAGACGGAAGCCACGGTAACTCCATTCAAGCGCTCGGGATCGCGCACGTCGCCGCACGCGAAGGTTCATCCGACCGGGAGAGGTCGGGCGGACAGGTCGGCGAAGACGCCAACCTTGGAAGAGTACACGAGGGTGCTACCCGAAAGTGGAACAAGACCACTGGACGGCATCCGTTCGCGCAACGGTGGAACAGGTGCGGCCGAAGCCTGGAGCACCACCACCGGAGCATCGAGATCAGCCACACAGGCATGGCGAAAACGCGATGAACTCTGACGAGTATACCCCGGTTGAGAGTGCCGCTCGCCCACACCCCATGTCCCGGGGCGGCACCTCCGACACGGGTGACCGACCACATCGGGGCCCACCCGTCATACCCGAGGTCTAAGGTCTGTCCTGCGAGCCACGGGGGGTTTCCCGTTCGGGCGCCGTCAGGCCCTGTTTCCTGGTGGCCGGGGGAGGTGCCGTAGGTGGGATCCGAGGAACGAGGGTCACGCCGTAGGTGCCGAAGGTTCCTGACTTGCAGGCGTCTGAACACGCCGAAGCGAAGCGGAGGCGCTGAAAGATACTGTCTAACGTGGCGGGTGGATCGACGCACGAGTCCAGGACGGGGACGACAGTGAGCACCTGGGACGAGCCGCTGAGCAAGGGACCGCTCGGCGGCAGGACGGCCAAGGCACTGGCCGAGAAACTCGACCTGCGCACCCTCGGCGACCTGCTGCGCTACTACCCGCGCCGCTACGACCGCCGTGGTGACCTGACCGACCTCGCGCTGCTGCGCGAGGGCGAGGACGTGACCGTGCAGGCCAAGGTGCTCGACGCCCGGCGCAAGACCATCCCGGCCCGTCAGGGGCGCCGCCGCCTGGACATGATGGAGGCCGTCGTCACCGACGGGACCGGCCGCCTGCACCTGACCTTCTTCAACCGGGGTTCCTACCACCAGGGTGCCCTGGTCCCGGGGCGACTGGCCATGTTCTCCGGCAGGGTCTCCACGTTCAAGGGGCGCCGACAGCTCGACCATCCCGAGTACGTGCTGCTCGACGAGGAAGGTCTGGACGGAGAGGCGGCGCGGGCCTACGCCGACGAGGTCATCCCGGTCTATCCGGCGGTCAAGGGGCTGGACTCGGCGACCATCGCCCGGTCGGTGGGCGTGGCCTTGGACTACGCCGTCGACATCCCCGACCCGCTCCCCCCGGAGCTGCGCTCCGAACAGCGGCTGCTCGACGTGCACGACGCCCTGACCCGGATCCACCGGCCCAAGGACATGGACGATCTCAAGCCCGCCCGGCGCAGGCTGAAGTGGGACGAGGCGTTCGTGGTGCAGATCGCCCTGGCCCAACGTCGGCACAAGGCCGAGGAACTGCCCGCCAAGCCTCGCCCCGGGGCGAGCGACGGCATCCTCGACGCGTTCGACGCCCGACTTCCCTTCACCCTCACCGACGGGCAGCGCGAGGTCGGCGACGCCCTGGCCGAACGACTCGAGGCGACCAACCCCATGCACTGTCTCCTACAGGGCGACGTGGGCGCGGGCAAGACCCTCGTGGCCCTGCGCGCGATGTTGCGGGTCGTGGACTCGGGGGGCCAGGCCGTGATGCTCGCCCCCACCGAGGTCCTCGCCCAGCAGCACCACCGCTCCATCAGCGCGATGCTCGGTGCGCTCGGCCGCGCGGGGCAGATCGACGGCGCCGAACACGCCACCAGGGTGGCGCTGCTCACCGGTTCCATGGGTGCCGCAGCCCGTCGGGAGGCGTTGCTGGACGCCGCCTCGGGCGCGGCCGGGATCGTCGTGGGCACGCATGCCCTCCTCCAGGAACACGTGTCCTTCGCCGACCTGGGTCTGGTGGTGGTGGATGAACAGCATCGCTTCGGCGTGGAGCAGCGCGACGCCCTGCGGGAGAAGGCCGTCGACGGCCGCCCGCACGTTCTGGTGATGACCGCCACCCCCATTCCGCGCACCGTCGCGATGACCGTGTACGGGGACCTGGACGTGGTGGCGCTGACCCAGCTGCCCAAGGGGCGCGCATCGGTGTCCACGCACGTGGTCCCGGCGGCGGAGAAACCCCACTTCCTGTCCCGGGCCTGGGAGCGGATCCGCGAAGAGGTCGGTCGGGGACGGCAGGCGTTCGTGGTGTGTCCCCGGATCGGTGACGGCACCGACGGTTCCGGTGGTGGTGAGGTCGGCGACGAGGTCGACGCACCGCGGGAGGAGTCGCCCCAGGGCGCTCGTCCGCCGTTGGCCGTGCTGGACGTGCTGGCCCGGCTGAAGGAGGGACCGTTGGCGGACGTGCGGGTGGAGGCCCTGCACGGCCGTATGACGCCCGAGGACAAGGACGCGGTCATGCGCCGGCTGAACGCGGGGGAGACCGACGTGGTGGTCTCCACCACCGTCATCGAGGTCGGAGTGGACGTGCCCAACGCCACCGTCATGGCGATCATGGACGCGGACCGGTTCGGTGTCTCCCAGCTGCACCAGCTGCGCGGACGGGTCGGCCGTGGGCGGCTGCCCGGACTCTGCCTGCTGGTCACCGAGTCGGAGGAGGGCGCCCCCGCACGCGAGCGGCTGGCCACGGTGGCGTCCACCACCGACGGATTCGAGCTCTCCCGCGCCGACCTGGAGATGCGCCGTGAGGGCGACGTCCTGGGCGACGCCCAGTCGGGTGCCCGTTCCAGCCTGCGCATGCTCACCCTGGTCTACGACGAGAAGCTCATCGGACAGGCCCGCGAGGCGGCGACCCGGTACGTGGCGAAGGACCCGTCCCTGGACGGCCACCCGCCCTTGGCGCAGGCACTGACCGCCCTGCTCCCGGAGGAACGCGCCGAGTACCTGGAGAAGACCTGACCTTCCGGGTGGCCGAGAAGCCCTGCCCCTCACCCGACTCCGTGAGCGCACTACCGTGGTGGCCATGACCCGCATCATCGCCGGGGCGGCGGGCGGTCGACGCATCAACGCCCCCGACGGCCGCACCACCAGGCCCACCAGTGACCGTGCCCGCGAGGCGTTGTTCGCCTCCGTCCAGTCCGACCTCGGCTCCCTCGACGGGATCCGGGTGATGGACCTGTACGCCGGATCGGGCGCCATCGGCCTGGAGGCCCTCTCACGTGGCGCGTCCCACGCCCTGATGGTGGAGGCCGACCGCAAGGCGGCCCAGGTGGTGCGCGGCAACATCTCGACGCTGAGGCTGGCCGGGGCCGAACTGGTCGCGGATCGCGTGGAACGAGTCCTGGCGCGCGGCAACACCGGATCCCCCTACGACCTGGTGGTGGCCGACCCGCCCTACCCGGTCACCGAGGAGGAGATCGCCGGGGTCCTCGCCGACCTGGTCGAGCACGGTTGGTCGACCCAGGACACGGTCGTGGTGATGGAGCGCTCCAAGCGCAGTCCGGAACCGACCTGGCCCAAGGGCATCGAACTCGACCGCAGCCGAAAGTACGGCGAGGCCATCCTCTGGTACGCCCGCGCCACCGGTTAGGCGGGGTCAAGGGAGCGTGTCCCCTGAGTCCGTACTGCGTGTCAACTACCCGTGGCTGACGCTCACGGGCTTGCGGGTAGGTGCCCATCTGGTGGATGGATCCCTCCTCCCGCGTCCGACACCCACTCATCTGGTGGGTGCTGGGGCGGTTGATCGACGCCCCGCAGCCCACGCCACTCCGCCTCGGTGGGCGAGGTTGCGTGCGGCGTTCACATCGGCGTGCAACACCACACCACAACTTCGGCACACGAACCGGTTCCGGGTGGGCCGGTTGCGTCTGGAGGTGTGGTCGCACTCCGAGCAGGTCTGGGAGGTGTAGGCCGGATCCACCACCAGGACCGGCACCCCCACCCTGCGAGCCTTATAGGCGATGAAGTCCCGCAACTGCGCGAAACCCCACGCATGCAGCATGGAACGCTGTTGTTTGGCCTGCCGTACCCGGCCACGGATGCCCCGAAGGTCTTCAAGGACGATGCCGTGATCGGTGCGTTCGGCCCGCTCCACGATGCGTTTGGAAATCCGATGGTTCACATCCCGCGCCCGCCGTGCTTCCCGGCGGCGCAGGCGCTTCAAGACGCGTTTGGCGCTCTTGGTGTTCTTGGCCTGGAGTTTGGCGCGAAGCTCACTCTGTTGCCTGCGCTGCCGGTTCAGGTGGCGTCCGGCGAAGCGGTCCCCGGTGGAGGTGGTGGCGATCTCCACGATCCCCAGATCCACCCCCACCCACCCGGCAGGATCCGGGTTCTCCACCCGTTCGGGCACCTCACAAGTAGACGCCAGGAACCACTGCCCGTCCTGGCAGAGCAGGTCGCTCTCACCCTGGCGGTACTCGGTCAGGAGTTTGAGCTGTTCGGGGGAGGTGGTGAAGTCCAGGTTCTTCATCCGCCCGGACACGGTCCAGATCGATACGGTGCGGGCGTCCATCTGCCAGGACAGACACCGATCATCGAAGGGTTGGGCCGCATCGAGGCGAAAGGAAATGGGGGTGGAGGTGGCCCGCTGACGGCGTGGGGAGCCCTTCCTGCCCAGGTTGCCGGCTTTCAGGTTCGCCTGCCGGGTGGTGTAGGCATCACACACCTTGCCGATGACCCGCACCGTGGGCTGCGCCGACAAGGCGAACCTGGTTTTCAGCTCGTGGTAGACGGCCCGTTGCAGGGCGTACTTGTCGCGAGCCCCGGTGGCCTGAGCGATGCGGGAGGCGTGGTCGGCGGCCTGGTTACAGGCGCGCAGGGTCGCTTTCAGTGCCTGCGCCTGTCTCCGGCGAAGGCAGCAGCTTGACCCGCACCACCAGCTTCATGGTCCAATACGCTAACCACCCCCGACCAGGAGGTGGGGGCGAATCAGAGAACTTCTCGGTGTTTTTCCGGTCTTGGATGGCCGGGAAGGGTGTGCGGGGGTGTTTCCTCCCGGCCCTGAAGGGCCGGGTTTCCACACTCAAAACGGGGTGAATGTGGATACTAAGGGGGAGTTGCCCGAATCGGCGTGGAGTCCAACCCCTACGATCGCGGTACCCGCGAGTAGTTCAGGAGAGGGGCGATCCACCGTGCGCAGAGCTGTCTGTCCGGGTTCCTTCGACCCGGTCACCTACGGCCACATCGACATCATCGGTCGAGCCGCCAAACAGTACGACGAGGTCATCGCCGCCGTACTGAACAACGTCAACAAGCGGGGTCTCTTCACCGTCCCCGAGAAGCTCGACATGCTCCGCGAGGGCACGTCCGAGTTCGGCAACGTGCGTGTCAGCGAGTTCGACGGGATGCTCGTCGACTTCTGTCGCGAGAACGACATCGGGACCATCGTGCGCAGCCTGCGCTCGGTCAGCGACTTCGACTACGAGTTGCAGATCGCGCAGATGAACTATCGGCTCTCCGGCGTGGAGACCGTCTTCATGACGGCCAACCCCCAGTACTCGTTCCTGTCGTCCAGTCTGGTCCGCGAGATCGCCCTGCACCGCGGCGACGTCTCCAGCCTGGTCACGCCCTACGTCCAGGGGCGGCTCAAGGACAAGTACGAGGAGAAGCGCGCGGAGTAGGATCCTCGGGCCCTGATTTGGGTACGCGGGGGCATGGTAGGTAGAATCCTGGTTCGACCATAGGCGTCGCCGGTCTTCGGCGTGCGCTCAGGCCGGTCAGCACCACCGTGAACGACCGACGCGCAAGCGTCGGCGAGCTCGTGCCCGGCCCTCGGAACCTCTTTTGAAAGCGCGATCACTCTGTCTCGTCTAGATGCCCGTGGCCCGTACGTGGTCGACACCCGCCCGCTGGGCCGCCAGCCGGGGTCGATGCGGACCGTCAACCGTATCGTGACCCTCACCGAAGGGTTCGAGACGGCGATGGCAGGCGTGCCCAGAGGGCAGGAGATCGAGCTGGACCTGCGCTTGGAGGCCGTCATGGAGGGGGTCCTGGTCACCGGGACCGTCAGTGGCAACCTGACCGCCGAGTGCTCCCGCTGCCTCGACCCCCTGTCCGAGGGGCTGGAAGCCCGCTTCCAGGAGATGTTCCGTTACCCCGGGGACGATGACGACGTCACCGCGGCCGATGGCGAGGACTCGGGCGACGAGGATGAGGACTACTATCTAGAGGGCGACCTGCTCGACCTCGAACCGGTGGTCCGAGACGCCGTCGTGCTCGCGCTCCCACTCTCACCGCTGTGCGGACCGGACTGCCCCGGCCTGTGCTCCGAGTGTGGCGTCAAGCTCGCCGAGGCCGAGCCCGATCACGGGCACGGCGACGGCATCGATCCGCGCTGGGACGCACTCCGTGGAATCACGGAGGACCCCGGCGAGCGATGAGCTCGTGAACCGGTCGCCCACGGTGCCCCAGGGCCCGACCGACCGGAGCACACCATTCCCCGCCACAGCGCGCGGGGTGACCAGATAAGCGACCTCCCGCGACCGCGCGGGGGTGACCCAGGAGGATTGAAGTGGCCGTCCCGAAGCGGAAGATGTCGCGGAGCAACACCCGGACCCGCCGTTCCCAGTGGAAGGCGTCGCGCCCGGTGCTGGTCAACTGCCCGCGCTGCCGTGACCCGAAGCAGCCCCACATCGCGTGCCCGAGCTGCGGTACCTACAACAACCGCCAGGTCACGAACCCGGCGTAACGATGTACCGGCCCCGGGCGGCATGCGCCCGATCCCGGTCTTCGACGAACACGCGAACGGGGCGGAACCCATCGGGGATCCGCCCCGTTGTGCTGTCCAGGAGGGGATTGGGAGCCTCGGTGTCGTCCGGTCTTTGTAGAGTGATCTCGTACGGCCGAGGAAGTCCTCTTCCGTGGCACCCTCGACACCGGAGGGTTCCGGGTCCGCAGTGGCTCCCGAGATCGTGGTGGCCGCCGGGGGAGCGCGTGCTCCCGCGACGATCACCTCGTTTTCGAGCGTCCAGGACGGGCCGAGGGATCCCCACAGCATCCGCGCGCTCCGGCGCGCCCGAACCAGGGAAGCGAACCCGCGTGGCCAGTCAACTCTCCGCATCCGAGACGAAGTCGTTCCACAGGGCGATCGGGGTCGAGGTCGACCCCAAGATCCTGCTTCGAGCCCTCACCCACCGTTCCTACGCCTATGAGAAGGGCGGCCTGCCCACCAACGAGCGACTGGAGTTCCTCGGTGACTCCGTTCTGGGCCTGGTGGTCACCGACACCCTGTTCCGCAAGCACCCGGACCTGCCGGAGGGCCAGCTCGCCAAGCTGCGCGCGGCGGTGGTGAACATGCGCGCCCTCGCCGACGTGGCCCGCGGATTGGGCATCGGTCAGTACATCCGCCTGGGCCGAGGTGAGGAGGGCACCGGGGGCCGGGACAAGTCCTCGATCCTCGCCGACACCCTGGAGGCCATCATCGGCGCGGTCTACCTGGACCGTGGCCTGGACGTGGCCTCGGAGTTCGTGCACCGCCTCTTCGATCCGCTCATCGCGACCGCGTCGGGGCTGGGTGCCGGTCTGGACTGGAAGACGTCTTTGCAGGAGCTCACCGCCGCGGAGATGCTCGGCGTGCCCGAGTACCACGTGGACGAGAGCGGCCCCGACCACCAGAAGACCTTCCGCGCCACCGTGCGAGTGGCCGGGGAGAGCCACGGGCTGGGTGAGGGGCGCAGCAAGAAGGAGGCCGAGCAGCAGGCCGCGGAGTCGGCCTGGAAGGCCATCCGCGCCCGCTCGGATCAGGGCGCCGCCCAGGACGGGGAGGTCCCCGCCAGGTCCCAGGGCGGCAAGGTACAGACCAACAAGACGAAGGGGCGTGGTTGACCCGTGCCCGAACTTCCCGAGGTCGAGGTCGTACGGCGTGGTCTCGACGAGCACGCGGTGGGTCGTCGGATCGGTGCCGTGGAGGTGCTGCACCCGCGTTCGATCCGCCGCCACGTGCCCGGGCCCGCGGACTTCGTCGGCCGGCTGGCGGATCGCACCCCGACGGCGGTGCGTCGACGCGGCAAGTACATGTGGCTGGTGCTGGACAGCGGCGAGATGCTGCTGACCCACTTGGGCATGAGTGGACAGATGCTGGTGCAGCCACGGGGAAAACCGGACGAGAAGCACCTGCGCGTGCGGTTGCCGCTGTCCGACGGGCAGGAGCTGCGCTTCGTCGACCAGCGCACCTTCGGCCACCTGCTGGTGGACGAGCCGGGGGAACGGGTCGACGTGCCGGTCTCGGTGGACCACATCGCCCTGGACCCCCTGGACCCGGAGTTCGTCCCCGAGGCGTTCGTGCGGGCGCTGCGGGCCAAACGGACCGAGGTCAAGCGGGCCCTGCTCGACCAGTCGCTGATCAGCGGTGTGGGAAACATCTACGCCGACGAGGCGCTGTGGCGTTCCCGTCTGCACTGGGCGCGATCGACCCGGGGGTTGACCAACGCCCAGGCGTTGGAGCTGCTCGGACACGTCACCGAGGTGATGACGGAGGCGCTGGAGGTCGGCGGCACCACGTTCGACGGGTTGTACGTCGACGTCAACGGGGAGAGCGGCTACTTCGAGCGCGGGCTGAACGCGTACGGCCGGCGGGACCGGCCGTGCGGACGTTGTGGGACCGCGATCGTGCGCGAGGCGTTCATGAACCGTTCCTCGTTCAGCTGCCCGAGCTGTCAGCGGGCGCCCCGTTCCGGGGCCTGAGCTTCTCTGGAGAAGTCCCCTGTTCAGGGGCGGAAAGCGGTCCGCGTCGCCTCAGGGGAGGGTGATGGGGCGTGTCGGTGAGGAAACTGTCGCCGCGAGGTAAGGGGGTTGCCCGGCCATGGGAGAACGCAGTGAATCCGTCCGGCTGACCGCGTGGGTGCGCGGTCGGGTGCAGGGGGTGGGTTTCCGCTGGTGGACGCGGTCTCGGGCGCTGGAGATCGGACTGACCGGAGCCGCGACCAACCTCGACGACGGTCGCGTGGAGGTCGTGGCGGAGGGTTCCCGGACCGACTGTGAACGCCTTCTGGAGCACCTCAGAGGCGGTGGAACACCCGGTCGTGTGGATTCCGTGATCGAACGTTGGTCCCCGCCAGGGGGTTCCTTCGATGGTTTCGTCGAGCGTTGAGTAGACTGGAAGGGTAACGCGGTACGAATCATCCACCGTAGAACGGCGCACCATGGCCGTGGACGGTGATCGCGGGCCAGGGCGCCGGGTGTGAGAGCCACGTCGTCACCGGCCGGTCGCGGCACCGGGGGTGGACCGATTCGGATCGTGCGAAACCACGTGCCTTGAGCCCCTACGGCCGGGCAGTGGCAGTTACGGACTGTTGTAATCCAATCTTGACCAGCGGCGCGCATGGTGAGACTCTTAAAGACACATCGCGCATCAACCACCCGTGACACACGACCCACGGTCGTTTCATTACACGGGATGTCGCACGTGCGCACAACCACTGGTCACTCAGCGTGGAGGACCCACATCATGGCGAAGGCTCTGTTCGGCCACGTCGGCGGCTCCGACCCTCGAATGGTTTCGGAGATGCGACGGCTTCAGAAGCGGGTACGCGACCTCGAGGACGAGATCGGTCGTCTTCAGGCACAGAACGACCAGCTCAGCATGGCCGTCACCGACGTCGCCACCAGCGCGACCGACCGCGAGCCCGCGCTCGCCTGAACCACAACACCACGTTCGTAGCCCGCACGGGTGGGTGCGAACGAGATCTGTCGATCCACAGACGGGGACGCCGACAACATCACTGGCGTCCCTGGCCGGATCGACCACCCGTGCTTCCGCCGCTGAATTTTTCCTTCCCTTGGCGGCGTCTTTAAGCGTTGTACCCGGCGGGCCGAAGGGTAACCCTGTGTGTCCGCCGGACATTCCTTTGGATGTCGACCCCCCGGCCGTGCCGGTTCTGCGGCCGTGTCCCAGACCCGAGAACCTCACTGGTAAGCGGATCCGTGCGCGCGGTGTCGCAGTTCATCGGGGTCGGAAGCACCTAACATCACCCTTCGGTCACCGCTTCGTGGCACCCTTGTTGTCGGCCTCGTGGCGACCGCCCGTGGCGAGAACGGTGACCGTCGTGGGAGGTGTGGGTGTACCTGAAGAATCTGACGTTGCGCGGCTTCAAGTCGTTCGCGTCGGCCACCACCCTTCGATTCGAACCGGGGATCACCTGCGTGGTGGGGCCCAACGGTTCGGGTAAGTCCAACGTCGTCGACGCCCTGTCCTGGGTGATGGGCGAGCAGGGGGCCAAGTCGCTGCGCGGCGGCAAGATGGAGGACGTGATCTTCGCGGGCACCTCCACCCGCCAGGCGCTGGGACGTGCCGAGGTCAGTCTCACCATCGACAACACCGACGGCGCGCTGCCGATCGACTACACCGAGGTCACCATCAAGCGGACGATGTTCCGCAACGGCGGCTCCGAGTACGCGATCAACGGCGACACCTGTCGTCTGCTGGACATCCAGGACCTGCTCAGCGACTCCGGAATCGGCCGGGAGATGCACGTCATCGTGGGTCAGGGCCAGCTGGACACCGTGCTGCACGCCGGCCCCGAGGAACGCCGTGCCCTCATCGAGGAGGCCGCGGGCATCCTCAAGCACCGCAAACGCAAAGAGAAGGCGATCCGCAAGCTCAACGCGATGCAGGGCAACCTGGACCGCGTCACCGACCTCACCGCCGAACTGCGCCGCCAGCTCAAACCCCTGGGCCGCCAGGCCGAACTCGCCCGCAAGGCCGCCGTCATCCAGGCCGACCTGCGCGACGCCCGCCTGCGCCTCCTCGCCGACGACATCGTCACCCTCACCGACAAGCTCGCCAAGGAGGAGGCCGACGAGAAGGACGTCCTCCAACGACGCGGCGCCACCGAGGCCTCCCTCGAACGGGCCCAGGGACGCGAGGCCGAGCTGGAGGCACAGTCCACCGCCGCCGCCCCGAACCTGGTCAGGGCCAACGACACCTACCACGCTCTCTCCCGTCTCACCGAACGCCTCGACGCCGTGCGCGGTCTGGCCACCGAACGCCACCAGAACCTGGTCGCGGTACAGGGTGAGGTCGTGGGCCGCCGCGACCCCGAGGAACTGGAGATGGAGGCCGAGGAGGCCGCCGCCCAGGAGGAGGAGCTGCAAACCCGTCTGGAGGAGGCGCGAGAGGTCCTGGAGGCGAGCGTCACCGAACGCGCCGCCGCGGAGGACTCCCTGCACCGGGAGGAACGCCGGTTGGAGGCCGCCTCCCGAGCCTCCGCCGAACGCCGTGAGGGCCTCGTTCGCCTGTCCGCGCGGGTGGAGGGTCTGCGCGGTCGTCTGGCCTCCCACGGATCGGAGATCGCCCGTTTGGAGGAGGCCGCCGCCCAGGCCGCCGAACGCGCCGCCCGGGCCCAGACCGAGTACGAGATGGCCGCCGAGGAGTCCGCCGGACTCGACGAGGGCGACGCCGAACTCGACCAGACCCAGGAACGGTTCACCCAGAGCCTGTCCGCGGCGGACGCCGAACTCAACCGGCTCCGCGACGCCGAACGCACCGCCGAGGGCGAGCGCGCCGCGCTGGCCGCCCGCAAGGAGGCCCTGGAGCTGGGGCTGGCGCACAAGGACGGCGCGGGCACCCTGCTGGCCGCGAACCTTCCCGGCATGCTCGGTGGCCTGGCCGCCCTGGTCCAGGTCGAACCCGGACACGAGACCGCCGTGGCCGCCGCGTTCGGGGTGGCCGCCGGCGCGGTGGCCGTGACCGACCACGACAGCGCCATGGCCGCCCTGGAACTGCTCAAGTCCCAGGACGCCGGACGTGCCGGAATCGTCGTCTCCCGCACCGTGCCCTCCACCGAACGCGCCGCCTGGCCCGCCCTGCCCCCGGGCGTTCGCTACGCCGCCGACGCCGTCACCGCGCCCGACGACCTGACCGGTGCCGTCACCGCGTTGCTGGACCGGGTGGCGTTGGCCTCCGACGCCCGCGCGGCCCTGGACCTGGTCGCCGCCCTGCCCGGGGTGCGGGCCGTCACCCCCGAGGGAGACGTGTTCGCCACAGAGATGGTGCACGGAGGCACCGCGGCGGCGCCCAGCCTGTTGGAGGTCCAGGCCGCGGTCGACGAGGCCGCCGAGCGCCTGGAGACCGCCACCGAGACCGCCAAACGGGTGGCCGTGGACCTGGACGCCGCCAAGCGCGACCGCGCCGACATCGCCCGGGCCGCCGAGGAACTCACCGCTCGACGCAAGCAGAGCGATCGCAAGCGCAACGAATCCGCCCAGCGTCTGGGCAAGCTCGGCGGGCAGGCGCGTTCGGCCGAGGCCGAGTCCGAGCGCTACCAGGCGGCCGCGGCCAAGGCCGGCGCCGCGCGCGACGAGGACGTCCTGAAGCTGGAGGTCATGGAGGCCGAGCTGGCCGAGGCGGAGGAGATCACCGCCGCCGTGGAGGAGGAGGCGCCCGACGCCGACCATCGCGACGAACTCGCCGACCTGGCCTCCCGAGCCCGCGCCACCGAAATGGAACGCCGACTGTCGGTGCGCACCGCCGAGGAACGCGCCAGGTCCATCGCCGGTCGGGCCGACGCGTTGCTCGCCCAGGCCGCGGAGGAACGTCGGGCCGTCGAACGCGAGGCCGAGCGCCGTCGCGACCGGGTCGCCCAGGCCACCGTCGCCCGGGCTGTCGCCGAGAGCGCCCGCTTGGCCCTGGAGCGCATCGCCGTGTCGGCGGCCACCGCCGAGACCGAACGCGCCACCGCCGAGGCCGAACGCGAGGCGCGCGACGGCGAGCTCAAGACGGTGCGGGCCCGCGTGCGCGAGCTCTCCGTGGAGATGGAGAAGCTCACCAGTTCCGCGCACAGTGGCGAGGTGGCCCGTGCCGAGCGTCGGCTGCGCCTGGAGCAGATGGAGACCAAGGCCATGGAGGAGCTGGGCGTGGACGTGCCCACGCTCGTCGCCGAGTACGGTCCACGCGTGCCGGTGCCGCCGCCCGCGGACGCCGACGAGGACGCGGTCCCGTTGCCGTACGTGCGCGAGGTGCAGGCCAAGCGCCTCAAGACGGCCGAACGACGGCTCAACCAGCTCGGCAAGATCAACCCGCTGGCCCTGGAGGAGTTCGCGGCGCTGGAGGAGCGGCACGCGTTCCTCAACGCGCAGTTGGAGGACCTGAAGAAGACCCGTCGCGACCTGATGGACATCGTCGCCGAGGTCGACGCCAGGGTGCAGGAGGTGTTCTCCTCCGCCTACCTGGACGTGGAACGCGAGTTCGCGGCGATCTTCGGCCGTCTGTTCCCCGGTGGTGAGGGCAGGCTGGTGCTCACCACGCCGGAGGACATGCTGACCACCGGGATCGAGGTGGAGGCCCGTCCGCCGGGCAAGAAGGTCAAGCGACTGTCGCTGCTGTCGGGCGGTGAGCGTTCACTGACCGCGGTGGCGTTCCTCGCCGCGATCTTCAAGGCGCGCCCGTCGCCCTTCTACGTGATGGACGAGGTCGAGGCGGCCCTGGACGACACCAACCTGCAGCGGCTGCTGGTGATCTTCGAGGAGCTGCGGGAGTCGTCGCAGCTCATCGTGATCACCCACCAAAAGCGCACGATGGAGGCGGCCGACGCCCTGTACGGCGTCACCATGCAGGGCGATGGCATCTCCCAGGTGATCAGCCAAAAGCTCGTACGTCCGACCTCATGACCCGAGCGGGTCCGCACGTCCGACTCAGCGGTCGAGGGCGCCGATGAAGCGTGAGGCCTCGTCCTCGCTCATGCCGGTCTCCTTCGCGACCAGCAGCACGGCGTCGGCGACACGGTCCAGTGCCAACAGCTCGCGGGTCCGGTCGGCCAGGCTCTGACCGTCCGCGGGCCCGGCCGGACTCCAACGACCCGCTTCGATGGCCTCGGCGAGGTTCTTGGCCTCGACCAGCCCCATGCCGGTGTGTTCACGGACGACCTTGATCGCGTGGATCGTGTGGCCCTTCCGGATGTGGCCGAGCACTTCCTCGTATCCCGCCCGGTCGAGCTCCCTGCGGAAGGGGGTGGGGTCGGGAGCGCGGAAACGGTCGAAGAAACCGGCCATGGGTGGGTCCTTACCGAAGGTGGGGAACCGGGGGGTTTCGCCCGGTCCGGGCAGTGTACGCCCCGCCGGTGCCTCGGCCGTGGGTGGACACGAGGGGCCGCCCTCCCGGTGGGAGAGCGGCCCCGAAGAGGCGACCGGGGTCAGCCTCGGTCGATGGTGATGACCGGGGAGGTCCAGTCCTCCCAATGATCCGGATCGTCCGGGTCGCCGAGCGCCTTCAGCGCCCGGGCCTCCAGACGGTAGTCACCGTCGCGCACGTCGGTGACCCGGCCGTGCGAGTCCGTCACGGTGCCGTCCCAGGCGTAGGCGAAGAACGCCGTGGGGGTCGCGCTGCGGTTGACCTGGTCGACCGACAGGGCGATGTTGCGGTCCGGGTGGACCGGGCGGCCGGTGCGCTCGTCGACCACGGTCATCTCCAGCTTGGTGACGTGGTGGTCGAAGTGGGCGATCACGTACGGCACGTCCGGCAGACCGTCCACCCAGCCCAGGGAGTAGGTGGCGCCCTCGGGCCGGTTCTCGTACCCGCCACCGTCGCCGGCGCAGTCCAGGCCGAAGAACGCCTCGCACTCGGTGATCTTGGTCAGCCACGGAAGCTCGTGCGTGTCGCCGTCGCCGTCGGTGATCGGGGTCATGGCGTCGATCGCCTGGTAGTCGCCGTTGTAGGCGGCGTAGGGCACACGGTGCGTGTCGCCCTCGCCCTCGGTGACCTTGACGTAGCCGCCGTAGATCATCTGGTCGAGGTCGTCGGCGGGCGGAGTGACGGTCACGTCGACGGAGACCGAACCGCCGGCCGGCACCGTCACCTCGTCCTCACTGAACAAGGCCTCGGCGTAGGTGTCGTTGAACTGCGGAGCGAACGTGTCGCCGTGGGTGCCCAGCGCGGGCTCGTGCTCGATCGCGTAGGTGGCCTCGGTGTCGCCGTCGTTGGTGATGGTGACGGTCTCGGTCACGGGCCCCTCGGTGGCGCCCAGGCCGAGCTTGCCGGGGGACAGCGAGGTGGTCGCCTCCACGGCTCCGGGCAGGTCGATCATGCCGGCGCCCTGACGGTGGACGTTGTCGAGCACGCCCATGTCCGGGTCGCCCCACCACATGGTCGGGTCCGCGGAGTTCTGCAACACGTCGCGTACGTGGTGGGCGTCCAGGTCGGGCCGGGACTCCAGGACCAACGCGACGCCGCCCGCGACGTGCGGGGACGACATCGAGGTGCCGCTGACCGTGGCGTAGCCGCCCTTGGCCATGGGATAGGTGGAGTTGATGAGACCACCCGGTGCGCCGATGTCCGGCTTCAAGGACAGGTCGGCGCCCAGGCCGTAGGAGCTGAAGCCGCTGATCAGCCCGCCGGTCGGGTTCGGGATGGTGGTCTCCTCCCCGGTCCAGGTCAGGGTGACGCTCTCGCCGGACTCCAGGAGCTCCAGGATGTGCGCGCCGGACTGGTCGGAGACACCGACGGAGAAGGCGCCGCGGTCGACGATGCCGCCGCCCGCGAACATGCCGGGCAGGTTGTTGTAGACCACGACACCGGTGGCACCCGCGTCGACGGCGGCGTCGTACTTCTCGGTGAAGGTGCACTCGCCGCGGATCATCAGCGCGGTCTTGCCCTCGGGGTCGCCTTCGAGTTCGTCGCCCGCGGCCAGACAGCCACGGCCGATGTTCACGATCTCGTCGGTCTCCCCGGACGTCGGCGGAAGCGGGGCGTCGTCCATCTCCATGTAGGCGACGGTCTCGCCGCTCTGGGTGACCTCGGCGGCGGCCGCGCGGATGTGCGTGTTGTCGTAGGCGGCCACACCGATGACGTTCTCGCCCAGGCCGGGTGCGCCCGCGGAGTACAGGCCGGTGTCGCCCTCGTTGCCGATGGAGGCGACCACGACCATGCCCTCGTCGACCAGTCGGTCGGAGGCGACGGCGGTCGGGTACTGCGGCCAGGAGTGCGCGGAGCCGATGCTCATGTTGAGCACGTCCATGTCGTCGGCCAGGGCCTGCTCCATGGCGGCGATCATGATGTCGGACGTGGTGGAACCGGCGCAGCCGAACACCTTGTAGGCGCCGAACTCCACGTCGGGAGCCACGCCGGTGACCTGGCCCTGGGCGCCGACGATGCCGGCGACGTGGGTGCCGTGCCCGTTGCAGTCCTGTGGGTCGTCGTCGGGGATCGGTTCGGCGTTCTCGGGGTCGCCGGCGTTGAAGTCGTCGCCGACGAAGTCGTGGCCGGTCACCACGCGCTCGGACGGGAAGCCGCCGGGGCCGCCCAGGTCGGGGTGGGTGTAGTCGACTCCGGTGTCCATGATGGCCACGCGCAGTCCCTCGCCGGTCAGACCGAGCTCGCTCTGCGCGATGTCGGCGCCGGTCATGCCCAGGGCCGTGTCCATCTCGGGTTCGTTGTCGGCGATCTCGGGGATCTCGTGCCGCATGACCGGGTGGATGGCGGCCACACCGGGGATCTCCCGGGCCGTTCCGACCTGATCGTCCTCCATCTCCACGGAGACGCCGTTCCACAATTCGGTGAAGGAGTGGCGTTCGGTGTAATCGAGGCCGTGTTCTCGGGCCTCGGCGTGGAATTCGGTGTGTTCGTCGTCTACACGGGAGAGGGCGGCGCCCTCGGTGGTGGGCGGGCCCTCGAGTTCGATGAACCACAGGTCCTGGACCTGGTGGGTGAGCTCGCCGTTGCCCGCGGTGGGGGCGGGGTGCAGGGGCGCGAGCCCTTGTTCCTCGTCCGCGCCCGCGGGTGTGGCCGCCACCAGGCCGGCGATGAGTGTCAACCCGGCCAGTGGGGCCAGGCGTGATCGGTGGGGTGCCACCTTGTCAACACATCCCTTCTCGTGCGCGCCTCAGGACAGCGGGGGAAGCGACGACCCACCGGGCATGGAGTGCACACACGGGGGATACGCCGGAAGTGTCCGTATTAGGAGGATCGGCGCGCATGGCAACGAGATCATTTCCGTGTGCGATGTGGGGTGTCAATGTTCGTTCGGACTCAATATGGCCACATGGCGTGCCGAAGTGTCGTGAGTTTCCTTCGGTGCTGCAATGGTTTACAAAACGGACGTAAGGCTCATTCCGTATTAATATTCATTAAAGCGGTTGGGCTGGTTTCCGGGGTCGGAAGGTGACCGTTTCACGAAAACGATCTTCCGTAATGAAGGACACGCAGGTCGGAGCGGGTGCACACGCCCCAGTCGGGGCCGAAGTGCCGCGCAGTAGAGTTGGACGCGCTGTGCCGACCCACCCGGGCCGGTACCAGCCGGTGTCGATCGAGCGAAGTCCGGCAGGCGGCCACATCCGGCCGCCGGATCCGGCGCTGTCCCGCAACTGTGATGCCCCGCCGAGCGCGGGGACGAGCCAGGTCGCCTCGTCGACGCCGACGTCCCCTGTCCTCGTGGGAAGGACCGGCCGTCCCGATCTGGGCCGTGTTCCTCCCCGCACGCACTCGAAGGAGCACCGTGCGGATCGCCCGCCAGCTTCCCCTCGCCCTCTTGGGCGCCACGCTCGCCCTCACCGCCTGCGGTACGGACGACCCCGAACCGGAGAGCACGGAGGAGACCACCGAGACCGCGTCGGCGGAGTGCGGTGTCCCCGAGCCCGCCGAGCGCACCGAGATCGGTGACGGCACCTTCCCGGTCACCGTCGACGACTCCGTCGGCGAGGTCACCCTGGAAGAGGCGCCCGAGCGCATCGTCTCGCTCTCCCCCAGCACCACTGAGTCCCTCTTCGCCATCGACGCCGGCGATCAGGTCGAGGCGGTCGACGAGTACTCCTACTACCCCGAAGAGGCCCCCACCACGGACCTCAGCGGCTACACCCCCAGCGTCGAGGCCATCAGCGAGTACGACCCCGACCTGGTCATCCTCTCCGACAACGCCATCGACAGCGTGGAGCAGCTCGACGCCGTGGACATCCCCACGCTCGTGCTGGGCGACGCCGCCGACCTGGAGGACGTCTACGCCCAGATCCGCCTGCTCGGCGAGGTCACCGGCAAGACGGCGGAGGCCGACGCGGAGGCCGACCGGGTCGAATCCGAGTTCAACACCGTCGTCGAGGAGGCCTGCGGCGCTCTGGGCGACACCGAGCTCACCTTCTACCACGAGCTCGACGACACCCTGTTCTCCGTCACCTCCGCCACCTTCGTCGGCCAGGTCTACGACGCGTTCGGCCTGGTGAACATCGCCGACCAGACGGACGACACCGAGAGCGGCGGCTACCCGCAACTGTCCACCGAGTTCGTTGTGGAGGAGAACCCGGACCTGATCTTCCTGTCCTACGGCGACGAGTCCGCCGTAGAGGACGTGACCGAACGCCCCGCCTTCGACACCGTCACCGCGGTCGAGAACGACGCGGTGCACCTGCTCGACGAGGACACCTCCTCCCGCTGGGGGCCGCGCGTGGTCGACTTCGCCGAGGCCGTCGGCGAAGCCGTCCAGCAGAGCGCGGATCGGTAGTTTTGCGCCTCCGCCGGCGCTTTGGCGTGTTCGGGCGCCTGGGAGTCAGGAATGGGTTGAAGGGAACACAGCGGCACCTCCGGGACCCTGACGGCGCCCGAACGACAACCCCCTGTTGCTCAGGTTCTGGACACAACAGCGAAAGGTGGATGTAGAGCGGTGAAGGGCTTCGGGGTCCCGTTCGGGTGGTTGCTGGGAGGCGTGGCCGTGCTGTGCGCGGCCGCGGTGTTCGGCGTCTCGGCCGGGGCGGCCTCCCTGACCGCCGGCGACATCCTCCGCCACTTCGTCGGCCTCCTGCCGTTCGGCTGGGTGGAGTCACCCCTGACCGAACGGCAGGAGGCGCTGCTCATGGAGCTGCGCCTGCCCCGCGTGGTGATGGGCGCGATCGTCGGCGCGCTCCTGGCCACCGCGGGCGGCGCCTACCAAGGGGTCTTCCGCAACCCGCTGGCCGATCCCTTCCTGCTCGGTGCCGCCGCCGGCGCCGGGCTGGGAGCCACCATGGTCATGGTGTTCGGCGGCGACCTCGTCGCCGACCCCCGTGCGCTGGTCCCCGTGGCGGCCTTCGTCGGCGCGCTCCTGGGGGTGGCCGCCGCCTACGCGCTCGGTTCCACCGCCGGGGGAGGGGGCACCGCCGCTCTCGTGCTCGCCGGGGTGGCCGTCTCCTCCTTCCTGTCCGCGGCGCAGACCCTCGTCCAACAGATGGGCATCGACCAGCTCCAACGCATCTACGCGTGGCTGCTCGGCGGCCTCGGTCGGGGTGGCTGGGACGACGTGCGGCTCATCGCCCCCTACGCCGCGGTGGGGCTGGCCGTGCTGTTGCTGTCCGGGTACCTGCTGGACATGCTGGCGCTGGGCGACGACAAGGCCGTCAGCCTCGGCCTCAACCCGGCCGTGGTGCGCCTGGTCGTCATCGCCGCCGCGTCCCTGGCCACCGCGGCGGCCGTGTCGGTGAGCGGACTCATCGGATTCGTCGGCATCGTCGTGCCGCACATCGTGCGCCGCCTGGTCGGCTCCAACTACCGGGCGATCCTGCCGGTCACCGTGTTGGCCGGCGGCGCCTTCCTCGTCATCGTCGACATCGTGGCGCGCACGATCGTCGCCCCCGCGGAACTGCCGATCGGCGTGGTCACCGCCTTCCTCGGAGCACCGTTCTTCGTGCTCATCCTGCGCACCACGCGTCATCGCGGCACCTGAAAGCCGTCCCGAGCCGTGCCGGGTGGACCGGACGTGATGCGAACGCGTCGGACACTCTGGAAGACTGGCTCACGCTATGGACATCACCTTGCTCGTAAGCATCATCGTCGTCGTCGCCCTCCTGGTGGTCGGCGGGTTCTTCCTGGTCAGGACCCGAAGCTCGGTCACGCCGGGCAAGGAGGAGACCAAGCCCGAGGTCACCGACACCCCCAAGGCGCCCGCTCCGGAGGAGGACCGGGAACGGGACGAGGGGACGGTACGCACGCCCCCCGCCCACGCGCCTCCGGTGGAGGAGACCGAACCAGAGGCCCCGGCCGCCCCCGTCGAACCCGAGATCGAGACCCCGCCCCCCTCGGAGGGGCGCATGGTCCGTCTGCGGGCCCGATTGGCCCGCTCCCAGAGCTCCCTCGGTCAGGGGTTGCTCAACCTGCTCTCCGCCAAGAACCTCGACGAGGACACCTGGGAGGAGATCGAGGACACGCTGATCACCGCCGACATCGGTGTGACTTCGGCCACCCAGATCGTGGAGAACCTGCGCACCCGGGTCAAGGTGCTCGGCACCCGTGACACCGAGGAGGTGCGGGGCCTGCTGCGCAACGAACTCCTCGAACAGATCGGTGCTGACACCGACCGGGGCGTGCGCACCACGCCGCACGGCGACCGCCCGGCCGTGGTCATGGTCGTGGGCGTCAACGGCACCGGCAAGACCACCACCACCGGCAAACTCGCCCGTGCCCTGGTCGGCGATGGTCGCAGCGTGGTCCTGGGCGCCGCCGACACCTTCCGTGCGGCCGCCGGCGAACAGCTCCAGACCTGGGGTTCCCGGGTGGGCGCCCCGGTGGTGCGCAAGGAGGAGGGCGCCGACCCCGCCAGCGTCGCCTTCGACGCGGTCGCCCGTGGAATCGAGGACGGGGTCGACACCGTCATCATCGATACGGCCGGACGTTTGCACACCAAGACCGGGCTCATGGACGAGCTCGGCAAGGTCAAGCGCGTGGTGGAGAAGAAGTCCCAGGTCGACGAGGTACTCCTCGTCCTGGACGCGACCACCGGACAGAACGGCCTGCGCCAGGCACGGGTGTTCGCCGAGGTCGTGAACGTCACCGGCATCGCCCTGACCAAGCTCGACGGCACCGCCAAGGGCGGCATCATCGTCCAGGTCCAGCGTGAGCTGGGCGTTCCGGTCAAGCTCGTCGGGTTGGGGGAGGGCCCCGACGACCTGGCGCCCTTCGACCCCGAGGTCTTCGTGGACGCGATCCTGGGCTGAGCCCCGAACCCGCACGAACCCACCGAAGAGGCCGGCGCACCCGCGGGTGCGCCGGCCTCTTCGCGCATCCGATTCACCGGCCCGTAACCCCGCACGCGGTCCTTTTACGCCCGCGCAACACACGGGGCTCCAATGGGAAACACCGGAGATGGACCGTTGTCGCCGTGGTGATCCGAGACGTGCCCGAAGACGCGCTCGCCGACCGGCGCCCTCGTCGAAAGACGACCTCCCCCGTCCATCCCATGGAGGCGACGAAATGATCGACACTGGCAATACCGCGTGGCTGCTGATGAGCGCCGCACTGGTGATGCTCATGACCCCGGGTCTGGCGTTCTTCTACGGAGGCATGTCACGGGCCAAGAGCGTCCTCAACATGATGCTCATGAGCTTCAGCAGCATCGCGATCGTCAGCGTCCTGTGGGTGCTCATCGGGCACTCGCTGACCTACGCTCCCGGCCACGGCGCCCTGGACCTGTTCATCGGCGGCTTCGACCACGCCGGCCTGACCGACATCATGACCGAGGTCGAGCCGGCCGCCGATGGTGAGGGCGGCTACCCGCTGCTCGTCGACGCCGGCTTCCAGCTGATGTTCGCGGTCATCACCGTGGCCCTGATCAGCGGGGCCATCGCAGACCGCGCCAAGTTCGGAGCCTGGTTGCTCTTCGCCCCGGTGTGGGCGCTCCTGGTCTACTTCCCCGTCGCCCACTGGGTCTGGGGCGGCGGCTGGGTCGCGCGTATGCACGAGTGGACCGGGCTGCCCGAGGTCATCGACTTCGCCGGTGGAACCGCCGTCCACATCAACGCCGGCGCCGCGGCGCTCGCGTTGGTCCTGGTCCTGGGCCGCCGCAAGGGCTTCGGCTCGGAGTCGACGCGCCCGCACAACCTGCCGTTCGTCCTGCTGGGCGTCGCGCTCCTGTGGTTCGGCTGGTTCGGTTTCAACGGCGGTTCCGCCTACGCCGCCAACGAGCAGGCCGCCCTGGCCCTGGTCAACACCCAGGTCGCCACCGCCGCCGCCACCGCCGCGTGGATGCTCGTCGAGCGCTTCCGCTACGGCAGGGTCAGCGCCCTCGGTTTCGCCTCCGGCGCCATCGCCGGTCTGGTCGCGATCACCCCGTCGGCCGCCAACGTCACCCCGGTCGGCGCGATCCTGGTCGGTGCCCTGTCCGGTGCGGTGTGCGCGTACGCCATCAGCCTCAAGTTCCGGTTCAAGTACGACGACGCCCTGGACGTGGTCGGGCTCCACATGGTCGGCGGCGTGATCGGCTGTCTGGCCCTCGGGTTCTTCGCCTCCTCGGCGGTGCCCGGTGGCGGCGACGCCGGTCTGTTCACCGGCGGGGGCGCGGGCCTCCTGGCCGCCCAGACCATCTCGGTCCTCGGCGTCACGATCTACACGTTCGTCCTCACGTGGGGCATCGCCAAGGTGATCGACCTCATCATCGGCTTCCGTCTTCCCGAGGAGGTCGAGACCAACGGCCTCGATCACGAGTTGCACGCCGAATCGGCCTACGCCTTCGACGAGCTCGACGCGTTGGCCACGGAAACGCCGCAAGCGGTCTCCTCTCCGACGCCTCCGGGAGAGGAGACGACCTCACCGCGGGTCGACGCCTGACCTCAACGCCGAGGTGGTGGTCTCGATCCGTTGACGCGGTGAGGTGGTCCAGGGGCCGACGGGCACGACCCCGTCGGCCCCGTCCCTGTGGCCGAAACGGGCGCGACGGGGCTTTTCGGGCGTCGGTTCTCCCAGTTCGTCGGATATGTGTATGTGAGCATGTGGCACTGTTGGCAGTGACCCGTGTCCGGGTTCGATACCCTTTCGGAGCGGTGCGACGGTCCCTTCCCGCATACGCCGGGACATCGATGGAACGCGCACCGATTCACCACGTGCCGGGGAACGGTGGGCCGGGCCGCCAAGAG
Source organism: Nocardiopsis listeri NBRC 13360 (assembly GCF_001570765.1). Lineage (GTDB taxonomy): Bacteria > Actinomycetota > Actinomycetes > Streptosporangiales > Streptosporangiaceae > Nocardiopsis > Nocardiopsis listeri. The sequence goes on along the minus strand of NZ_BCSH01000022.1, from coordinate 74,523 downwards.
CCCGATCCCTCCCCGATGACTCACTTCAACGCCGATTCGTATCAGCACCCCTCAGCCGATGGGGGCAGGAGGCAAGATGGCGCCGGTTACTCGAAATAGGGGTCACAGGGGCGGACGGTTCACGCTCGCCGCGGTGGGAACCATCGCCGCGCTGGGACTGGCCGCGTGCTCCGGTGGCGGTGACGAGGCGGAGGAGCCCGCCACCGAGACCGCGGAACCCGTCGACGCCGCGCCCCTGCTGGAGGAGGCCCTGACCGCCCTGGCCGACTACCCGGCCGTGGTCGCGACCGGGCAGATCGCCGCCAGTGTCGGCGCGGACGTGCAGGAGACCGAGCTCACCGTCGCCGACGGTGGGGCCACCCGCGGCACCTTCCAGGTCAACGGCGCCGAGGCCGAGGTACTCGCCGCGGACAGCAAGCTGTTCCTGCGCGCCGACGAGGAGTTCTGGCTGGACCGCAGCGTCTTCGGCCCCGACAGTGACGCCTTCGAGGGCAACTGGGTGCGTTCCTCGCCCGCGCAGGCCGGGCTCAACCCCTCCAGCACGCTCGCTCCGCCCTCTCTGGCCGAGACCCTCGGGGCGATGGAGCTGGAGAGCGACGATGCGGTGGAGGAGGACCTGGACGGCACGCGTGCCTACCGGGTCGACCTCGCCGGTGAGCGCAACCAGCTGTGGATCGACGCCGAGACCGACCAGATCCTGCGCATCGCGATCGAGGAACTGGTCCCCGAGGGAGCCGAGAGCGGTCCGCAGGTCCGCCTGGACCTGGCCCAGGCCGAGGAACCGGCGGTGGAGGAGCTCTACACCGGCCTGGCCACCGCCGTGGAGGAAGAACTCGGTTCCTCTCGCGACGCCCGGGTCGAGGCGGCCTGGGACGGCGAGGCCGGCATGAGCTGCGACGAGGGGCCCAGCTGCACCTGGTCCGGCACCGTGCACGACGCCGGTGACAACGGCAGCGGCACCGTGCTGGTGCGCATGGACGTCACCTTCGCCAACGAGGAACTCGGCGATCAGGAGTGCTCGGAGTCCGGCGCGCTGGAGGCCGGCGGCACCCTGGAGCTGTCCTGCGGGGTCGACTATGACGTCACCAGCTCCGACCCCGAGGAGTACAACATCGACGCCGACGCCGTCCTGTCCACCAGTGGGCTGACCTCCACCCAGCAGGAGGAGATGATCGCCGCCGTCAACGAACAGCGTGAGGCCACTCTCTCCGGCGGTGAGGACACCGGCGAAGAGGGCGCCGAGGACGGAACCGAGGAAGGCGCGGAAGAGGGCGCCGGGGAGGGCGAGGAGGGGCAGTAGCCCTCGTCGCCCTCCCGTGAACCGGGGCGGGGATCGAAGGTTCCCGCCCACTCCCACGTCCGGCTGCCGCACCCGCCCGCACAGCGCCCCAGGTGGCGACGTGCGGGTAGGCTAGGAAGCCATTCCCGAGACGAAGGACTGGCTGAACTCGTGTTCGAGACGCTTTCCGACCGGCTGACATCGGTCTTCTCCTCGCTGCGCGGCAAGGGGCGCCTCTCCGAAGAGGACATCAACGCGACCGCGCGCGAGATCCGTCTCGCGCTGCTCGAAGCGGACGTCGCACTGCCCGTGGTCCGCGAGTTCATCGCGCGGATCAAGGAGCGCGCCCGCGGCGAAGAGGTCTCCAAGGCCCTCAACCCGGCCCAACAGGTCATCAAGATCGTCAACGAGGAACTGGTCGAGATCCTCGGTGGCCAAACGCGGCAGATCCGCTTCGCGAAGACGCCCCCCACCGTGATCATGCTCGCGGGTCTCCAGGGTGCCGGTAAGACCACCCTGGCTGGCAAGCTCGCCAAGTGGTTGTCGGACGACCGCAACACTCCGCTGCTGGTGGCCGCCGACCTCCAGCGTCCCAACGCCGTCACGCAGTTGCAGGTGGTCGGTGAGCGCGCGGGTACCCAGGTGTTCGCCCCCGAACCCGGCAACGGCGTGGGCGACCCGGTGCGGGTCGCGCGCGAGTCGATCGAGCACGCGCGGCGCAACAACCACAACGTCGTCATCATCGACACCGCCGGCCGCCTCGGTGTGGACACCGAGATGATGCAGCAGGCGGCGGACATCCGTGACGCGGTCGAGCCCGACGAGATCATCTTCGTCGTCGACGCGATGATCGGTCAGGACGCGGTCAACACCGCGCAGTCCTTCCTCGACGGCGTCGGCTATGACGCGGTCGCGCTCACCAAGCTCGACGGTGACGCACGCGGTGGTGCGGCCCTGTCCATCCGGCACCTCACCGGTCGCCCGATCATGTTCGCCTCCACCGGCGAGAAGCTCGAGGACTTCGACCTCTTCCACCCGGACCGGATGGCCTCGCGCATCCTGGACATGGGCGACGTCCTCACCCTCATCGAACAGGCACAGCGCACGTTCGACGAGGCCGAGGTCGAGAAGATGGCCTCGACCATGGCCTCGGACGAGGACTTCACGCTCGACGACTTCCTCGAGCAGATGAAGATGGTCCGCAAGCTCGGCCCCATCGGCAACCTGCTCGGGATGATGCCCGGCATGGGCCAGATGCGCGAGCAGATCGACAACATCGACGACAAGTCCCTGGACCGCATCCAGGCGATCATCCAGTCGATGACCCCCGCCGAGCGCACCAACCCCAAGATGATCAACGGGTCGCGCCGGCTGCGCATCGCCAATGGTTCGGGCACTCAGGTCGGCGACGTCAACGGCATGGTCACCCGCTTCTTCGAGGCGCAGAAGATGATGCGCAAGATGAAGAGCGGCGGCGGCATGCCGGGGATGCCCGGGATGCCGGGCATGCCGGGGGGCGGCGGCAAGAAGGCCAAGAAGGGCAAGAAGCCGAAGAAGGGCAAGCAGCGCAGCGGCAACCCGATGAAGGCCCGTCAGCAGGAGGCCGAGCGCGCCGCCGAGCGGCAGCGCCGCCAGGAGGAGGGGCCGCAGACACCGCAGCTGCCCCCGGGCCTGGGTGGCGGCGGTGGGCAGCAGCCCAGCCTCCCGCCCGCCTTCGGTGGACCGAACATGCCGGACCTTTCGGACTTCAAGTTCGGTAGGAACGACGACAAGTGATCGATGGCGCGGCCGTTCCCCACGAGGGGGACCGGCCGCGCCTTCGAATGTGACCGGACTCGTCCGTTGTCCTGGCCGATGAACCCGCCGGCGTCTGGCACAATGAGGAGTCGACTAACGGCGGCGGACCGGCCCTCTAACTAGTCCGCCGCTCATGTCCTGCCTCGACGGGTTCCACAACCCCACGTGGGTCGCCGGTCAGGCGCTAACACCGTTTTCGGGAGAAGACCACTCCAGTGGCTGTCAAACTGAAGCTCAAGCGTATGGGCAAGATTCGTACGCCGCAGTACCGTGTCATCGTCGCCGACGCCCGCAACAAGCGGGACGGCAAGGCGATCGAGGAGATCGGCAAGTACCACCCCAAGGAGCACCCGAGTCTCATCGAGATCGACTCCGAGCGGGCCCAGTACTGGCTCTCCGTCGGCGCCCAGCCGTCCGACGCGGTGAAGGTCCTCCTGCGCAAGACCGGTGACTGGCAGAAGTTCAAGGGCCTGCAGGCTCCGGCTCCGCTCCAGGTCGCCGAGGCCAAGGACCCGGAGGCCAAGGAGGCCGCCTTCCAGGCCGCGCTGAAGGAGCTCGTGCTCCCCGGCCAGGAGAAGAAGACCAAGAAGGCCGAGAAGAAGGCGGAGAAGCCGGCCGAGAAGCCGGCTGAGGACGCCGAGGCCGAGAAGAAGTCCGAGGGCGAGGCCTGATCGTGCTGGAAGAGGCGCTTGAGCACCTCGTGAAGGGGATCGTTGCGAACTCCGAGGACGTCCAGGTGAGAGCCAAGCGGCTCCGCAAGGGCAAGGTCCTGGAGGTTCGGGTCCACCCTGACGACCTGGGCAAGGTGATCGGTCGCAACGGCCGCACCGCCAAGGCACTGCGTACCATCATCGGCGCGCTCGCCGGTGGTCGTTACGTGCGTGTGGACCTGCTGGACCTGCACGAAGTGCGCTGACGCGCCTCCCGGGGCGCCGGCCGAGAGGCCGGTGCCCCACACCCGTGCCCGGGCACCCCTGTGGGGCGTCCGGGCACGGTTTTCCCCGAAGCCCTCCGAGGCGCCACCGAGGCGCCCGGTCGAGCGTCCGGGCCGGTATCGATCGAAGGAAAAAGGACTCATGCGACTCGTGGTGGGCCGGATCGGCCGCGCGCACGGAATCCGCGGCGACGTGGCCGTCGACGTGCGCACCGACGACCCCGATGCCCGATTCGTCGACGGTGCCGTCCTGAACACCGACCCGGAGTCGGTGGGACCGCTCACCATCGTCTCGACCCGTCGGCACAGCGGAAGGCTGCTCGTCCGATTCAAGGGCAAGGCCGACCGCGACGCCGCCGAGGCGCTGCGTGGGACCGCCCTGCTGGTCGACTCCGAGGACATCGCGCCCCTGGACGACCCGGACGAGTTCCACGACCACGAGCTCATCGGTCTGACCGCGGTCACCACCGACGGCACGGCCATCGGCAGGGTCGACGACATCCTCCACTACGCCCAGGACGTGCTGGTGATCACCGCGGAGGCAGGCCACGAGGTCCTCGTACCGTTCGTCGCCCCCCTCGTCCCCGAGGTGGACGTGGCCGCGGGGCGGATCACGCTGGACCCGCCGCCCGGCCTGCTCGACCTCCACACCAACGACTGAGCGGCCGAAGCCGCCCGGTCGCCGAGCGAACGAGACCGAGTACGCCGTGCGCATCGACATCATCAGCATCTTCCCCGACTACTTCGCCCCCTTGGACCTGTCCCTGATCGGCAAGGCCCGTACCGCGGGCCTTCTCGACGTGCGCGTCCACGACCTGCGCTCCTGGACCCACGACCGGCACAACACCGTCGACGACACGCCCTATGGGGGCGGTCCCGGCATGGTGATGAAGCCCGATCCGTGGGGGGAGGCGCTCGACGAGGTCATCGCGGACCGGCCGGCCAGGCTGATCCTGCCCACCCCCAGCGGCCGCCCCTTCACCCAGGCCGACGCCGAGCGTCTGGCCGGTGAGGAGGACCTGGTGTTCGGCTGCGGCCGGTACGAGGGGATCGACTCCCGGGTGGCGGTGGACGCGGCGAACCGGATGCCGGTCGAGGAGATCAGCATCGGCGACTACGTCCTCAACGGGGGCGAGTCCGCGACGTTGGTCATCGTGGAGGCGATCACCCGGCTGTTGCCGGGGGTGCTCGGCAACCGCGAGTCCCATGTCCAGGACTCCTTCGCTTCGGGCGGCATGGAACAGCTGGTCGAGGGGCCGGTGTACACCAAACCGCACGTCTGGCGCGACCAGGAGGTCCCGCCGGTACTGCTGTCCGGAAACCACGGAGCGGTGGACCGTTGGCGCCGTGACCAGGCGCTGCGCAAGACCCGGCGCAACCGTCCCGACCTGATCGCCGCCACCCCCGACGAGAACCTCGACAAGCGCGACCGCGAGGTGCTCGCCGAGGAGACGACGCAGGACTGAGCGGCGGATCCGCGAGGATTCGTGCGGGTCTACGGGAGGATCACCAAGGCCACACCGCCGATGGTTCGAGTGGCCGCGAGGGATATGGCAAACTGGGATGGTTCCCCCTCGGTGACCCCAAGGCATCCGCATGCCGGCGGTACGACGTCGGCCTCTGTGTCGGTCACCGGGTGGTTCCACAGTTCAGACCCAACAGGGCCTCGCCCGCGAACCCCCTCCTCGGAACAGCCGGGGGGCAGGACGCGGCGCGCTATCGATGAGGATTCGCGAGATGCACACCGCCATTCAGGAGCTTGAGAAGGCTCAGCTTCGCACCGACATCCCGGAGTTCCGTCCGGGTGACACCCTCAACGTCCACGTTCGCGTGACGGAGGGCAGCCGCACCCGTGTCCAGGTCTTCAAGGGCGTCGTGATCCGCCGACAGGGCGCGGGCAGCCGCGAGACCTTCACCATTCGCAAGGTGAGCTACGGCGTGGGCGTGGAGCGTACCTTCCCGATCCACACCCCGGCCATCGAGAAGTACGAGGTCGCCGCCCGCGGTCGCGTGCGTCGCGCCAAGCTGTACTACCTGCGCGAGCTGCGCGGCAAGGCCGCTCGTATCCGCGAGCGTCGCGAGCCCGCCGCCAAGTAACCTCACTTCTGGTCACCGCATCCGGCCGTAACCGTGCCGCCCAGATGGGAGGCAGGATAGGCTTTCGGCCGATGGACGAAGACGAGAAGGGCCTCGGTACGGACGGGGTCCAAGACGAGGATTCCGCCCGGCCCGGACCGGAGGAGCAAGGCTCCGCCACTGGCTCCCAGACCCACGATGGTCTGGGAGCCAGTGGTGTCTCCGAAGCCGAGGACCAGGAGTCGGAGGAGAGGGCGGAAGCGGCGATGAGCAAGTCCCAGAGCAGTGCCAAGAAGGGGTCGTTCTGGAAGGAACTGCCCATTCTGATCGTGATCGCGTTGGTCCTCGCGTTCGTGATCAGAACCTGGTTGATGCAGGCGTTCTACATCCCTTCCACATCGATGGAGAACACCCTGCTCGTCGGCGACCGTGTCCTCGTCAACAAGGTCGTCTACCAGATCCGGGACATCGAGCGCGGTGAGGTCATCGTCTTCAACGGCGACGGGTCGTGGGACGATCCGAACACCGTGGAGATCCCCGAGCCCACCAACCCGGTCAGCGGCGCGTTCACCTGGGTGCAGCAGCAACTCGGGGCCGCGCCCTCCGGCAAGGAGTACATCAAGCGGGTCATCGGTCTGCCGGGGGACACGGTGGAGTGCTGTGACGAGCAGAACCGTCTGCTGGTCAACGGCGAGCCCCTCGATGAGGAGGCCTACCTCTACCCGGGCAGCGTGGAGAGCCACACCGAGTTCGGGCCCATCGAGGTCCCCGAGGACCACCTGTGGCTGATGGGCGACCACCGCGCCATCTCGCACGACTCGCGCGCCAACCAGAACAACCCCGGTGGCGGCTCCGTCCCGATCGACCACGTGGTGGGGCGGGCGTTCGTCATCATCTGGCCGTTCGGCCAGGCCGGTGGGCTGAGCGTTCCGCCGGCCTTCGAGGAACTCGAATCCGAGTAGGTGCGGGCCCACCGGCCCGACGTCAGAGGACCTTCGGACGGGGTCGGGTGACCGAAGAGTCGAAGGAAATCCGTTCGACGGTGCGCAAAAGCGCGTTCCGTGACGCATGATGGATCTGGGATCGTATCGGCGTTCTCCGAACGCGTGGCCGGCCTCCCCGACGGGAACGAGTCGGGTGGCGGTGTCCACGGTCGGAGAACCGGCACATGACGACCGGAGAGTGCTGACGAAAGCGAGCGAGCGGATGAGTTCTGAGGACCTGGAGAAGTACGAGGCCGAGATGGAGCTACAGCTCTACCGGGAATACCGAGATGTGGTAGGCCTCTTCGGCTACGTGGTGGAGACCGAGCGTCGTTTCTACCTCACCAACCACGTGGACCTACAACCCCGCTCCACGGAGAACGGGGAGATGTACTTCGAGGTCGTGATGGAGGACGCCTGGGTCTGGGACATGTATCGTCCGGCCCGGTTCGTCCGCAACGTGCGCGTGGTGACGTTCAAGGACGTCAATGTCGAGGAGATCACCAAGTCCGACCTGGAGATGCCTCCGACCGAGGGACCGTCTCCCGGCGAGTGAACCCGGGGTTGTCCACAGGCGGGAAACTCCCTCTGGTGCGAAGCGAAGCGATCACCGACCGTGGTAACGGGAGGTGGTCGCTTTGCTACGACAGTGGGCCGAGTACCGGCACACACTGGGCCGGAGCGGTGAGGAGCTCGCCGCCCGGTACCTGGAGCGGGCCGGGATGCGTCTGTTGGACCGCAACTGGCGGGCTCCGAACGGCGCCGGTGAGATCGACATCGTGGCCAGGGAAGGGCCCGTGTTGGTGGTCGCCGAGGTCAAGACCCGGGGTTCCCTCCACCACGGTCACCCGCTGGAGGCCATCGACGAACGCAAACGCCGCCGGTTGCGGGCGTTGGGTCGCTCCTGGGCCCTGACACACCGCCGTCGCCCGGGGCCGCTCAGGGTCGACGGCGTGTGCGTGCTGTTCGACCGGGGCCGGGTGCTCCTGTCGCACGAGCGGGGGCTGCGCTGATGACGCTCTCCCGTACCCACTGCGTCACCCTGCTGGGCGTGCAGGGACACATCGTCGAGGTGGAGGTCCACCTGGGCGGAGGCGACCCCGGGGTGACCCTGGTCGGCCTGCCCGACGCGGCGTTGCGCGAGGCCAGGGATCGGATCCGCGCGGCCGTCGTCAACAGTTCCGAGAACTGGCCCAGCGGCCAGATCACCATCAGCCTGTCCCCGGCCAGCCTGCCCAAGTCCGGCAGCCTGTTCGACCTGGCCATCGCCGGTGCGGTGCTGTGCGCCGCCGGCGAGGTGCCCGCGGACCGACTCGAAGACACGGTGCTCATCGCCGAACTCGGTCTGGACGGTCGCGCCCGCCCGGTCCGCGGGGTCCTGCCCGCGGTGGTCTCCGCCGCGGGGCAGGGATTCACCCGGTTCGTGGTGGCCACCGGTAACGCCGCGGAGGCCCGCCTGGTCCCCGACGTGGAGGTGACCGCCGTCGCCGACCTCGCCGGTGTGTGTTCCTGGCTACGCGGTGAGGCCCTGGACCCACCCGAGGAACCGGCGGAGATCGGGCCCGCCATCGAGGACCACGGCCCGGACCTGTCCGACGTGCTGGGCCAGCCGGTGGCCCGCCGGGCGGTGGAGATCGCCGCAGCGGGCGGGCACAACATGATGATGCTCGGACCACCGGGAACGGGGAAGAGCCTGCTGGCCGAACGGCTGCCCACGGTGCTGCCCCGACTCGACCGGAACGAGGCGCTGGAGGCCACCGCCATCCATTCGGTGGCCGGTCTGCTCCCGCCCGGTGCCCCGATGGTCACCCGAGCGCCCTTCGCGGCGCCGCACCACACCTCCAGCCGCGCGGCCATCATCGGTGGTGGTAGCGGCAACCCGGGGCCGGGCTGGGTGTCCAAGGCCCACAGGGGCGTCCTGTTCGTCGATGAGGCGCCACAGTTCGGTCGTGGGGTGCTGGACTCCCTGCGCGAACCCCTCGAACGAGGCGAGGTGGTCATCGCCCGGGCCTCCGCCACCGTCGCCTTCCCCGCCCGCTTCCAGTTGATCATGGCCGCCAACCCCTGCCCCTGCGCCAAACCGGGCAACCTGTGCACCTGCCCGGCGGGGGAGCGCAGGAGATACTTCTCCCGTGTCTCGGGCCCCCTGCTGGACCGGATCGACCTCAAGGTGCAACTCCAGCCGGTGGCCAGGGCCGAACTGTTCGCCGACCGGGCCTTCGCCGAGTCCTCCGAGGTGGTGGCCGAACGGGTCGCGTCGGCCCGTGCACGTGCCCGCGCCCGTCTGGCCGACACCCCGTGGAACACCAACGCGACCATCCCGGGCGCCCGACTACGCCGCGACTTCCCGCCGGCCCCCGACGCCCTGCGGGTACTGGGCCTGGCCATGGACCGCGGACAGATCAGCGCCCGAGGCGTCGATCGCGCGTTGAGAGTCGCCTGGACCCTGGCCGACCTGGCCGGTCGCGACCGACCGGGCGAGGAGGAGACCGCCTACGCGTACGCCCTCTGGTCCGGTCGCGCCTGGTGATCGCCCCGGCCACGGGCGGCGGAAGCGAAGACCGAGGAGCGGTGGGGGGCGACGGACGAAGAGCGGTGGAAACGGGTGTGGACGAGGGACGGACGAAGGCGGGAGGGGCATGGGATGAGCGAGAACGAGGAAGCGGCTCGAACACGGGCCGGACTGACGTCGGTGGCCCGGCCCGGTGACCTCTGGCTGGCAGGGTTGCTGGCCGAGTACGGGGCGGAGCGGGTGTGGGCGGATCTGGTGGCCGGGACGCCGCCGCCGGGATGGGACGGCGAACCACCGCCCCGATGGGCGGTCTGGGCCCGGCGGGCGGTCCGTGTGGACGTCGATCGTCTGCTCTCGGACTCGGCGGAGGCCGGGGTGCGGTTCGTCGCTCCAGGAGACCCCGAATGGCCGGGGCGGTTGGACAACCTACCCGGGCACCGGGACTGCTACGGGCTCTGGGTCCGTGGCCACGGGGACCTGCGCAACCTGTGCCTGCGCTCGGTGGCGATCGTCGGCGCGAGGGCGGCCAGCCCCTACGGGGAGCACGTGGCCTCCGAACTCGCCTATGGGCTGGCCGAACGCGGCTTCACCGTGGTCTCCGGAGGCGCCTACGGCATCGACGGGGCCGCGCACCGGTCCGCGCTGGCGGCCGGACACACCGTCGCGGTCCTGGCCGGAGGGTTGGACGTGGACTACCCGCGCGGACACGCCGGCCTGTTCGCGGACGTGACCCGGGCCGGGGCGCTGGTGAGCGAACGCCCGATCGGCCGCGCACCGCGTGCGCAGGACTTCCTGATCCGCAACCGACTCATCGCGGCGCTCACCCCGGGAACCGTGGTGGTGGAGGCGGGTCGGCGCAGCGGGGCGCTCAACACCGCCACGCACGCCAACGATCTGCACCGGATCCTCATGGCGGTGCCGGGGCCGGTCACGTCGGCGACCTCCGTGGGCTGCCACCGGCTACTGAAGGAGGGGAGGGCCACCTGTGTCACCGGGGTCGGTGACGTTGTGGAGCAGATCGTTCCCGTGGGGGAGACCTCACTGCCGGGTCCGGCGGACCTCGATCCGGAGACGGCCCGGGTGCTCTCGGCGGTGGACCGACGCGGTATGGGCACCGCCGAGGTCGCCAGGCGTTGCGGGGAGGGTCTGGAAGGGACGATGCGTTCCCTGGGGTTGCTCGCCGCGGCCGGGATGGTCGAACGCTGCCTCCACGGTTGGCGCCTGCCCACCGGAACGGAGGGCGGATGAGTCACCCCGGCCCGAAGCCGCGCCGTGGCCGAAGCCCGCCCGGACGGGTACTCGGGCATCCGCCCGGGTACGGTTTCGACATGGCAGAACTGTACAGCGACGCCCTCTTGGCCGACGGGCCGATCCTGTTCGTCTCCGGACAGATCCCGGAGGCCTCCGACGGCGAGATCGCCCTCGACATCACCGGGCAGACCCGGCAGATCTTCCAGAACCTCACCGAGATCCTCGACCGGCACGGGGCGGGGCCGGACCACCTGGTCAAGTTGACGTACTACCTGCGCCACATCACCGACCTCGAAGACTTCCGTGCCGCGCTGTTGGAATGCCTGCCCGACGGTCACCTGCCCGCGGCGACCCTGGTGGAGGTGAGCGGTCTGGTCCACCCCCGCTACCTGGTGGAGATCGACGCCGTCGCCTGCCTGCCCCGGGATCGCGGTTGACCGGTCCACAGGCGCTGGAACGGCTGGCGGGGCACCTGAGCGGAGAACTGGGGCGCTCACCCCATACCGTCCGCGGCTACCTGTCCGACCTGCGCGGCCTCCTCTCCCACCTGGACGAGCACGACGCCGGCCCGGCCGACCTCGACGTCCCCCTGATCCGGGCCTGGCTGTCCAAGGCACGAGAGGCGGGGGCGGGCCGCTCCACCATCGCCCGTCGAGTGGCGGCCGTGCGCGCCCTCACCCGGTACCTGCACCGGGAGGGGGTCCTGGCGGTGGATCCGGGGGTCCGGCTCTCCACTCCTGCCCAGCAGCGACACCTGCCGGCGGTCCTGGACGAGGAACAGGCGCGCTCCGCGCTGTCCGGGCCCGCCCCGGAGACCCCCGTGGAGCTGCGCCGCCACGCCGTCGTCGAACTGCTCTACGCCACCGGGATCCGGGTCGCCGAACTGTGCGCCCTGGACCGGGCCGACCTCGACCGTGCCCGTGACACCGTCCGGGTTCTGGGCAAGGGCGACAAGGAACGCACCGTCCCGGTCGGCGGTCCCGCCCTGGACGCGGTCGACGCCTGGATCCGCCGTGGTCGACCCGACATGGCCGGCCCCCGCAGCGCCGACGCGCTCTTCCTCGGTGCCCGCGGTGGACGTCTGGGCGTACGCCAGGCCAGAGAGGACGTGTACGCACACCTGCGCGCGGCCGGGGTGGAGGCAGGCCCGCACGGGCTGCGGCACAGCGCCGCCACCCACCTGCTCAACGGCGGCGCCGACCTGCGCAGCGTGCAGGAGTTCCTGGGCCACGCCAGCCCGCGCAGCACCCAGGTCTACACGCACGTCTCGGTGGATCGTCTGCGTGACGCCTACCGACAGGCCCACCCGCGCGCCTGACCCTGTGGTAGTGCTCGCGTACGCCCTCGACCCCGCGCCCGTCCCGGCCCCGTACGGACACGGTCCGGGTCGCCGCCGCCGGCACGGGCAGGAGGCGGACCTCACCGCGCCCCAGCAGGGAGAGCGGATCCAGGTAGGCACGGTCGCGCAGTAGACCCCAGTGCAGGCAGGTCCGTTCCGCGCAGTGACGTGGTTCGGCCGCCACCACACCGATCGGCTCGGCGTCGACCGGATCACCTCGCGCGACGGAGGCCTCCACCGGCGAATAGGTGGTGTGCGTCTCTCCGTGGGTCACACTCACCACGCCCACCCCGGCGACACCGCCGGCGAACCGTACCCGGCCCGGCCCCGCCGGGTACACGCTCTGCCCCGGCTCGGCGGCCAGGTCCACACCCAGGTGCCCGGGCAGCCAGCGCTCCTCGGGCGGATCGAAGTCGCGCAGCACCTCCACCGGAGGATCCAATGGCCACCGCCATGGGCCCTGGACGGACGCGACGGCCGGTGTGGTTCGGAGCGGGCAAACGGGGAACAGCAGGAGCGTGAGGAACAGCGGGAGTACCCAGAGCCGGGGGTCTGTCATGTTTCCAGGGTGCGTGCGGCGGACGTGTTCCGCCAGAGCCGATCCGAGCCTGTGGACAACCTTCGCCACGTCGATGACGTCCCTGGACACGGAGCCGTTCCGGGGTGTGCTCGGCGGAGGATAGAATCGTTCTCGGCCCACCAGGGTCGAACCATAATTCGCACGCCCACCTGCCTCCCTCGGGGAGGGCCTGTGCCCACGGTCCACACCGCCTCGCGCGGTGTGGTGGTGCGGGCGGGGCGTCAGGTACAACCGACGGCGGAACCCGCGTTCCGCCACCGCAAGGAGGACCAGGTCATGGCCACAGTCGTGACGATTCGCCAGCTCCTGGAGAGCGGCGTCCACTTCGGGCACCAGACCCGTCGCTGGAACCCCAAGATGAAGCGCTTCATCTTCACCGAGCGCAACGGCATCTACATCATCGACCTCCAAAAGTCGCTGGCGTACATCGACCGCGCCTACGAGTTCGTCAAGCAGACGGTCGCCCACGGTGGCACCATCCTGTTCGTCGGCACCAAGAAGCAGGCGCAGGAGGCCATCGACGAGCAGGCTCGTCGTGTCGGCATGCCCTTCGTCAACCAGCGCTGGCTGGGCGGCATGCTCACCAACTTCTCCACCGTGCACAAGAGGCTCCAGCGCCTCAAGGAGCTCGAGGAGATCGACTTCGACGACGTCGCCGGTTCCACGCTCACCAAGAAGGAACTGCTGAACCTTCGTCGTGAGAAGGACAAGCTCGAGCGCACCCTCGGCGGTATCCGCGACATGTCCCGCGTGCCCAGCGCCGTGTGGATCGTGGACACCAAGAAGGAGCACATCGCGATCAGCGAGGCTCGCAAGCTGAACATCCCGGTCGTCGCCATCCTCGACACCAACTGTGACCCGGACGAGGTCGACTACCCGATCCCGGGTAACGACGACGCCATCCGAAGCGTCAGCCTCCTCACCCGCGTTGTCGCCGACGCCGTCGCCGAGGGCCTCCTGGTCCGCTCCGGTGCCTCCGGCGCGACCGAGGAGAAGGCCGTCGAGGAGCCCATGCCCGAGTGGGAGCGCGAGCTGCTCGAGGGCAACAAGGGCGAGACCGATGCCGAGGCTCCGGTCGAGACCGCCGCCGAGGAGAAGAACGAGGCCGCGGCCGAGGCTCCGGCCGAGACCGTGACCGAGGCCCCGGCCGACGAGGTCGCCGCCGAGGCTCCGGCCGAGGCCACCGCCGCCGACTCCCCGGTCGACGCCCCGGAGAAGGCCCCCGAGGCCTAGTAGGGAATCAGCGGTTCGCCGCTGAGTACCTTTCCGGTGCGCACCGACGCCTGAGCGCCGCCCCGCCCTTCGTCGGCGGGGCGGCCTGCGGGGTGTTCGCCGGCTCGCTCCACTTCCAGACCAGACTTCACTAGGGAATCCGAGAACAGTCATGGCGAACTTCACCGCCGCGGACGTCAAGAAGCTGCGTGACCTCACCGGCGCGGGCATGATGGACTGCAAGAAGGCGCTGACCGAGGCCGACGGCGACTTCGACAAGGCCGTCGAGGCCCTGCGCATCAAGGGCGCCAAGTCCGTGGACAAGCGCGCGGACCGCACCGCCGCCCAGGGCACCGTCGTCCTGCGCAGCCAGGGCGAGGGCAAGGCCACCCTGATCGAGCTCAACTGCGAGACCGACTTCGTCGCCAAGAACGACCAGTTCATCGCGCTGGCCGACGAGGTCGCCGACTTCGTCGCCGCCCAGGACGGCGATGACCTCGCGACCATCGCCGCCGCCGAGATCGAGTCGGGCAAGACCCTCCAGTCCTTCATCGAGGGCAAGAGCGCCGTCATCGGTGAGAAGCTCGAGCTCCGGCGCATCGCCAAGCTCGATGGTGCCTACGTCGCCTCCTACCTGCACAAGTCCGACCCGGACCTGCCCCCGACCATGGGTGTCCTGGTCGAGCTGGACAAGGTGGACGAGGAGGTCGGTAAGGACCTCGCTCAGCAGATCGCCGCGCTGGCCCCGCAGTACGTCGACAAGGACCAGGTCCCCGAGGACGTCGTCGCCAACGAGCGTCGCATCGCCGAGGAGACCACCCGCGGTGAGGGCAAGCCCGAGCAGGCCATCCCCAAGATCGTCGAGGGTCGTCTCAACGGCTTCTTCAAGGAGATCACCCTCCTCGGGCAGCCGTTCGTCAAGGAGAACAAGAAGACCGTCCAGAAGGTCGTCGACGAGGCCGGTGTGAAGGTCAAGGGCTTCGTCCGCTTCAAGGTCGGCCAGGCCTAGGGGCTTTGACATGATGGAAGTGCCGGGGAGGCGGAATCTCCCCGGCACTTTCGGTGGATATGGGCGGGTTGCGGGCAGATCTTGTTCGGGCCGTCCGCAGCAGGAGCACTCGGGGGACCCTGTGCCACTCGGGAACAACAAGGGAGGCCGCAGGCCGTGTCGGAGAACGAAGCCATGACCACCGAAACGCCCATGCACGATTCCGGTTGGAAGCGTGTCATGCTCAAGCTCTCGGGGGAGGCGTTCGCCGGCGGTGGTGGTCTGGGCATCGAACCCGAGGTCGTCCAGTACGTGGCGGAGTCGATCGCCGAAGCGGTGTCGGAGGGCATCCAGGTCGCCGTGGTCGTCGGCGGCGGCAACATGTTCCGCGGCGCCCAGCTCACAGAGGGCGGCATCGAGCGCGGTCGCGCCGACTACATGGGCATGCTCGGCACCGTCATCAACTGCCTCGCCCTCCAGGACTTCCTCGAGCGTCTGGGCGTGGACACGCGTGTGCAGACCGCGATCCACATGAGCCAGGTCGCCGAGGCCTACATCCCGCGTCGGGCCGTTCGTCACCTGGAGAAGGGCCGAGTGGTCATCTTCGGTGCCGGTCTCGGTGCACCCTTCTTCTCCACGGACACCACCGCCGCCCAGCGAGCCCTGGAGATCGGCGCCCAGGCGGTCCTCAAGGGAACCCAGGTCGACGGGGTCTACGACTCCGACCCGCAGCGCAACCCGGACGCGGTCAAGTTCGACAAGCTCAACTACAACGAGGTCCTCACCCGCGGCCTCAAGGTCATGGACGCCACCGCGGTCAGCCTGTGCATGGACAACGGACTGCCCATCGTCGTCTTCGACCTGATGAGCCAGGGCAACATCCTGCGCGCCGTCCGCGGTGAGAAGATCGGCACCATCGTCGGTCCGACCTCCGACTGACGAGGGCGGGAGACCGTCCTGCGGCGTGGCCGAGGCCACGCACTCCAAGCCACGAACACCCAGCCGACAATCCGGGAGCGCCCACAATGATCGAAGAAACCCTCCTTGAGGCCGAGGAGAAGATGGAGAAGGCCGTGACCGTGGCGAAGGAGGACTTCGCGACGATCCGTACCGGTCGTCCCACCCCGGCCACCTTCAACAAGATCACCGTCGACTACTACGGTGCTCGCACGCCGATCAACCAGCTGGCCTCCTTCTCGGTGCCCGAGCCGCGCATGGTCGTCATCTCACCGTTCGACGTCAGCGCGCGCACCGAGATGATCAACGCGATCCGCAACAGTGACCTGGGCGTCAACCCCTCCGACGACGGACAGGTCATCCGTGTGGTCTTTCCGGAGTTGTCCGAGGAGCGTCGCAAGGAGTACGTGAAGGTCGCTCGCACCAAGGCCGAGGACAGCAAGGTCGCCATCCGCAACGTCCGACGCCGCGCCAAGGACGGTTTCGAGAAGGCCGTCAAGTCCGGTGACCTGGGTGAGGACGAGGCCCACCGTGCCCAGTCCGAACTGGACGAGCTTGCGCACAAGCATGTCGGCACCGTCGACGAGCTGCTCAAGCACAAGGAAGCGGAACTTCTCGAGGTTTAGTCGGTGACCCATCCTTCGAACGGCTCCGGAGGCGATGACCACTCGCCGGAGCACAGACCCGACGACCGTCCTCGTTCGAAGACGGATACGTCCGCCGGGCAGCGCTTCGTGCTGCACAAGCCGGGAGGTGGCCCGGTCAAGACCGGTCGCAACCTCCCGGTGGCCATCGCCAGCGGGTGCGTCCTGGGCGCACTCGTCTTCTTCTCGGTCTTCCCCTGGCCTCAGCTGTTCACGATCATCACGTCCCTCGGGACGCTGATCGGTCTCCGCGAACTCAACCGGGCGTTCGGCGGCAAGGGCGTGACCCTGGCCGTGGTCCCGTTGGCCGTGGGCGGAGTGGCGATGCAGGCCGGAGCCTACTTCGGTGGCGCCGAATGGTTGGTGGGCATCGCGGCCGTCACCGCGATCGCCTGCCTGGTCTGGCGGTTGCGCGGCGGGGCGGAGGGGTTCGTCGCCGACGCGTCGGCGAACCTGTTCACCCTCGTGTACCTGCCGCTGCTGTTGGCCACCTGGATGCTGCTCATCGCGCACCCCGAGGACGGACAGTACCGTCTCGTGGCGTTCATCGTGGTGACGATCTCCAGTGACATCGGCGGTTACTTCGCCGGGATCCTGCTGGGGCGGCACAAGATGGCGCCGGTGATCAGCCCGAACAAGACCTGGGAGGGCTTCGGTGGCTCCGTGGTCGGCTGTGCGGTGGCGGGTGCGCTCTGCGTCACCCTCATGCTGGACGGCCCCTGGTGGGTCGGTGTGGTGCTGGGTCTTGCGGTGGTGCTGGCCGCCACGGTCGGCGACCTCATCGAGTCGTTGTTCAAGCGCGACCTCGGAGTCAAGGACATGGGCCGGTTCATGCCGGGCCACGGTGGTCTGATGGACCGCATCGACTCCCTGCTGATCGCGGGTCCGGTGGTCTGGATCGTGCTCAGCCTGCTGCTTCCGTAAAGGCGGTCGCGCTCGTAGGGGCCCTGGCCTCGTGGCATCCGGTGACGCACCGGGCACCACGAGACCGGGGCCCTCTCGCGTTCGTCGGAGCGTCCGAGGTGCGTGGGGGTGCGTGGGGGTGCCCGGGTCCGGACCGGGTCGATACGCTCGAAGGGTGGATGAACCGCTGATCGAACGTATGCGTACCTATGGTGAGACGATCTTCGCCGAGATGACGCGTCTGGCCGTCGAGACCGACTCCGTCAACCTGGGGCAGGGTTTCCCCGACACCGACGGGCCGCGAAGTCTGCTGGAGAACGCCTCGCGACACATCCTCGAAGGGGTGAACCAGTACCCACCCGGCCCGGGACGCCCGGAGCTGCGTCAGGCGGTGAGCCGTTACCGCTCCCGTCACCACGGGTTGGACCTGGACCCCGACACGGAGGTCTACGTCACCGTCGGTGCGACCGCAGGCATCGCCGCCTCGCTGCTGGCGCTGGTGGAACGCGGTGACGAGGTCATCGTCTTCGAGCCGATGTACGACTCCTACGCCGCGATGATCTCGCTGGCCGGCGGTGTGCGCCGTCCCGTGGCGCTGCGCCGCGACGACGCGACCGGCAGGTTCACCTTCGACCCCGCCGAGCTGCGCTCCGCCGTCACCCCGCGCACCCGGCTCATCATGGTCAATACCCCGCACAATCCGACCGGCACGGTGTTCACCGCCGAGGAGATGGCGGAGATCGCCGCCGTATGCCGTGACCACGACCTCATCGCGGTCACCGACGAGGTGTACGAGTTCCTCACCTTCGACGATCGTCCCCACGTCCCGCTGGCCACCCTGCCGGGTATGCGCGAGCGCACCCTGTCGATCTCCTCGGTCGGCAAGATGTTCGCCGTCACCGCGTGGAAGACCGGCTGGGTGAGCGGTCCCGAACCCCTGGTCCGTGCGGTGCGCACGGTGAACCAGTTCCTCACCTTCTCCGCCAACGGAGCCCTTCAGTTGGCCATCGCAGACGCCATCGACAACGAGGGTGCCTGGGTCGAGCGGCAGCGCGTGGCCATGCAGGCCAAGCGCGACCGCCTCGCCGAGGGCCTCAGCGGCGCCGGGTTCGACGTGAACGTGTCCGAGGGCACCTACTTCCTGATGGCCGACGTCCGACCGTTGGGCTACCTCGACGGCGAGGACGTCGCCCGGGCGCTGCCCCGCGAGGCCGGTGTGGCGGCCGTACCCGCCAAGGTGTTCTACGACCACCAGGACGAGGGCCGCCACCTGGTGCGCTTCGCCTTCTGCAAGAAGGACGAGGTGCTCGACGAGGCGGTGGCCCGGCTCGGCCGGTGGGGGAGGAGCGGGAGCTGATCCGTCCGAACACCGGGGACGTGCACGCGCCGATCGACGATCGTGGAGGTGGCGGGGAGGGGGCCTGAAGAGCTGAAGAGGCTTTCACCAGGGTCCCACCCCGCTTCTCCGGACAGGTGGTTCTCAGGGGGTCAGGTGCTCGTCGAGGAAACCGTCGATGGAGTAGCGGGTGATCTGGCTCGCGAAGCCGCCCCAGTTGAGGTCGAACATGTGCTCGGTCCAGGGCAGTTCCAGGTGGTCGTGCGGGACGCCTGCCTCGTCGAGGCGGTCGACGAACAGTCGGTTGTCCTCGGGGTCGAGGAACAGATCGTGTCCGGCGGTGATCACCAGGGTCGGCGGCGCGTCCGGGCCGACCAGGTGGATCGGGGACATGGCCTCGTAGGCCTCCGGCAGTTCCTCCGGGGCGCCACCGACCATGCGTTCGCTGGACTCCAGCAGCTCGTCGCCGATGGGGGAGTGGCGCTGGCGCCAGGGGATCCGGGCGTTGGCGGTGCCGTCGGTGATCGAGTACCAGGCGACCACGGCGGACACGTCCGGGACCTCGGTGTCGCACGAGGGCTCGACCTGGTCGGTGTAGGTCGACAGCAGCGCCAGCAGACCCCCGGCGGACTGGCCGGTGACGGCGATCCGATCCGGGTCACCGCCGTATTCGGCCGCGTGCTCGTGGACCCACCCCAGGGCGCACCGCACGTCCGCCACGGACTCCTCCCAAGCTCCGTCGGGGAAGAAGCGGTAGTCGACCTCGAACACCACCCGATCGCCGTCGGCCAGCCAGGTGTCCCAACGCGGCAGCAGGCTCTGCGGGAGGTCGTCGGCGCCACCGTGGACGTTGACCACCACCGGGAGCGGTTCGCCTGAGGGCTCGGCGGGCTCCCACACGTCCAACTCAAGGGGCTCGTCGTCCATCCGGTGGTAGGTCAGGGTCAGCGGATCCCGGTCGGTGGAGGTGGCCAGGCCCGAGGTGTAGGCGCCCAGGCTCAATGGAGCGTCTTTCGTTCGTGCGGTGTTCCACAGTGCCGTCGACGGCACCAGGGCCAGGATCAGCAGCAGTGCGTTGGCCCCGGCGAGCGACCACCCCCACCGTCCTCGGGCGAACAGGGCGAAGGCGAGCCCGCACAGCGCGGGGAGGGTGAGCCAGAGCGAGAACTCCAGGATGAGCAGCGCGTATTGCCAGGCGTCCCAGGAGGGCGGTGGCAGCAGGACCAGGGCCAAGGCGACGATCCCCGGCAGGGCGAACAGGGTGGATAGGGTCAGCAGGGTTCGGCGGACCAGGGGACGGGGCATGGCGACATCCTTCCGATACAGGCGTATCGATACGAACGTATCAGTCCGTGTGGATGTGCCAGAATGAAGAGGTGCCGAAGGTCGTGGACAGTCAGAATCGTCGTCAGAGCGTCGGCGAGGCCATTCATCGCATCGCCGCCCGTGAGGGGATCGAAGGGGTCAGTGTCCGCGTGGTCGCCGCCGAGGCGGGGCTGTCCGTCGGCGCCGTTCAGCGCGAGTTCCGCACCAAGGACGAGCTGCTCCGCTTCGCCCTGGACTTCTCCATCGCCGAGGTCGCCGACCGCTTCTCCCGAGTCCGGATCGGACCCGAGTCGCTGACCTTCGCCGAGGGGATGCGGGCCGTCCTCGTGGACCTGCTGCCCACCGACGACCGCCGCCGCGCCCAGGCCCGCATCTGGGCCGCCTTCTACGCCCGCGCCGCCGTCGACACGGGGTTCGCCGAGAAACTCGCCGATCTGGACGCACAAGCGCGCGTGAACCTGGCCGCCGCCCTCGGCTACGCCCGTGAACAGGGGGAA
This sequence comes from Nocardiopsis listeri NBRC 13360, assembly GCF_001570765.1. Taxonomy (GTDB): domain Bacteria; phylum Actinomycetota; class Actinomycetes; order Streptosporangiales; family Streptosporangiaceae; genus Nocardiopsis; species Nocardiopsis listeri. The sequence continues at coordinate 53,909 of NZ_BCSH01000022.1, read as the reverse complement.
CTCGTGTCCGGTCGGAACACCGAAGCACTCGCCGAGCTGCTCCTGGTGATGATCGACGGCCTCTGGCTCACCTGCGCCCGCCTGCCCGAAGGGGCTCCACTGGACGGCCCCCGGGCCGCCATCGACGCCGCAGTCGCCCTGGTCACCGGGCGCTGAACGAACGAGGAAGGGCCCTGGGCGTTCCGGGGGAACGTCCAGGGCCCTGGCTCCGAGCGCGCCTAGCGCGCGGGTTCGAACCAGACGGCGCCCAGAGGGGGCAGCGTGATCTCCGCGGAGAACGGCTGACCGTGCCACTCCTGGGCCTGTGCTTCAACGGTGGCCGGCGCCTCGTACCCCGAACCGCCGAAGCGCGGATCGTCGGAGTTGACCACCGCGTTCCACCGGCCCTCGACCGGCAGACCGATCCGCCAGTTCGAGCGGGGCACCGGCGAGAAGTTCACCGCGCACGCCAGCACCGAACCGTCCTCGCCGTGGCGCAGGTGGCTCAGGGTGTTGCCCTGGCGGTCACCGCCGTCCAACCAGGTGAACCCGGCCGGGTCGGTGTCCAACGACCACAGCGCGGGCCGCGGCCGGTAGGCGTCGTTGAGCGCCTTGACCAGCTGCTGCGTGCCCGCGTGGTGGTCGTACCGCAACAGCCACCACGGCACCCCGTCCTCGTGTGACCACTCCTCGCCCTGGGCGATCTCCCCGCCCATGAACAGCAGTTGCTTGCCCGGGTGGGACCACATGAACGACAGCAGCGCCCGCAGCGTCGCCGCACGCTGCCACTCGTCACCGGGCGCCTTGTTGAACAGTGACGCCTTGCCGTGCACCACCTCGTCGTGCGACAGCGGCAGTACGTAGTTCTCGCTGTAGGCGTACACCATCGAGAACGTGATGTCGTCGTGGTGGTACTCGCGGTGGATCGGCTCCTTCTTGACGTACTCCAAGGAGTCGTGCATCCACCCCATGTTCCACTTCAGCCCGAATCCGAGCCCGCCGTGGTCCACCGGGGTGGTCACCCCCGTGTAGGCCGTCGACTCCTCCGCGATCATCGCCACGTCGGGGTTGCGGCGGTAGACCGTGGTGTTGAGCTCCTTGACGAAGTCGATGGCCTCCAGGTTCTCCCGGCCACCGAACACGTTCGGCTCCCAACCACCGGAGTCGCGCGAGTAGTCGAGGTAGATCATCGAGGCGACCGCGTCCACACGCAGCCCGTCGACGTGGAACTCCTCCAACCAGTACAGGGCGTTGGCGACGAGGAAGTTGCGCACCTCGGTCCGCCCGTAGTTGAAGATGAGCGTGCCCCAGTCGGGGTGTTCGCCACGGCGCGGGTCCGGGTGCTCGTACAGGGCACTACCGTCGAACCGGGCGAGCGCCCACTCGTCCTTGGGGAAGTGCGCCGGCACCCAGTCCAGGAACACGCCCACACCCGCCCGGTGCAGCGAGTCCACCAGGTGGCGGAACTCGTCCGGAGAGCCGAACCGCGGCGTGGGCGCGTAGTAGGACGTGACCTGGTAACCCCAGGACCCGTCGAACGGGTGCCCGGCCACCGGCAGGAACTCCACGTGCGTGAAGCCCATCTCGGTCACGTAGGACACCAGTTCCTCGGCGAGCTCGGTGTAGGACAGACCCGGTCGCCAGGAACCCAGATGCACCTCGTAGACGCTCATCGGCGCCCGGTGCGGTTCCACGCCCTTGCGCTCGGCCATCCACTCCTGGTCGCTCCACACGTGGTCGGAGACCGTGACGACCGAGGCGGTGGCCGGCGGCATCTGGGTCCGGCGGGCCATGGGGTCGGCCTTGTCCCGCCAGTGCCCGTCCGCGCCGAGGATCTGGAATTTGTACAGGTCGCCGTCTCCGAGCCCGGGCAGGAACAGCTCCCACACCCCGGACGAACCGAGGCTGCGCATCGGGTGGGCGATTCCGCTCCAGTGGTCGAAGTCGCCGATGACCCGGACCCCGCGCGCGTCGGGCGCCCAGACCGAGAACCGTGTCCCGGTGACCTCGCCCATCGGGCCGTTCCGCTCGATCACGTGGGCGCCCAGAGCGTTCCACAGCTCTTCGTGCCGACCCTCACCGATCAGGTGCAGATCGAGTTCGCCCAACGTGGGCTCGAAACGGTAGGCGTCCGCCCGCAGGAGCTCGGGTCCGCCCTCATAGCGGACCGCGACGCGGTAGTCGTCGACCTTCTTGGGCAGACGGGCCGCGAACACGCCACGGTGGCGGTGCGGCAGGGCCACCCGGGTCTGGTCGGGCAGTACGGCGTGCACCTCGACCGCGCCCGGGCGCAGGACCCTCAGGTCGCGTCCGTGCAGGCCCAGGACCGAGTGCGGGTCGTGGTGGTGGCCGTCGACCACCCGGTCGAGTTCGACGAGCAGGTCCCCCGCGAGTGCGGCGGGGACGCGGGTCCTCTTCGGCGCGTCCTTCTTCGCGCCGGCCCTCTTCACGTCGGTCTTCTCAGGGGCCGCCTTCTTCGGGGCCGTGGCCTTCGTGGTCTTGACCGTCTTCGTGGCCTTCTTCTTGCCGGGCACCTTCTTCGCCGCCTCGGGCTCCGCCGCCGGCTGTTCGTCGGCTGTAGCGGCCTTCTTGGACGTACGCGGTGACAATTCGACTCCGTGATGACTTGTGGTGTTCGGATGACGAGGCGATGGTTCGGGAGGGGGAACGAAGGGCGGCCGCCGTGCGCGAACGGCGGCCGCCGGGGATCAGCCGGGCACCGGAGGTGCCCCGGCCGCTGTGGCGATGGAATCGAGCGGCACTCGAAGCCAGTCGGGGCGGTTGCGCGCCTCGTACAGGACCTCGTAGACCGCCTTGTCGAACTCGAAGGCGCGCAGCACGGTCAGGTGTTTCTCCGGATCGGCGCCCCCACCGTCGGCGTAACCGCGACAGAACGCCTCCCGGTTGCGGCGTGCCCACTCCCGGGCGGCCCACGCCAACTCCTGGTCGTCCGGATGCCCGACCAACAGGTAACCGGCCGCGTAGTCGAAGGAACGCAGCATCCCCGCCACGTCCCGCAGCGGACTGGACAGACGTTGGCGTTCGCGCACCGACACCGTCGGTTCGCCCTCGAAGTCCAGCAGCACCCACCCGGACTTCGGCCGGATGACCTGCCCCAGGTGGTAGTCGCCGTGGATGCGCTGTATCGGCAGCGGTTCGTCCACACGGGCGAAGTCGGAGTAGGCCTCCATCACCCTCGGCGCGTGTTCGGCCAGTTCGGGCACCTCACCGCTGGCCATGGCCAGTCGCTCCACCATCGCGTCGGCCACTTCGGCCGCCGAGATGGGGGAGAGCACGTCGGTGGGCAGTGCCCGTGCCAGCGAACTGTGCACCTGTGCGGTGGTGTGCCCCAACCGCGCGGACTCCTCACCGAAGTCGGCGTCCTGGCCGTCCAACAGCGTGCGCACGTTCTCGGTGGCCAGCACCCAGCCGTCGGTGGCGTCCGGAACGAACGTCTGCAACAGCGCCAAGGTGGTGGGCGTGGTGTGACCGGACAGGTCCGCCTCGATCCACCCGCACGGGCGCGCCACGTACGGCGAACCCGACAGCGCCATGTTCAGCTCCAGGTCCGGGTTTCGCCCAGGCCAGAGCCTGCGGAAGGTCTTGAGGACGTAGTCGCGTCCGTACACCAGTGAAGTGTTGGACTGCTCACCGGTCAGCAGGCGACCCGAGCCGCACGCCTTGACCTCGGCGCCGGGAAGGGTACGGAAACGCACCCGTCCCCGACGCTCGCCGTCCTCGGCGCAGTTGAACCGCTCCAGCAGCAACGACGTCAGCTGCGGATCGTGCGCCGCGTCGTAGACCACCCGGGGCCGGCCGCCGGCCACCGGGCACACGCCGATGGCGGAACGGGCCAGGTGGGGTGGCAGTGACCGGGGCGGACGCGACCCGAGCAGCACCTGGTAGCGGGAACTCGTGCCGCGTTGGCCCGCCTGGACCACGAGCACGTTCAGGTCGGGACCACCGGGTCCGGCCGAGACCAGGGTGTACCTGCTCTCGACCCGGACCCGACGGATCGGGATCCCCTTGCCGGAGAACCATCGTTGTCGAGGTAGCCAGACTGCCAGGAGTTCTTCTAGCTGCGACATGTCAGAGAGGCCTGGTTCCCTTCCCACCACGGTCCCGGCTCGCGCCGGCGGGCCGATCGGTGGCTGTGTTGCGGTGGCCGGTGTCGAAGGCGTCCGAGGTGCTCAGCCCCGCCGCCGGGAGTCCGTACGAGGGCACGCCCTCGCCGTCCTTGGACTCGGTCCCCGACGCGCGCTCCGGAGGCAGTTGGAACCAGTAGAAGCCGTGGCCCGGGAGGGTGAGCAGGTACGGCAGCTCACCGACCTCCGGGAAACGGACCCCGCCCACGCACTCCACCGGGCTCACACCCGCGTAGCGCGACAGGTCCAGTTCCACCGGTTGTGGGTGCTTGGACAGGTTGTTGACGCACAGCATCCGGTCGTCGCCGTGCTCGCGGATGTAGGCCAACACGCTCGGGTTGGTGGCGTTCAGCTCGGTGAACTCCCCGGTGCCGAACACGGGGTGCCGCTTTCGGATCTGGATCATCCGACGGGTCCAGTGCAGCAGTGAACCGGGGTTCTCCCGCTGGGACTCCACGTTGATCGCCTGGTAGCCGTAGACCGGATCCATGATCGGTGGCAGGTAGAGGCGGGCGGGGTCACTGCGCGAGAACCCGGCGTTGAGGTCGGAGTTCCACTGCATCGGCGTGCGTACGGCGTCACGGTCGCCCAACCAGATGTTGTCGCCCATGCCGATCTCGTCGCCGTAGTACAGGACCGGGGAACCCGGCAGGGACAACAACAGCGCGGTGAACAGTTGGATCTGGTTGCGGTCGTTGTCCAACAGGGGCGCGAGGCGCCGCCGGATCCCCACGTTCGCGCGCATGCGGGGTTCCTTGGCGTACTCCGCGTACATGTAGTCGCGTTCCTCGTCGGTGACCATCTCCAGGGTCAGCTCGTCGTGGTTGCGCAGGAAGATCGCCCACTGGCAGTTGCGGGGGATCGGCGGGGTCTGGGCGAGGATCTCCGAGATCGGGAAGCGCTGCTCCTGCCGGACCGCCATGAACATGCGCGGCATCAGCGGGAAGTGGAAGTTCATGTGGCACTCGTCGCCACCGGACTCGAAGTCGCCGAAGTAGTCGACCACCTCCGAGGGCCACTGATTGGCCTCGCTCAGCAGCACCCGGTCCGGGTAGAGGCGGTCCACCTCCGCGCGCACCCGCTTGAGGAATTCGTGCGTCTCCTTGAGGTTCTCGCAGTTGGTGCCCTCACGCTCGTACAGGTAGGGCACCGCGTCCAGCCGGAAACCGTCGATCCCCAGGTCCAGCCAGTAGCGCAGTACCTCCAGGATCGCCTCCTGGACCGCCGGGTTCTCGAAGTTGAGGTCCGGCTGGTGCGAGAAGAAGCGGTGCCAGTAGTACTGGCCGCGCACTTCGTCGTAGGTCCAGTTGGAGGTCTCGGTGTCGACGAAGATGATGCGCGCCTCGTCGTAGCGGTCATCGGTGTCCGACCACACGTAGAAGTCGCCGTAGGGGCCGTCCGGGTCCTCCCGGGAGGCCTTGAACCAAGGGTGCTGGTCGCTGGTGTGGTTCATGACCAGGTCGGTGATGACACGGATGCCGCGCCGGTGCGACTCGTCGAGTAGCTCCACGAAGTCGGCGGTGTTGCCGAACTCCGGGAGGATCTTGAAGTAGTCCGAGATGTCGTATCCACCGTCCCGCAAAGGGGACTCGTACATCGGAAGCAACCAGACGCAGTCGATTCCGAGCCACTGGAGATAGTCCAACTTCCGAACCAGCCCGGTGAGGTCACCGGTGCCGTCCCCGTTGGAGTCGAAGAACCCCCGGGCCAGTACCTCGTAGAAGACGGCGTGCTTGTACCAGTGGGGTTCACCGGTACCTCCCGAGGACATGAGCGGGCCGGTCGCGGCCCCGGTGGCCGGCGCGAGCGGACCGTGTTCGGCGTGCTCGTGTGCGCCGGGTCCGGACTCGTCGTTGCTCATCTACTGCTCCCCACCAAAATGTTCGACATCGGATCTACAGGTGTGCGGGAGCCGGACGGCGGCGGTACCGTGACCGCCGCGTTCCGGTGCCCCGACCCGCTATCTGCCGCTGACGGTGAACACGTGCGCGGGCCCGGTCGCCGGGTCGAGCCGGACGTAGTTGTCGGCTCGCCATGTGTAGGAGTGGCCGGTCAGCTCGTCGGTCACCTTGAGGTCCTCCTCCCACGTGTGGCCGATCGACGGCAGGTCGAGACGCACCGTGGCCTCATGGGCCCGGTGCGGGTCGAGGTTGACGACGACGATGACGGCGTCGTCGGGTTCACCGGGGGCGCCGGGTCGGTGCTTGGAGAAGCAGACGATCTCCGGCCCATCCACGTGGTGGAACCGTAGGTTTCGCAGTTCGCGCAGGGCGGGGTGGACCCGGCGGAGCTCGTTGAGCCGGGTGATGAGAGGGGCGATGGTCGTACCGGAGGCGTCCGCCCCGGCCCAGTCGCGAGGGCGGTACTCGTACTTCTCCGAGTGCAGGTACTCCTCGCTGCCGGGCGCGGCGGGGGTGTTCTCGCACAGCTCGAAGCCCGAGTAGATCCCCCAGGTCGGAGAGAGCGTCGCGGCCAGCACCGCGCGCGCCTCGAACGCGGGGCGGCCACCGTCCTGGAGGTAGGCGTTGAGGATGTCGGGGGTGTTGGCGAACAGGTTGGGGCGCAGGTAGTGCGCGGTCTCCCGGCTGAGCTCGGTGAGGTACTCGGTGAGCTCGTCCTTGCCGTTGCGCCAGGTGAAGTAGGTGTAGGACTGGTGGAATCCGACCCCGGCCAGGGTGCGCATCATGGCGGGGCGCGTGAAGGCCTCGGCCAGGAAGAGCACGTCGGGGTCGGTGCGCGCGACGTCGGCGAGCAGACGTTCCCAGAACGCGACGGGCTTGGTGTGTGGATTGTCCACCCGGAAGATCCGCACCCCGTGGTCCATCCAGTGTCGGACCACACGAAGGACCTCGGCGTACAGACCCTCGAAGTCGTTGTCGAAGCAGAGCGGGTAGATGTCCTGGTACTTCTTCGGCGGGTTCTCCGCGTAGGCGATGGAACCGTCGACCCGGGTGGTGAACCATTCGGGGTGCTCGGTGACCCAGGGGTGGTCGGGGGAGCACTGTAGGGCCAGGTCCAGGGCGATCTCCAGGCCGTGTTCGGCGGCCTCGGTCACGAACGCGTCGAAGTCGGCGATGGTGCCCAGGTCCGGGTGGACCGCGTCGTGGCCCCCATCGGCCGAACCGATGGCCCACACCGACCCGGGATCGCCGGCGTGCGCGTTCAGGGTGTTGTTCCGACCCTTGCGGTGGGCGGTGCCGACCGGATGGATCGGCGGCAGGTACACCACGTCGAAGCCCATGTCGGCGATGGCGGGCAGCCGTTTGGCGGCGGTGGCGAAGGTGCCGGAGAGCTCCTGGCCGGGAGCGGTGTCGACCTGGGCGCCCTCCGAGCGGGGGAAGAACTCGTACCAGGAGCCGAACAGGGCGCGTTCGCGATGCACGACGACCTTGGTCCGCTTGGACCTGGTGACGAGCTCGCGGACGGGGTCGCGCTCCATGGCGGAGACGACGTCGTCGGTGACGGCGGCCTCGAAGGCCTCCATGGGGGACAGGGAGGTGTCGCGCAGGACCTTGGCGGCCCTGGACAGGTCGGGGTTGCGGGGGACGCGGCGGCCGGCCTTGGCCAGCAGGCGGGCGCCCTCCTCCAGGACGAGGTCCGTGTCGGTGTCGAGGGGAAGTTTCACGCGGGCGACGTGGAGCCAGGTGGTGAAGGGATCGCTCCACGACTCGATGGAGAAGGACCACCGTCCCTCCGCGGGCAGGCTGATCTCGGCTTCGTAGCGGTCCGTTCCGGGGGCCTTTTCCCGCATCGGGACGAGGGGCAGTCGACGCCCTTCGGGTGAGTGGACGACGACGCCCGCGGCGAGGGAATCGTGCCCTTCGCGGATCACCGTCGCGCCGACGGTGAAACGTTCTTCGGGCACCGCCTTCACCGGGCCGAGGACGTTCTCTGGAGAGATGTCGAGGATGGGCAGTCGTCCGATCACTGGCTACACCGTCATTGTCGTGGTTCGGGCGTTATGGGGCAGCACGCGGCGACTCGCGTGCGGAATTAATCGGAAGTTAATCCAACGAATAACGGGGTCAACGAAGTGCTGGATCGAAAACTGTCCAGATTGCGGCTTCGGTGCCCTCCGCTGTCTATCGTCGGCCCTCTAGCGGGGTTTGGAAGAGTGTCGGGGCCGGATAATTAATGTGATCCTCGCCACGCTGGCCTTGGTGGGTCAGACCTGGTATTTGTCGGGTTTCACCCTGGAAAACCTCGCAAAACGGGCAGTTCGCCACAGCAGATTCAGGGGTTTCTGTGGTCGCTTTCCCGTGCCTCTTCATGAAAAGTCGGAAAATTCTTCTCCCATGTTGTGTACGAGGTTCATGCGGGTAGGGATGAACGAATGTGTGTCGGGCGGGGTGAGGCGTATTCCGGACATCCCCATGTGTCCGTTGTGTCCCTTGAGGGATTAATTGTCGCGTATCCGGGGGAATTGCTTCTCGTGCCGGCCAATTCGTCGGGTCTCTCGTCTTGATGTCGAGATTGGATGCGGTCGGTTCCTTGTGAACGGTCCACTGTGGCCGTGCTGTGGCGCTTCTGGGTGCTTTGCCGGGGATTGAGGAAGCTTTTCGGTGACACGCCCGATTTGGCGGCGTTCCCTTTGCGGGCCGACTGCGAGTGTGGTCGACGCAGTGCCCGGTGCCACGTGGCACCGGGCCGCACACGGCCGTAGGGGGTGCGACGTGACGGAGTCCAGCCGCATTGGTCGGTTCGGGGACAGAGCCCGGGCCCTGGTAGAAGGCGGAACCGCGAAGTTGGAAGGGGATGATGGCAAGGATCGACGCGAGGCGATCCTGCGTCTGTCCGGACTCGGTCTCATCGCCGGGCTACTGTCGGCGATCCTGGTCATACCCCTGGTCGGCGGTGCCGGGATCGTGGCCAGGGACGCCGCCGCGGGCTTCATGTCCCTGCCGAACCACCTCGACGTTCCATACCCGTCGTCGCGCGTCCTGCTCACCGACGACTCGGGGGAACCCTTCGGCGAGGTCGCCCAACGCGAACGCGATGTCGTCGACCTCGACGAGATGAGCCCCTGGATGGGCGCGGCCCTGATGGCGGTCGAGGACGACCGTTTCTACGAGCACAACGGTCTCGATCTGCGCGGTGTCCTCCGTGCCGCCATCCGTACCGCCCAGGGGAACACGCAGGGTGGTTCGACCATCACCCAGCAGTACGTCAAGAATCTCCTCATCGAGACCGCCGAAACCGAGGAGGACGTCGACCAGGCCAGCGCCCGGACGATCACCCGCAAACTCACCGAGCTTCGCTACGCGATCGACATCGAGGACCGCTACACCAAGGACGAGATCCTGCAGGGCTACCTCAACCTGGCCTACTTCGGGTCCGGCGCGCACGGGGTCGAGATCGCCGCCAAACGGTACTTCTCGACCTCCGCCGCCGAACTGGACCCCGGGCAGGCCGCCACGCTGGCCGGTCTGGTCCGAGCGCCCTCGTACTACGACCCGATCAACAACCCCGACGAGGCCAGGGAACGCCGCGATCTCGTGCTGGACCGGATGGTCGCCACCGGGCAACTCGACTCCGAAGAGGCCGCCGCGCACAAGGAGAAGGGCCTGGGAGTGGACACCACGCCGCGCGCGGGCAGCTGCGCCGAGAGCGAGTACCCGTTCTTCTGCGACTACACGATGCGCTGGCTCGCCGAGTCCGACCTGCTGGGCGACACCAAGGCCGAGCGCGAACAGCGCATCTCCCGGGGCGGCTTCACCGTCCAGACCAGTCTGCTCCGGGACGCCCAGGACGCCGCCCAAGAGGCCATCGACCGCCGGGTCCCGCACCAGGACTCCACCAAGTTCTCCGCCCAGGCCATGATCGAGCCCGGTTCGGGCCGTGTGCGCGCCCTGGCCCAGAACCTGCGCTACGGGTTCGACGACGAAGAGGTCGGCACCACCTCGATCAACCTGTCCGTGGACCAGGCCGACGGTGGCTCCAGCGGATTCCAGGCCGGGTCGACGTTCAAGGCCTTCACCCTGGCCGCCGCCTTGGAGAAGGGCCTGGGATACGGCACCAGCTTCAACTCGCCCAAGAGCATGTCGATCGGTGGCATGGCCAACTGCGAGGGCGGCACCATGTCGTCCTGGAACGTCCGCAACGCCGGTGAGAGCGACGAGGGCGGCCACAACATGCTCAGCGGGACCAAGGGGTCGGTGAACACCTACTTCGCCCAGCTACAGCGTCGAGTCGGCCTGTGCGAGACCTCCGAGACCGCCGAGGCGGTCGGGATCCACCGCGCCGACGGTGGCGACCTCGGGGTATGGAGCTCCTTCACCCTCGGCGACCAGGAGGTCTCTCCGCTGAACGTGGCCAACGCCTACGCGACCTTCGCGGCACGAGGCACGCGCTGTGACCCGCGCCCGGTCCGGGCGATCCGGGAGGATGGCACGGGCGAGCGGGTCACCGCCGACTCCCACTGCGAACGAGCGGTGAAGAAGCAGACCGCGGACGGGGTCAATCATCTGCTCCAGCAGCCCTTCAAGGGCGGCACCGCCAACGGTCTGGACCTTGGGCGACCGGTCGCGGGCAAGACCGGCACCACCGACGGCGCGGCCTACGCCTGGTTCGCCGGCTACACCCCGAACCTCTCCTCGGCCGTGGTCGTCGGTGACGTGCGCGGCGGCGAGGCGAACCCGCTACAGGGCGTGACCATCGGTGGCCGTTACTACGGCATCGTCTATGGGGGCAGCCTGCCCGGCCCGATCTGGCAGGAGAGCATGCGGGGCGGCACCGCCGGCCTGGAGGCCGAGGACTTCGCGGGTTCGCCCGGGTCCTTCGGCGACCCGAACGCCGATCCGCCCAAGTCCAAGGACGACGAATCCGACACCGAGGCCTGACCGGCGAGGGAGCCAGAGGAATCGGGCCGTGGGATGGAAACATCCCACGGCCCTCCTTGTTGACGCATAATGGAGGAGAACCGACAGGGGAGCGCGTGAGCGCTGAGAGTGCGGCATCGGACCGCAGACCCTTACACACCTGATCCGGGTCATGCCGGCGAAGGAAGTCGTGGAATCCGTCATCTCCGTGCCGCCGGCGCGGGAGACGCTCTCGGCCGCATTCCCCTCGTCGACCTCGACGAAGGGACCTCATTTCGATGGGTATCGACACCGGAACCGGGCATGCCGGCGCGAGTCGCGGGCTCCTCGGCCGGATCAAGGACTGGATCCGCACCGAGTTCGGGGCCTGGCGCACCGTGGACATCGTGGTGGCCGCCGTGCTCGGCGCCGCGGTGGGCGTGGTGTTCTGGCTGTGGGACGTGGTCTGGACGATCACCGGACCGCTGTTCGTGCTCTTCCCCCCGGCGCAGGCGATCCTCTACGGGGTCTGGCTGCTTCCGGGAGTCCTGGGCGGGCTGATCATCCGACGGTCCGGCGCGGCCGTGCTCACCTCCATCACCGCGGCCTCGGTCTCGGCGCTGCTGGGCTCCCAATGGGGCGTCACGGTGGTCCTGGAGGGCGCCATGCAGGGGCTGCTGCCCGAATTGGTCTTCCTGCTCTTCCTCTACCGCCGTTGGGGCATGGGCGTGGCCGCCCTGGCCGGTGCCCTCGCCGGGATCTCCCCGGCCATCCGTGACGCCGTCGTCTACTACGCCACCTGGCCACTGTCGCACCAGCTCGTCTACGGCGGCCTGGTCCTGGTGAGCGGCGCGTTGATCGCGGGGGTGGGTGGACGCCTGCTCACCACGGCCCTGGCCCGCTCCGGGGCCTTGGCCCCCTTCCCCTCGGCCAAGGGCTGACCATGGCCCTTGCGAACGCGCGCGGCGCGCGTGTGGAACTCTCCGGTTGGGGATGGAAGCACGCGGGCCGCGCCGCCCACGCCCTGCGCGGCGTCGACCTGGTCATCGAACCCGGAGAGCGGGTCCTGTTGCTGGGTGCTTCCGGCGCCGGCAAGTCCACCCTGTTGCACGCCCTGGCCGGCCTCACCGGGCCCGACAGCGCCATCGGTGGCGACCAGGAGGGCCTGCTCCGGGTGGACGGCGAGCCCGCCTCCCGGGGGCGCGGCGGCGTGGGGCTGGTCGCGCAGGACCCCGAGGCCCAGCTGGTGATGGCACGCGCCGGCGACGACGTGGCGTTCGGACCGGAGAACCTGGGGGTGGCGCGCGGCGAGATCTGGTCGCGGGTCGAACGTGCCCTGGCCGAGGTCGGGTTCCCCTACGGGCTCGGGCACTCCACCGGTGCCCTGTCCGGCGGAGAGAAGCAGCGCCTGGTCATCGCCGGGGCGCTGGCCATGCGACCGCGTCTGTTGCTGTTGGACGAGCCCACCGCCAACCTCGATCCGGTCGGGGGCGCGCTGGTCCGGGACCTGTTGGCCCGCCTGCTCTCCGAGAGCGAGGCGACCCTCGTCCTGGTCGAACACCGCGTCGCCGAGGTCATGGACCTGGTGGACCGTGTGGTGGTGGTCGAACCCGGCGGTGGCGTGATCGCCGACGGGGCACCGGCGAAGGTCTTCTCCGAGCACGGGAGGGCCCTGGCCGAACAGGGGGTGTGGGTGCCCGGAGAGGAACCCTCACCCGACCTGCCCTCGGCCCCGGGCGGAGCGCCCATGCTGGCGGCGGAGGGTGTGACGGCGCGGCCCCCCTTCCAACTGGGAGTGCGGGCGGCCGCCCCGCGCACCGTCCTCGAAGACGTGGACCTGACCGTGCCCGCGGGGGCCGTCACCGCGCTGACCGGGCCCAACGGAGCGGGTAAGTCCACTCTGCTGACCCTGCTGGCCGGTCTGACCGGACCGCACCGTGGTCGGGTGGTGCCGCGCGGGGCCCTGGCGGAGATCGACCGGCGTCCACTGGTCCGTTGGCCGGCGCGCCGACTGGCCCGCCACGTGGGCACCGTCTTCCAGCACGCCGAGGACCAGTTCGTGACCACCGAGGTCCGAGACGAACTCCGGTTCGCCCCACTGCGGGCCGGCCTGGGCGAGACGGAGACCGAGAGCCGGGTCGGCGAACTCATGGAACGGCTGCGGCTGACCCCTCTGGCGAACGTGCACCCGTACACGCTTTCGGGTGGGGAGAAACGCCGTCTGTCGGTGGCCACCGCGCTCAGTTCCGGCCCCCTGCACGCCCCCGACGTCCTGGCCCTGGACGAGCCCACCTTCGGCCAGGACACCCGTACCTGGACCGAGCTCGTGGAGCTCCTCGCGGAACTGCGCGCCGAGGGGCGGGCCATCACCGTGGCCACCCACGACGGGCTGCTCCTGAGCCATCTGACGGACGTGCGGGTGCGGGTGGCGGAGGGGCGCGCCGTGGCCGAGGAGGACGAGTGAGCGAGGCCCCCCGGCTCACCGGACTCAACCCCGCGGCCAAACTGATCGCCGCCCTCGGCATCGGTCTCGGACTCGTCCCCGCCGTGGACGTGGTCACCGGCGGCATCGTGCTGGCCGCAGTCCTGCTGTGCGTGCCCTTCAGCGGGGTGGACCGCCGCACCCTGCTGATCCTGGCCGGCCCCTTCATGCTCATGGGTCTGAGTAGTGCCGCGGTCAACTACCTGTACGGCGAACAGGGACTCGAAGGAGCCATCGGGGTGGCGGTGCGTCTGTTGGCCATCGCCCTGCCCGGACTCCTCGCCGCCATCACCAGCGACCCCACCGACATGGCCGACGGGCTCGTGCAAAGACTCAAGGTGCCCGAGCGCCCCGCCATGGGCGTGCTCGCGGCGCTGCGTCTCGTCCCGCTGTTGGCCGACCAGTGGCGCACCATCACCCTGGCCCGCAGGGCCCGGGGACTGGAGGCCGGATACAACCCGTTGAACGTGGTCCGGCTGTTCTTCGGACGACTGTTCGCGTTGCTGGTCCGCGCCATCCGGATCGGTACCCTGCTGGCCACCGCCATGGACGCGCGGGCCTTCGGGACCGGGCCGCGCACCCACGCGCGGATCAGTCGCTGGCGTGTCGCCGACACGCTCCTGCTCGTGGGTACCGCCCTTCTCCTGGCCGTCGCCTACACGGTCTCGGCCCGGCTGGGGACCCTGGTGCTGCTCTTCTCCTGACCCGCGTGGTTGGGTTGCCATCGAATACCGACACCGACACGAAGAGGTGGACAACGTGGGCGAGTTCGTTCGCGTGGAGGCCGACCCGGAGAACCCCGCGGTCGCCGTCATCCGCATCGACCGACCCAAGGCGCTGAACGCGCTGAACGGACAGGTCACCAAGGAGATCGCCGAGGCCGCGGCCCGGGTGTCGAACGACGACTCCGTACGCGCCGTAGTGTTGTACGGCGGTGAACGCGCCTTCGTGGCGGGGGCCGACATCAAGGAGATGGTCGACCTCGACCACGCGCAGATGCTGAACTACTCGCGCGCGCTGCAGAACGCGTTGACCGCCGTGGCTCGGATCCCCAAGCCCGTCGTGGCCGCTATCAGCGGTTTCGCGCTCGGTGGTGGCTGCGAGCTGGCGCTGTGCGCCGACTTCCGGGTCGCCGGGACCAAGGCCAGGCTCGGACAGCCCGAGATCCAGCTCGGGGTGATCCCCGGCGCCGGAGGCACTCAGCGCCTGCCGCGCCTCATCGGTCCGGCCAAGGCCAAGGACCTGACCTTCAGCGGCCGTCACGTGCGCGCGGAGGAGGCCGAGCGGATCGGTCTGGTGGACCGGGTCGTCGCCGACGAGGAGGTCTACTCGGCCGCCGTCGCGCTGGTCGCCGAGTACGCCGAAGGTCCGGCGATCGCCCTGGCGGCGGCCAAGGAGGCCATCGACCGCGGGCTGGAGACCGACCTCGAGACCGGACTGGAGATCGAGCGCCTGCAGTTCTCCGGGCTCTTCTCCACGGAGGACCAGAAGAGCGGCATGCGCAGCTTCATCGAGCAGGGGCCGGGCAAGGCGAAGTTCAGCGGTCGCTGAAGGATCCGAACCCGTTTCGGACGGGGCGCCACGGCCTTCGGACCGGTGCCCCGTCCCACGCTTGAACTTCCCTTTGCCACGTTTTGCCACGACAATGGACCTTCGTCATGTTCAGTGGCGTCACGGGGGTCGGCCCGGTCGACCGGATCCGGCCAGACGGTACGGGGGCGGGGGAACCGCGCACGCTGTTCTTCCGTCATACTCGTCATTGGTCGTCCCACGACGGACGGTTCGTCCGGAGTCCCCGGGGCGCGGTCAGCGTCTGCTCTCCGACGACACCGACAGACCATACGAGGCCCCTCCGGGGTCGAACAAGCCAATGGTGACCCATCCCCCCGGCCGATAAGCTGGACGTGGTGGTATGCGGTCTTTTGAGGGGATGAGTTCTCGATGGCAATGTCGGCAGGTTTCCCCACGGGTGAGGAGCTGCCGGAGCGCATCGGCCACTACGTCATTCGTCGCCGCATCGGTGCGGGCGGCATGGGCGTGGTGTACCAGGCCGAGGACCCCCGGACCGACCAGTTCGTCGCGGTGAAGGTTCTCAAGCCGGAGGTCGCAGGAGACCACATCGCACGCGCGCGGCTCGCTCGAGAGGTCGAGACGATGCGCCGCGTGCAGAGCCCCAACGTGGCCGAGGTCATCGACGCGGACACCCAGGCCGAGCTGCCCTGGGTGGTCACCGAGTACATCCCCGGACCCACCCTGGACGCCACGGTCACCGACCACGGTCCCCTGCGCGGCCGCGCTCTGACCCGCTTCGTCGCCGGTATGGCCCGGGCGATCAAGGACATCCACGCGGTGGACGTGATCCATCGCGACCTCAAGCCCGGCAACGTGATCATCTCCAACGGTGAGCCGATCGTCATCGACTTCGGCATCGCGCACGCGGTGGACGGTGCCAAGCTCACCCAGACCGGCACGTTCGTCGGTACGCCCAGCTACCTGTCCCCGGAGGTCATCGAGGGCACCGACCTGGGTCCGGCCACCGACGTGCACGCCTGGGGCGGCACCGTGGCGTTCGCCTCGACCGGGCGCCCGCCCTACGGCGCGGGTTCGTTCGAGGTCATCTTCTTCCGGATCCTCAACGGCGAGATCGACCTGGACGGGATGCACGAGGCGCTGCGGCCCCTGGTCAATCGGGCGGTCTCCCGTGACATGCGGGCACGTCCGAGCGCGGCCGAGCTGGTCGCCGAGACGGGCCGGCTCAACCTGGACCTGCCGTGGCGGGAACCGCAGCTCGGCCCGATCGACCAGACCGGTGGGCACACCGTGCGCGGCCACACGCCCGCTCCGGGCGCGGGCGGCGACACGGGCGGTCGCGGCGGCATGGGTTCGGCGCTGGGTGGTGCGGCCGCCGGTGGCGCCGCGGGCTACCTGCTCGGCAAGAGCGCCGGCGAGGGTTGGGGGCCCGCGCACACACGCAGCGCTCCGACCTCGACGGACAGCGCGTGGTCCAGCCCTTCCGCGCCGCAGACGAGCCACGCCTACTCGGGTGGTCACCCGGTCGACGACGAGGCCACCGACGACCTCGGCGGTAGGGGTTCGGGCCGCGACGTCGATGACGAGGCCACCGACGATCTGGGCGCCATGGCGGGCACCGAACGCATCACCCCGTCCTCCTCCGATGACCTGCACGACCAGCAGGGAACCCAACGGATCCAGACCGGACAGGACGACGTCCTGGGCACCCAACGGTTCGACCCGGGCGAGTTGGCGCGTCAGCAGGAGGACCCGCAGGGCACCATGATGATGGGCCAGGCGGAGCCTCCGCAGCGCGGGCCCGAGGGCGTCCAGCAGACCCAGTTCTTCAACTCGCCGCTGGACCCCAGCGCCTTCGAGGACATCCTGACGCCGGTCGGGCAGCAGGGCCGTAGGGACACCACCCAGGAGTTCGACGAAGAGGACTACAACGAGCGCGGCGGGCTGCTGAGCCGCTTCAAGCGAGGCGGCGGCGACCGTTTCGGCGACTACTTCCGCGGCCACAACGCCGACGACGAGGACGAGGACGAGGACGAGTACTACGACCAGGCCTGGCGGATGCACCCGCTGGTGCTCATCCCCATCATGCTGTCGTTGGCCGGTGTGGCGCTGTGGTTCCCGTGGTTCGGGATCATCCTCGGCGTCGTCGTCATCGCCGGCCTGGGCGCCCTGGACGTGGTCAAGGCCGAGCACGCCCGACGTCTGCAGACCCGGGGGCGGCGCAACTCCGACGGCATGGTGGTGGCGCTCAGCTTCCCCTGGGCCTTCGGCCGCATGGTGTTGCGCACGGTCGGATTCGGCCTGATCTATCTGGTGGCGGGCATCCTGGTCGGGATGGTCTACGCCACGATGATGGAGACCGGCAACGACGGCGCCAACTACACGGGCGCGTTCGCCGTGTTCGTGATGATCCTGCTCAGCTACATTATGCCGAGCGGGCGCGAGGCCAGGCACCAGGCGGTGTGGCTGGTGGAGCGGGTCCGCTTCCACAACCTGTACCTGTACATCGGTGTGATCGTCGGCATCCTGCTGCTGACCCTGCTGATCCTGTCGATCGGTCTGGGCTCGGCTCCGATCTGGAAGATGGGACCGCTCACCGGCCCGGCGGACTGGTTCGGCTAGTTCGGCTGGTTCGGCTGGTTCGGTCCGACCGGCCCGACCGGCCCGGTTCGTGGGGACGCCCTTCCTCCTGTCGGAGGAGGGGCGTTCGTCCTTTACCGGTGCCGCGCCGGTACTTCGGCGATGGCGCGCCCGCCCGGGGAGTGGGACCGGTCACTAGAGTGGAGGGTGAAGCCATCGCCCTTTCGCCCGTCTTCCCTGGTGGGCGGCGTTCTGGAGGGGTCAGGGCGACTTCGGCCCGGTGTTTGGTTAGGGTTTCCTAAGTTGAACTCGGGCGCCAGGGGTTGGTCTTCAAGCTACTAGCCAGTAACATCTGGTGTATGAGCACATGGCGGGCCATGTTGACGTGAACACGGGACCCGCCGTCGGATGACCGAACGGCATTCGGCATTGTTGGCAGTATCGGGGCGCGCCAGCGCCCACCCGCCAGACGGCGGATATGGGAGTGCAGGGAGGTCGGCCACCGGCCATGAATATTGTCGTTTTGGTCAAGCAGGTCCCGGACACGGCGACCGAACGGAAGCTCAACGCCGATGACAAGACGCTGGACCGCGCAGCGTCCGACGGTGTCATCAACGAGCTCGACGAGTACGCCATCGAGGAGGCGCTCCTCCTCAAGGAGAAGCACGGCGGCGAGGTCACCATCCTGACGATGGGCCCGGACCAGGCCACGGACTCGATCCGCAAGGCCCTGTCCATGGGCGCCGACAAGGCCGTCTTCGTCAACGACGACGCGCTGCACGGCTCCGACGCCATCCAGAGCGCCTACGCCCTCGCGCAGGCCCTGGGCACCCTCGAGTTCGACCTGGTCGTGCTCGGCTCGGAGTCCACCGACGCCCGCACCGGTGTCATCGGCGCCGCGCTCGCCGAGTACCTCGGCCTGCCCCAGCTCACGCTGGCCGGCAAGGTCGACATCGACGGCGGCGCCATCAAGATCCAGCGTCAGACCGACTACGGCTACGACGTGGTCGAGGCTCGGCTCCCGGCGGTCGTCTCCGTCGTCGAGAAGATCAACGAGCCCCGTTACCCGTCCTTCAAGCTGATCATGCAGGCGAAGAAGAAGCCGGTCGACAAGAAGTCCGCGGCCGACGCGGGCATCGACACCGGCAAGGTCGGTCTGGCCAACGCCACCACCGAGACCGTCGACTTCGCCGCCGCGCCGCCGCGCGCCGCGGGCACGATCGTCAAGGACGAGGGCGACGGTGGCGTCAAGGCCGCCGACTTCCTCGCCGAGAAGAAGTTCGTGTAGGTAGACGAGAGACTCAGGGAAGGTTCAAGGATTATGGCTGAGGTCCTCGTCCTCGTCGACCACGTCGACGGACAGGTCAAGAAGGTCACCACCGAGCTGCTCACCGCCGCGCGCCGCATCGGCGAGCCCGCCGCGGTCTGGGTCGGCGACGGTGCGGAGTCGGGCAAGGCCACCCTGGCCGAGTTCGGCGCCGAGAAGGTGTACGTGGCTCCGGCCGAGGTGAACGACTACGTCGTCGCACCCAAGGCCGAGCTGCTCGCCAAGCTCGCCCAGGACAAGGGCGCCGCCGCCATCCTCGTCTCGGCCACCGCCGAGAACAAGGAGATCGCCGGTCGTACCGCAGTGAAGCTGGGCTCCGGTGTGCTCACCGACGTCGTCGACGTCAACGCCGAGCTGGTCACCGAGCACAGCATCTTCGGTGGCGCCACCGTCACCCACGCCCGCGTCACGACCGGTGTGCCGGTCATCGCGGTCCGTCCGAACTCCGTCGTCCCGGAGGCCACCGCCGGTGCCGCCGCCGAGGAGGCCGTTTCGGTCGACATCTCCGACGCCGCCAAGGGCGCCAAGGTCGTCGAGCGCGTCGTCCAGGCGAAGGGCGAGCGCCCCGAACTGGAGGAGGCCGCCATCGTGGTCTCCGGCGGTCGTGGCGTGGGCTCCGACGACTTCGCCGTCGTCGAGAACCTGGCCGACTCGCTGGGTGCGGCCGTGGGTGCTTCCCGCGCCGTCGTCGACTCCGGCTGGTACCCGAACCAGTTCCAGGTCGGCCAGACCGGTAGGACGGTCAGCCCGAACCTGTACGTGGCTCTGGGCATCTCCGGCGCGATCCAGCACCGCGCGGGAATGCAGACCTCGAAGAACATCGTCGCGGTCAACAAGGACCCCGAGGCTCCGATCTTCGAGCTCGCCGACTTCGGCGTCGTGGGTGACCTGCACACGGTCGCCCCGCAGCTCACCGAGGAGATCAACAAGCGCAAGTAGTACCGTGCGCTGAGCGATCGAGCCGACGCCCGACCGGGATCCCCCGGCCGGGCGTCGGCCTTTCCCGCTCGCTCCGAAAACCGGAAGCCCCGGGAGGACCGGGGCAGGAACTCGGCCGGGGGTCGGATGGAAGGTGCGGGTGGAGCCCATGCCGGAAAGAACCCCGTTGGGGGACGAATTCCAGGCGCAGGTCCACGTCGGTCGGCTCCGGGTGGGCGACCGGGCCGTCGGGGGCCACCACCGAACCGGTGGTGAGGGACAACCGGTCACCGACCACGCCCTGACCCACCCCGCAAAGGTCCACTCCGGGGCCGTCACGCCAGACCTCGGTGCCGTCCGCACCGGTCAGCGCCACCGGTACCGGCTCGCCCCCGGGATCCTCCACGGCCAGGAACAACCCCTCGAACCCGCGCACCACCCCGGGAGTGTCGTCACAACCGCCGAGACCGAATCCCGGGGTGTGCCAGGCGCTTCTCCATCGGAGCCGAAGGCCACCGGTTCGCCGCCCAGGTCGACCACGGTCACGCCGGCGAATGGGCGAAGAGTGGTCGGGACTCGACGTGACGACAGCTGCTTTGTGGTGATCTGGGGCTGTTTGGCCGATATGAAATGTTGCGGGTGGTTTTCAGGGTAGGGCCTCGGGTAGACCCGGCGAACGACCGCGTGGAGGCGGTAGGGAAGGGGCAGGTGCGATGCGAACCACGGTGCGGGCGGGACGGCGCAAGGTGGAGGTCGGGAACGCCGACAAACCCCTCTTCGGTGCCGGCGGGATCACCAAGGCCGACCTGGCCGGCTACTACGCCAGGATCGCCCCGCTCATGCTGCCGCAGATCAAGGGTCGACCCGTCGCTCTCCAACGCTTTCCTGAGGGAATCGACGGATCCGGCTTCCTTGTTCAGCACCCCTCCCATCCCCGGTGGATCCGCACCGTGTGGACCTCCTCCGGTCGCATGATGGAGTGCCGGGACGCCGCTGCTCTGGTGTGGTGCGCCGACCAGGCCGCCATCACCCTGCACAGTTGGTCCTCCCGCACCCCGCGCCTGGGCGTGCCCGACCGGATGGTCCTCGACCTCGATCCGGTGGGCGAGGGCCCCGACGCGTTCGACACCTGCCGGCAGGCCGCCTGGAGCGTTCGCGAGGTCCTGTCCGAACTGGGGCTGGCCGCCTACGTGATGACCACCGGCTCCCGGGGGCTGCACGTCCATTCCCCACTGCGGCCGGAGGTGGACGACTCCGAGGTCAGGAGGCTGGCCAAGGCGGTCGCCGACCGGGTGGCCGCCCGCGCACCCGCAGAGTGGACCACCCGGGTGCGCAAGGCCGCCCGCCACGGCCGCATGTTCGTCGACTACCTGCGCAACGGGAAGGGGCAGCTGGCCGTGGCGCCGTACACCGTGCGGGCGCGACCGGGGGCTCCCGTCGCCACCCCGATCACCTGGGAGGAACTGGACGGACTCACGTCCTCCCAGGGCTTCACCATCGACCTGGACCGCGACGAGTGCCCGTTCGCGGGGATGCGTAGACACGCCAGATCCCCGCGCAAAGCGCTGGGTCTGTTGGACCAAAGAGAGGGCGGAGTCGTCCCCCGGCCGCGCACCGAGCGCCGATGAGCCTCAGTGGAAGAAGGACAGCACCCGGCGGTCCCGGTGTTCGGACCAGGCGACCATCGCGTCCTGGACACCGAAGACCTTCTCCAGAGGCGTGTTCTCCAGGGGAGAACAGCCTTCCGAGGTGATCACGGTGTTCGCCCGGTACAGGGTCTCGTCCAGGACCGTCCCGTCCGAAGACGAGCAGTCCCCATAGGGTTCGTCCGCCGACGACCAGGTGATCGTTCCCTCACGTAGGTTCACGGCGTGGACCGGTCGGCGTTCGCCGTGTGCGCTCCGCGCCAGGACGTGCTCGTCGAAGACCACGCGTGTGGAGGCCTGGCCGTACATGAGCTCGCCACCGACGAGCGGGCCGCCCACCTCCGTGACGCCTTCGCCGGTCGAGTCCCACAGGGGCTCGCCATCGAGGTCGTAGGCGGCGAGGTAGTTCGCGGCGTCGTTCTCCCCGCCCAGACGGCCGCGGCCGAACTCCACCACGGTCACGTCTTGCGAAGCGATCACCGCTTTGATGTTCCTCGACCCGGCTCCGCGGCGGTCGGGGACCACGTCCTCCACCGTGAAAAGCGCGTCACCGGTCTCCAGGTCGAAGGCGGACAGACGGTCCCGCTCCCACAACAGCACTCGGCCGTCGTCGACCAGGGCGTGGAACTCCTCGTCGTCCTCGAAGTCCACGGGTTCGCTCGGACCGCCCCGCAGGGTGGCGACCACCGACCCGTCGGTCGAGTCGAACAGGGTGGGTTCCTCCCCCGACCAGGCCACGAAGTGCTCCGAGGACCCGATCCCCGTGACCACTCCCCGTATCCCGGAGCCACACCACACCTGTTCACCGGTGAGGTCGTCGAAGGCCATCACGAGCGGCCCGGGCTGTTCCCGAGTGCCGGTACGCGGGTAGTCGTATTCGATCAGGACGGTGGAGCCGACGTGAGCGACCCCGTCCGGGCTGAAGGAGTCGTCGTTGCCGTGGAGCACGGTGGCATCCAGGTGGGTGGTGTCCAGGTGCCATGACGGGGTGCCGTCCTCGGTGGCCAGGGCAACGACCCCGTCATCGTCCGCCAGAATGAGGGATCGGTCCGAGGCGCCGGCCGTTCGCTCCGCCGAGAGGGTGTCCTCTCCCAAGACCCGCTGCCAGGAGGGTTCGGGGAATTCCTCGGGCAACGCGACCTCGGCCGTCTCCGTCGTCCACCAGCGCGGGGCCCCGGGAGAAGTGGTGAGACCGCCGCAGGCGATCTGTTCACGCAAGGGACGCCAGGTCACCGTGGCTGCCAACCCAGCGAGCATCGCCAAGGTGAGGAGAACGGCGGGCACCACTACGGTCGGGTGCCGGCGGGGGTCGGCGTGCGGAAGCGGATAGGGCACGGGGTCCGGGGTGGCCCGCCACCGGAGGGCGAAGGCCCCGAGGAGGGCCGCGGCGAGGGCGGTGAGCAGCTGCCAGGGGAGTCCTGAGAACAGGAACGTGAACGAGATGAACAGGACCAGGGCTGCGAGCAGGTCGGCGAGGAAAACCCAGAAGGGGTTCAGGTACCGGGGACGACCGGGCGGGTCGCCGGGTGCCCGCAGGAAGTACAGGACGAAGGCGAGGAGCGGCGGTAGTAACACCGGTAGTAGTGCTGGTGGCGATAGCGCCGGCGGGGGCGGTGTCGGCAGCGGCGTGCGCTGCCACAACACGATCGTGAACGTGAGGACCGCCAGGGCTCGCAGGGTGAGCCAGACATAGCGGGAGAGGATGGCGATGGTCATGGTTCCTTGGGATGGCGGCTGTGCGGGTGGGGTGGGATCGCACGATCGGCCTTGATCGTCACGACCAGAGCATGCCATGGCTCTCGGGTGAAGCCCCAGGCGCCCGACACTCCGGTTGTAGTTCCGGTTCGTCATGTTTTTCGGGCTGTCTGTCCGCGGTGGTGGCAGGTCCTGACCCATGCTCGGTTATTCAACGCCCGGTATCGGAGGCGTACGTGTGACGGTGGGGGATGGTGGGGAAGAACCTCGAATCCAGCGAGTCGCCGACGGTGGGAGCGCCCATGGAGGGTTATGGGGTCCAGATCGGTCTCGTGCTGGTCTTGGTCGTGCTGAACGCCGTGTTCGCGGGCAGTGAGATCGCCCTGGTGACCCTCAGGGAGGGGCAGATCCGGCGCATGGAGACGCGGGGCCCTGGCGGTCGCACCGTCGCCAAACTCGCACGGGACCCGAATCGGTTCCTCGCGACCATCCAGATCGGCATCACGCTCGCGGGTTTCCTCGCCTCCGCGACCGCCGCCGTCGCGTTGGCTCAGCCGCTGGTGGAACCGCTGGGATTCCTCGGCCGCTACGCCGCCCCCGTCTCGATCGTGTCGGTCACCGTGGTGCTGAGCTTCATCACCCTGGTCTTGGGCGAACTCGCGCCCAAGCGCATCGCCATGCAGCGGGCGGAGGGGTGGGCGTTGATGGTCTCCCGCCCGCTGGACCTGCTGGCCACGCTGACCAGACCGGTGGTGTGGCTGCTGGGGGTCTCCACGGACCTGGTGGTGCGCCTGTTCGGCGGGGATCCGCAGGCCGAACGAGAGGAGGTCACCGAGGAGGAACTACGCGAGATGATCACCTCGCGTGGGGACATCACCCCGGAACAACGGCAGATCCTGGACGGTGCCTTCGCGATCCGGGAGCGCCGCCTGCGCGAGGTCCTGGTGCCCCGCCGGGACGTGGACTTCGTGGTGGCGGGTACCGGCGCGGACGAGGCTCTCGTCCTACTGGTCGAGTGGGGCCACTCGCGAGCGCCGGTGGTCCGGTCCGGCGACATGGACGACGTGGTCGGGGTGGTGCACTGGTCGGACCTGATCGGGCGGAACGACGACGTCGCCGACCTGGTGCGGGACATCACCCAACTACCGGACACGCTCTCCTTATCGGTGGCGCTGCGTCGGATGACGGAGGGACGCCAACAGCTCGCGATGGTGATCGGGGAGACCGGCGCGGTCGGTGGCATCGTCTCCCTGGAGGACCTGCTGGAGGAGCTGGTCGGGGACATCACCGACGAGACCGACCCGGACCCGCCGGAGGTCGACAGGTTGGCCGGGGGCGTGCTCCGGTTGCCCGGTACCTATCCCGTGCACGAACTGCTGGACCTGGGAGTGGAACTCACCGACCGTCCCGAGGGCGCCTACGTCACCGTGGCGGGGATGGTGCTGGTCCGGCTCGGCCACATCCCTGATGGACCGGGGGACCGGGTGGACCTGGGCGGGTGGATCGCCACGGTCACCGACGCGGACGGCCGCAGGATCGACGAGGTCCAACTGAGCCCGAACCCGGCCGGGCACGCGTCGACCGAATGACGACGACTCACCGCTTGCGCAGCACGATCAGTAGGTTCCAGGTGATGATCTCGCGCAGCAGCGGCACGTGCACGATCGGCTTCATCCAGGTGGGCAGGTACCGCGGCCGGATGTCCACCACGTCGACGTCCTCGCGCCCGCGCACCCAGCGCAGTGTCTCCTTGGCGTACGCGGCGTACATGCTGCGCCCGAAGTCGTTCTTGGGTCGCCGCCCGTTCTTGCGGGTGAACCGCTCGGCCGCGTAGGAACCGCCCAGGTAGTGCCAGGGCGAGGTCTCGTGCCCGCCCCATGGCGACAACCACAGCGTGTACGACAGGTACACGAGTCCGCCCGGTCGGGTCACCCGCACCATCTCGTCCGCCATGCGGATCCGGTCCGGAACGTGCTCCAGCACGTTGGACGAGAAGCACACGTCCACGCTCCCCGAACGCAACGGCAGGTCCAATGCGCTGCCCTGCACGGCGTTCGCGTCCGCGTCCCGCCCGTGCAGCGTCATCTCGTGGGCGTCGGAGTCCACGCACAGACACCGGACACCCTCGGCCCGTAGGGCGTCGGCGAAGTAACCGGGACCGCCACCCACGTCCACCACCAGCCGGCCGTCCAACGGCGTGTAGGAACGCAGCTGGTCGACGGTGTCGTGGGCGAGCTTGCCGTAGAAGAACTCCGGGTCCGTCTGCTCCTTGCGAAAGGCCGCGAACAGTCCCACGGACCGGCCGAGGGTCGCGCGGAACGGCACGGTTCCGTCCGGTCGCGTTCCGGTACCGCTGTCGGTGGAGGTCACGCCCGGCCCCCCACCCGGACGTAGTGCCGCAGGTGTCGCCAGTGGTCGCCGCCCCAGTACTCGTCGGATGCGACGATCTCGGAGCCGGGCAGTAGTTCGGCGAGGCGTTCGGTGCTCAGGGTGTGCATGCGCATCGGCGCCGGGTACCGCAGGATCACCCTCTGCGCCAGGGCCACCAGCGGCCAGGGCACGTACTTGAACACCAGCCCCTTGAAGGTCCGCCGCTCACTGTCCGGCACGCCCAGCACCAGGGCGCCGCCGGGGCGCACCACGCGGGCGAACTCGCGTACGTATCCCTCGGCGAGGTCGGTGGGCAGGTGTTGCAGGACCAGGTCGGTGTAGACGACGTCGAAGGAGTCGTCCTCGAACCGGGACAGGTCGGGGCGTTCGTTGAGCACGAACTCGATCCGGCCCTCGGCCCGGTCCAGGCGGCGGGCCTCCTCCAGCATGGGTGCCGAGATGTCCACGCCGACCACCCGCTCGAAGTGGGCGGCCAGGGCGTTGGACAGACGCCCGGCACCGCAGCCGAAGTCGAGCACGCGGCCGCGGACCTCGGCGAGCCCGAGCTCGTCCAGGCGGTGCACCGCCGGATCGATGTCGGAACGGCCGGAGGCGAGGAACTCGTCGTCGTCCCACCCGCCGTCACGCTTGTCCGGGTCCACGCAGACCGCCCACAGCGGCTCGGCGGATCCCAGTCGGGTCCAGTCTCGGCGGACCTGTTCGAGCCCCACCGGCATCACCCCCACGGTGCTGGAGACCGTCCCGGAACAGGGCTGAATGAAGCCTGTTCCTGTTCTGGACGCCCGGGTCTGCGAGACCTGCGGCAACGGTCAGGAATAAAAGTGGAACGTGTTGTATTCTGGCACCCATTTTCCGGGTTGGCCAACCTACGGCGGGGAGAGTACCTATGCCGCCTGTTTCCCCCGATGAGGGCGGGACCACAAGAGTACGCGGACCGGTCGAGGAGGCCGAGGAGCAGGATCCCACCTTCGGGGACATCACGCGGGAGGCGTTCGCCGCGCTGGGCCGGGTACGAAGCGACCGGGTCTTCCAACTCGGAATGCTCATCGTCGCCGTGGCGACGGTACTGAAGGTCTACGTGCTGGGTGAGTCGTACTTCGTCGAAGACGACTTCCTGTTCTTCGCGGCGGCCAACTCCAGCGATCTCACCCCCGAGTTCCTGCTGGAGTTGCACAAGGGCCACTTCATGCCGGGGGCCATGTTCCTGATCTACTTGCAGAACGCCTTCGGCGCCTACCACTGGGTGTCGGCGGCGGGCACCATGTTGGTCCTGCAGGTCGCCGCGATCCTGGTCTTCTTCCGGCTGCTGTGGGAGCTGTTCGGTCGCCGCCGGGCCCTGCTGGTGCCCCTCACCGTGTACGCCCTTGCCCCGCTCACCATCCCGGTGCTGGGCTGGTGGGCGGCGGCGCTCAACGCGGTGCCGTTCCAGCTTTCGGTCGCCCTGGCACTGCTGTTCACCGTCCGCTACCTGCGCACCGGCGTGACCCGGTACGTCTGGTGGGTCGTGGCCGCGGTGGTGTTCGGGATGCTGTTCTCGGTCAAGGCCATGCTGCTGCCACCGCTGCTCCTGGCGTTCGCGGTGGCCTTCCTGTACCCGGGCGGGCCGATCCGGGCGATCCGGTACGCGTTCTGGATGGACCGCAGGTTCTGGACGGGCATGGTCGGCCTCACCCTGGGCTACCTGGTGCTCTACCTGGTCCGGCAGAACGCCGGCACCGGAGAGGAGGGCGCTTCGGTGCCGGTGTGGGACACCGCCGCCGAGCTGATGCGCCGCATGCTGACCGAGGTGTTCCCGGTGGGCGTCCTGGGTGGTCCGTTCGAGTGGAGCCCGATCACCCCCACCGGAGGTCTGCTCGACCCGATCGGTTTCGTGCTCATCGGTGCGTGGGTCGTGCTGGCCCTCATCGTCGTGGCGAGCCTGCGTGTGCGCCGGGGCGCCTGGCGGGCGTGGGCGCTGCTGCTGGGCTACCTGGTGTTCGCCGACGCGATCCCGACCGTCATCGCCCGCGGTGACGTCTACGGAGAGGTCGGCTCGGACCCTCGCTACGTGGCCGACGCCGCGCTGGTCTTCGCGCTGGTCCTCGCGCTCGCCTTCCTCGTTCCGAAGGAGGAGCGGGCCAGAGAGTACACGGGCAACACGGGGGAGGAGCGCGACCCGCGCCGCAGACTCCGCCTGGTACACCCCGGACGCGTCACCGGGGCGCTCGCCCTGGTCGTCACGCTGATCTACGCGGGCGCGGCCGGCTACTCCACCTACACCTACGCCGGAACGCTGAGCGGGGATCGGTTGCGGTCCTACATGGACAACGTGCGCACGTCCCTGGCCGAGGTGCCCGAGGGCGCCGGGATCTACAGCAGGCCGGTGCCCGACGACATCGTCCTGGAGTGGAACGGCCCGCGCCGGCTCAGTTCGTACGTGCTGACACCCGTGGCCGATCGCGCACTCGCCGAGCGGATGTACGAACCCGAACCCGCGCCCACCGCGCACGTGTTCGACGACGAGGGGAACCTGGTGGTGGCGGGTCCGCCGTCGCAGGTGAACTCGTTCGTCCCCGCCGAGGACGAGGACTGCATGGACAACTGGGACGGCCTGATGTCCTGGTCGGTGTGGGAGTTCGGCGGGATCGAGCAGGTGGCCACGATCGGCTACACCTCCCAGGAGGAGGCCAACCTGGTCGTGGTGGTGGGCGACGAGGAGGTGCGGACCGAATTGCCGGCCGCGCCCGACGGCGGGTTCTGGTACGTGCCGGTGAGCGAGCGCGGCGACACGTTCACCCTGTACACCGACCCGGACAAGACCTGCGTGACCTGGTCCTCCCTGGGCCCGCTGGCGCCCGCGAGTGACCTGGAGGAAGCGGAGGACGAGGAAGCGGAGGACGAGGAGGGCTGAGTCCTCAGCGTGGGGGCGGGCCCGCCGGTACCGGGCGCCGTCCCCGCTTCCCCTCCGAGAGGAAGCGTCGAGACCACTTCCGAGAGGGCTCCTCCACGAAGTGGAAGGTGAGCTTGGCGAGCAACGTGGTGAAGATCAGGACCGGAACGATGTCCAGCCAGAACGAACCGACGAAGATCTCCTGCCCGGTGAAGTCGCGCCACAGGTACAGCACCACGAACTGCCACAGGAAGACCCCGTAGCTGATCGGCGCGAAGAACACCATCACCCGGTGTCGCATGAGGGCGTCCAGCCACGCGCCGCCCCGCCACGCCTCGGCGGTGCGCATGGCCGGCGGTGGCCCCTCCTTCGGCCGGGGCGCCAGAGCCGCCGGGGCGACCATGAACAGCGCGAAGCCGATGTTGGTGAGGTTCTCGACCGCCGAGATCCACAGGTTGCCCGGTTCGAAGAAGCGGCCGCCGGCGGCGGGGGTCGCCTCCAACAGGAAGAACGCGGCCGCCACCAGCCAGCACAGGCCGGGGGAGGCGGCGATGGTGCGACAGAGCCTGCGCACAGGCCCGTCCGCGCCGGGTTCGCGCCAGGCCCACTCCGACAAGACTGCCAGGCCCATGCCCACCGCGAACATGCCCATGCAGCGCGGCAGCCAGGAGTGCATGTGCTCGCTGGGCTCGGGGAAGTACTGCGGGATCAGTGCGAGGAACGACAGCGCCGTCATCGTGGCCAGGCCGATGAACAGTCGTTTCCCGCGCGCGTTCACCGTCGCGCCGCCGCGCGCCCACAGGTGCAGCACCGCGGCGAACAGCGGAAGCGTGAGGTAGAAGGACACCTCGACCGACAGGCTCCACATCTGTCCGAGCCCGTAGGGCCCCGGCCCCGCCCAGTGGGGACTGGTGTTGAACGGGAAGGACAGCGTCAGGACCTCGATCCAGTGCACCACCGAACCGCGGTGTTCCCCGGCCCACAGCACCAGCGCGACGGTCGCCACCACCCAGTAGGCGGGGAAGACGCGCATCACGCGTCGCCACAGGTAGGAGGGCGCGCTCGGGCCGCGGGTGCCGTCCAGGGCGGCTCGGGCCCACGGGCGGTACAGCAGCACTCCGGACAGGGCGAAGAACAGGGGGACGGCGAGTGCCGTCGCGCTGAGCACCCCGCCGAGGATCCCGGGCGCGAGAGCGTCCCCGGTCTCGGTCGACACGTGCACGATGAGGACCATCAGACAGGCGAGGGCACGGATCCCGTCGAGGGCGTGGTGGCGCCCGCTCACCTGGGGAAGCGTGCGCTCGGGGTCGGCCGCGTCGGTCAAGGGGCTGCCGGAGGTGGGGTCCTCGGGCGCGGTGGGCGTGGGCGCCATGGGGCCTTCCTGGGCGGGAGGGAGTCAGAACACGTTTCACTAGAACGTGTTATAAAAATTCAGACACGCCCAGGTGACGTCGTTCACTACTGGGCAGTACTCTACCCGGAACTGAACCTAGTTCCAGATCCGGACTCTCATCCGCCCAGGAGGGCACACATGCGCCGTACCGTTGCGGTCGTTCTCATCGCGCTGGGGGTCTTCTGTCTCGCTTTGGCACCCATGATGCGCATGTGGATGGCCACTTCCCTGATGAAGACTCCACTGGACTACTACAACGCCACCGTCCTCAATGGCGAGGCCACCTACTTCAACATCGAAGACGTCGAGCAGGTGGAGAACGCCCAGGTCGAGGCGCACTCCACCCTGCGTGCCGACGTGGCCTCCAGCACCGACGACGTGGTGGTGTGGGACCAGTTCACCTGGATCAAGGACTCCGACACGGACTTCGGGATCAGCTCCAGCAGCCGGCGCGCCGGGCACGATCGTGTCACGGGTGAAGCCGTCGATTGCTGCGACGCCATGGTGGACGAAGAGCGCGTCACCCAGAGCGGCCAGGCCTGGAAGTTCCCGTTCAACACCGAACAGCGGGACTACGACTTCTTCGAGACGACCGTCGAAGAGGTCGTCCCCATGGAGTTCCAGGGCGTCGAGGACGTCGACGGGGTCGAGGCCTACAAGTTCGTCCAGACCGTCGATCCGACCGTCATCGGTGAGCGGGAGATCCCGCGCGAGGTCGCCGGTCTCGATGGTGAGGGCGACGTCGTCGGTGACGTGAGCTTCTCCATCATCCGCACCTACTGGATCGAACCGGTCAGTGGTTCACCGATCAACGTCAGCGAGGACCACCACCAGGTCGTCGTCGTGGACGGGGAGGAGGTGCTGACCATGATGAGCGGTGAACTCGTCTACGACGACGCCACCCGCGCCGCCGCCATCGAGAACACCGACCAGGCCCGCGCGGTCCTGCCGCTGCTGAACACCACGCTGCCGATCGTCTCGCTCGTGGCCGGCGTCGGCTTCATCGGCATCGCCGTCGTCCTGCTCGTCACCGGACGCCGCGCCGCCCAGTAGACCCCACCGCCCCCGTCCCCCCGGCCACTGTCCCGGCCGGATCATCCCCACCGGACCGCCCGTCACCCCCGCGGGCGGTCCGGTTCCCACATCCACCCACCATCGCCGGACCCAGAGGGGGAACGCGTGACCACGGCCCCCGAGACCGAGAACCGACCCGGGCGGAGCGACGTCGTGGGACTGCCCCTGGCCCTACTGCGGGCCTGTCGCCCGCGACAGTGGCTCAAGAACCTGTTGGTCTTCGCCGCCCCGGCCACCGCCGGAGCGCTCACCGATCCCCGTTCCCTGCTGTTGTGCGCGGTGACCTTCGCCCTGTTCTGCGTGGCCGCCGGCGGCACCTACCTGCTCAACGACGTCCGTGACGTGGACGGTGACCGGCTGCATCCGCGCAAGCGTCACCGCCCGATCGCCTCCGGGGCTCTTCCGGTGCCCGTGGCCGTCGTCGCCGGGATCCTGTTCGTGACCGTCGCGCCCCTGGCCTCCCTCGCGCTGGGGAACCCGGGGCTGAGCGCGGTCCTGGGCGTGTACGTGGTCCTCACCCTGACCTACACCCGCTTCCTGAAGGACATGGTCGTCGTCGACCTGGTGGCGGTGGCGAGCTGTCACGTACTGCGTGCCATGGCCGGCGGTTACGTGGTCGGGGTACCGCTGACCTCATGGTTCGTGATCGTGGTGTCGTTGGCCGCCCTGCTCGTGGTGGTCGGCAAGCGAGAGGCGGAGCTGCGGGGGCTCGCGGAGGCCCCCGAGGAGGCCCGCCCCACACGGGCCGCCCTGCTCGGCTACACCCCCGGCTACCTGGCCCAGACGCGCACGATCGCCTCCGGTGCCATGATCGTCACCTACTGTCTCTGGGCCCTGGAACAGGCCGCAGGACCGCAGTCCCCGTTCCACGCGGCCAGTATCGTTCCGTTCATCATGTTCGTGCTCCGCTACAACCTGCTCGTGGACCGGGGAGCGGGCGAGGAACCAGAGGAGATCGCGCTGCGGGACCGCCCCTTGCAGCTCGTCCTGGTGGCCCTCGTCCTCCTGGTCGGACTGGGGATCTACCTGTGAGTCGACCGACCCTCCTCACCGGGTGGGGCCGCACCGCCCCCACCGCCGCCACCGTGGTGCGCCCGCGCACCGCCGAACAGGCCGCCGAGGCGCTGGCCCAGGCCGGACCGCGCGGCGCCCTGGCCCGTGGACTGGGCCGTTCCTACGGCGACGCCGCGCAGGCCGCCGGAGGGCTCGTCCTGGACTGCACCGAACTCACCGGACCGCCCCGGCTCGATCCCGACCTCGGCGAGGTCACCGCGCCGGCCGGTACGAGTCTGCGCCGACTCATGGCGCACCTGCTGCGGCGCGGATACTTCCCGCCCGTCACCCCCGGGACCGGACACGTGACCCTGGGCGGGGCGATCGCCGCCGACGTCCACGGCAAGAACCATCACGTCGACTCCTCCATCGGCGCCCACGTGCGTTCCCTGACCCTCCTCACGCCCCGAGGCGAGGCCTTGGAGGTCGGTCCCGACCACGGTGACACCGAACTGTTCTGGGCCACCGTCGGCGGGATGGGCCTGACCGGGGTCATCACCTCCGTGCGTCTGGCGGTGATCCCCGTGGAGACCGCGCACATGCGCGTGGACACCGACCGGACCGGCGACCTCGACTCCACGCTGGAGCTGATGGAGCGCACCGATCAGGACTACCGGTACACGGTGTGCTGGGTGGACCTGCTCGCCCGCGGGGCCGCCACCGGTCGCGGGGTGCTGACCCGGGCCCACCACGCCCGCGTCACCGACCTGCCCGCGCCGCTGCGCCGCGAACCCCTCAGGTACCGCCCGGGTACTCCACTGAGCGCCCCGCCGTGGGCGCCGCCGCGCCTGCTCAACCGGGCGACCGTCGGCGCCTTCAACACCGCCTACCACCACGCGGCGCCCGAACGCAGGCGTGGTCAGGCGCAACCGCTGGGCGGGTTCTTCCACCCGCTGGACAAGGTGCGGGGCTGGAACCGCATGTACGGGCCGCACGGGTTCGTGCAGTACCAGTTCGTGGTGCCCTTCGGGGAGGAGGCCACCCTGCGACACGTCGTGGAGGGGTTGTCGAAGGCCGGCGCGCCCTCGTTCCTGGCGGTCCTCAAACGCATGGGCGCGCCCACCCCGGGGCCGCTCTCGTTCCCCCGACCCGGGTGGACGCTCGCCCTGGACCTGCCCGCCGAGTTCCCCGGTCTGGCCGGGCTGCTGCGAGGTTTCGACGAACGGGTGCTCGCCGCCGGCGGACGTCTGTACCTGGCCAAGGACAGCCGGGCGGACGCCGAGGCCGTGCACGCCATGTACCCCGACCTGCCCGCCTGGCGGAAGGTGCGCGAACGGGTCGACCCCGACGGGGTCCTCGTCTCCGACCTGGCCCGCCGGCTGCGGCTCCTTTGAACCACCCACCCGGACCGGAAGGAAACCCCATGCGCGACTCGCTGGGAAAGGTGCGCACCGTGCTGTTGCTCGGCGGGCGCAGCGAGATCGGCCTCGCCGTGGCCGAACGGCTGGTGCACGAGGGTGCCCGCGAAGTGGTCCTGGCCGCACGTGGCGGGGTCGCCGGACCGCCGAGCGTGCTGAAGGCGTTGGGCGCCACCGTCCACTCCTTGGAGTTCGAGGCCGAGGCGACCGACACCCACGTCGACACGGTGGCCGCCGCCGTGGAGCTGGTCGGTGACCTGGACGTGGTGGTGGACGCGTTCGGAGTGCTGGGGGAGCAGACCGAGTACGACGGGGATCCGCACGCCGCCGCGCGTTCGGCGGCGGTGAACTTCACCGGACACGTGTCGGTCGACCTGGCCGTCGCCGCCCGGCTGCGCGAACAGGGCCACGGCGCGCTCGTGGTGCTGTCGTCCGTGGCGGGGGTCCGGGTGCGTCGCGCCAACTTCGTCTACGGGTCCGCGAAGGCCGGCCTGGACGGGTTCGCGCAGGGACTGGCGGACTCTCTGCACGGCAGCGGGGCACGCGTTCTGGTGGTGCGCCCGGGGTACGTGGCCACCCGCATGTCCGCGCACGTGGACCCGGCGCCGTTCCCCGCCACGCCGGGCCAGGTCGCCGATGCCGTGGCCAAGGGGTTGGGCGGCAGGGCGACCACCGTGTGGGCGCCGGGCGTTCTACGGCCGGTGTTCACGGGAATGCGGCTGATGCCGCGCCCGATCTGGCGCAGACTGGGGCGCTGACGTTCAGGGGCGGACCTTCGGGAGGAACATCGCGGGGATCAGCGCCAGCGCCGTCAGACCGGTCATCCACCAGAAGGTGGCCTGGAACGCCGAGGTCGGGACGGTGCCGCCGGCGAGCAGCGACGACAGCAACAGAGCGAGCGCGGCCGTGCCCACCGCGGCGCCGAGCCGCTGGGTCACGTTCAGGGCACTGCTGGCGCGGGGCACCTGGTCGGAGGGCAGTCTGCGGTAGGCGGTGGCCAACATCGGGACCATCGCGGTACCCAGACCCAGACCGCGTACGAACATCGCCGAGGCGAGCAACGCCTGCGAGGTGTCCGGTCCCGCCACGGCGAACGGCGCGGTGGCCACGGCGCCCACCAGCAACCCGCCCACGACCAGGTAGCGGGGGCCGCTGCGGTCGGCGATCGGGCCGACGAACAGGTTGACCAGCGCCACCCCGGCCGCCATCGGCGCCATCAACAGCCCCGCCGTCAACGCCGAGGTCCCCTGCACCTGCTGAAAGAACAGCGGTAGCAGGAACATGCCCGCCCAGATGCACAGCCCGAACACGAACATGAGCATCGCGCCCAACCGGAACAGCACGTCACCGAAGAGCCGCAGGTCGATCACGGGGGCGGGGCCGCCGGAGCGGCGACGCAAGGAGTGCACCGTGAAACCCGAGATGAGGAGCAGTCCGGCGGCGACGAACAACGGCGCGAACCGTACGTCGCCCAGCACCGACAAGCCGTAGAGCATGGTCGCGATCCCGGGGGAGAGCAGCGCCAACCCCAGCACGTCCAGTCGCTCACTCGACCGCGGGTCACCGCGCTCCACACCGCGCACGCCCAAGAGCATGGCGAGCACCACCAGGGGGATCGACACCAGGAAGATCCAGCGCCACCCCAGCGAGTCCAGGACCAGACCGCCCAGGACCGGACCCATGGCGGGCGCGATCTGGATCGGCACGCTCAGCAGCCCGATGGCCCGCCCCAGGCGCTGTGGCCCTGCGGCCTGCACCAGCACCGTCATGACCAGGGGCAGGACCATGCCGCTGCCCAACCCGGTGATCACGCGGAACGCGATGAGGCTCTCGATCGACCAGGCCGTCGCGCACAGCAACGACCCCAGACCGAACAGGCCCAGCGCCATCATCCAGGTGGCGCGTTGTCCGAACCGGTCCACGGCCCAACCGGTCACCGGGATGACGGAGGCGGTGGAGAGCAGGTAGGCGCTGGCCACCCACTGTGCGGTGGACACGGGGGCGTCCAGGGCGTGGGACAGGTGGTCGACCGCCACGTTGACGATGGTGGTGTCGAGCAGCGCGGCCATCGCCCCGACGAGGAGGACCCCGGCGAGCTTCCACAACGCGGGGTCGAGTCGGGTGGGAGCGGGTAAGGGGGCGGGAACCAGGGACGGGTCCGGCGTGGGCTGGGAGGTATCGTGCTCGGCCATCACAAGGAAACTACACGGTGCAGTTTCCCAGGGGAACGGTCGGGGCTCGCCGAAGGTGCGCCAGAC
The DNA here is from genome assembly GCF_001570765.1 of Nocardiopsis listeri NBRC 13360. Taxonomy (GTDB): domain Bacteria; phylum Actinomycetota; class Actinomycetes; order Streptosporangiales; family Streptosporangiaceae; genus Nocardiopsis; species Nocardiopsis listeri. The sequence continues at coordinate 18,414 of NZ_BCSH01000022.1, read as the reverse complement.
TGGTGGAGGTAGACGGATCGGTGCGGCCACGGTGGAGGTGGGCGATGACGGACCCCTGTGATGAGGCGCGCCCACGCCGTTCCGAGGTCAAACGCGAGGCGATCGTGGAGGCGGCGCTGCGCGTGTTCCTCCATGAGGGCTACACCCGCGCCTCGGTGGACGCCATCGCCGCCGACGCCGGGGTCTCCAAACGCACCATCTACAACCACTTCGCCGACAAACGGGAACTGTTCGTCACGATCGTGGAGCGCAGCAGTGCCGCCTTGGCGGCCGACCACGCCCGCATCGCCGAACGCCACCTCGCCGACGCCGAGGACGCCCGGACCGCGCTGATCGCCTTCGGGGACGAGTGGCTCTCCTCGAACGGGCGCCGTCCCGACCACGGCGCCCTGGTCCGGCTGCTCATCTCCGAGGCCGCACACTTCCCGGACGCCGCCAGGGTATGGACGGCGCGTGGTCCCGGCCTGTCGCTGCGGACCCTGGCCACATACCTCAGGGGCATGGCCGACCGCGGCCTGCTGGCGCTCGGACCCGAGGAGGAGGACGAAGCGGCGGGGCACTACGTGGCCCTGGTGCGCAGTCCCGTCAACAACCGGACGTTCTTCGGGGCGTTGCCACTGCCGGGGGAAGAGGTGCGCGCGGTGGTCCGGTCGGGAGTGGACGCCTTCCTGCGCATCCACGCGGCGGCGGTCGCTCAGGCCCCCGTGCCCACGCGCTCCCCGGCGCCCACCGACACCTCGTCCCGGGTGAGCCGGTAGAACATCAACGGCACCAGGCAGGTCAGCATCACCACGGCCGGCAGCAACGTGCTGCCCAGCAACATGCCACGAAGGGCGTCCTCGCTCTGTTCGACGACCTGCCCCGCGCCGGACTCCACGTAGCCGCTCACCGCGAGGCACATCGACAGCAGACCGGTGCCCACGGCCTGCGCCATGGCCTCGCCCGAGGTCCACACCCCGGACAGCACCCCGCCCTGCCGGCGACCGGAGGCGTCACCGGTGGCCAGGCAGTCGGCCAGCATGGACCACGGCAGCAGGTTGGTCCCGGACAGGCCGACACCCACCAGGACCGAGGAGGACACCGCCCCGGGAACGCCCCACACCGGGATGAGCAGCAGTCCCAGGCCGCCCAGCGCGAACACGATCGCCGCGTAACCGGCGGCCGCGCGCTTGTCCACGCGCATCGACAACCGCTTCCACAGCGGGGCCGACACCATGAGCGGCACCAACACGCACACCATGAGGACGCTGGTGTAGGCGGGCTCTCCCATGACATTGGCGGTCACGTACGGCACACCCGCCACCATGGTCCCGCTCGCCACCGCCATGAGCAGGTTGGCCGGGAACAGCACCCGGAAGTGGCGGTGGGAGAAGGCCGAACGCAACTGCCGTGGGAGGTTCTCGGTGCGCGCCGGGTGGCTCGGGCGCGGAGCCCGACGGGTGCCCACCACCGTACCGAGCATGGCCACGAGGATGACCACGCCCATGGCCAGGCCCATCAGGCGATAACCCGTCACCGGATCCTCGGGCACCGATTGCAGTACCGGGGCGAAGGCCCCACCGAGCATCAGCGCCAACCCCACGAAGGCGGTGCGCCACGTGTTGAACGTGGACCGCTCGTGGTAGTCGGTGGTGATCTCACCGGGCATCGCCGCGTGCGGGACCTGGAACATCGAGGACGCCAGGGCGGCGAGGACGAACAGCACGACCACGTAGCCGGCCGCCGCCGAGCCCTGCAACGGCGGCCCGAAGAAGATCGCCGCGAACAGCACCGGCAGGGTGACCGCGCCCGCCGTCATCCACGGACGACGCGGACCCCAGGACGAGCGGGTCCGATCGGACCAGATGCCGATGTAGGGGCTGACCAGGAGGTCGATCACCTTGGGCAGGAAGATCACCACCCCGGCCAGGGCCGGACTCACCGCAAGGGTGTCGGTCAGGTAGATGAGCAGCAACAACCCGGGGACCGTGTTGAAGACGCCCGTGGCCACCGCGCCGCTGCCGTACCAGGCGTGCACCGAACGGGGCAGCGGCGCGGGGCGTACCGGGTCGATGACGGCGCTCACCCGGGCCCGTGGGCGTCGGTGCCCGCGGGGCCGTACAACTCCTCGTGCCCCACCGGGTCCACGTTGTGCGCCACCGGACAGGTCGCGGGGAAGGTGCCCATCTTGTCGACGTCGTAGCCGTCCGGGTAGCTACGGATGTTCGGGTTCATGTCCGCCCACAGCGGTTCCTCACGCGGTTTCATCCGGCGCACGACCTTCGCACGAAGCTTCAGCGCGATGTCGGCGGACCTGCGCCAGGCCCTGCTCGGCGCCGGGTCGTAGCGGAAGGTCCGGATGAGCGACTCGTCCAGGATCGCCATGGAGAACTTGCGGGCCAGGCCGGACACGCGCGGCGGGTAGAACGTCACCATCAGGTCGAGGGTGGCGTCGGAGACCGCGCGGCCGCCCTCGGTGTAGGCGAAGTGCTCCGCCTCGTAGCCGTCGAGGAGTTCGCGGAACTCCTCGTAGGTCTTGGGGATGTCCTTGATCCCCATGTACTTGCCGAGCCTGCGGTAGTAGTTCGTGATCGCCGCGATCTCGTGGTCGGTCAGGCGGCGCCATCCGTAGCCGTAGTCGTTGAGCCAGCGGACCGGCATGACGACGAAGGTGCTGAGCACGTACCGGTAGTCGTCGTTGCTGATTTCGTAGGAGCGGTGCATCTGGTTCATCCGGCGCAGGGAGTCACGGCCCTTGCCGGGCTCGAAGCCGTGCCGCATCATGTTGCCCAGGATGAGCGCGGTGTCGTCGTAGCGCTTTTGGGTCTTGCCGGTGAACTCATCGGTCCGGCCGAGGAGTTCACCGATGCTGGGCACCGCGTAGGTCCGGTACAGGGCGATGCCCAGGGCCCGGCCCATGTCCCACGGGAACTCGTGGGAGGTCAGGATCTGGATGATCCGTACGCAGTCGTCCTCCGCGTCGAGGCGGTGGGTCTCGTCGCGCCAGTCGAAGCGTTTCATACGGGGGTCCTTCGGGGGAGGGATCGGGGGATGGTCCGTGGTGGAGGGCCGTCAACGCCGGTCGGGGGCGATGGCCTGGCCGGGAGCGGGGACCTTCGCTCCGGTGGCGGCGACCTCCTGGGTGAGCATGTCGTGGGGGACCGGGCAACCCTTGGGGAAGGTGCCGATGCGGGAGGGGTCGTAGCCGTCGGGGTACATGCGGATGTTGGGGCTCATCCGGGCCCAACGTGGTTCCTCACGCGGTTTCATCCGCCGCACCACCTTGGCCCGGCCCTTCATCGCCAGGTCACCGGCCTTGCGCCAGAAGGCGGACGGTTCCGGGTAGCCGAACGCCTTGATCAGGCTGTCGTCCAACAGGGCCTTGGTGAAGGGGCGGACCAGCGGACGCTGCCAGGACGGGTAGAAGTTCACCATCAGTTCGAGGGTGGCGTCGGAGACCGCGCGGCCGCCCTCGGTGTAGGCGAAGTGTTCCGCCTCCATGGAGTCCATGAGTTCCCGGAATTCCTCGTAGGTCTCGGGGATGTCCTTGATCGCCATGTGCCTGCCGAGCTTGCGGTAGTAGTTGGTGCTCGCGGTGATCTCGTGGTCGGTCAGGCGGCGCCATCCGTAGCCGTAGTCGTTGAGCCAGCGGACCGGCATGACGACGAAGGTGCTCAGGACGTAGAGGTAGTCGTCGTTGCTGATTTCGTAGGAGCGGTGCATCTGGTTCATCCGACGCAGCGCGTCACGGCCGCGGCCGGGGCCGAAACCGTGCTCCATGATGTCGTTCAGGATCAGCGCGGTGTCGTCGTAGCGGTGCTGGGTGCGCTCGGTGAACTCATGGGTGTCACCGAGCAGCTGTCCGACGCTGGGCATGGCGTAGGTGCGGTACAGCGCCAGGCCCAGGGCCTGTTCGATGTCCCAGGGGAACTCCCGCGTCCCCAGGAGGCGAACGATCTCCTCGCAGTCCGCTTCGGCGTCCAGGCCCTGGATCTTGTCGTGCAGGTCGAAACGTTTCATGGGAACTCCCACCTTCGTCCTGGCCCGCCCGAGACGGATCCAGGGTCGTCGGGTACACGAAACGCCGCTCCGTTTCGTCGCTCCGACTTTACCCGGAAGGCCCACGTGTACAGGGGAAGTGGGTGGTGTTCGCCCCTGACGATCCGGGCCCGTCAGGCGCTGACGCTCTCGGCGACGCGGTTGACCAGGGTCAACAGCACGTCCTTGGCCGATTTCCGGTCGCGGGCGTCGCACAGGACGACCGGGATCTCCGGGTTCAGGCTCAACGCCTCGCGGACCTCGTCCGGTTCGTACAGGTGGGCTCCCTCGAAGCAGTTCACCGCGACCACGAACGGCACGCCGCGGCGCTCGAAGAAGTCCACCGCGGCGAAGCACGTCTCCAGACGACGGGTGTCGGCGATGACGATGGCGCCGAGGGCGCCCTCCGAGAGCTCCTCCCACATGAACCAGAAACGCTCCTGGCCGGGTGTACCGAACAGGTACAGCACCAGGCTCTCGTTGATGGTGATGCGACCGAAGTCCAGCGCCACCGTGGTGGTGGTCTTGGACTCCACCCCGGACAGGTCGTCGACCCCGTAGCTGGCCTCGGTCATCACCTCCTCGGTGCTGAGCGGGGCGATCTCGCTGACCGCGCCGACCAGGGTGGTCTTTCCGGCGCCGAAGCCACCGGCGACCAGGATCTTCAGGGCCGAGGGAACCGGGGCCTCGGTGCCCGGGTCAGAGTCTGTGGATGCCATCGAGTACCGCCTGGAGTACGTCCCGGCTCACCGGGCTCTTTGCTTTGTAGGGGGCTCTGGCCAGGGCGAGGCCCCGGTTGAGAAGGTCGCTGATCAGCACCTTGACCACGGCGACCGGGATGTCCAGGTGAGCGGAGACCTCGGCCACCGACTGCGGCTTTCGGCACAGCTCCAGGATGCGCAGCTGTTCCGGTTCGAGGGCCAGTTCGTCGACCTCGGCCCGCTTGGCCGCGATCACCACGCTGATCATGTCCAGCTGGACGGTGTCCGCGTGGTCGCGGCCCTGCGCGATCACGTAGGGGCGTACGAGCGGGCCGGCCTCTTCGGGGGCGAAATCCTCGCCGTAGTCGCCCACCACGTCACGCTGGGGTGGGACGGGACGTATACCGTCCGGGAACTCGTCATGCGCTTGCATACCGACCCCTATCGGTTGGCTTCGGGAACAGCACCCTCGTGTCGAGGCGCGGCGTCCATGTAACGGCCCACCTGCTCGACCAGGACGTTCATCTCGTAGGCGATGAGTCCCACGTCGGCGCTCTCCTCGGCCAGGACGGCGAGGCAGGCGCCACGTCCCGCACCGGCGACGAACAGGTAGGCCTGCTCCATCTCGACGACCGTCTGGAGTACCTCGCCACCACCGAAGTGGCGGCCGGTACCCCGAGCCAGGCTCTGGAAGGCGGAGGCCACGGCGGAAAGGTGCTCGGCGTCCTCCTTGACCAGGTCACGGGAACGGCCGATGAGCAGGCCGTCGGCCGAGAGGACGATCGCGTGCCGGGAACCGACCGCGCGGTCCAGCAGTTCGTCGAGCAGCCAGTCGATGTCCTTCTTGCCGGCGGTTCCGCCTGCGCTTTCGGTACTGGTCACGGTTACGAATCCTTGTCGGTGTCGTTGGTGTTCTGCCGGCCCTCACGTCGTCCACGGTCCGTCCCCTTCTGGAACGCGGACATGTTCTTGCGCAGACGTTCCAGCCGTTCCGAGCTGTCGAGCGCGTGCGGGGTCGTGTTCTGGGAGCCGGAGGCGGGGCCGCCCGAGCCCTCGGAGGAGGGACCGTCGGCCAACTGGGGTGCGAGGTTCTCCTGTGGGCGTCGCTTGGGCAGAGCCGGTCGGCCACCGCCGGCCGGCACCGTCTCGGGGGCCGACGGAGCGGACGGAGCCGACGTCGCCGGCACCTCGGCCTCGGTCGGGCCGTCGGGTACGGCGCTGATCCGGGAGCCGCGGGTGGGCAGTGGAGGACGCTCGTCCCCGGGACCGGCCAGGACGTCCTCACCCGTGCTCGGTTCGACCGGCGTGGAGACCGAGGTCAGCAACGGCTTGTCGGTGTCGCCCCCACCGTCGGTCCGACCGGATTCCAGGGCGGCCTCGGGGGTGCGGTCGACGATCTCGCGCACCTCCCAGATGTCCTCCTTGGAGTCCTGCTGAGAGGGCAGCGGGGTGCGGTCACCGGAGATGATCTCCTGCGGCAGCAGGACGATGGCCTGCACACCGCCATAGGGCGAGGGGCGCAGGTGCACGCGAATGCCGTGGCGGTGGGCCAGGTGCGAGACCACGAACAGACCCAGGCGCATCTTCTCGTTGAGTCGCATGACGTCGAACTCGGGTGGCTCGGCCAGCAGGGAGTTGGCCGACTCCAGCTCGGCCTCGGTCATGCCCAGACCACGGTCTTCGATCTCGACCGTCACACCGTTGGGCACGTCCTCGCTGCTCAGCCGGACGTTCGTGTGCGGGGGCGAGAACATCGAGGCGTTGTCGACCAGCTCGGCGACGAGGTGGATGACGTCGGCGACGGCGGGACCGTTGAGGTCGACCCGGGCGATGCGCTCGCGCTTGACCCGCGTGTAGTCACCGGACTCGGAGATCGCACCGCGCAGGACGTCGATCAGCGGCATCGGGCGGTGCCAGGTGCGACCGGGGGCCTCCCCGCCGAGGATCAGCAGGTTCTCGGCGTTACGACGAGAGCGGGTCGCCAGGTGGTCCAGCTTGAACAGCTGGGAGAGCTGGTCCGGATCCTCCTGTTCGCGCTCCATCTTGTCCAGCAGACGCAGCTGGCGGTGGACCAGGGTCTGACTGCGGTGCGCGATGTTGAGGAAGACCCGGTTGATGCCGTGGCGCAGTTCGGTCTGCTGTACGGCCTCGTCGACCGCGGCGCGCTGGGCGGTGTTGAAGGCCTTGGCGACGTCACCGATCTCGTCGTCCTCGGCGTGCAGTTCGGGGAGTTCCGTGGTGGTGTCGACCCGTTCGCCGCGGTGCAGGCGCTCCATGATCGTGGGGAGACGCTCCTCGGCCAGCGACCGGGACTCGTCCCGCAGCGTGAGCAGACGTTCGGTGAGGTTGCGGGAGGATCGCCGTGCCAGGTAGAAGGCGACGCCGGTCACGGCGGCCACGCCGAGGCTGCCGCCGACCGCGAGCATCACGGCCCGGTTGGCGTCCCTGCGGATCACGACGGCCGTGTAATCGGCTTCGTCGGCGCCCAGGGCGGTGAGTTCGGTCAGAACGTGCCCGTGGGCCTGGTCCCACGCGGCCTCGTCCACCGGCATGGACAGGTTCTCCACGGTCTCCGGGGCGAGGGTGATCGGGTCGGTGCTGGTCTCGGACTCGACCTCACGCTCGGAGATCTCGGCCCGCATCTGTTGCAGGGCGGCGTACTCGGGGCTTTCCAGGACCGCCTCGAAGCGTTCTGCCTGGCCGGGGCCCCCCAAGTAGGGAGCGTTGGCGTCCAGCATCGTCTGGTAGGAGCCCATCATGGCGGTGAACTCGCGCTGGTCCTTCACGCTGAGTTCGTCGGTGGCGAAGCCTCGGGCGATCTGTGCGTCGGCCTGGGCGAGGATGTCCACCGTGCGGAACATGTACACCGCGGTGAAGCCGGGGTTGACCGCGTCGCCGTCGTTACCGGTGCGGCCCTGGCTGTCGAAGCTGTCGGAGCCGTGCTGGATGAGCTCGTTGTAGTACTCCAGGACGTCGTCGCGGCCCGAGTCACCGGAGTCGATGGCCTCGCGCATCTCACCGATGTCCTGGTACATGTCGTGCAGCATCTCGATGTGCATGCCGCCGTCACCGGGGGCCAGGTCGGCGAAGCCGATGAGGTCCTCGACGATCACACCGAGCGACTCGTCGGTGTTCTGCCGGGCCTCGGCCATTCGCTGGGAGAGGTCGGCGTCCTCGGGGTTCTCCAGGTAGGCGATCGTGGCCGAGCGCTCGGACATGGCGTCCACGAGGCCGACCGCGGAAGGGGTGAGCAGATCCTCGGTGCCCTTGGCCCGGATCAGCTGGTAGACCGCGTCACCACCGAGGACGATGGTGAGGACCAGCCACAGCACGAGCAGGGCGGTCGTGGGGATCATGACCATGGCGCGGATACGGGCGGTGATCGTACGCCCACGTTTTCTCGGTACTGCCTGCACGATGCTCCTGTCGCTCCGCGTCATGGGGTGAGTCGTTCGGGTCCGGGGGCGTGTCCGCCTCGTCGCTCTTCGCGACCGGCGTGTGCACACCGCCTCCCGCCCGGGCGCCGTGCCCCTCCTGGGGTGTGGGTGACACGGTCTTGCCGCAGAGTAACCACATATGGGGGTTTTCGGCTTGGGGGATCGTATCTCGGCTGGGAAACGCCGGATTATCCGGGGGTAGAGGCAGTCTGCCATGAACCGGTGAAATGTTCATACAAGTGCTGGTCTGCCACCTACTGGTGAGTATGGTGCTGATGTTGCGCATGACTATAGGACAAAGGTCACATGCGGCCATAGGGGTGTGGCAACGGTTATTCACCGGTACATACGGTCGCCGTACCAAGGGGTATGGGGTGCCGAAAACCCGGTACCGTGCCCACCTCGCCCTCGTCCGTACTAGCGTTGCGGCCCGGAGGCGCGGGAACGGGGAGAGGGACACCATGGGGCGAGCGTTCGGCGGGGGACAGGCCGCCATCGACGTGGCGGTGGTCGGCCTGCCACTGCTTGCGTTGATCGGCTCCGCCCTCTACCTACGCGGACAGCACCGGCGCTACGGTCGCCTGGTCGGCCGGCCCGGACGACTCACCCTGGCCGCGCTGCTCAGTGGGCTCGGTCTGGCCGCCTACGCGGTCTGGCCCCTGCCGACCTCCATCGACGGGTTGTGCCCGGTGGTGCCCCGACCGACGTCCGCCCTGGACGTGGGCCCGGCCCTGCTCGCCCTCGGGGTGTTCCTCCCGGTCGGAATCCTGGCCCGCGCCCGCTTCCGTCGAGGTCTCCTGGTCACCTTCGCCCTAGGAATGGCACTGGCGTCGGCGGTGACCGCGGTCCGGGCGACCGGCGTGTTCGGCCTCTACCCCTGTTCCTACGCCGACGACGCGACCGCGCTCACGGGCATCGCCGTGGCCGGGGTCCTCCTCGGGTGGCTCCTGGCCCGTTGGGTGCCGGTGCTGTGGCCGTGGGGCCCTCATCGTTCCTGGCCGGGTGCGGTGCCCGACCGCGGCCTTCCCGACCTCACCCGCCGGGTCCTCGGCGTCCTGCTGGACCTGGGGTCGTGGTGGTACGGGTCGGCCCTCATCGTCGCGCTGTCGCACGCCTACGGAGTGGTCGAACCCGGAGCCGAGAACGAGGTGCGAACCGCCACGCTCCTCGGCCTGGCGGCGGTGTTCTGGCTCTTCTCGCCCCTGCTGCGTCGCGACCGGTCCACCCCGGGGTGCTCCGCCGTCCGTCTCGCGTTGACCGAACCTACGGCGGCCCGCTCGGCCGCCCGGCACCGCGTCCTGGCGCGCACACTCCTGTTGCACGCGCCCGTCGTGGTGCTCATCGCCCTCGGCCTGGGGTGGTGGTCGCTGATCGTGGTCGCCCTGCACGCCTGCACCGCGCTGGTGCGACCCGACGGCACGGGACTGGCCGACCTGGTCTGCGGGACCCGGGTCCGCACCCGCGCCACCCTGGACGGTGGGCTGCCCGGGCGTTTGGTGCGCTACTCGGCGCCCGACACCGAACACCCCCGTCCACCGGAGCGGTGGCCCACCCCCGTATGAGCCTCAGGTGGTCTCGTTCCAGTTCAGGTAGCCGAGGAACATCCCGGCCAGCACCAGGATCAGGCCCAGGGCGCCGAACAGCGCCCGCACGTAGTGGCTCAACCAGGGGGCGGAGACGATCCGGGCCCGCTCGGGGCTGTCCGGGTCGTAGGAGACGGTGACGATCTCCCCCGCACGGGAGGCGGTCCACCCCGTGTTCTCGTGCTCGGCGTGGACCTCCTTACCGTCCTCGGTCTGGAACTGCACGATCATCCGGGACGCGACCGACGTCTCGTGGTAGCCGATGACCCGGGCCTTGGCCCGTACGCCGTGTCTGATCAGGCGTAGTTCCATCCGGGTGTCCCGGGCGACGACCAACAGGATGATCGCTCCGGCCAGAGCCGGCAACAGGGGATATAGGTCGGCCATGTCGGGGGAGTCCTTCCGGGTTCGCGCGGGTCGGGGGTGACGCTCAGCGCGTCGGTGTGGGGGAGCCGATCAATCCGTCGGCCACGTGCGCAAGGGTGGTGTGGATCTCCTCCACGGGACGTTCGGGTTGGAGCGTCCGCCAGTCGAGCGCCACGGTCACCACCATGCCGAACAGGGCGGACCCCGCGAGCGAAGTCTCCAGGTCCGGCCGGGTCAGACCACGTTCGACCATCGCGTCGAGCTGTTCGGTGATGACCCCGATCGCCTGAGTGCGGATCTGTCGGACGGTGGTGTACCAGGAGCGGTTGGTGCGCCAGGTCTCGGCCATGAGCAGCCGGGCCAGCGCCTCGTGGGCGCCGATGAAGACCACACCGGCCCGCAGCACTTCGGTCAGTGCCTGGCGGGGCTCGACCTCGGGGCCTGGGACGGCCCGCCGCAGGGTGTCGGCCAGCCGGGTCACGCCCCATTCCAGCAGGGCGGCGTACAGCTCGTCCTTGCCCCCGAAGTTGTAGTAGACGGTGCCCTTGGCGACCCCCGCGTGTTCGGCGATCTCGTCCACCGTGGTGGAGCCGTATCCCTGTTCGGACACCAGGGTCACGGCGGCCTCGAAGAGCTTGCGTCGGGTCGCCTCGCGGCGGCCTCCCACACGTCGGGCCGGGCCCGGGGTCTGCACGTTCATCGCCTCCATTGTGCCCTCCGGTCAAATCTTCAAGGCCGGATGGAGCGTGGACATCGTCCATGAGCGTCTGCGGGCCACGGCGAGCCACGTCAACAACAGGGGTATCACCAACCACAAGGACATCACCCCGAATGCCTGTGCGACCAACGCCATGTCACCGCCACCGATCAGGTGTCGCATCGCGGTCACGCCCCAGTGCAACGGCAGGTACGGCCCGATGGCCTGGAAGAAGCCCGGGCTGGTCTCGATCGGGTAGGTGCCGCCGGCGGAGGTCAGCTGGAGCACCAGCAGCGCCAGCGCCACCACACGACCGGCCGCCTTGAACCGCACGGTCAGGAACTGCACGGTGGCGGCGAACGCGGACGCGGTGAGCAGCAGGAACGCCAGCATCAGCGGCCAGTTCACCGACTCCAGGCCCAACCCCAGGTGCAGGACGGCCATCATGACCGCCACCTGCGCCCAGCCGAGCACCATGGGCGCCACCCGACCGGCCCACGCCACCCGCCAGGACGGTGCGGCCGAGGCCAGGGCACGGTCGGACAGGGCGGGCAGCACCATGAACACGACCATCGCTCCCACCCACAGGGACAAGGGCACGAAGAACGGGGCGAAGCCGGTGCCGTAGTCGGGCACCTCGTTGTCGACCTCGCTGTCCAGCCGGACGGGATCGCTCATCATCTGGGCGGCCGTGGCCCGCCCGCCGTCGGAGTAGGTGGGCATCTCCTCCACCCCGTCGGCCAGGCCCGAGGCGAGCTCTTCGGAGCCCGAGGACAGTTCCCCGAGTCCGTCATGCAGATCGCCCGCGCCGTCGCCGATGGTGCCCAGACCTGTGTTGAGCTCACCCGCGCCCTCGGACGCGGTGGACAGCCCGTCGCGGAGCTTCCCGGCACCTTCGGCCAGGTCGGCCAGGCCCTCGTCCAGTTCGTCGATCTGGTCGCGGGCGTCCTCGGCCTTGCCCACGATGTCGGGCAGGTCGTCGGCGATCTCGGTGGCGCGCTCGCTCAGCGCGGCGGCGTCGTCGGCGGTCGCGTCGATCTCCGCGCGGTTGTCGTCGATGAACCCGGCCACGTCCAGGGCGGTGTCCATGGCGTCCTGGAGGTCGGTCAGCAACACGTGCAGTTCGGGCTGTTCCCGTTCCAGCTCCGGGTTCTCCTCCAGGTAGGCGGCGAGGCGGCCGTCGACCTCCTCCATGCCGGAGACGTCGATCTCCTCGGGTAGTTCGTCGAGGGCGTCGTTCACCCCGGCGGCCACGTCGGCGATCAGCTCGGCGCGGTCCTGGATGTCGGGGATGTCCTCTTCGATCCGGGGGAGGGCGTCGTCGGCCAATGTGTCCAGCTCGTCGACCTTGGCGGAGACCCGCTCCGAGGCGTCGCCGGCACCGCTCGCCAGTGTCTTGGAACCCTCGTACAGGTCGCCGATCCCCTCGTCGAGGGAGCCCGCGCCGGTGTGCGCGTCGTCGATGCCATCGGAGAGCTCGCCGGAACCGCTCTCGGCGTCGCCCGCGCCCTCGGATAGTCGGTCGGCCCCGTCGGCGGCCTCGTCGGTCTTGTCGTGGATCTCGTTGAAGCCGAGGAAGATCTGGTCGAGGTAGTCGCTGATCGCGGAGGACGCGGCGGCCTGACGGATCTCGTTGAAGGCGCTGCCGGCCAGTTGGCGGACGATGTAGCTGTTGGAGTCGTTGTAGTTCGCGACGAGAAGGGCGGTGGTGGGGTCCTCTCGGTCACGCGAGGGCGAGGTCAGGGACTCGCTGAAGTGGTCGGGGACGGTGAGGGTGACGTAGTAGTCGCCGCCGGCGAGCCCTCGGGCGGCGTCGTCGGCGTCGACGAGGCGCCAGTCGAGGTCACCGCGTTCCAGGAGGGTGTCGGAGAGTTCCTCGCCGGCGTTGACCCGCTCACCGTCCACCTCGGCCCCCTCGTCCTCGACGACGAGGGCGACGGGCAGGTGTTCCATGCGGTCGAAGGGGTCCCAGAAGGACCACAGGTACATTCCCGAGTAGAGCAGGGGGATGAGTGTCAGGGCGGCCAGCGCGGCGGCGGGAAGGGGCGACCGCAGGAAGGACCGCATGGTGAGCAGCCCGAGTCGGGGGACGGCCAGGGGGCGGGGGCGCGGGGTCCGATCAGTCCTGGGCACGGTGGGCGCCTCCCTCGCGGCGGTTCCGCTGCCGGATGGGGATCGGCCCTTGGGTGTCGTGGTCGGCCACCATGGCCAGCTCCCGGGCGTCGGCGCAGGTGGCGATGACGGTGAGTCCTTCGTCGGACAGGTCCTTGAGGGTGCGCCACATGGCGGCCTGGTTCTGGGGGCTCAGGCCGCCGTCGACGTCGTCCACCGCCAGTAGGCGGGGTTCGTGCACCAGTCCCAGGGCCATGCCCAGGCGTCGGCGTTCGGGCATCGGTAGTTCCTTGATGAGGGTGCTCCGGTCCAGGTCGGACAGACCGACCGCCGCCATGGCCTCTTCGGCGACGGTGCGCGATGCGGGGCGTAGCCGCAGCAGACGGGCTTCGGAGAGGTGCTCGCTCACACGCAGGCGCTCGTCGAGCACGTTGACGTCGTTCATGAGGCCGAGGGCGCTGATGCGGCGGACCTTGCGTGCCTGTTGGGGCAACGGGTGGCCGTCGACGTGCAGTTCTCCTCCGGTGGGGCGCATACGCCCGGTGAGGGTGAGGAGCAGGGCGCTGCGGCCCCCGCCGGAGTCCGCCTGGAAGACGGTGAGCGTTCCCGGCCGGGCGGTGAGGTCGATCCCCGTGTAGACGGGACCCTCACGGGTGGTGAGCGTGACGTCCTCGGCGTGGACGCGCGCTCCGGTGGCCCGACGCATTCCTGGTGCCCCCTTTTTAGACTGACTAGTCAGTACAAATTCGAGTTCCACCGTACTGCGCCGAATCCGTGCCGTAATCGCCTGGCGCTGTGGCCTCCCGCACAGTTCCGCTCGTTTTCCCGTAGCTATTGCAATAGATACGTAATTGCGTAATCCTGTGGGTGGAGCGGACGAGACAAGGAGGGGCCATGAACGAAGTGAGGCTGCGCAAGACGGGTGCCGTGCTGATACGGATCTTCTTCGTGCTGACGGCCATGGTGTTCGTACTGGTCGTCGCGTCGAACCTGGGCGCACCCATCCCCGGCTACGCGGGCTTCCTGGTCGCCGTGCCGGCGCTCGCCCTCTACCTCGCCGGAACGGCGTGCGGGGCACTCGCCGGACGGTGGGCCTCACGTCGCACCGACCTGACCCCCATCGAGGTCGCGCCACCGGTGGAGGGCGAGTGGACCGGACTCAACGGACCCTCCGACAAGGTGCCCAGCCACGGCACCCACGGCCTGGGCCAGACCTTCGCGATCGACGTCCTCATCGACTCCGGTCGCCCGATCGTCGACGGTTGGTGGCCGGTCATGCGCCCGGCCACCGGGTTCCCGTCCTTCGGGGCGCCCCTGTTCGCCGTCGCCGACGCCACGGTCGTGCACACCTCGGACGGGCAGCGCGACCATCACAGCCGCAATTCCTATCCGGGGTTGCTCTACCTCTTCCTGGAAGGTTTCGTCCGGGCCCTGGGCGGACCCGGCCGCATCCTGGGCAACCACGTGGTCCTCGACCTGGGCGACGGCGTGTACGCCGCCTACGCCCACATTCGTCAGGGTTCCGTCGCCGTGAAGGAGGGCGACCACGTCGTCGCGGGCCACAAGATCGGCGAGTGCGGAAACTCCGGGAACTCCTCCGAACCGCACCTGCACTTCCAACTGATGGACCACGCCGACCTGGACCGGGCCGGTGGGCTCCCCTTCACCTGGACCGGGGTGGGGGTCCCCGCCAACGGCGAGCCGTTCACCGTGGAACGCGCCGCGCACTGATCCACCTCGAGCCGTGTACGGGGGCACGGCCCGAGGCGTACGGCCTTAGACTGCGCCTGGCAGACAGGCGGATGATGCTGGGGGGACCGATGACGGAGATCGCCGAACGGGCGGCCAAGGCGCTGGACGACCCGGAGAATTGGCCGATGGACCCCAAGGAGGCGGTGACCCGCCAACGGTCGCTCGCCGACCGCGTGCGCTCCGAACCACTCGACGCCGCCGCGGTGGAACTGGTCTGTGGCCTGGACGTCAGCTACGGGGTGGGCGACACCGAACTCGCCGCCGCCGCGGTGGTCCTCGACGCCCGCACCCTGGAGGTCGTCGACACCTCCCTGGTCGCCGACACCCCTTCCTTCCCCTACATCTCCGGGCTGTTCGCCTTCCGTGAGCTGCCGCCGGTCCTCAAGGCCATCGAGGGGTTGAACGTCACCCCCGACGTATTCGTCAGCGACGGCTTCGGCCTGGCCCACCCCCGCCGCTTCGGGGTCGCCAGCCACCTCGGCGTCCTCCTCGACGCCCGCGTGGTCGGCTCCGCCAAGACGGTGCTCTACGGACGGAACTCCCTGCCCGGCGAGGAACGTGGTTCCTGGACCCCCATGGTGGCCGGACGCTCCGAACTCGTCGAGGACACCGAGACCCTCGCACAGCAGGGCACCGAGGTGATCGGCCGAACCCTGCGCACCCGGAGCCGCACCAAACCGGTGTACGTGTCCGTGGGCCATCGGGTGGACCTGGCCGGCGCCGCCGACCTCATCCTCCGGGTGTCGCCCAAGTACCGCATCCCCGAGCCCATCCGGCACGCCGACCGTATGTGCGGTCGGTACCGCAAGGAGTACAAGGCCAAGGGCGGCGCGACGGGTGCCTGAACCCAGGAAGGGGAGGGGCCCGAAGGCCCCTCCCCAAGGCGTCCGTCGGAGCGGGCTCTACCAGCCGTTCTCCACCGGACGCCCCTCGTTGTAGCCGGCGGCGCTCTGCACGCCCACCACGGCACGCTCGTGGAACTCGGTCGGTGAGGTGGCGCCCGCGTACGTCATGGAGCTGCGCACACCAGCGATGATCTGGTCGACGAGGTCCTCCACGCCCGGACGCTCGGAGTCCAGGTACATCCGGCCCGTCGAGATGCCCTCCTCGAACAGGGCCTTGCGGGCCCGCTCGAAGGGCGAGTCCTCGGCGGTGCGCAGCTTCACCGCGCGGGCCGAGGCCATCCCGAAGCTCTCCTTGTACTGGCGGCCCTGCGCGTCGCGCAGGACGTCGCCGGGAGACTCGTAGGTGCCCGCGAACCACGAACCCACCATGACGTTGGAGGCACCGGCGGCCAGGGCGAGCGCCACGTCGCGCGGGTGGCGTACACCGCCGTCGGCCCACACGTGTGCGCCCATTTCACGGGCGGCGGCCGCGCACTCCAGCACGGCGGAGAACTGCGGCCTGCCCACCGCGGTCATCATCCGGGTGGTGCACATCGCCCCCGGTCCCACACCGACCTTCACGATGTCGGCACCGGCCTCGATGAGATCGCGGGTGCCCTGTGCGGTGACGATGTTGCCCGCCACGATCGGCACGTTCGGAGAGAGCGCGCGGACCTTCTCGATCGCGGCGATCATCTTCTCCTGGTGGCCGTGCGCGGTGTCGATCACCAGCGTGTCCGCGCCCGCCGCCAGCAGCTCGCCGGCCTTGCCCGCCACGTCTCCGTTGATGCCCACGGCGGCGGCCACGCGGAGCCGGTTCTCCGAGTCCACGGCCGGCGTGTACAGCGTGGAGCGCAGTGCG
Source organism: Nocardiopsis listeri NBRC 13360 (assembly GCF_001570765.1). Classification (GTDB taxonomy): domain Bacteria; phylum Actinomycetota; class Actinomycetes; order Streptosporangiales; family Streptosporangiaceae; genus Nocardiopsis; species Nocardiopsis listeri. Next base: position 2,003 of record NZ_BCSH01000022.1, on the reverse strand, counting down.
CCGGTGCGGGTGAGCACACCCACCAGGGCGCCCTGTTCGTCCACGACCGGGGCCAACCGGTGGCGGAAGTCGTGCAGTATGCCGAACGCCTCACGGGGCTCGGTGCCCGCGGGAATGGTCAGCAGCTCGTCGGACATCACGTCGCGCAGCTGCGCGAAGCGGTCCACGCCCGCGCAGTCGGCCTCGGTGACCACACCGAGCGGACGCCGGTCGTCGTCGACGACGATCACCGCGTTGTGCGCCCGCTTGGGCAGCAGGTTGAGGGCCTCACCGACGGTGCTCGTCGGGTTGAGGGTGATGGCGGTGTCGTAGACCAGGTGCCGCTGCTTGGTCCAGGAGATGACATCGGACACCACCTCGATGGGGATGTCCTGTGGGATGACGGCGATCCCGCCGCGTCGGGCGATGGTCTCCGCCATGCGCCGACCGGCCACCGCGGTCATGTTCGACACGACCAACGGGATGGTGGTGCCCGTACCGTCCGGCGACGAAAGGTCCACGCTGAGACGGGAACCCACGGCGCTGCGGCCCGGGACCATGAACACGTCGCTGTACGTCAGGTCCTGATCGGGAACCTGGTCGTTGAGAAAACGCAATGCCTCTACCTCGGTCGAGACCGAAGGGGGTGGACCACTCCGCCGCTAGGCGCCGGCGGCACCCTGTTGATCCCCCTCTTACGACTCAAGTATGCCGTGACCGATTACCTTGGAGGTACCCCCGTCTGTAATGATGACTCGATTCCCGCCTCGACTCGGTGCCTGACCCATGCCCGGACCCGGTGACACGACGCCGCTGCCGGTGGGCGCAGGGGACACCAGATCCCTTCAGGAGAAAACCAGCATGTCGCGTTTCACTCTCGCGCAAGTCAAGGAAGAGACCTACAAGGCCAAGGACGCCTGGTGGACCGTCTTCCTGGTCGACCCGTTGGCCGGCCGGCTGGTGGTGTGGACGGCGAACCGCACGAACATCACCCCCAACCAGCTCACACTGGGCGCCGGGGTGCTGGGGTTGTTCTCCGCCCTGTGCTTCCTCGCTCCGATCTGGGCCGGTGACACCGGGTGGGTCTGGCTGGTGGCCGGCGCCCTGCTGTTCCACCTGAGCTTCGTACTGGACTGCATGGACGGCAAGATCGCCCGCCTGAAGGGCAACGGTTCGATCTTCGGGGCGTGGGTCGACTTCGTCTTCGACCGCATCCGCTTCTTCGGTTGCGTGATGACGCTGCTCATCGGGCAGTGGCTGATCACCGACAACCCCGCCTACCTGATCGTCGCGCCCGTGGTGGTCTTCTTCGACCTGCTGCGCTACCTCAACGGGTCCCAGGTCGCCAAGACACGCAAGTCCATGAGGCAGACCTTGGTGATCGCCTCCGGTGACGCCGACCGGGTGCACGACTACGCGATCTCCTCCCAGGCCGCCGACCCCGAGGACGACGAGTCCGCGGAGTCCGAGAGCAAGGCGACCTCCACATCGTCCAAGGGGCTGTACCCGCGCGCCCGTGGCCTGCTGATGCGGCACCGCGTGCGTCCGCACCTGTTCAGCGGCATCGAGTTCGAGATGTTCCTGTGCGTGGTCGCCCCGATCACCGTGCTCGTGGCGTTCTTCACCCCGTTGAACAGCCTCATCATCCCGGTGGCGGTCTTCTCCGTCCTGGCGCTGGCCCTCTTCGAGGTGATCCTGGTGCTGCGGCTGTGGAAGGAGACACGCCGCTTCGAGGTGCGTCGCCGCGAACTCGCCGCGGCCCCTCCGGCCGGAACCGAAGGCTGAGCGCGGGATCTTCCGACACGAAGGAAGGGGCGGTCCGCACTGATCAGTGCGGACCGCCCCTTCTTCTGTGTCTCTTTGTGTCTCCGCCAGCGCTTCGGCGTGTTCGGGCGCCCCCGTGCTCCACGGGACAGCGACTAGATGAGTAAGGCCGAGGGGTGGAGGTGGCGGGTGGCTGGTGTCGGGTGTCGGGTGTGTGGGTGGGCGCCTGAGGTCTCTGACTCTTGGGGTTGTTGGGCGGG
>NZ_BCSH01000021.1 GCF_001570765.1 Nocardiopsis listeri NBRC 13360 | reverse complement strand
ACACCACCCACCTGCCGGAACCCGCCGCACACGCGAACGCGCGGGCGCCCCCACCACGCCAGGACATCCGCGCGTTCGCGTTCACTCAACTCGCGCCGTGCACGATCCGATCCGCCCGTTCCTCGCTGGGCTGGATCTCACCGGACAGGATCTGCTCGGCGTAATGGCAGGCCACCCGGTGGGTGCCGCTCTTCAGCAGGCGCAGCTCGGGCCGCTCGGTGTCGCACAACTCCTCCTGGCGCCAGGGGCACCGGGTGTGGAACCGACAGCCGGTCGGCGGGTTCGCGGGCGAGGGCAGGTCGCCGGCGAGCAGGATCCGCTCGCGGGAGTCCTCGACCGTCGGATCGGGGACCGGCACCGCCGACATCAGCGAACGGGTGTAGGGGTGCATCGGGGTCTCGTACATCTCGTCGCTGGTGGCCTCTTCCACCAGCGCACCCAGGTACATCACTCCGACGACGTCGCTGACGTGCCGCACGACCGCGAGGTCGTGGGCGATCACCAGGTACGTCAGTCCCATCTCGTCCTGGAGTTCCTCCAGGAGGTTGAGCACCTGCGCCTGGATGGACACGTCCAGCGCGGACACGGGTTCGTCGCAGATGATCAGGTCCGGTTGGAGGACCAGCGCGCGGGCGATACCGATGCGCTGGCGCTGGCCCCCGGAGAACTCGTGCGGGTAGCGCTTGAGCGCCTTGGCGGACAGGCCCACCCGTTCCAGTGCGTCGACGATGCGGGCTCGCCGGTCCTCCCGGATCAGTCGCCGGCGTTCCTTGGCGCCGATGCCTTCGGAGATCTCCTCGGGCCCGCCGATGCCGTGGGTCTCCAGACCTTCCATGAGGATGGCGCCGACGGTCTGCCTCGGGTTGAGGCTGCCCAGCGGGTCCTGGAAGACCATCTGGAGGTTGGCGCGTTCGCGGCGCATGGACTCGGGGTCCAGTCCGGCGAGGTCACGCCCACCGAACCACACTTCGCCCTCGGTGATCTCGTTGAGGCGTAGGACGGCCCGGCCCAGGGTGGTCTTGCCGCAACCGGATTCGCCGACGAGGCCGTAGGTCTGGCCCTTCTCGACGTTCAGCGACACCCCGTCGACGGCTTGGACGTGCCCGATGGTGCGGTCGATGAGCACGCCGCGCTTGATCGGGAAGTGGACCTTGAGGTCCTTGATCTCCAGCAGGCTCATCCCCGCTCCTCCTCGTCTTCGTCGGCCACGGTCGGGCTGTCCAGGACCGCCCGGTCCGCCACCGCCGCGTGGTCGATGGGGTTGACGCAACGGTGAACGTGTCCGCCGTCGTCGCCGCCGTCACCCTTCTCCACGCTCACCAGCGGGGGCGGTCCCTGGAGGCACTCCATCGTGTAGTGGTCGCAGCGGGGCGCGAACGCGCAACCGTCCACCCAGGCGATGTTGTCGTTGGCCGAACCGCGCACCGGGGTGAGCGATTCCCCGCGTGGGGCGTCGAGTCTCGGAATGGACCCGAGCAGCCCCACGGTGTAGGGGTGCGTGGGGTCGGCGAACAACGGTTCGCGCGGCGCGGTCTCCACCGCCCGCCCGGCGTACAGGACGTTGATGTCGTCGCACAGCCCGGCCACCACGCCCAGGTCGTGGGTGATCATGAGCAGGGCGGTGCCCTCCTCGGTGACCAGGTCTTTGAGCAGTTCCAGGATCTGCGCCTGGATGGTGACGTCCAGGGCGGTGGTGGGCTCGTCCGCGATCATCAGGCGGGGCTTGCAGGCCACCGCCATGGCGATGAGCGCGCGCTGACGCATTCCACCGGACAGCTGGTGCGGATACTCGTCGAGCCGTCGGGTGGGGTCGGGGATGCCCACCCGGTACAGCAGGTCGGCGGCCTCCTTGCGGACGGCGACCCCGCGCATCCCCCGGTGCCGCTTGAGGATCTCGGTGACCTGCATGCCGATGGGGACCACCGGGTTGAGCGAGCTGAGCGGGTCCTGGAAGATCATCGCCATCTGGGATCCGCGCAGGTCCCGCAGGCGGCGCTGGGAGAGGCGAAGCAGGTCCGCCTCACCGTCGGGTAGCTGCATGACGGCGCTGCCACCGACCTTGACCCCGCGGTCCGGAAGGAGCCCCATCAGGGCCAGGGAGGTGACGCTCTTGCCACAGCCGGACTCGCCGACCAGACCCGTGACGCGGCCTTCCTCCAGGCTGAAGGAGACTCCGTCGACGGCGCGCGTTTCACCGGACCCGCGCCGGTGGAACACCACGGACAGCTCGTCCACCGCCAACAGCGGCGTGCTGGAACTCATGGTCACTTCCTCAACTTCGGGTCGAGCGCCTCACGCAGGGACTCTCCCAGGAGGGTGAAGCCGAGCGCGGTGATGATGATGCCCAGGGCCGGGTAGACGGCCAGGGCCGGAGCGCTGGACAGGAACCGTTGGGCCTCGGAGAGCATCGTGCCCCACTCCGGGAAGTTCGCGTCGGGGTTGCCCAGACCCAGGTAGGACAGGGCGGCCGCGTCGATGATGGCGGTCGCCAGGGTGAGCGTGGACTGGACGAGCACCGGCCCCATGGAGTTGGGCAGGATGTGCGTCAGGGCGATCTTGTGGCTGCGCACGCCCATGGCCTGCGCGGCCAGTACGTACTCGCGGTTGCCCTGGGAGATCATCGCGCCGCGCAGCAGCCGGGCGAAGATCGGGATTTGGGCGATACCGACCGCGAGCATGACGGTGGTCAGGCTGGGTCCGACGAGCGCGGCGACGGTGACGGCCAGCAGCAGGGACGGCAGCGCGAGCATCATGTCGATGACGCGCATGATGACGTTGTCGACCTGGCGCCCCCACCGGCCACCGAGGACCGTGCAGCCGCCGGCGACGCCGCCGAGCAGGGCACCGAACAGGAAGCCGACGAAGGTGGCGACCACACCGACCATGAGGGTCTGGCGGGCTCCGATCACCATGCGGGAGAACATGTCGCGGCCGAGGTGGTCCAGGCCCAACCAGTTCTCGGCGCGTGGTCCGACGAACTCGTTGCGGTTGGGGAAGACCTCGCTGCCCCAGGCCTGTGAGGTCGGGCTGTAGGGGGCGATGAGCGGTGAGAACAGCGCCACCAGCAAGAACATGACGACGATGATCGCGCCACTGATCGCCATGGGGCTGCGCCGCATGCGTCCGAAGGCCTCGCGCCAGACCCCGGCACCGTGGCCGTCGTCGCCCCGGTCGCCCATGAGTTCGGCGAGCCGGTCGACCTTGGCGGCCTTGCGCTTGTGGAGGGGCGTCTTCTCTTCGGTCTCGGAAGGGCTTTGGGAGCTCGGTGTCGTAGGCATCACTGGGCCCGCACTCTCGGGTCGAGGAGGCTGTACGAGATGTCGACCAGGAGGTTGATGAACACGTACATGGTGGCGATGAGCAGGATGAACCCGGTCAGGACCGGATAGTCGCGTTCCTGGGTGGCGATGTACACGAACGAACCGATGCCCGGGAAGGCGAACACGCTCTCGGTGAGGACGGCCCCCGCGAAGAGGCTGCCGGTGAGCAGACCGACGGCGGTGACCACCGGCAACAGGGCGTTGCGCAGCACGTGGCGGGTGCGGACCGTGGTCCGGTGCAGACCCTTGGCGTTGGCCGTGCGCACGTAGTCCTCTTCCATCACCTCCAGGACGCTCGCCCTGGTCATACGGGTGATGACGGCCAACGGGATGGACGCCAGCGCCAGCCCCGGCAGGGCCAGGTGGGCGAGCGCGTCCCAGACCACGTCCCATTCACGGGTCATGACACCGTCCAGGACGACGAATCCGGTGATGTCGGTGCGGGTGAGCCCCGGGGAGAGCCGGAAGGCCGAGGGGAACCACCCCATGCCCTCGGCGAAGACCACCTTGAGGATGAACGCGAGGAAGAAGACCGGGGTGCAGATGCCCAGGAGGGAACCGCCGACGGCGGCGAAGTCCAGGATGGTGCCGCGGCGGCGCGCGGCGAGGTAACCGAGCGGAAGTCCGATGATGACGGCGATGAGGATCGCGGTCACGCCCAGCTCGAACGTCGCCGGGAACCTGAGGAAGAACTCGTCCAGGACCGGACGTGAGGTCTGGAGCGATGTCCCGAGGTCGCCTTGGGCGATTCTGCGCAGGAAGGCCAGGTACTGAACCATGAGTGGTTCGTCCAGGCCGAGCGACCGCCGCAGCATCGCACGCTGTTCAGGGGTCGCGTCGTCGGGGAGGAGGGCGTACTCCGGCCCGCCCGGCAGCCGTTGGAGCCAGACGAACAGCAGGATCGACAGGCCACCCAGTGTCGGGATGAGCTGTAGGAGTCGCCTGACGATGAATCGCAGCACCTTCGCCGCCTTTCGCCAGTGGTGGAAGGTTCGGATGATCGGGGGATCGCCCCAGGGGAGGTGCGGCGACGGGGGGACACCGCCATGGGGCACCCGTGGTGCCGGGCCCGACCGGCGTGGCGGTCGGGCCCGGCGGAGGTACTACTTCCAGGAGGCTTCGCCGAAGTTCTCCTGCGTCAGCGGGCTGACGTTGGGCGGCTCGACGTCGGGCGAGAAGGCGATCGAGGGCGGGGAGCTGGAGATGGGCAGCCCCGGCAGGGCGTCCATGACCATCTCGTTGAGCTCCTGGTAACCGGCGACGCGCTCTTCCTCGTCGGGGTTGGTGCTCACCTCGGTCATCTTGTCGAAGAGCTCTTCCTCGTCCATGCCCCACGCGTCGTTGTGGGTGGAGAACCAGGTGCCGATGAAGTTGTAGGCGTCGTTGTAGTCACCGGTCCAGCCGAGCAGGTACATCGGGCAGTTGCCGCTGTCGACCTGGCCGGAGTAGACGGACCACTCGTAGGGGGTGGCCTCCACGGTGACGCCGACCTCCTGGAGGTCTTCGGTGATGACGTCGAAGATGTCCTTGGGGGCGGGCATGTACGGGCGGGTGACCTCGGTCGGGTAGCAGAACTCGACGTCGAAGCCGTCTTCGTACCCGGCGTCGGCGAGCATCTCGCGGGCCTTGTCCGGGTCGTAGTCGAAGGTCCGCACGTCCTCGGACCAACCGTCGAGGGTGTCCGGGTGGAACTGCGTGGCGACCTCGCCACCCTCGGGGAGGATGGTGTCGACGATGCGCTGGCGGTCCACCGCGTGGGAGAGGGCCTCACGGACCTCCATCTCGGCGAGCGCCTCGTGGCTCTCCTGCTGGTAGGCCATGTACAGGACGTTGAACACGTCACGGGTGGGCACCTGGAAACCGGCGTCCTCCAGCGGCGCGACGTCGGCCGGGGCGACCAGGTCGTAGCCCTGGATGTCACCGGCCTCCAGCGCCTGGCGGCGGGCGGTCTCGTCGGGGATGCTCCGCAGGATCATGGTCTCGAAGCCCGCCGGGTCGCCCCAGTAGTCGTCGTACCGGTTGAGGGTGACCTCGGCCTGGTCCTGGTTCCATTCCTCGACGGTGAACGGACCGGTGCCGGCGAGTGAGCCGGCGCTCTGGGCGAAGTCGGGGAGGCTCAGGTTGCCCTCTTCACCGGTGACCTCCTGGCCCTCCATGGTCTCCAGGGTGGTGGGGCTCATGATGCCGAAGGCGGCGAGGCTGAATCCACCGGGGAAGATCGAGGAGTACTCGGAGATCTCGATGACGGCGGTGAGCTCGTCCTCGGCGTCACAGGAGACGTAACGGGATTCTCCGGTGCTGTAGTCCTCGTCGGGCTCGGCGAATCCACCGAAGATCGACTGCCAGTAGTAGGACAGGTTGGAGCTCTGGTAGGCACCGGTCAGATTGTTCCAGCGATCGAAATTGGCGCAGACGACCTCGGCGTTGAATTCGTCGCCGTCGTGGAAGGTGACGTTGTCGCGGAGGTTGAAGGTCCAGACGGTGCCGTCCTCGGACTGATCCCAGGTCTCGGCGAGACCGCCGACGATTTCCGAACCACCGGATTCGTGGTCGAGAAGGGTTTCGAAGACCTGCCGGCTGTAACGGTAGGTCTCGCCGTCGTTGGTGAGGAAGGGATCCAGTGACGTGATGTCACCGGCGGCCCCGAAGACGAACGGCTGCTCGCCGTCGCCGGAGCCGCGGTCACTCTCCGCACAGGCTGTCGCCACCAGGGTGAGCGACGCCGCGACGGCCACGAGACCGAGCGGCTTTCGGGAAGACTTCGTGAACATGTGGTCCACCTCAGGGGGACGTGGGGTTGAGGCCCAGAACGATTGCTGTGGACCCTAAACCGGTTCACGAGCCCCTGGGAAGATAGACGGCTGGGTATTAATACAACCGTTTCAGATCTGTGCCGTGATCCATAGCTCGGTTTTTCGCGTCCAGGTGTTCAACTGTTCGGGATCTTAAAGGGTGCAACGGAAACCCGAATCCCATGACCCTGAGTACTCGCTTCAGTACATTCCCTCAAAGTTATCCGGTCATAGGATGATTTAACTTTTCCGACATGGTGTCCGTTTCGGACCAAGGACCCTTCGAGCGTCCTATGATCTGCGAATGGACACACCCCTGGACGACGCGTCCCTCACCGCGTTCCTCGAAGGTCAGGACAGCGCCTGGCTCACCGAACAGCTCATGCTGATCGCCGACGAGGACCCCATCACCCGCATCCGCCTGAGCGGTGCCGCCGGCGCGGAGAGCGCGGTCGAGGAGGCACGCGCCGTCGTGCTGTCCCTGGTCAACGCGCACCTGCCCGCCAAGAGCGAGGATGACGACGAGGAGGATGATCCCCTCCATCGCGCACTCGATCTCCTGGACGACCTCATCGACTACGGCTTCGAGGACGAGATCGGCGACGTCGCGGACGAGGCCCGGGAGGTGTACGTCGCCCGTCACGGCGAGGACGACGGCGAGCACTTGGCCCGACTGCACGTCCTGGCCGATGGCGAAGAGGACGACTGACCGGACATGGGGAAGGCCCGGCGGGGAACGGTTCGTTCAAAACCCGCCGGGCCCTTTGTCGAAGTGGAGTGGCCTGGTGCTACTCGTGGCACCAGCGACGCACGTTGGTGCTCCACAGCGCGATGTTGAGGACGATCGCGGAGAGCGCCGCCACGGTCCCCGCCAGCATCAGCGGGGTGTCGGCGAGCCAAGCCGCCAGGAACAGCGTGAACAGCGCGGTACCGAAGGCGAACAGTGAACCGATCTGGGAGGCCCGCCAGAGCACGTGACCGGCTCGACGGACCGGCAGTGCCAGCGCGACCAGGCCGAGGCCGACCAGGGCCGCCATCACGAGCAGCAGCCACAATTCGGTCGTCACGCTCGCGTGGACGCCTTCGGAAAGCATGCTCCCGACCAGGTAGGCGAGCAGGCCGTACAGGGCCGCGGCGACGAACATCAGGACACAGGTCTGACGCACGTCCAGCGGGGGACGCACTCCCGGGTGGGCCGGGGCCAGAAGGCTCTTCCGGGGCGGGGGCACCACGCTGAAGGGGCGGGACGCGGTGGCGGTGGGGGACGGTTGGGAGTCTTGCATGACGAACAGGGTCGCGTGCCGCGCCCCACTGCACAAGTGGAGTAATGCCACACAACGGACCGTGGCCGTGGCATGACGTAACGGAGCGGGACGGATCAGACCCCCGTGGCCCCCATCCGCTCCCCCACGTACTCCAGGGCCTGCGATGTCAGCGTGTCCAGGTCCTCGCGCACGTCGAGTTCCCGGCCGGCCTCGTCCGGGCCGAGCCGTTCCAGGGTCTGCATCTGGGAGAGCAGCAGCCCCGACGGCATGAAGTGGTCCTCTCGGGCGTCGAGCCTCTCCCAGATCACCTCCTGTGTTCCGTGCAGGTGGAGGAAGTGCACATCCGAGGCCCCGGCCCTCAGCAGGTCCCTGTAGTCGCGTTTGAGCGCCGAACAGGCCATCACGGTGGACTCGCCCAGGGCGTCGTTCGCACCGATCCAGCGGGCCAGTTCACGCAGCCATGGCCCACGGTCCTCGTCGGTCAGGGGCACCCCCGACTCCATCTTGCGGATGTTGGCCTCGGGGTGGAAGTCGTCGGCCTCGGCGAAGGGCAGCCCGAGACGGACCGCGACCCGCTGGGCCACACTCGTCTTGCCGCTACCGGACACACCCATGAAGACAAAGTGCATGGTCTCTCCGTCTCGTGGCCCGCCACTCGGCGGCACCACCAATAGTGTTATCAATCGTTCCCGTTAGGCTTCAGGCTGACCCCCGGCCCATAGCGGCCGAAGCAGCAGAACCGGGAAGTACGAGGGACCGCCGATGGGCACGACGCACCGCACGTTGCACAACCGGGTGCTGGCGGTGCTCGGCCCGGCGATCGCCGCGGGCGAGTACGCCTGCGGTCACACCTTCACGCTGAGCGGGTTGGAAGATGGATTCGGGGTCTCTCGGACGGTCGCCCGCGAGGCGGTGCGGGTCCTGGAGTCCATGGGCCTGGTGGTCAGCCGCCCCCGCACCGGCATCCGGGTCCGGCCCCGGCGCGACTGGAGCGTGTTCGACCCGCAGCTGATCCGCTGGCGCCTGGCCGGAGACGCCCGCATGGACCAGCTGCGATCCCTGAACGAACTGCGCGCGGCCGTGGAACCGGGCGCCGCGGCCCTGGCCGCCGAACGCGGCCCCGCCGACGAGCGGGCCCGGCTGGTGGTGCTGGCCGAACAGATGACACTGACCGGTCGGGCCGGCAAGCTCGACACGTTCATGGACCTGGACGTCACGTTCCACCGGCGCATCCTGGAACTGTCCGGCAACGAGATGCTGGCCGGGCTCTCGGACGTGGTGACCGAGGTCCTGGTCGGCCGCACCTCCTACGACCTGATGCCGCACCAGCCGCGCCCGGAGGCGTTGCGCCTGCACACGGCGGTGGCGCAGGCCATCCGGGACGGGCTGCCGGACGTGGCGGAGGCGGCGATGCGGGCCATCGTCACCGAGGTCTCCGACGCGTTGAAGGACACCCGCCCCCCGCAGGGGTGAGCCGCGTTCGGGTCGCCCGGCGACCATGGCCCGTTCCACCTACAGGACCAGGGACAGACCGAAGGCGAGCCCGAAGCCGATGAAGCCGATCAGGGTCTCCATCACGGTCCAGGTCTTGAGCGTGGTCTTGACGTCCATGCCCAGGAAGCGGCCGACCAGCCAGAAGCCGGAGTCGTTGACGTGCGACAGGGCCGTGGCTCCGGAGGCGATGGCGATCACGATCAGGGCCAGGTCGATGGAGCTCAGCCCCGAGGTGGCCTGCACCGCCGGGGCGATGAGGCCCGCGGCGGTGGTGATGGCGACGGTGGCCGAGCCCTGGGCGACGCGCAGGGCCAGGGCGATGATGAACGCCGCGAGGATGACCGGCATGCCCGTGGAATCCAGGCTGTCGGCGAGGGCGTCACCGATACCGCTGGTGCGCAGGACCCCGCCGAACATGCCGCCGGCGCCGGTGATGAGGATGATCGCGCAGACCGGGCCGAGCGCCCCGCCCACGATCTCCTCCACCCTGGTACGCGTGAAGCGGCCCTTGCTGAGCACGACCATCGCGTAGACGACGGTGATGAGCAGGGCGATGGGGGTCTCACCGACCAGGCGCATGACCTGCACCCACGTGGCTTCCTCGGGCACCGCGCCGGTGGCGGCGACGGTGGTGATACCGGTGTTGGCGAAGATCAGCAGCATCGGCAGGAGGAGGACGCTGATGACGGTCATCAGGTGCGGCGGGTTCTCGTGCTTGACCTCACCGTCGGACATGATGTCGTCCGGGACGGGGAGCTCCCAGCGCTTGCCCGCCCACAGGCCGAACAGGTAGCTGGCCAGGTACCAGGTGGGGATGGCCAGAAGGGCACCGATGAGCAGGGTCAGCCCCATGTCGGCGCCGATCTCGACGGCGGCGGTGACCGGACCGGGGTGCGGCGGGACGAACGCGTGCATCACCGCGAAGGCGCCGGCGGTGGGCAGGGCGTAGAGCAGCACGGAGCCGCCCACGCGACGGGCGACGCTGAAGACGATCGGCAGCATCACGACGAGGCCGACGTCGAAGAAGATCGGGAAGCCGAACAGCAGTGAGGCCACGCCCAGCGCCAGCGGGGCCCGCTTCTCGCCGAACAGCTTGATGAGGGCACCGGCCAGGACGGCCGCGCCACCGGTGATCTCCAGCAGACGGCCGATCATCACACCGAGGCCGACCAGGAGGGCGACGCTCGCGAGTGTTCCGCCGAAGCCGTCCAGGAGGGTGGGCACCACCCCGGCGACCGGGATGCCGGCGGCGAGCGCGGTGATCACGCTGACCAGCACGAGCGCGATGAAGGCGTGCAGTTTGAATCTGATGATCAGGAACAGCAGGAGCGCGATGGCGCCCGCCGCGATCCCGAGGAGGGGACCCGTGCCGTACACGGGTTCGAAGTTCTCCACGACGGAGCCTTCCACTGGGCGGGGTGGGACGTGGCGGACACCGAGTACCGCCTTGACCTGCTCTTGGACCAGGCTCCGAGAATGGTAATACCATTTGTGAGGTCCTGTGAACACACAGGTGAGGTTCTGTGACGGAGACGCAGGTCACAGGCCTGAAATCGGTGCTCGCGGGACGCGCCGGCCGGAACCGGCCCTGCTCACGGCAATGAAACGACACGCTCCGCCCGTAGGGTGATCGCGTGCCTGCGACCACAGAACCTCAGCTCCTGGACGACCGGATCCGACGCCAGGGGATCATCATCCTCAGCGTCTTCGCCTTCATCTGGGCTGTGGCGGGATGGGGGAACCTGAGTCAGGCCCCGCTCCTGGCCATGATCGTGTCCGCGTTGGTGTCCCTCCTGGTGATCCTCCAGGGGATTCGCTACGCGAGCCAGGGTCATCGACGACGCGAGCGCGTCCTTCCACGTTCGTGGAACCGCTGGGTGGGCGTGGTCAACATCACCCAGATCGTTCTGATCGCGGCGGCGGTGTTCGCCCTGGTGCGCACCGACCAGCTGATCTTCCTGCCGCCCACGATCGCGCTGATCGTGGGACTGCACTTCTTCCCCCTCGCCCCACTCTTCGATCAGAGGCAGTACCTCTGGACGGCGGCGGCCCTGTGCCTGCTGGCGATCGCCGGTTTCGTCGCCGTCCTCACCGGCGCGGCCCTGGAAATGGTCATCGCGGGCGTCTGCGTGAGCGCCGCCGTCGCCCTGTGGACGAGCGCGATCCTCATCGCCATCCGCAACTGACCCCTCAGCCGGCCACGCGCTCCCGCGACAGCGGGACACCCTCGCCCTCCAGGATTCGTCATTGATCCTGCTTTCTTAGTAATCGCAGCTTGGAATTCAGGGCGTGTGGGGCTCAGGAGACATTGCAGCGTCTGCTGAGCCCTTTTTCGTGTGCGCGACCGGAAAGGTCAGAGACTCGCCCATGGGTTGTCGTTCAAATCGGCGGCCAGGAAGAACCAGAAGAGCCCCGACATCCGCCGAAGCACGCATGCACCACGCGCTCACGGCCGGGCGTTTCCCCTACCGGCCTCCACCTCATCCCTACTTCCTCACCCTCCGTCATCTGGACAAGTTCCCACCCGAACCACCAGACCGGTATTTTCACGGCACCCACGAATAAAACCGAAAGCGAGCGCAGCCGCCACCAGAACCCTGGTATCCGTAAATTGACACCCCGCCCTTCCAGACTTCAACCTCTTGCCATGAACGCAGAGCTCCGCACCTCCCTCCACCTCGCTGTTTACGACCAGATGGCCGACTGGCAGTACGGCCACGCGGTCGCGCACGTGCGTTCGGGGTTGGGTCCACTCGGGCTCGGGAGCCGCGAAATCGTCACCGTGGGCCTGACCGGAGCGCCCGTGACCACCGCCGGTGGCCTCACCCTCCTGCCCGACCTCACGTTGCCGCAGCTCATCCCCTCCGCGAGCGCGATGCTGGTGCTCCCGGGATCGGAAGCGTGGGACCACTCCCCCGAGACCATGGCCCCGTTGGCCTCCGCCGCCGGCATCTTCCTCGACGCCGGGGTTCCGGTCGGGGCGATCGGATCGGCCACGGTCGGCCTCGCACGCGAAGGCCTCCTCGACTACCGGGACCACACCGGGGTGTGCCGACAGGATCTGGTCACGACCACCGGCTACGCGGGCGGTCACCGTTACCTGGCCCGACTGGCCGTCACCGACGGTGACCTGGTCACCGCCGCCGCGACGGCACCGGTCGAGTTCACCCGCGAGATCCTGGCCCGGCTGGACGGCCACGGCACCCGGACCTTGAACTCCTGGTACCGCCGCTACGCCCTGCACGACGGCGACGCCTCCCTGAGCCTGGCGGATGAGGGCTGATCCACACCGGGTGGGCAGGCCACCGCGACGGGGTCCCCAGTATCGTCATGGCCGTACCCACCTCTTCCGCGTCGCCGCGCCCACCTCAGCCACCCCGGGGGACCCTCATGATCGACCTGCGCTCGGACACCTTCACCCGCCCCACGAAGCGGATGCGCCTGGCCATGGCCGAGGCGGAGGTCGGCGACGACGTGTGGGGCGAGGACCCCACCGTGCGTGAGTTGGAGGAAGAGACGGCCGCCCTGCTCGGCAAGGAGGCCGCCCTCTACGTCACCTCCGGTCACATGGCCAACCAGCTGGGACTTTGGGTGTCGACCCGTAGCGGCGAGGAGGTGTGGGCGCACGAGAACCACCACCTCATCGGCGACGAACAGGGCGCGGCGGTCGTACTCTCCCGGGTCCTGCCGAGGCTGTACTCGGGTGATCCGTTCCCCGCACGGGAACTCCTCGACGGTTGGATCACCGGGCTGGGCGACGTGCACCGCGCGGATCCCGCACTGCTGTGGCTGGAGAACACCTTCTCCGGCCGGGTGGTGCCGTTGGCGGAACAGCGGCGGATCACCGGGTTCGCGCACGCCCACGGGTTGAAGGCGCACCTGGACGGAGCGCGACTGTGGAACGCCGCCGCACACCTGGAGGTGGAGCCGGCCGTGGTGGCAGAGGGCTTCGACACGGTTTCGGTGTGCTTCTCCAAGGGACTGGGCGCACCGGTGGGTTCGGCGGTGGCAGGCGACGCGGACACGATTCGGCGGGCCCGACGCGGTCGAAAGCTGCTCGGCGGCGGTATGCGTCAGGCGGGCGTCATCGCGGCGGGCGCCCTGTACGCGCTGCGCCACCACCGTGAACGCATGGTGGAGGACCACGAGCGGGCCACTCGCCTGGCCGAACTCCTGAGCGAGCTGTCCGGCCTGGAGGCGGTGGCGCGGACCAACATGGTGTTGGTGACCACCCCCGGGGGCGAGGCCGGCCGGTACGTGGAGGCGTTCGCCGCACAGGGGGTGCGCGCGTTGGGCGGTGGTGACCGGGTCCGGATGGTCGTGAGCCTGGAGATCACCGACAGCGACATCGAGGACGCGGCGAAGGCGGCAGCGAAGGCCGTCGCCGAGCTCTGATCGGAACCGACCGCAGGTCAGCGGCCCGGCCCCTCGGTACACTTGCCCGAATCCGCCGTGCACCCGGGGCCGGCAGGTGTCGAGCGTCACATCGCGTAGTAGCATCTGGCGTATGACATTGTCGTACTAGAGAGTGGTAGCACCGCAATGCCGGGAAGAATCCAGTCCATCGAACGCGCCGCCGCGATCCTGCGGTTGCTGGCCAGTGGAGCCCGGGGACTGAGCCTGGCCGAGATCTCCCGATCCCTCCAACTTCCCAAGGGCACGGCCCTGGGCATCCTTCGCACCCTGCAACACGTGGGGTTCGTGGAACAGGATCCGGAGTCGAGCCGCTATCGCCTGGGCGGGGGCATGCTCAGTCTGGGCACCCGCTACCTGGACGGCAACGAACTACGTACCCGGGCCCTGAACTGGGCCGACACCCTGGCCTCCCGCAGCGGGGAGAGCGTGCGCATCGGCACCCTGCACAAGCACCAGGTGCTGGTGGTGCACCACGTCTTCCGCCCCGACTCCTCCCGCCAGATCCTGGACGTGGGCACGTTGCTGCCGTTGCACGCGACGGCCATCGGCAAGGTCCTGATGGCCTTCGATCCCTTGGCGGCTCCGGAGGAGGTGGCCGCGGTGGAGACCGACTCCCCCGTGGAACTCACCGCCTTCACCCGTCACACGATCACCACCATGGCCGACCTGGAGGCGGGTCTGGACGAGATCCGAGAACAGGGCTGGGGATGGGAGGTGGAGGAACTCGTCGACGGCGAGGTGTCCATAGCCGCGCCCATCCGCGACCGGCGCGGAGTGACCGTCGGCGCGATCGGAGTGCGCGGCGCGGTCGAGCGTCTGCGTGACGAGACCGGTCGCCCCGACATGGAGCAGGTCTCCTACATCCGCGACGCTGCCCGAGCGGTCTCCCGCGACCTGGGTGTGACCCCGTACTGAGGTCCGGCACGAGCGCGCTCGCGGCCCCGTCGCACGAGCCGCGCTCACCGTGGTTTCCGGAGTGGTGTTCTTCTGGTGTCCGCCTTCGCCTGAGATGGTGGGTCTAGAGCTTGTGACTCACGCGACACGATTGCGTCACGTGCTCTTGACATGGGAAGGAAACACAGTCGAAACTAACGCCTAATCATACGTCATTGTCGTACGTCATGCGGGAATGGCCGCTGTAACGCATGTTCCGACCCCCCGTCCCCATCCACGTCCATCTGAAGGCGAGACCGATGAGCCAGCAGTACATCGCCGCGATCGACCAGGGCACCACGTCGAGCCGCTGCATCCTCTTCGACCAGGACGGGCGCATCGTCTCGGTCGATCAACGTGAGCACCGCCAGATCTTCCCCAAGCCGGGTTGGGTGGAGCACGACGCCCTGGAGATCTGGGACAACGTCGAGGCCGTCGTCCAAAAGTCGCTGGAAAAGAGCGACATCACCCCCGACCAGATCGCCGCCATCGGCATCACCAACCAGCGTGAGACCACGCTGATCTGGGACAAGGAGACCGGTGAGCCGGTCTACAACGCGATCGTCTGGCAGGACACCCGCACCGACGAGCTCGCCCGTGAACTCGGCGGCGAGGAGGGCCAGGACCGCTTCCGTCCCAAGTGCGGTCTGCCTCTGGCCACCTACTTCGCCGGCCCCAAGATCCGCTGGCTCCTCGACAACGTCGAGGGGGTCCGCGAGCGCGCCGACCGCGGTGAGCTGCTGTTCGGCACCATGGACACCTGGCTGATCTGGAAGCTGACCGGTAAGCACGTCACCGACGTCACCAATGCCAGCCGCACCATGCTGATGAACCTGGAGACCCTGGCCTGGGACGACGAGATCCTGGCGGCCATGGACATCCCGGCGAGCCTCCTGCCGGAGATCCGGTCCTCCTCCGAGGTCTACGGCGAGTCCACCGGCTACCTGGCCGGCACCCCGGTCGCCGCCTCGCTGGGCGACCAGCACGCAGCGCTGTTCGGTCAGACCTGCTTCGACCCGGGCGACGTCAAGGGCACCTACGGCACCGGCACGTTCCTGGTCATGAACACCGGTACCAAGCCCATCAAGTCCGAGAACGGGCTGCTCACCACCCTCGGCTACAAGATCGGGGACACCCCGGCGGTGTACGCGCTGGAGGGCTCCATCGCGGTCACCGGCTCCCTGGTTCAGTGGCTGCGCGACAGTCTCGGCCTGATCTCCTCCGCCCCGGAGATCGAGACCCTGGCCCGCACCGTGGACGACAACGGCGGTTGCTACATCGTTCCGGCCTTCTCCGGTCTGTTCGCCCCGCACTGGCGCAGCGACGCCCGCGGCGTCATCGCCGGTCTGACCGGTTACGTGAACAAGGGTCACATCGCGCGCGCCGTCCTGGAGGCCTCGGCCTGGCAGACCCGTGAGGTCGTCGACGCCATGAACGCCGACTCGCAGATCGATCTGACCACCCTGAAGGTCGACGGTGGCATGACCGCGGACAACCTGCTCATGCAGATCCTGTCCGACGTGCTCGACGCCGAGGTGGTGCGTCCGATGGTCGCCGAGACCACGTGTCTGGGCGCGGCCTACGCGGCCGGTCTGGCCGTGGGCTACTGGCCCGACATCGAGACGCTGCGCGCCAACTGGCACAAGGCCGCCGAATGGAACCCGAAGATGGATTCGTCGGTTCGTGAACGCGAGTACCACAACTGGAACAAGGCCGTTGAGCGCACCCTGGGTTGGGTCGAGCACGAGAACGCCTAAGCGTACGGGCGGACGCCCGTCGTCCCGCACCTCACGTATGACCGCGCCCCAAGGGGACAGAGCGAACTGGAACCCTTGGGGCGCGGATCCGGGACACCGACCAGGTGCCCACTCCCCATTCAAATGTGACGGGTGTGTCCGATTATGCCCGTGTCGGCGCGAATCCGCTGCGGTTCCCGCCACACCGGCCAGGTGACACCCGTGACCCGGCTGCCCCCGTCAAGGGGGCGGAGATCCCCATGGTCTATCTCGCAGAATTCATCGGAACAGCGATCCTCACCCTTCTCGGATGTGGTGTCGTCGCGGGCGTATCCCTCGCCCGGTCCAAGGCCCTGGGCGCGGGCTGGATCGTCGTGACCTTCGGCTGGGGCATGGCGGTCACGATGGCCATCTACGTCGTCGGCACCACCAGCGGCGCCCACATCAACCCGGCGGTCACGCTGGGCATGGCCAGCATCGGCGACTTCGAGTGGGCGCTGGTGCCCGGTTACATCGCCGCACAGATCGCCGGTGCCTTCGTCGGTGCCGTCCTGGTGTACCTGGCCTACCTCCCGCACTGGGAGCACACCGATGACCAGGACTCCAAACTGGGCGTGTTCGCCACGGCCCCGGCGGTGCGCAGGCCGCTCCTCAACCTGACCACGGAGATCATCGGCACCGCTCTGCTGCTCCTGGGCATCCTCGGCATCGGCGCCAACGCCGACGCCGTGTCCTCGGAGGGCGGCGTCATGCTGTCCGACCTGTTCGCCAACGGTCTGGCCCCGCTGATGGTGGGTCTGCTCGTGTTCGCGATCGGTCTGTCCCTGGGCGGCCCCACCGGGTACGCCATCAACCCGGCCCGTGACCTGGGCCCGCGTATCGCGCACGCCCTGCTGCCCATCGCAGGCAAGGGCCCCTCGGACTGGGGATACTCCTGGGTCCCGATCGTCGGCCCCATCATCGGTGCCGTGATCGGTTCCTGGATCTGGAAGCTGACCGGCTTCGGCGGCTGATCCCCAAGGGGGACCTCGACCGAAACGCCAAGGGGCGTCCGACCGCGATCGGGCGCCCCTCCCTCATGGGTCCAGGTGCACGTCGCGCAGGTACTCCAGGGTCTCCGTCGGGCGTAGGGCCACCAACCGTAGGTGGTCCACCAGGTTCTGG
Source organism: Nocardiopsis listeri NBRC 13360 (assembly GCF_001570765.1). GTDB lineage: Bacteria > Actinomycetota > Actinomycetes > Streptosporangiales > Streptosporangiaceae > Nocardiopsis > Nocardiopsis listeri. The sequence continues at coordinate 95,040 of NZ_BCSH01000021.1, read as the reverse complement.
TAGCGGACCACCTCATCCGGTTCCTCCAGGTAGATGCCGTCGGTGACGGTCTCCAGAAAGACGACCGTGGGGTCGATGGGGTCGGGGAACTCCAACACCACGCACGATCCGCCGCTTCCGGGGTTGAGCCGGTCCGCGCGGGTCATCTGCACGGTGACGTTGGGGCGCCGCGCCATCTCCAGGAGGTGCTCGACCTGAACGTGCTTGGTCCGCGGGTGGTCCTTCAGCCGCAGCAGGGAACCCTCGTCGAAGATCGCCCACAGCCGGGGAGGATCCTGGTCCTCCAGGATTCGCTGACGGGTCATGCGGGCGTCGATGGCCCGCCGGATCTCCTGGGGTCCCGCCAGGCAGGCCTGGGCGTTGACCTTCATGTACTCGGGCACCTGGAGGAGCCCGGGGATCATGATGGGCTGCCAGGTGGTGATCGCGCTCGCCTCGGTCTCGAATCCGACGAAGCGTGCGGCCAGGACGTCGCGGTAACGGGTCCACCAGCCGCGTTCCAGGGACTGGCGGCACAGGTCGAGAATCTCGTCGTACTCGCGCCCCGGGCGGACCCGGCAGGCCTCCAGGACCGCCTTGACCTCGGTGACCGTGGGCCTCTTCTTCACCCCCGACTCGATGTTGGAGTAGGTGGACTTGGACAGACCGGCGTCGGCGGCTACCTCTTCGCCGGTCTTGCGCGCGGCGAGCCGGATCCGGCGGAGTTCGGCGGACAGGCGGCGTCGCCGGATGGTGGGAGAGTACCTAGTGGCCATGATGGGGCTCATCGTAGAACCGGGAACGCCCGCCCTGTAGGGCAATCCGCGGAACCCGGAATCCACGCTGTCATTCCGCTCCCGAAACCGGGATGTCGTCCTTCGAGAGGTTGGATTCCAGAACTCGAACCCGCGGAGGCCCTACAGGCCTCCAGTGTGCGACAATGTCGCATACCGTGCACCACTGGCGACACCCCCACTCCACCGTGTCACCTCAGCCTCTGGTGCAGCACCCCCCAACACCGCCGGGAAGGCGGAATTCAGAACAAGGGGCGGTCAACCTTGGGCGTCGTTCGGCATTGTCGTATTATGCAGTCGACACCAGCCTGAAACGCGGAGTCCGTTCAGGTACGTGCACCAGCCACCCCTCCCCAACGGACGGAGCACCAGCCATGAAGGCCGACACCCACCGCGCCACACCCGCATACCGGGCCCATACCCGCGAGGAACTCTCCCGCGGCACCTTCGACCTCCTGGTCATCGGCGGCGGCATTCTCGGGACCTCCGTGGCGTGGACCGCCACCCAGGCCGGACTGCGTGTGGCCATGGTCGACGCCGGCGACTTCGCCGGTGCCACTTCCAGCGCCTCCTCCAAGCTCGTGCACGGCGGACTGCGCTACCTTCAGACCGGCAACGTGCGCCTGGTCGCCGAGAACCACCGCGAACGTCGCTCGCTGGCCTCCGACATCGCCCCGCACCTGGTCAACCACCGCCCCTTCCTCGTGCCCATCTACAACGACGGCCCGCACGGCGCCGCGAAGATGGGTGCGGGCGTCTTCCTGTACTCAGCGCTGTCGGCCTTCGGCGACGGCATGGGCCGGCTGCTCTCCCCCAAGCAGGCCAAGCGCCTGGCACCGGGCCTGCGCACCGACGGGCTCAAGTCGGTGGCCGCCTACAGCGACCACCAGATGAACGACAGCCGCATGGCCGTCATGTCGGTGCGCGCGGCCGTGGACGCCGGTGCCGTGGTGCTCAACCACGCCGAGGTGCAGGGACTGCGCACCACCAGCGGACGTGTCACCGGCGCCGAGCTGCGCGACCGGGTCTGCGGCGAGGAGTTCGGCGTGGACGCGCGTCTGGTGCTCAACGCCACCGGCCCGTGGGTGGACCACCTGCGTCGTATGGAGGACCCGAACGCGGCTCCCAGCGTGCGCCTTTCCAAGGGCGCCCACCTGGTGCTGAACACTCCGGACCCGTGGCGTGCGGCGCTGACCATTCCCGTGGACAAGTACCGGGTGTCCTTCGCGATCCCGTGGGAGGGTCACCTGCTGCTCGGGACCACGGACGAGGCCTACGAGGGCGATCCGGCCGACGTGGGCGTGGTGCCCTCCGACGTGGACCAGATCCTGAGCGAGGCGTCGATGGGCATCGACCCCTCCTACCTGGACCGGGACCGGATGACTTACTCGTTCGCCGGTCTGCGCGTGCTGCCGGGCGGCCCCGGAGACACCAGTTCCGCCAAGCGGGAGACCGTCGTCTCCCAGGGTCATGGCGGGATGCTCTCGGTGGCCGGCGGCAAGTGGACCACCTACCGGCACATCGGTCGGACCGTGGTGGAGGAACTGCGCAAGGTGTCGTCGGTGCCGCTGGGCGAGGGCATGGCCGATCCGCTGCGGACCGTTCCGTTGCCCGGCCTGGCCAGCCCGGACGCGGTCACCCAGCGACTCATCATCGACCGTGAGCCGGGGGCGCGCGTGGACCCGCTCGTCGCCCGACACCTGGCCACCCACTACGGGAGCCTGGCCATGGACATCGCGGCCCTGGTCCGCGACCGGCCGGAGCTGGGCGAGCGCATCCACCCGGACGGCCCGGACGTGTGGGCGCAGGTCGTCTTCGCCCGTGACCACGAGTGGGCGGTGACCGTCGACGACGCGCTGCGCCGCCGCACCACGGTGACCGTGCGCGGCCTGGACACCCCCGAGGTGCGCGAGCACACGGAGCGCCTCCTGGCCGGTTGATCCGAACGTCGAACGCCCCGGCCGTCTTCCCCACGGCCGGGGCGTTCGTGTGTCCGACGCCGTGCGCGACACGCGGAACCGACGGACACAAGAAGAACACCCCCGGCGGGTGATACCCGTCCGGGGGTGTTCGGCGACGTTCACGCCCCTGCTGAGCGGGGCGACGACGCTACGTCTGTGCGATCGTTAGATGGCGACGACGTTCTCGGCCTGCGGGCCACGGGTGCCCTCGACGATCTCGAACTCCACGCGCTGGTTCTCCTCCAGGTTACGGAAGCCCGAACCCTGGATGGCGCTGTAGTGAACGAAGGCGTCGGGGCCGCCGCCGTCGGGGGAGATGAAGCCGAAGCCCTTCTCGCCGTTGAACCACTTCACAGTTCCCTGAGCCATGTTCTCTCCTTCAGCTCGGTGTAACACGGACGCATACTCACGCCCGATAATTGCCGCGAGCCGACTCCATGAGAAACCGCCCGCCGGTCACAAACTCCGCGGGCAAGACACCAACTGCGAAATTCAACGACTAACAATCACCTTGAAGGTACCACAGACGGCGCCCGAGGTGAGGGTTTCGAGTGTGGCAACACGCACGGCCCGCCGAGGAATATCGGCGGGCCGTGCGGGGAACCCGTGTTATTCGGGTGACGATCACCGCAACGTCACGTGTTGCTCACGAAGAGGCCACAAGGGTGTCGTTGACGCACCTCAGGACAGGTGGCGCCGCCACCTTCCCCGGGTCGAGGTCGGCACCGCCGTGAACGGTGAACGTGTGCTCCTCCCCCGGCAACAAGGTCACCAGGGCGCTGTCCACGACGGCGTCCGGGGCGATCCTGTCGACGTTCAGGACCAAGTCCCGCAAGAGCACTCCGGCTCGCACCTTCACCCGCAAATCGGAACCAATGGCCTGGGTTTTCACTTCGAATTCCGGTTTTTCGTACGCGATCTCGTGATCTCGAGCGAAGAACCACCACGCGCGCTCCTCCGCCCCGTCGACGGTGACCACCTCACCACTCGGCTCGCCGGCCCGGGACACCTCCTCGGGCACCGGGACCCGCAGCGCACCACGCGGCGCCACCCGGACCGGATGCGAGGAGGCCGCCAGTTCCGAACCCGTGGCGATGTCACGACGCGTAACCGTCACCTCCGTCACCCACTCGGTGTCGGTGTCGTTGCCCAGCACCACGGTCAGCCCGTCGTCGACGGGTTGGACCGTGACGACCCGATCGGCGTACACGCGGCGCAGCGCGTACCACAGGGGTTTGCGCCTGCCCGCGCCGTCCACCGCCGCCCAGGAGGTGACCGGCCAGCAGTCGTTGATCTGCCAGACCACCGTGCCGGTGCAGTAGGGCCAGGTGGAACGGAAGTGCTCGATGCCCACGGTCAGCGCCCTGGCCTGGTTCACCTGGGTGAGGTAGTGCCAGTCGTCGTAGGACCACTCACGGTCACCGAAGTGCAGAGCGAGCCCGCGAGCGAGCTTGCCGTTGCCGTCGATCGCCTTCTGGTGGTGCAGCACACCCGGTGAGGTGGGGGTGAGCGGATCGTCCGACACGGCCGCGCGCAGGGTCGAGTGGTTCGCCGGTGCCTGGTATCCGAACTCGGCCGCGAACCGCGGCCTGCGGTCCCGGTACACCGTGTAGTCCAGGTCGTTCCACACGTCCCACAGGTGCATGGTGCCGTGGGCGGGGTCGTTGGGGTGCACGCCCTCGCCCTCCGAGTACGGGCTGCCCGGCCAGTAGGGGCGGGTGGGATCGAGTTCGGCCACCACCCGAGGCAACAGATCCAGGTAGTACCCGGCCCCCCAGGACCGCCCCGCCAACTTCTCCTTCCAACCCCAGTCCTCGTGGCCCCAGATGTTCTCGTTGTTTCCGCACCACACCGCGAGCGAGGCGTGCGGGGACAGACGGACGACCGCGTCGCGGGCCTCCGCCTCCACCTCCGACCACAGGGGCTCGTCCTCCGGGTAGGCGGCACAGGCGAACAGGAAGTCCTGCCAGACCAGGACGCCGCGCTCGGAGCACACGTCGTAGAAGTCGTCCGCCTCGTAGATCCCGCCGCCCCACACGCGCAGCAGGTTCATCCCGGCCGCGCAGGCCTGGTCGATCGCCTCCGCGTAGCGGTCCCGGTCCAGCCGGGAGGGGAAGGTGTCGTCGGGGATCCAGTTGGCGCCCCTGACCAGGACGTCACGACCGTTGACGCGGACCGCGAAGGCCGCCCCGTGCTCGTCGGGGACGCTGCGCACCGCCACGTTGCGAAACCCGATCCGGCGTTCCCATTCGTCCAGGACGACATCGGGCGCGGCCAATTCCACCGACAGGTCGTACAGGGGTTGGGCGCCGTGGCCGCGTGGCCACCACAGGTCGGGGCCGTCCACCTCCAGGTCGAGGGCGACCTCGTCCTCGCCCGCCGGGATCGTGACGGTCCCGGTGACCCCGGCGACCGACGCGTTCACCGTCAACACGGTGTCGTGCCCCGTGTCGGTACGCTCCACGTTCAGCCGCAGGGAGACCCGCCCCCGGGAGCCGTCCTCGGACACCGAAACCAACGGCCGCACCGACGCCAGGCGCGCCGTCGACCAGGCGTGCAGGCGGATCGGCCGCCAGATCCCGGAGGTGACCACGGTCGGCCCCCAGTCCCAGCCGAAGTTACAGGCCATCTTGCGGACGTACTGGTAGGGCTCGTCGTAGGCGGCGGGCAACGGGCCCAACCGGTCGCGCTCGGCCTCGGCGTGCCGGTAGGGGGCGTCGAAACGCACCTCCAGCCCGGGGCTCGCCCCGGCCTCGCCCAACGCCTCGGTGACGTCGAACCGGTACGACCGGTGCATGTTCGCGGTACGCCCCACCTCGCGGTCGCCGACCCGGACGGTGGCGAAGGTGTCCAGTCCCTCGCACACCAGGTCGACGCGTTCGGCCGGAGCACCATCGGCCAGGGCCTCGACCTCCGCGGACAGGGAGCGGGTGTAGCTCCAGTCGGTACGCCCGATCCAACCCAGACGGGTCTCGTTGTCGTCGAGGTAGGGATCCTCGATCAGACCGTGGTCGAGCAGGTCGGTGTGGACGCAGCCCGGCACGGTCGCGGTGAGCCCCCCGGCCCCATGAAGCGCGGCGGCCGGCTCGGTGAGCGCGCCCTCATGGGGCGTCGCGGCCAGTGTCCAGCCGTCGTGCAGGTCGAACCACGCGGTCATGCGTGCTCCTCATTCCCTTGGTGTGGTGCTTCCCCCGTCAGTGCTACGGGGGTTCAGCGCTGGTCGATCCCGACGAAGTGGCCCTCTTCGGCCTCCACCAGCGGTGCGGAGTCGTCACCTTCGGAGACCGTGGGCAGGACGACGTCCTCGGGCGGGTTGGCCGCCAGTTCGGCGTCCACCTCGGCCCAGGTGCGATGCAGCTGGGGAACGCACGAGAGCAGGTGCCGGCTGTAGGGGTGCAGCGGGTTCTCGAAGACCCTGCGGGTAGGTCCCAACTCGGCGATGGCGCCCTTGCGCAGGATCACCGACCGGTCGCTGACGTAGTTGCCCAGGGACAGGTCGTGGGTGACGAACAGGATCCCCAGGCCGCGTTCCTTGAGGTCGGCGAGCAGGTTGAGCACGTCGATACGGGTCGAGGCGTCCAACATGCTGATGATCTCGTCGGCCACCAGTAGGCGGATGTCCAACAGCAACGCCCGCGCGATGAGCAGTCGCTGCAACTGTCCACCGCTGAGCTGGTGCGGGTACTTGTTCAGGACGTTGGCGGGGTCCAGACGGACGGTACCGATCACGTCCAGGACCTTCTCCCTCCAGTCGGCGTCGGAGACGTCCGGGAAGTAGGAGGAACGGATCATCTCGAAGACGCGGTCCGCCTTGAAGATGGGGTTGAAGGAGCTGAAGGGGTCCTGGAAGACGCCCTGCACGTGGCGGTAGTACTCCTTCTTCTCACCGAACCCACGCAGTCGGGTGACGTCCTTGCCCTCGAAGGTGATGGTGCCCTGGCTGGGCTTGGTCAGGCCGAGCACCATCTTGCCGATGGTGCTCTTACCGCTGCCGGACTCACCGATCAGCGACACCACCTCACCGGGCTTCACCACGAGGTTCACGTCGCGCACCGCACGCAGCGTCGAGCCGCCGAACGCGCCCACCCGATACACCTTGTGCACATGGCTCAGTTCCAGCACGGCGCTACCTCCCCGTCTTCCAGCAGGCGGCCCAGTGGCCGGGTTCGATCTCCACCAGCGGCGGGGTCTCGGAGCACTCCTCCGAGGCGATGGGGCATCGGGCCTTGAACCGACAGCCGGTGGGCGGATGGAGTAGACCGGGCGGAGTTCCCGGGATGCCCTCCAGCCGAGCCTCGTCGGTGGTCGCGCCCACCTCGGGAAGGGCACCGATGAGCATCTTGGTGTAGGGGTGCTGCGGATCGTTGATGATGGTGGAGGCCGGAGCCTTCTCCGCGACGCGTCCCGCGTACATCACCATGACCGTGTCGGCCATCTGGTAGACGAGCGAGATGTCGTGGGTCACGAAGATCATGCTCTTGACGTAGCCGCGGTCGCGGAATTCCACCATGGACTCGACCACCGACCGCTGGGTGGACACGTCCAGGGCCGAGGTCGCCTCGTCCGCGATGAGCAGGGACGGGTTGAGCAAGGTGGCCATCACCATGACCACGCGCTGCTTCATGCCGCCGGACAGCTCGATGGGGAACCGCTTGAGCACGTCGGGGTCGAGTCCGACCAGCTCCAGGCGACGATTCAGTTCCTCGGTGACCTCGCTCGGTCGCACTCCGCGCGACTGGAGCAACTCGTTGATCATCCGCCCGATCTTGCGGGTCGGGTTGAGGGCGCTCATCGCGTACTGCGGGATGAGCGAGATCTCGTGGTACCGGAACCGGTTCATCTCCCGGTCCTTGGCGATCGGGACGTCCTCGCCGTCCAGTTCGATCGTGCCGTCCACGTGGCGCATCCGCGAGTCCAGGCGGATCAGGCTCTTGCCAAGGGTGCTCTTGCCACAGCCGGATTCCCCGGCCAATCCCATGATCTCGCCGTCGGCGAGCTCGAAGTCCACCCCGTCCAAGGCGTGGACGTCCCCGCGCAGGGTCTGGTAATAGACCTTCAGGTCTTTGACGCGGAGTGTCATCACAGCTCCCGCAGCTTGGGGTTGAAGATCTCGTCCAACCCGACGTTGAGGATGTACATCGAACCGACGATCGCGGTGATCCCGGCGCCCGGCGGAATGAACCACCACCACATGCCCAGGTGCAACGCGCTCCAGGTGAAGGAGTTCTGCAACATCAGGCCCAGGGAGACACCGTCAGTGGGACCGAGACCGATGAAGTCCAGGCCCGCGGCGATGAGCACCGCCCCGCCGAACAGCAGGATGAAGGACATCACCAGGTAGGAGCTCATGTTGGGAGCGATCTCCGTGGTGATGATCTTTCCGGTACGTCGTCCGCTGAGCCGCGCCAGGTCCACGTAGTCGCGCGTGGCCAGGGACAGCGCCTGGGAACGGACCGCGCGGGCGGCCCACGGCCAGGAGGTCATCCCGATGAACAGAGACTGGACGAACACACCCTTGATGTCCAGGTAGGCGACGGCCACGATCAGCACGACCAGGGCCGGAAGGACCAGCACCACGTTCGTGAGCATGTTGAGGATCTCGTCGACGATCCCGCCCTTGTACCCGGCGATGAAACCGATGGCGGTGCCGATCACGAAAGCGATGCCACCGCCAAGGAAACCGACCATGAAGGTGGAACGCAGCCCGTAGACGAACTGGGCCCAGATGTCCTGGCCGAACGTGGTGGTGCCCAGCCAGTACTCGGCGCTGGGCGGCTGACTCTGCGGACCGATGTAGACGTTCGGCCCGTGGTCGACGAAGAGTGGGCCGATGAGCCCGAGTAGCAGAAGGATCAGGACGATCCCCGAACCGATCAACAGCTTGGGGTTGCGCTTGGCGAAGTGCAGCGTCTCGGAGGTCCGACGCTCCACCGCAGGTTGGGGCTCGGTGGTTCCGTCCGAGCCCGGCGCGCCCGCAACGTTGCTCAAGACGAGCCTCCAGTCATCTGGACCCGCGTCCGCGGGTCGACCAGGACGTAGATGATGTCGATGATGAAGTTGGCGATCAGCACACCGATGATCACGAACAGGAAGGTGCCTTGGAGCACGAAGTAGTCGTTGTTGTTCAGGGCCCGGAGGATCAGGCTTCCCAGGCCGGGGTAGTTGAAGACGATCTCGGTGAGCAGCGCGCCGGCGATGACGGTACCGAGTTGGACGGCCAGACCGGTGATCTGCGGCAACATCGCGTTACGGAAGGCGTAGCGGCGGATCAGACGACGCGGCGCGCCGAGGGCCTGGAGGTAGTTCGAGTAGTCCGCCTCCAGTTCGTAGATGATCATGTTGCGCATACCGATCGCCCAGCCGCCCAGAGCCACGATGAACATGGACAGGAACGGCAGGAACCAGTGCGTGATGAGACTGGCTATGAACTCCCACGAGAACGCGGGGATCAGCGCCAGGCTGTAACCGCTGGAGGTCGGGAGGAAACCACCGACCACGCCGACCGACCAGGCCAGGAGGAGTGCCAGCCACATGTACGGGGTCGCGGTCAGGATGTAACCGACCGGCAGGACGGTGTTGTCCAGGATCTTGTTACGGGCCGCGAAGGCGCCGAAATGGTTCCCCACGATCCAGCTCAGGATGATGGCGGGGAGCAGCAGTCCCAGGGTGAAGGGGACCGCGCGCAGGATGATGTCGGTGACCGGTTCCGGGTACTGCATCGAGCTGATCCCCAGATCACCTCGGAAGAGCCCGGCCCAGAACGCGAAGTACTGCTGGTGGATCGGTGTTTCGAGCCCGAAGACCTCGTTGTAGTAGTTGGTCATCCGCTCCATGGCCTCCGGGTCGGAGACCGATGCCTTGTTGAGCATGCTCCGGACCGGATCGCCGGGCATGAAGCGCGGAATCATCCAGTTGATGGTGACCGCGATCACGAATGTGATCGCGTAGATGCCGAGTTTGCGGCCCATGTAACGCCACACGGGTGTCCTCCAGATGTGCAGCCGAAGGCGGAGCGCCCCCGTTCAGGGGAGCGCCCCACCCGTGGTGACTATTCGGCCAGTTCGATCTCGGCGAGGGTGCGGATGGCACCGAGTTCGAACCATCCGTCCCACATCGTGGCGTAGCCGGGAGTGCCCTGTTCACTCGGCCAATTGGTCCAAACGCTGTTGCTCTGCTGCGACCAGAGGCCGTTGTACCAGAGCGGGATCGCCGGCAGTTCGGCCAGCTGGATCTCCTGGATCTGCGAGGTGATCTCCGCGGCGCCCTCCACGTCGTCGGCCGGGACGGCGGCGAGCTGCTGGACCAGGTCCCAGACCTCTTCGTTCTCGTAGCGACCGAAGTTCGCGGTCGTCTGCGTGTCACGAACCGGCATCTGGAACAGGTAGTCGTAGTAGCTCCACGGCGTGTTGCTCAGCTGACGCTCGTTGTTGATGACCAGGTCGAACTCACCGGAGTTGCGATTGTCGGTGAGCAGGCCTTCGTCGGGGAAGTCCGTCCCGATGTTGATCCCGACCTCCTGGGCGTTCTCGGAGATGACCCGGGCGGCCTCCTCCCAGTCGCTCCAGCCACCGGGGACCTCCAGGGTGAGGTTGATCGGCTCACCGTCCGGGCTCTCGACGTAGCCGTCACCGTCCTCGTCGAGATAACCGGCCTCCTCCAGGATGGCCACCGCTTCGTCCGCGTTGTAGGAGAAGCCCTCCTCCTCTACCAGCTCCTGGTCGATGTAGGCGTCCCACTGGGGCAGCAGACCGGTGGGGTTGGCACCATCGACCAGGTCCGAGTAGGGGCCGCTGATGATCTGGTTCAGGTCGATGGAGTGGGCCAGCGCCTGTCGGAACTCCGCGTCGCCCAGCACCGGGTGGTCGTGGTTGACCACCAACCAGGCGGTGTTCGCGGACTGCATGTAGGGAGGGCCATCGTAGAAGCTGGTGAGACGCTCGCCGTCGAGCGACTTTTCGATGCCGGGGAGGAAGTTGTTCGAGACGTCGACCTCGCCGTTGCTGAGCATGTTCATCGTCACCTCGTTGGAGGCGTTGACGACGTCCACGATGTAGGTCGGCTTCATTTCCAGGTCGAGGGCCTCGGTGCCCCACCACTCATCGTTGCGCTTCCAGACCATGCGGTCGTCGGCGTGGGTCTCGTAGGCGTAGGGGCCGCTGCCGACCGGATCGTTGTTGGGGTCGTCGGTGAGCTCGGCCTGGCCCTTGTCGGCCCAGATGTGCTCGGGAACGATGGGGTTATTGAAGGCCCAGTTCATCCATTCCTGGGGCCGGGAATCGGAGAAGGTGACCGTCACCTCCCGCTCTCCGGTGGCCTCGACGCCCTCGATGTAGTCCCAGATGTTGCTGTAGGAGACGTCCATCTGTCCGAGTTCGATGGTGGCGACGACGTCCTCGGCGTCGATGGCCTCGCCGTCGGTCCACGTCATCCCTTCCCTCAGGGTGATGACGTGGGTGTTCTCGTCGGGCCACTCGTCGCTCTCCGCGAGCCAGTGGACGTACTCGTTGGCCTCCGCGTCGTAGTGGAAGAGCGGCTCGTAGGCCAGCCCGAAGGTGCCCACCGCGTACTGGCCCCGCATGATCGGGTTCCAGTTGGTCGGCGGGTTCCAGGCCGTACCGGTGGTGTACAGGGTCTCGTTGCGGGGATAGCTCCCGCTTCCGGTGTCTCCGCCTTCGCTGGAACACGCGGTGGCGATGAGCACCACCGCCGCCAGCACGGCGGGAAGCCTCAGAGTTTTCATCTCGACTCCTCCTTCGACCCGGTCGGCCCTTTTCAGGGGGGAAGCCGATCCCTCAGAGGAAGGCTGGGAGCGCTCCCAATAGTGAGCGCGAAGGGCCGTTACTGAACCGGGTAAGTGAGGTCCACAACAGCATGCCCGGATAGACCCCGTCAATCCCCGACACTTCGGCGTTATCCGCTTGTAACAGGCATGTCGACCCGAAGACACACCGAGAAGACCGGTACTGAACCGGTTCCGCGCACGCCGACGGGTCGCCTTCCTCGTTCAGGGCGTCAAGGGGCCCGTGCTCCCCCGGGGCTGGAGCTCGCCCACCGGGGTCTCCCGGTCCTCGACGTGCTCCCCCGCCAGGAGGCGGTTGAGCATCCCGGCCACTATGCGGCCGTGGCCGAACACGTCACGGCTTATCGCGGTGAGCGAGGGGCGCACCAGGCGACACAGCGCGGAGTCGTCCCAGGCCACGATGGACAGCTGCGAGGGCACCTTCACACCCATCTCCGAGGCCACGCCCAGGCCCGCCAACGCCATCAGGTCGTTGTCGTAGACCAGCGCGGTGGGCGGCTCGGCCGCGGCGAGCAGTCGACGCGTGGTGCGCCCGCCGGCCTCCCCGGTGTAGTCGGCGTGCACCGTGCGCGCCTCCTCCAGGCCCGCTCGGCGAGCGGCCTGCTGGAAGGCGAGGGTGCGGTCGCCCGTGTGCACGAAGTCCTCGGGGCCGGCCACCCGAACGATCCGGCGATGGCCCAGCGCGGCCAGGTAGTGCACGACCTCGCGCACCGAGGCTCCGTCGTCGGTGTACAGACACGGAAGCCCGCCGGTGTCGCCCGGCCCGCCCAGGACGACCGCGGGCAGCGGTAGGACGCCCATCGCCTCGGGACGGGGATCATCCACCCGCAGGTCCACTATGACGACGCCGTCGACTCGGCGCTCGGCGGCCCAGCGGCGGTAGACCGCGAGCTCGGCGCCGATGTCCTCGGCCACCTGGAGCATCAGGTCTATTCCGGCGGCCGCGAGCTCGGTCTCCACCCCCGAGACCAGTTGCATGAAGAACGGTTCGATCCCGAGGGATCGGGCGGGCCGGTCCACCACCATGCCGATCGCGCCCACCCGCCCTCCCGGGGCGAGCGCGCGGGCGGGGTTGCTGGGAGCCCAACCGAGGTCGCCGGCGATCGAGAGGATCCGCTCCCGCGTGGTCTCGGACACTCCTGGGCGGCCGTTGAGGGCGTAGGAAACCGCCCCTTTGGACACGCCTGCCGCCTTGGCGATGTCCATGATCGTCGGGCGCCTCATCACAGACCCCAAGCCGCCTCCCCATTACTTCACGCACTGAACCGGTTCAGTCACCGAGAGGGGATTGTAACCTACGCGCATACGGCGTGGTCCAGGGAGTTTCCCGAGTGTGACGGGTGTGACGGGTGTGACGGAGGATTCAGGAGAGGCTCAGGGCTGACATCCGGGACACCAGTACAGGGTGCGTCCGGCCAGTTCCGAGGAGGCGATCGGCGAGGAGCACACCCGGCAGGGTTCACCGGTCCGGTAGCACACGTAGAGGGTGTCGGGTCGGGGCACGGGGTGGGCGTCGGGATCGGGACGGTCCTCGGGCCGGGTGGTGATGATGTAGCCGTCCCGTACCCCGTCGCGCAGCAGGCCGGACAGGTCCTCCCACAGGGTCTCCCACCGTTCCCGACCCAGTTCTCGGCCGGGGGTCAGGGGATCGATCCCGGCGCGGAACAGGGATTCGGCGCGGTAGATGTTGCCGACGCCCGCGATGACGTCCTGGCGCATCAGCAACGCGGCGATGGTCGTACGCGAGCGCGAGATCATCCGCCAGGCCTGGTCGGGGTCGGCGTCGGAACGCAGGGGGTCGGGGCCCAGCCGGTTCTGGACCGCGTGCTTGTCGTCGGTGGTGATGACCTCGCAGGCCGAGGGACCGCGCAGGTCGGCCCAGCCACCGGTGTTGACCAGTCGGGCTCGGACGGCCCCCACCGGTGTGGGCGCCACGACGAAACCGTCGGGGTCGCGTTCCAGTTCGAGCCGATCCGCGCCGGGGGTCCGCGGTGCGCCCAGGTGACGTTCACCGTCGACGTCGCCGAAGGTCCAGGCACCGTAGAGACCGAGGTGGACGCGGAGCCACTCGCCCGAGTCGAAGCCCAGGAAGAGGTGCTTGCCGTGGGCCTCACCCTCGACCAGGACCCGCCCGTCGACGCGTGCGGCCCCGTCGGAGAACCTGCCTTGGGGGCTGGTGGCGCGCACGGCGCCGCCGCCGAAGGTCTTGTCGAAGTGCGTGGCCAGCCGATGCAGTGTGTGTCCCTCGGGCACCCGAGTCTCCCCTCCTTCGCCCGCGGCATCGCCTGGCCTGTCGGGCGAACCAGGGTGATTCGGGCACGTGCGCGTGGCCTCCCAGGATAGGTGGGGCGCGGGCCGGGGCGGACCGGGGTCGGGACGAGGGGACCGGGGTCAGCAGGCGGAGAGGATCTCCTCGACCAGAGCGCGCGGGTCGGCCAGGCAACGCCAGGCGGGTACGACCACGACGAGGTCGTCGGTGGCCCCGTTGAGGGCCTCGCCGCGGGCCAGGAGCCGGCGTAGGGCGGGACCATCGGGTTCGCGGTCGAGCAGGAGCACCACCCGGCGGGCCCCGTAGCGAACGAGCAGGTCGGCGGCGTGACCGTGCAGTCGTGGTGCGACGGTGACGTCGGTGCCGGCGGCGCGTAGGGCGTCGACCAGGGCGGCGCCGGCCGGATCGACGGGTGTGCCCACGGTACCGGTGGCCGATGCCCCGGCGATCAGGTCGGCGAGGGGCCCGTCGCCCTGGGCCCAGTGGGAGCGGTCCCCCACCACCACGAGCCGACGTCGGGTCCGGGTGAGGATCGACGCCCACAGGTGGCTCATCCGGCGCACCCGACGTTCGGCGATGGCGGGCCCGCCGGCGGTGAGCATCGGGGACAGCAAGGTGACGTCGTTCGTACCGGCGCCCTCCGCCAACAGATCCGGACCGCCGACCCGGACGGACCGGCGCAGGACGCGTTGGCGCAGCAGCCGGCGGACCAACGCCACCTGGGGTTGCAGGGGTGCGACCACGGCCAGGGTGTGGCCTTCGGGGAGTTCCTGGTCGAGCTCGTCGACCACCACGGCGACCCGATAGGCCTCGTCACGATTGATGTAGGAGGATCCCGGCGCGGCCTCGCATTCGCCGGTGACGTCACGCCAGTCGAAGACGGGACCTCGGGCGGGTTCGGGTTCGGTGATCACCGAGATCCGTCCCCCGTAGCAGTGGCGTGCGGCGGCGGTGGCCAGGGGGTCGGGGGCACCCCGGTGCTCGTCCAGCCACAGCATGGGCGGAGCGGCCTTGTAGGCGGCGCGCAGGGCCGATCCGGCACCGTAGCGCAGGGCACGGTCGTCGAGCAGGTCGGGAACGAGCCCTGCGGTGGCCAGGGCCCGGCGTTCCTCCTCGGGTTCCAGGACGGTGAGCGGACCGGGGTGCGCGGGGTCGCCGACGACGACGGCGCGGTCGGCCCGGTAGAGGACGGGCAGGAGTTCACCGACCCGGGTTCGTTCGGCTCCCGCCACGATCACCAGGTCGAACAGGCCGGCGTGCGGGGGCAGGGCGCGGACCTGATCGGTGCGGCAGACCCAGGCGGGCAGGGCGCCGAGGAGTCCGGTGAGCCCGGTTCGGCCGCCGCCGTGGTGCCAGTTGAGGGTCTCCAGACGGTTCTCGATGGCGGCGCGACCGCGCCAGAGCCGGGGTTCGGTGATCGCGGTGAGACGCTGCGCCCCGGCTCGCCGGTGGTCGTCGAGGGCACGGGCGAGGTCGTCGGTGAGTTCGGCCAGGGGCGCGCTGCGGGTACGGCGGTCCACGGCCTCGCGCCAGTCGCTCTCCAGACGGGCCACGGCGCACAGCCTGGCCAGACTGTCGGGGTCGGTGTTCACACCGAGCTCGCGGCGGACCGCGGCACGGTGGAACAGACCGCCCGGCCCGCCGGTGGCCGCGCGCTCGGCCCGGTGCAGCCAGTACTCGGGGCCGCCTCGTTCGGGAGTGAAGAAGGTGTCGGGGTCCCAGCCGCGGGCGATGCTGCGGCCTCGTTCCTCGGCCAGGTGGGCGAGGGCGTGGCCGCCGGAGGCCATGGTGTCCATGGCCTCCCACACCCGGCGGACCCGGTTCCAGGCGTCGGTGAGGGCGTCGGGGCGGTCCGGATCCTCGTCGTCGGGGGTCATCGTGACGGGGATGGCCCCTGTGTGCCGGCCCAGGACCCTGGTGAGCAGGCGTGCCTCGGTGGCGCGTCGTTCGGGACCACCGGCCCGGACCACGGGGTGGCCGGGGTCGGTGTCAGCCCGGCGCAGGACCGCCTCGACACCGGCTTCGGTACTCGCGCACACCAGGACGCGCTGCCCGGCGGTGACGGCGGTGCGGACCATGGCGTCCACGAGGTCGTAGGCGCCGGTGCCGGGCGGGGCGGCGACCACGGTGAGCTGCTCGCGCATGGCCGAACTCAGCGCCCGGTATCGGGGCTGGGACAGGGCTGTGACCGAGATCGGTACGGGCACGGTGGAAGCGGTGGCCTCCGCGGCGCCTTGGGCTCGCCGACCGGTGGCGCGACGCCGTCGCCCCCGGGCCGGTCGCCCCCCGCCCGTTCCCTGGTCACGGTCGGACCTGCCACCGAAGGGGCGTGCGCCGAGGAGGGATTCCAGTGCGGTGCCACCGATGGCGTCGGGGTCCAGACCGTCCCGGTCGGTGGGGTCCAGGTCGGCCAACAAGCCCTCGACGCTGCCGGGTTCGGGTTCCTCGGTCTCGGGTCGGCCACCCGGACCGGCACGGAAGAGCACCGCGGTGTTGTGCGCGCCGACGTCCAACGTCCGGGGCAGGCCACGGGTGCCGAGCGGGGCGATGTCGTCGACGCGCTCGATCTCCAGGCGGGTGAGCAGGACGCGCACCTTCGCGGCGAGGTCGGCGACGGCGGCCGGTCGGTGGACCGTGTCGGGCGCCCCGGCGCGCAACCTGGTGCGCAGCTCGAAGAGGTCCTCGGGGTCGGTGATGCCCAGGCGGGCCAGCAGGGCGATGTTGACGTCGGGCGGACCGAGGGCCCGGACCAGGGGCACGTCACCGACCCCGAGCCGCTCGCCGGTCCCTCGGGCGTCGTACTCGTCGACGAGCCGGACGTCCAAGGTGAGCAGCGGCAACGTCACCCGCGCGTCGATCTCGTCCGCCGGTTCAGCGGGCAGGACGACCAGTGGGTAGCCGTAGCGCAGGGCCTGACCGTAGCGACCGGCGAGTCGCGTGACGCGTGCGCTCTCGTGGTGCAGGGGCAGGGTGTCCCTGGCCCCGCTCAAGAGCAGTTCCGGACCGGCCGGAAGGCAGGAGCAGGTGTCGGACTCCAGGTGTTCGGCGCGCACCACGTGGCCGTGGACCGCCTCCCGGTGCAGACAGGAGCGCAGGTAGGCCAGGAACGAACGGACCTCGCCCCGGTCGACGGGGGGCTTCCAGCGCAGCGAGGCCGTTCCCACCCCGACACCCTGCACACCCGTGTCGCCGACCGTTCCGCCCACGGTGGTGTGGGTACCGGTCGGTCCGCTCCGTGCCTCGTCTCGCAGTGATCTCACAGCGTCCCCCCGAACACCCGACCACCATGTGATCAGATGACTACTCCCCGCTATCGGGCCCCATTGTGGTGCATTCCGCGCGCGTCCACCCCCGGAACGATCGAACCCGCGACGACTATCACCCAGGGTGACGCACCCGGTCGTTCAGGGCCGAGCTCGCCCTTGGCGGACACGAAGGGAGATCCACAGTTCCGTGCGGTGATCGGGGTCGTCGAGGTCTCCCGGGAGCAGCTCCCGAATGCGTTTCATCCGATAACGCAGGGTGTGCCGATGCACACCCAGTCGTTCGGCCGCGGCGTCCCAGCGGCCCGAAGCGGCGAGGTAGGCACGGAGTGAGGCGAGCAGTTCGGCGGCGTTGCGCTGACGGTCGAGGGGAGCGAGGAGGTCATCGGCCAACCGGGCCCCGGCGGGGGTCTCCAGCAGCCCGAGCAGACCACCGGGCAGGTCCCCGGAGCGCACCGGACCACGTCCCTCGTCCACCGACACGGCCAAGGCCCGTTCGGCCTGGGCGCGGGCCACGGCCAGCTCGGCGTAGGACACCGGCCCGCTCAACCCCGCGCCCCCGTCGAAGAGTTCGTCGAACACCTCGGGAAGCCGGTCGAGGTTCTCGGCCGAGGCCAGCAGCAGCGTGCCTGTGGCCGGGTCGGCGGAAGGGACGTCCCCGGCGTCGGTGATCAGGACCCCGTCCGGGAACGGACCCTCCGGCGGCGGGCCCTGCACGGCGGCCACCACCACCGGTTCGTCGGGAAGGGCTCGGCGCAGGGCCGCCGCACCCGCGTGCGCGGGATCCAGGGCCCCGTCGAACAACGCGGCCACCACCCCCGGCGTGATCCCGGACCCGCCCTCCGTGGTCGGGCGTTCCAGTTCCAGGGACAGCAACGACACCGCGGCGTTGACCAGGGTGCGGTCGTGCGACCCGAATCCCCTGCGGGAGCCCACGGCGAGGAAGCCCCGCACCCGACGACCGATGGCCAGGGACTGCAGAGCCACGTGCTCGTCGCCGGAGATCACCGAGACTCCGGCGCGGGGCCCGGCCCCGCGCAGCCGGGGCAGTTCGGCGGCCGACCGGCGGGCGTGCTCGGCGGCCCGGGCGGGGGCGGCGTGTCGAACCGAACCGTCGGGCTCCAGCAACAGCACCCACCCGTCGAGTTCGCGGGCCAACCGTTCGACGACGGCGCCCGCACCGCGCAACGCGGCCCGGGCGAGTTCCCGTTGAGCGGCGAAGGCCCTGGTCAGACCCTCGTACTCCTCTTGGGCCAGCAGCCGAGAGACCTCCTTTCCGACCGCGATGAAGGGTGTCTCCTTGGCCACCTCCACCAGGGTCACCCCGAACTCCTCGGCGGCCGCGCGCAGCTCGTCGGGGGTGTGATCGAAGACGACGTCGGCACCGAACCCGAGCCCGGCGATGTCACGCTCGGCCAGGCGGCGCACGTAGTCGCGCAGGTCCCGTGGGTCCTCGACCCAGCCCACGCCGGTGGTGAGCACCAACTCTCCCCCGGCCAGGTACGGGGTGGGGTCGGTGAGTTCGCTGACCGCGACCCACTCCACCCTGCGGTGCAGCCCCTCCTGCCCGGTGAGCAGGCGCAACCGCAGTTTGGGCGTGCGCAGCAGGGCTCCCAGTGTCGGTGGCATCGCGCCTCCCCCTCGTTCGACCACCCCATCGATCCACGCCTCTCCGTAATGGCACAGGGCGGCGTTTCGATTATCCACTGTGTCCATGTGTGTCGGGTTCCACGCGGCCTAGTGTCAGGCGAGTCACCGGGGTCCACCCCGTAGAACCGACCCCCGCAAGGAGGCAGCCGTATGGCCACGACCGAGGTCGTCCAGTCCCGTCGGATCGTCACCGAGATCCCCGGCCCCGGGTCCAGGGCCGTCCAGGAGCGTCGTAGCGCCGCCGTCGCCCAGGGTGTGGGCAGCACCCTGCCCGTCTACGTCGAGCGCGCGGGTGGTGGGATCATCGAGGACGTCGACGGCAACGCGCTCATCGACTTCGGCTCGGGCATCGCCGTCACCAACGTCGGCAACGCGGACCCGCGCGTGGTCGAGCGGGCCACCGAACAGATGAGTCGGTTCACCCACACCTGCTTCATGGTCAACCCGTACGAGGCCTACGTCGACGTGTGCGAGGCCCTCAACCGGGTCACCCCGGGTGACCACGAGAAGCGGTCCATCCTGTTGAACTCGGGCGCCGAGGCGGTGGAGAACGCCGTGAAGATCGCGCGCAGCGCCACCGGACGTCAGGCCGTCGTGGTGTTCGACCACGCCTACCACGGTCGCACCAACCTCACCATGGGTCTGACCGCCAAGAACATGCCGTACAAGCACGGGTTCGGTCCGTTCGCCGGCGAGATCCACCGGATGCCCATGGCCTACGCCTACCGTTGGCCCACCGGCCCGGAGAACTGCGGACAGGAGGCGGCCGCCGCCGCGATCGACCAGATCACCAAGCAGGTCGGCGCCGAGAACGTGGCCGCGATGGTCATCGAGCCCATCCAGGGCGAGGGCGGGTTCATCGAGCCGGCGCCCGGTTTCCTGCCCGCGCTGGTGGAGTACTGCCGCGCCAACGGGATCGTGTTCGTGGCCGACGAGGTGCAGACCGGTTTCGCGCGCACCGGGGACATGTTCGCCTGTGACCACGAGGGGATCGTCCCGGACCTGATCACGACGGCCAAGGGCATCGCGGGCGGGCTGCCGCTGGCCGCGGTGACCGGTCGCGCCGAGCTGATGGACGCCGTGCACGGCGGTGGCCTGGGCGGCACCTACGGCGGCAACCCGGCGGCGTGCGCGGCCGCCCTGGCCTCGCTGGAGGCGATCGAGTCCGGTGACCTGGTGGGGCGAGCCCGCGAGATCGGCGAGCTGATGCTGGATCGGTTGAACACCCTCGCGCGCGAGTTCGACGTGGTGGGCGACGTGCGCGGTCGCGGTGCCATGATCGCGATCGAGCTGGTCGAGGACGGCAAGGAGCCGAACCCGGAGGCGGTCGCGAAGGTGCTGAAGCACTGCCACGCCCGCGGCCTGGTGCTGCTGAGCGCCGGCACCTACGGCAACGTGATCCGGATGCTGCCGCCCCTGGTGATCGGTGACGACCTGCTCCACGAGGGCCTGGACCTGCTGGAGGAGGCCCTGGCCGGCCTGTAGGGGCTCGGCGAGGTCACCCCTGGTCGCGGACCGAGTCCAGTGACAGCAGGGCAACGTGCAACGACAGGCACGTCTCCACCGATTCCAGATCGGCGTCCAGCACCGAGGAGATCCGCCGTAACCGCTCGTAGAAGGCGGGCCGGGACAAATGCGCCCGGCTCGCCGCCAGCGCCTTGTTGCGACCCGCGCCGAGGTAGTGGCGGAGCATGTCGGTCAGGTCGTCCCCGCGACGGGCGTCGTGGTCCAACAGCGGCCCCAGCTCGCGTTCCACGTAGGTCTGCAGACGCTCGTCGTCGCGGAACAGGTGCAGCAGCCCGCGCAGGTGCAGGTCGGGAAGCCGGTGGAAGGGACGCCGCTCGCTCTGTTTGAGGGCCACGTCCCCGACCTGTCGGGCCTCCAGGAAGGATCGACGCACCGAGCGGATGTCGTCGGTCTCCGACCCCACGGCCAGTACCGCGGCGTCGCCCAGCCTGGCGTGCACCCGGTCGGCCAGTCGGCTCAGGGTGGTGTCCAGCCGTTGTCCGGAGGGCAGTGCGAGCAGGATGCCCACCCGTACGTCGTCCAGGGAGCCGACCAGCACGGGCAACCGCAGCTCCCGACAGGCCCGGGCGGCGCCCTCGGCGGTCTCGGACAAGCGGGCCTGTGCGGCCAGCCCGGTCCCACCGTCCCTCAGGCGCAGCACCAACCCCACGAGTTCGCGTCCGTTGAGCGGCACCCCCACTGCACGGGCGCGTACCAGGGCCTCCTCCGGGTCGGAGTAGGAACGATCGATGATGCCGGCGATGATCGTGCGGTGGGTCTGGCGTTCCAGGCTCTCCTGGTGGCGTTCCAGTAGGCGGCCCAGGGCCAGGGTGGTGGCGGCGCGTTCGATGAGCATGGTCTGGTGGGCCGTGGGGGCGGCGCCGACGATGAGGATCAGTCGCCCCCAGTCCTGTCCGCGCGCGCCCACGGTGGTGACCAGCCAGCCGGTGGTGGGCGCGTGCACGGTGCGGTCGCCCGAACGGACCGACCGTGAGCGGCTCTCCCAGGACGTGAGCAGGGTGCCGGGTTCCTCGCCGTTGAGGTCGCAGGCCAGGACCTGGTGGGTGAGGTTCTCCAGGACGACCGGGCAACCGGAGAGCCGGCCGACCTCCCGCAGGATCTGGACGGCGTCGGCGCCCTCGACGGACAGCCGGGTGAAGACCGAGTGGAGCCTCTCGGACTCGCGCAGTTCCTCCACCTGTTCGTTGACCACCCTGATGTGCACGGCCTCGGTGATCTCGACGAACCGCGCCTCGCGGTCGAGCAGGACGACGGGGACGCGGGCGTCCTCCGCCGCGTCGAGGAAGGCCTTGGGGAGTTCGGCGTGGTACTTGCGGCCGAGTTCGACGGCGAGACCGCTCACCCCGGCGTCGGCGAGGTCCTCGATGTAGCGGCGCAGGGCGGCGGGGTCGTCGGGCATGGCGATCCCCGTGCTGAGGACGAGTTCACCGCCGCGCAACAGGTGGGCCAGGTCGGTGACCTCGGCGACGTGGACCCAGCGCACCGGAACGTCCAGGTACTCGGAGCCGGTGACCACTCGGGGGCGTGCGCGCTGTAGGGCCGGGAGCCTCAGTACTTCGGCGAGGGTGGGGAGCACGTCGTCAGTGTAGAACGTGGGCCACACCCAGGGCGGTTTACACTATGTAAAGCCGACCATCATGTTGTCAACATGCTGATCCTGGTCAATCCCGTGGGTGCTGGGAAGACTGAGGGCATGTCGGAACTCCTTGCGCGCCACCGCGCGGTCATGCCCTCCTGGATGCCCCTGTACTACGAGAACCCGATGGAGATCGTCGGAGGTAAGGGCGCCCGTGTCACGGACGCCGAAGGCCGTACCTACCTGGACTTCTTCACCGGCATCGTGACCAACATGCTCGGCTACGACGTCCCCGAGGTCCGCGAGGCGGTCGAACGGCAACTCGCCAAGGGCGTCGTGCACACGTCCACGCTGTACCTCATCCGCTCCCAGGTGGAGCTGGCCGAGAAGATCGCCCGTCTGTCCGGCATCCCCGACGCCAAGGTGTTCTTCACCAACTCCGGCACCGAGGCCAACGAGACCGCCCTGTTGCTGGCCACCCACGCTCGTGGCAGCGACGAGGTGCTGGCCCTGCGCGGCAGCTACCACGGCCGGTCCTTCGGCACCGTGGCGGTCACCGGCAACAAGGCGTGGAAGAACTCCTCACTGTCCCCGCTGAACGTGCACTACCTCCACGGCACCGACCACGCCTCCCCCGCCTTCCGGCACCTGACGGAGCGGGAGTACATCGACGTGTGCGTGGCGGACCTGCGCGACGTCCTCGACACCACGGCGCCCAACGTGGCCTGCCTCATCGCCGAACCGATACAGGGAGTGGGCGGTTTCGCGATGCCGCCGGACGGCCTGTACGCGGCGTACAAGGAGGTCCTGGACGAGCACGGCGTCCTGTTCGTCTCCGACGAGGTACAGACCGGGTGGGGGCGCACCGGCACGAGCTTCTTCGGGATCGGGAACCACGGGGTGACCCCGGACGCCATGACGTTCGCCAAGGGCCTGGGCAACGGGTTCGCGGTGGGCGGCGTGGTGGCGCGCGGTGATCTCATGGACGGGCTCCCGGCGCTGGGCGTGGCGACCTTCGGCGGCAACCCGGTGTCCATGGCCGCGGCCGGCGCCACCCTCGACCACGTGCTCGAACACGACCTACAGGGCAACGCGCTGCGGCAGGGCGGCACCATCATCGAGGGGCTGCGGGCCCTGCGCGAACTCCCCTGCGTGAAGGACGTGCGCGGCAAGGGTTTGATGTTCGCCATCGAGATGGTCGACCCGGCCACCGATGCGCCCTCCTCCGTCCTGGCCGGGAGGGTACTGGAGGCCGCCCGCGAACGCGGACTCTTGGTGGGCAAGGGCGGCGTGCGCGGCAACGTGCTGCGAATGGCCCCGCCGATGAACCTGTCCACCGAGGAGGCCGCCGAGGGACGCGACATCCTGCTGGACGCCGTCCGCGCGGTCGCCGGCCAGGCCTGACACGACCTCCGAGAGGAAGAGGAAGCATGAGCGAACACGTCACGCACTGGATCGGCGGGGCCGCCCACGAGGGTCCCGCGGAGCGGACCGGGGACATCTACGACCCGGCGTCCGGGCGGGTCGTCGGCACCGTGGACCTCGCCGGTTCCGAGGAGGTCGACGCGGCGGTCGCCGCCGCCAAGGAGGCGTTCCCCGGTTGGCGGGACACCTCGCTGTCCAAGCGCGTCCAGATCCTGTTCCGGTTCCGTGAGTCGCTGCGCGCCGGCTCCGACGAGCTGGCCCGTCTGGTGAGCACCGAGCACGGCAAGGTCTTCTCCGACGCCCAGGGAGAGGTGGCCCGCGGCCTGGAGGTCGTGGACTTCGCCTGCGGCATCCCCCACCTGCTCAAGGGCGGCTACTCCGAGAACGTGTCCACGGGTGTGGACTCCTACTCGATCCTGCAACCCCTGGGAGTGGTCAGCGGCATCACCCCGTTCAACTTCCCCGCCATGGTGCCGATGTGGATGTTCCCGGTGGCGATCGCCTGCGGCAACACCTTCGTGCTCAAGCCCAGCGAGAAGGACCCGTCGGCGGCTTCCTTCGTGGCTCGACTGTGGCGGGAGGCCGGGTTGCCCGACGGCGTGTTCAACGTGGTGCACGGCGACAAGGTGGCGGTGGACGCGATCCTGGAGCACCCGGACGTGGCCGCGGTCAGCTTCGTGGGCTCCACCCCGATCGCGCGGTACGTCTACCGGACCGCGGCCGAGCACGGTAAACGCGTGCAGGCGCTGGGCGGGGCGAAGAACCACATGGTGGTGCTGCCCGACGCCGACCTGGACCTGGCGGCGGACTCGGCGGTCTCCGCCGGGTTCGGCTCGGCGGGCGAACGGTGCATGGCCATCTCCGCGGTGGCGGTGGTGGACTCGGTCGCCGACGAGCTGTTGGAGCGGATCAAGGAGCGTGTGGCCCGGCTTCGGGTGGGGCCCGGCGACGACGAGCGCAGCGAGATGGGTCCGTTGGTGACCCGTGAGCATCGGGACAGGGTCGCCTCGTACCTGGAGTCGGGGGTGCGAGAGGGTGCGACCCTGGCGATCGACGGTCGGGCGCACCCGGTTCCGGACGGTCACGAGGACGGCTTCTGGTTGGGACCCTCCGTGTTGGACCACGTGAGGCCACGGATGACCTGCTACCGCGAGGAGATCTTCGGTCCGGTGCTGAGCGTGGTGCGCGTGGCCGACTACGAAGAGGCCGTCGAACTGGTCAACGGCAATCCGTACGGCAACGGGACGGCGATCTTCACCAACGACGGGGGCGCCGCGCGACGCTTCCAGAACGAGATCGAGGTCGGCATGGTGGGCATCAACGTGCCCATCCCGGTGCCCATGGCGTACTACTCGTTCGGGGGTTGGAAGCAGTCGCTCTTCGGTGACTCGCACGCCCATGGCACGGAGAGTGTTCACTTCTACACGCGAACGAAGGCGGTCACCGCCCGTTGGACGGATCCGAGTCGGCGTCCCGAAGGAGGCGTCGACCTGGGCTTTCCCATCAACGGCTGAGGAAGTTCACCGAAATACCGCATGGAAGTTTCTCACTGACCGTCGGCGATGGGCGACACGGAGTATCGTTGGGCCCGACGCCCTGCGGGGAACGTGGCCATCGGGCCACGTGTGTCACGAGAACCATCATGGAGAAGGCGCGCTCAATTCCCCTCCTCCCCATGGAAGCGGGCGCGTCGACGGACGCGCCCCGGGTCCTACTTCTCCCCCTGGACCCGGGGCGCGACCGTCAGCCGACCGCCCGCAGGCGAGACACCGATCAGTGTGCGGCGAACAACGGCTCGGAGACGGGCTGGTGCCCGATGATCCCCGCGCATTCGTCGCACCCGAACACCCGGGCCCCATCCGGCAGCTCACCGAGCTCCCGACGAGGCCGAGGCCACTTGACGTGGCAGACGACGCAGGCATCCCCCATGCACTGCGCCAGGCTCAGCCAGGCCGGATCGTAGACGTAGCTGTCGGGTGCGGCAGCGGTCTGCATGACTGGCTCGCACATCGTGCTCGTTCCGCGCAATGTCCTTGCTCCCCCCGTGGTTTAGGACAGTCTGGCGGGCCGATAGTTACCGGCTCTTAATTGAATCAGAAGCTCGCGGTGTCCGGAAGGGCCCGGACCGATCTAAATCACTCCGTGCAGGTGAATCATAACCCTAAGTGATCAACCTTGTGAAGCCCCAAGGCGAGAGCTGGACATTCATACGTTCTGCCCGAAATGTATGTGCGCGCTCGTGGGTGTGCTCAGGCCTGCGCGCCGAGGGACACCGAGAATCGGCGCATCGCGAGGGCAGGATTGCTGACACGGACCGCTTCCACACGCCCGGCCGAAACCCCGGCGGTGGCGACCTCGAAGGGCGTTCCCCTGATCGCTCCGTCCCGTTCTCGCTCATCGGAGCGAGGGCCCGCGCCGGCGGACGGTGATCCAGCGGCCCGTTCACGACGAGGACGAGCCCCGCCACCAACGGAGCCGTCACCGGATGCTCCCGCTCGATCGGGTGGCCCCGAAGGCGTGAGAACCCCCAGCGAGAGCAGGGTGAAGGCGAGCACGATCGCGGCGCCGATCAGGTAGTGCCACCGGGCAGCGGGTATCCCGCACGGCGAGGAACCCGTACGTCTCCGGAAGGAAGCACCGTGACCGGCACCGACGCCCGCTCCCCCACGAGCCGAAGGAGACGCCTCTTGATCGTGGTCGCGGTGGCGGCCCTGGCGCTCGCGGTCCTGGTGGGGCTCCTGTGGGTGATGCAGCGTTCGGTTATCTACGTGCCCCTGATCGGCGAACCCCCCACCGCATCGGAGGTGGTCGAGGGCGCCGAGGACGTGCGGCTCGCCACCGAGGACGGCCTCGAACTCGACGGCTGGTTCGTCCCGCCCCAAGGCGAGGATCGTGAGGCCGCCGTGTTGGTGACCAACGGCAACGCGGGCAACCGCGAGAGCCGGGCACCCCTGGCCCGAGCACTGTCGGCGGAAGGGTTCTCGGTACTGCTGTTCGACTACCGCGGCTACGGCGGCAACGAGGGTTCCCCCTCCGAGAAGGGGCTGATCGCCGATGCCCGGGCCGCCGCCGACCACCTGTCCGGGCGGGGGTTCACCGCCGACCGCACGCTCTACTTCGGCGAGAGCCTGGGCGCGGCCGTGGCCACCGGCCTGGCCGTCGAACGCCCGCCCGCGGCGCTGTTCCTACGCTCCCCGTTCAGTTCCCTGGCCGACATGGGCGGCCACCACTACCCGTTCCTGCCGGTGCGGCTGATGTTGTGGGACCGCTACCCGGTGGCGGAGCAGGTGGCGCGGGTGGAGGTCCCCACGAGCGTGGTGATCGGTGACGTCGACGCGATCGTTCCGGCGGAACAGAGCCACACGGTGGCGGAGGCGAGCGCGAACCTGTTCGAGGAGGAGGTCCTGTCCGGGGTCGGCCACAACGACGCCGAACTGGTCCATGGCCCCGAGGTCATCGAGACGTTCGTCCGCCTCGCCGACCACGCGCTCTGACCGGTCCCGATTCGTCCGATCAGCCCGGCAGGTGGCTCAGGGCCCAGGTGGGGGCCAGGACCAGGATGAGGAAGCGCGCCAGGCGGGTGACCAAGGTGACCACGCAGAACAGGACCAGGTTCATCCGGACCACCCCGGCCAGGACCGAGACCACCATGAACGGCGGGATGCTCGCGAAGGAGCTCAGGGCCAGCAACCCGGCGCCCCAGGTCGGGCGGGCCTCGGCCTTGGTCCGCCAGTCGGCCATCCGCGCGGCCCATTTGCCCGGGGTGGCCGCCTTCCGCTTGAGCCAGGGCGTGGTGATCGTCCCCTTGCCCACGTAGTAGTAGGGGATCTTGCCGAGGGTCTGCCCCACCGCGGCGGCCACCGCCATCGCGACGAGGGCGCCGTCGTCCAAGGTGGCGACGGCGCCCAACAGGTAGACCTCGATGTTGAGGATCGGGACCAACCCGCCCGCCGTGGCGACCACGAAGGCCAGGAGGGTCTCGATCACGTCGGCGCTACTTCTCGGCGGCGGCGAGCTGTCCGCAGGCGCCGTCGATCTCCTGGCCACGGGTGTCACGGACGGTGACGGACACCCCATGCGATTCCAGGCGCCGCACGAACTCACGCTCGTCCTCGGGACGCGAGGCGGTCCACTTCGATCCCGGGGTGGGGTTGAGCGGGATGAGGTTGACGTGCACCAGGTGCCCCTTGAGGAGCTTGCCGAGCAGGTCGGCCCGCCAGGCCTGGTCGTTGATGTCCTTGATCAGGGCGTACTCGATGGACACGCGACGGCCGGTGGTGCCGGCGTAGCGCCAGGCGGCGTCGAGGACCTCGTCGACCTTCCAGCGGGTGTTGATCGGCACGAGTTCGTCGCGCAGCTCGTCGTCGGGGGCGTGCAGGGAGATCGCGAGGCGCACCTGCATCTTCTCGTCGATGAGCTTGTTGATCGCCGGGACCAGGCCCACCGTGGAGACGGTCACGCCGCGCTGGGAGATGCCCATGCCGTTCGGGACCGGGTCGGTGATCTGGCGGACGGACTGGAGCACCCGCTTGTAGTTGGCCATGGGCTCGCCCATGCCCATGAACACGATGTTGCTGATCCGACCCGGACCGCCGGCGACCTCACCGCGGGCCAGGTCACGGGCGCTGGCGATCACCTGCTCGACGATCTCGCCGGTGGACAGGTTGCGGGTCAGGCCCGCCTGTCCGGTGGCGCAGAACGGGCAGTTCATGCCGCATCCGGCCTGGGAGGAGATGCACAGGGTGACGCGGTCCGGGTAGCGCATCATGACCGACTCGAACATCACCCCGTCGAAGGCCTTCCACAGGGTCTTGCGGGTCATCCCCTTGTCGGCGGCCATGTGTCGGACCGGGGTGAGCAGCGTGGGCAGCAGCGCCTCGCCGAGCCTGGCCCGGGAAGCCTCCGGCAGGTCGGTCATCTTGGCCGTGTCCGATTCCAGGGCGCCGTAGTAGTGCTTGGCGATCTGCTTGGCCCGGAAGGGCTTCTCGCCCAGCTCCTTGACCACGTCCTGGCGCTCCTCCAGGGACAGGTCGGCCAGGTGCCGGGGCGGCTTGGCGCGGCGGGGTGCGACGAAAGTGAGCTCGGCGGGCATAAGTATCCGTAACGAGTGGAGTCGATGGACTGCGCCCGGCGCGGAAGGGGTGTGGCGCCGCGGGTCGTTATACGACTTATACGCGGCTGCGGCATTGCTCCGCCTGTCAGGGCACTACCGTCGAGTCTACGCGCAGTGTGGACAGCCCGGACGGGTGCAGGCCCCTTCGGTGACCACGACAACACGACCACCCCCTGGGTCGACACACACGTGGGAGAGCCGGTGACCGAGATCGACGTCCTGCTCGACGAGATCAGCCCGTACCAGAGCCGCCGCGTCGTCGTCGAATGTGATTCCCACACCACCGCCGCGTACCTGTTGGACGCCCGCGAGCGCATCCGTGTTCCGGTGTGGCTGGCCAACCACGAGAGCGCGCCGACCGAGGTGCAGCCCGGCGACCTGTACCAAGGGCGGGCCCCGCTGATGCCGGAGGCCTACACCAAGCATCCTCAGGGCCGTCCCCGTTTCGACCCGGACTCCTTGCGAGCGGTCTGGTTCGAGGAGGGCGACGGCGTGGCCCTGATCGACGAGGAGGGGTTGCTGGCGGTCATCCCCGGTTGGGCTGACGCCGACAGCGGACTGCCCGGATACGCGCGTGAGGCCATCGGTCGCAGCGCGTACGCGTGGGAGCTCGACTCGGTCAAGCGCCGGCTGTGGCCGCGGGTCGTGCACGCCGAGGCCTACTGGGACTGGCGTCGTGCCTCCGGCGCCTGGCGTAGCGTGCAGCGCACGGTGCTCGGCCACCTGAATCGACGGGTGGGCGAGGCCGGCCACTACTGGGACGTGTCCGACGGGCACCCGCCGTTGCTGCGACTGTCGGAGCGCCCGCCGACGGGGGAACGGCCGTTCACGATCCTGTCGACCGTCGGCATGTGCGGTCAGCGGATGCCGACCCTGGACCGGTACATGGCCGACACCTCCCATCACGCCCGGGTGGAGTTGGCGCTGGCCACGACGTTGCCGGCGCACCACGCGGCACGCGTCTTCCGGTGGATCGGGGCGTTCCCCTGGCGAGCGGTCAC
This sequence comes from Nocardiopsis listeri NBRC 13360, assembly GCF_001570765.1. Lineage (GTDB taxonomy): Bacteria > Actinomycetota > Actinomycetes > Streptosporangiales > Streptosporangiaceae > Nocardiopsis > Nocardiopsis listeri. Next base: position 65,682 of record NZ_BCSH01000021.1, on the reverse strand, counting down.
CTGGTTCGGCACCGGCCACACGGTCAAGTGGCTGGACAACCCCGAGGACCAGGCGATGCGTCGGGGCGCGGGCGCCGTGCTGCTGTTGGAGGATCCGACCCCCTTGGTCACCGATCCCGACCACCGGCCACCGGACACCTCGGGGCTGAACTTCCAGGGTGACCCGGTGAAGTGGTTGTGGATCGTACCGATCACCCGCCCCGAGCACCTGTTCGCCAAGGAACACGACAGCGCCACCCTGGTGGAGAAGCTCGCGGCCGAGGGTCGCAGCTGGGTCCTGGGCTGAGGGACCCCGCCCACGCGCACGAAAACCGGTTGACCGGCTCTGTCCGCTCCACGAGCATTCCCCGGTCGGGACGGTTCGAGGCGGGGAGGGGTACGAGGCATGGACCAGGCGTGGAACACCGGCGCGGAGCCGCGGGCGGGGATCACGGCACCGCTGCGACACCCGAACTTCCGCGCGTTGGCGTTGGGCCGGGTCCTGATGATGTTCGGCAACGGCATGGCGAACGTGGCGTTGGCCTTCGCCGTGCTGGACGTGACCGGATCGCTCGCCCAGGTGGGTCTGGTGGTGGGCGCCCGGTCGGTGGCGAACGTGTCCCTGTTGCTGTTGGGCGGGGTCGTCGCCGATCGGCTGCCGCGTGCCCTGGTGCTGCGGGGGGCCTGTGTGCTCGCGTCGCTCTCCCAGGGGCTCCTCGCGTCGGCCCTGCTCACGGGGTCCGCGACGTTGCCGCTGATGATCGTGTTGAGCCTGGTGAACGGGGCCGCGGCCGCCGCCAACCTGCCCGCGGCCGCGGCACTCACCCCGCAGACCGTGCCGCACACGCTGCTGCGTCAGGCCAACGCGCTGGTCGGGATCGCCAAACAGCTGGGCCTGTTCGCGGGGATGTCGATGGGCGGCGTCGCCGTGGGTCTGCTGGGTCCGGGGTGGGCGGTCGGCGTGGACGCCGTGATGTTCGCCGCGGCCGGGGTGGCCTTCCTGTTCCTGCGGGTGCCGTCGACGACGCCGGCGGAGCGCGGCAACGTGCTCCGCGACCTGGTGGAGGGCTGGAGCGAGTTCGTGGCCAGGCCCTGGGTGTGGATCATCGTGTTGCAGTTCATGGTGGTCAACGCCGGTTGGTCGGCGACCACCTCGGTGCTGGGCCCGGGGATCGCCGACGAGACGTTCGGGCGAACCACGTGGGGGCTGGTGATGGCGGCCAACAGCGTGGGGCTGTTGGTGGGCGGCGTCCTGGCCGCGCGTTGGCAGCCGCGAAGGGCGCTGTTCTACGGAACCGCCCTGGTCACCGTGCAGACCCTGCCGTTCTTCGTGCTGGCGGATCCGTCACCGATCGTGCCGTTGCTGTTCGCGGCGATGTTCGTGGGCGGGGTCGCGGTCGAGCAGTTCACCGTGGCCTGGGAGGTGTCGGTACAGGAGAACATCCCGCCGGACCGGCTCTCGCGGGTGTACTCCTACGACGCGTTGGGGTCCTTCGTGGCCATGCCGGTGGGACAGATCGCCATCGGGCCGCTCGCCGAATCGATCGGCGCGGATCGGTCCCTGCTGATCGTCGCCGGGCTGACGGTCATGGCGACGTCGGCGGCGGTCGCGGCGCCGAGTGTGCGTTCATTGCGCCGCCGGTGACCGGTAGGGCGAGACGGACCCGGTGCGACGGTCGCGGACCTGCCGGAACGCGTGGTGCAGCCGGACCATGTCCTCGTCGCTGAAGCGTTCGACGAAGCGGAGCAGGGTGAGGCCGGAGTCGGGGCCGGTGCTGAGCACCTCGCCCATGACGCGCGCCGTGTACTCGGCGTGGGTCTCCCTGGGCCGGTAGGTCCAGGCCCGACCGGTCTTCTCGCGTTCCAGCAAGCCCTTCTGATGCAGGATGTTGGCGACGGTCATGACCGTCGTGTAGGCGAGGTCGCGGTCGTAGACCATGCTCGACCGGATGTCGCGGACCGGCAGCGGCCCCTCCGCGCGCCACAGGGCGGACATGATCGCCGCCTCCAGTTCCCCCAGACCCCTCATGGGTTCTCCCTCGCCCGGTGTTCCCGCTGTACGTAGGCGCATCGTAGGCAGGATGGTGGCGACGCGGAGGAGGAATCGGAGAGAGCACGTAGATCCGTGTACCCAGGGCCGCCGGCACATGCGTTTCGCGGTCCGGAGCAGCGTTTCCACCATCGGCTCGCGGTTCCCCTCGGCCGAGCCCACGGAAACGTGTGTCGTGTCACATTCCCATCGACCACGGGTGGTCACGGCGACACGAACCGAAAACCCTTACGGACATGGACAAACAGGACATCAGCATCACGCAGGGCAAGGACGAGACCACGGAAAGCCAAGGTTTGTGTGAAAGATTGTTAGCTATCTCCCAGTTTCAACAACCGCAGCGTTCCCGTCCGGGAGGTCTGTACAAGTAGCCTTGTACGCGACGAGTGCCGGCCTGGTCAGACACTCCCCGTACGGGGAGCGACTCCATGCTTCTTTGAGCCCGCCTTGCCGGCAGCCACCCGTCTTTCCTGAACATTCACAAGCGAGCAGCGGAAGTGGGCGATCTCCGCCGTGTCGTCTGAGGCGTCTCAACCCCTGACAGATTTCGGCCCGAACGAGTGGCTGGTCGAGGAGCTTTACCAGAAGTACCTCACCGACCCGAATTCGGTTGACAAGGCTTGGTGGAACTTCTTCGCGGACTACAAGCCCGCGGACTCGGGCGGCGGGAAGGGTGGGGCCACTGCGACCGCTAAGGCGCAGACCGAGAAGGCCCCCGCAGCCCCCGCTCCGAAGAAGAAGCCCACTCCGGCCGCACCCAAGAACACCGACAGCGACGATGGGCTCCAGGTCAAGGAGGAGCGGCTGCGTGGCGCGGCCGCCCGTACCGCGACCAACATGGACTCCAGCCTGACCATGCCCACCGCGACGAGTGTGCGCGCGGTGCCGGTCAAGCTGCTGTTCGACAACCGCATCGTCATCAACAACCATCTCCGACGCAGCCGCGGGGGGAAGGTCTCCTTCACCCACCTCATCGGCTACGCCATGGTCAGGGCGCTCGAGTCGATGCCGGAGATGAACCACTCCTACACGGAGGTCAACGGTAAGCCCGGCGTCGCCAAGCCCGAGCACGTGAACTTCGGCCTGGCGATCGACCTCCCCAAGCCCGACGGCTCACGTCAGCTGGTCGTGCCCTCCGTCAAGAAGTCCGAGGAGATGGACTTCGCCGAGTTCTGGAGCGGCTACGAGGACCTGGTCCGCAAGGCCCGCAACAACAAGCTGGCCGTGCCGGACTTCCAGGGCACCACGATCAGCCTGACCAACCCCGGCGGCATCGGCACCGTGCACTCCGTGCCGCGTCTGATGCCCGGTCAGGGCACCATCCTCGCGGTGGGCGCCATGGAGTACCCGGCCGAGTTCCAGGGCGCCTCCCAGGACACCCTGAGCGAGCTGGGCATCAGCAAGGTCATGACGATCACGTCGACCTACGACCACCGGATCATCCAGGGCGCCCAGTCGGGCGAGTTCCTGCGTCGGATCCACCAGCTGCTGCTGGGCGAGGACGGTTTCTACGACGAGATCTTCAACGCCCTGCGGATCCCCTACGAGCCGGTCCGCTGGGTCCAGGACATCCACGTCAACCCGGCCACCCAGCTCGACAAGACCACCCGGGTCCAGGAGCTGATCCACGCCTACCGCGTGCGCGGCCACCTGATGGCCGACACCAACCCGCTCACCCACGAGCAGCGCAAGCACCCGGACCTGGACGTGCTCGAGCACGGCCTGACCCTCTGGGACCTGGACCGCGAGTTCCCCACCGGGGGCTTCGGCGGCAAGCAGGTCATGAAGCTTCGCGACGTCCTGGGCGTGCTGCGCGACACCTACTGCCGCACGGTGGGTATCGAGTACATGCACATCCAGAGCCCGGAGGAGCGGGAGTGGATCCAGTCGCACGTCGAACGCGAGCACGAGAAGCTCGACCGTGACGAGCAGCTGCACATCCTGCACCGGCTCAACAGCGCGGAGGCCTTCGAGACCTTCCTGCAGACCAAGTACGTGGGTCAGAAGCGCTTCTCCCTCGAGGGTGGAGAGTCGCTGATCCCGCTGCTGGACGGTGTGATCTCCAAGGCCGCCAAGGCCGAGCTGGACCAGGCCGTCATCGGCATGGCCCACCGTGGTCGCCTGAACGTGCTGGCCAACATCTGTGGCAAGTCCTACGGACAGATCTTCGGTGAGTTCGAGGGCAACCTCGACCCGCGCAGCGCGCACGGATCCGGTGACGTCAAGTACCACCTGGGCACCGAGGGGACCTTCGAGACCCGCGAGGGCGACAAGATCCAGATCTCGCTGGCCGCCAACCCGTCCCACCTGGAGACGGTCAACCCGGTCGCCGAGGGCATCGTCCGCGCCAAGCAGGACGTGCTGGACAAGGGCCCGCACGGCTTCACCGTGCTGCCCATCCTCATCCACGGTGACGCGGCGTTCGCCGGACAGGGCGTGGTCGCCGAGACCCTCAACCTGTCCCAGCTGCGCGGTTACCGGACCGGCGGCACGGTGCACGTCATCGTGAACAACCAGGTGGGCTTCACCACCTCGCCGTCCGACAGCCGCTCCAGCGTGTACGCCACCGACGTCGCGCGCATGGTGCAGGCTCCGATCTTCCACGTCAACGGGGACGACCCCGAGGCCGTGGTCCGGGTCGCGAACCTGGCCTTCGCCTACCGTCAGGCGTTCAACAAGGACGTCGTGATCGACCTGGTCTGCTACCGGCGTCGTGGACACAACGAGGGCGACAACCCCGCGTTCACCCAGCCGCTGATGTACGACGTCATCGACGCCAAGCGCTCCACCCGCAAGCTGTTCACCGAGTCCCTCATCGGCCGCGGTGACATCACGGTGGAAGAGGCGGAGTCGGCGCTGCGCGACTACCAGAGCGAGCTCGAACGCGCCTTCACCGAGACCCGTGAGGTCGAGAAGAGGCCGATCGAGCCCGGTTCCGTGGTCAAGCCCGAGGTGTTCACCGAGTCCCGCCTGGATCACTCCAAGATCGAGACGGCGATCTCCTCGGAGACGGTCAAGCGGGTCATCGACACCCAGGTGAACCTGCCCGAGGGCTTCAAGCCGCACCCGCGCCTGGCCCCGCAGCTGAGCCGTCGAGCGACCATGGTCGAGAGCGACGCGATCGACTGGGCCACCGGTGAGCTGTTGGCCTTCGGTTCCCTGCTGCTGGACGACCACCCGGTCCGTCTGGTCGGTCAGGACAGCCGACGCGGTACCTTCGGCCAGCGTCACGCCACACTGATGGACCGCGAGACCGGCGAGACCCACACCCCGCTGAAGGCCTTCGACAACGGGACCACGAAGTTCCTCGCCTACGACTCGCTGCTGAGCGAGTACGCGGCGCTGGGCTTCGAGTACGGCTACTCGCTGACCCGTCCGAACGCCCTGGTGATGTGGGAGGCGCAGTTCGGCGACTTCGTCAACGGCGCCCAGACCATCATCGACGAGTACATCAGCGCGGGCGAGCAGAAGTGGGGCCAGCGCTCCAGCGTCACCATGCTGCTGCCGCACGGCTACGAGGGCCAGGGCCCGGACCACTCCTCGGCCCGCATCGAGCGGTTCCTCCAGTCGTGCGCGCAGGAGAACATGACCGTCGCGATGCCGAGCACCCCGGCGAGCTACTTCCACCTGCTGCGTTGGCAGGCCAAGTCGCCGCTGGAGCGCCCGCTCGTGGTGTTCACGCCCAAGTCGCTGCTGCGTCTGAAGAGCGCGACCTCGGCGGCCCAGGACTTCACCTCGGGTTCCTTCCAGCCGCTGATCGGGGACGACTCGATCGCGCCGGAGAAGGTCCGTCGTGTGGTCATCTGCTCCGGCAAGATCTACTACGACCTGGACGCGGCTCGCCGCAAGAGCGGGGACAAGCACACCGCGATCATCCGCGCGGAGCGGCTGTACCCGCTGCCGATCGAGGAGATCCGCGAGCAGCTCAAGGCCTACCCGAACTCGGGCGAGGTCCTGTGGGTCCAGGAGGAGCCGGCGAACATGGGTCCGTGGCCCTTCGTCGCGCTGGTCTTCTCCGAGCAGCTCGACCGCCCGTTCACCCGGATCTCGCGTCCGGCCTCCTCCGCGCCCGCGGCCGGTTCGGCCAAGCGCCACGAGGCCGAACAGCGTGCCCTGGTGGACACGGTGTTCCCGCCCGCGGAATAGCGACGGAAGAAACCATGTACTTCACCGATCGAGGAATCGAGGAGTTGGAGAACCGCCGCGGCGACGAGGAGGTCAGCTTCGCCTGGCTCGCCGAGCAGCTGCGGGTGTTCACCGACGTCAACCCCGAGTTCGAGACGCCCGTCGAACGGCTGGCCACCTGGTTGGCCCGGCTTGACGACGAGGAGGAGTAGCGACGAGGCATCGCGCTGAGCGATGTACCGGCCGAGGGGCCCGGGTCCACGTGGACCCGGGCCCCTCGCTTGTGTTCGGGGCCGCTCCGGTGGGTCGGCCGCGCACACCTGGCTCAGGGTCGTCCCCGAGGATCCCCCGATTCGACCCCCGAAATCCACGACATATCTTGAGTTCGCCGAAGACGCGACATATCGTGAAGACATCGAGAGCGAACGGAAGGGTTCACGATGGCAAGTTGGACCATCGACAGTCCGATGACGCACACCTTGGACGGCATCGTCGCCCTGAAGGTACGAATCGTCGGCGGACAGGTCAACATCATTCCCACCGACGACCCGGTGACCTTCGAGATCACCGACATCGAGGGCGAGCCCCTGGAGGTCACCCAGGAGGCCGGGATCCTCACCATCCACTACCGGGACCTGACCGGCCAGGGGTTCCTCGACCGGCTCAAGCCCCTCCAGCTGACCGGCTACAAGAACGTGCACTCGCGTCGGGTCACCGTGAACCTCAGGGTCCCCCGGGACTGCCCGGTGGAGGTGTCCACGGCCACCGCGCCCGTGGTGGCGGCCGGGCTCAGCGCCCGCACCAGGATCAGGACCGCCACCGGCGAGATCACCCTGGACGAGGTCTCGGGCGAGACCGACCTGAACACCGCCGACGGCAGCGCCTCGGTACGCGGACCGGGTGGCACCCTGGGCTTCAACAGCGCCACCGGGCAACTGGCCGTGGCCGGCGGCCGGCTCTCCGAGCTGCGGGCCAAGACCGTCTCCGGATCGGTCCTGGTCGACACCGACCTCTCGACCTCGGCGCGGGTTCGGGTGACGACCGTGTCCGGCGAGGTGGCCCTGCGGGTCCCCGCGGAGAGCTCCGCCAACGTCGAGTTGCGCACCATGACCGGTGGGGTCGACTCCGACTTCGGGTTGGACCGCAACACCGCGCCGGCCCGCAACACCCTGAGCGGGAAGATCGGCGTGGGCGTGGACCCCGCCACCATCAGTGTCAACACCGTGTCCGGTCGGACGGCGCTGCTGCGTCGTGCGCCCGAGGCTCCGGCCGCGATCCCAGAGGGGGCCTCATGAGCACCATCTTCGGCCACGGCAGACTGCGCCTGTACCTGCTCAAGCTGCTCGACGAGAGCCCACGCCACGGCTACGAGATCATCAGTCTGCTGCGCGACCGCTTCCTTGGCGTGTACTCGCCCTCTCCCGGCACCATCTACCCTCGGCTCGCCCGGTTGGAGGAGGAGGGCCTGGTCACCCACACCGAGGAGGGTGGCCGCAAGGTGTACAGCCTCACCGACAAGGGACGTGAGGAGCTGCGCGCCCGCGAGAGCGACCTGGACGACCTGGAGCGGGAGATCACCGACTCGGTGCGCGACATCGCCCGCGCGGTCAAGCAGGACGTGCGCGCCACCATCGGCTCCCTGCGCGAGGAACTGAAGTTCACCGCGGGCGGCGCCCGCCGTGAGGGGACCGAACGCGCCGAGGGGACCAAGACCTCCGAGGACGCGGGGGAGGCGGAGGACCAGGACCGTCGTGGGCGGGGCCGCCCCCGGGACTGCGGGGACGGTGGCGTGTGGGCTCGTGAGTGGGATCGGTTCGCCCAGGGCTTCGGGGCGTTCGGTGCCGCCTGGGGGCGCACCGAGTCCGAGCGTCGCGGTGAGGGCTCGGCGGAAGGATCCGAGCGCGACGAGGCCGAGCGTGATGACGCGGGGCGCAAGGGGAGCGGGCACGAGGGGCCGGAGTTCGAACACGCCCTGAAGGACTTCTCCGTTCGGGTTCGGGACATGCTCCGGGGCGCCGGTCAGGTCGGCGGGTCCGCCGCGAACGACCTGCGCCGCATCCTCGACGACACGGTCGAGGTGATCCGCCGCGACGTGGGCCGGTGGGGGCCGGCCGAGGGGGAACGCGCCGGGTCCGAACCGACGTCGGGCAAGAGTGAACAGACCACCGAGAGACCCGCCGGGCAAGGGTCCGAGCCGGGGGACGCGGACCCCTCACAGGAGCCGAAGGCTCGGCCGATGCCGCCCTCGGGCGGTGATCCCTGGTCCACCGCCACCGGTGAGGGCCAGGAACGGCGCGACTGAGTCGACGCCGGAGGGGCCCGGGAGACCACACGGGGGCGTGGTCTCCCGGGCCCCTCGTCGAATCATCCGATCCAGAAGGAAGAAGCGGTGCTGGTTCCGTACACGATCGAGCAGGACGCGGACGGCGTGTGGAGTGCCCACGCCCGTCTGTCTTCGGGGGCTGCCACCCGTGGCGAGGGTGACACCCCGGACGCCGCCTTGGCCGAGCTGCGCAGGGCGTTCGATCTCCTGAAGGAGGAGTTCGACTCACCAGCGGAGCTGATGTGATCGTTCCGACGACGCACGGTGTCAGAGCATGGCAAGACCCACCAGGAGCGTGAGACCGGCGAAGGCGACGAGGCCGGTCAGCGCCCGTCTGAGCCAAGGCGTGCCGCCCCTGGTGGTGGGCAGGCCCGACCATCGTCGGGCCCCGACCACGGCCGCGGCCCCGGCCAGGAACACCCCGGCCGCCCACACCCCCGGGGAGACCAGGTGCCAGAAACCGGCGAGGTGGACGTACCCGAGCAGCGCGACCGTGAGCGTCCCGTAGGCGACCAGACCCGCCCGGTCCGTGGGCCGACGCATCATTGGCCGGGGGCGACGCCGGGCGGCGAAGCCCAGGAACAGGGCTCCGGGCAGCAGTGCCAGGATCACCGTCACGGTGGCGTACAACCGCTCTCCGGCCACGTTGTCCGGGCTGGGTTCGTCGACCCCGAGCAGGCGGATGCCGATGTCCTCGCTGTACCGGTGCGTGTTCGACAGGACCACGGCTCCCCGGTCACCGGAGTAGCCGATCCAGGCGGTGTGGCCGTTGGTCGTGGCGTTGCCGCCGTGCGCGGTGATCTCCTTGCCGCCGAGCGTCTCCACGTACCAGCCCAGTCCCTGTTCCCGGCGGGCGACGTCACCCGTGGCCACGGGTTCGGCCGCCCAGGATCCCGGCGCCGAGCCGTCCAGCATCGCCGCGAGGAGCAGTCCGAGGTCGCCGGCGGTCGTGGTCACTCCACCCCAAGGCCCGGAAGCGACCGTGCGATCCAGGTCGATGGCCCGGCCCCGGTCCGCGTCGTGCACGACGGGGTCGGCCCCGTCCTGGTCCGACCACACGTGGGTGTGCTCCATACCCAGCGGTTCCAGGAGGCGTTCACGGACCAGATCGGCGTAGTCGGTCCCGGACCGGGCCGCCAACGCGTGCCCGAGCAGGCCGAAACCGGTGTTGGAGTAGACGTTGGTCCCCCGCAGCTCGGGGTCGACGCGCGCCCGCGTGGCCACCTCGTCGAGGAAGTCGTCGACCGATCCGGCGGGGTCGGGGTGGCGTTTGGCGACGAACTGCCAGAGGGTCTGGGGCAGGGTCGTCTCCTCCCGGGACAACCCCGAGGTGTGGGTGGCCAGTTCCTCCACGGTGATGTCGGCGATGGCGGGATCGACGGGGTCCAGGTCCGGCAGCAGTTCCCCCACTCGTGTGTCCAGGTCGAGTTCGCCCCGATCCACCATGTCGGCGAGCAGCATCCCGGGCAGCACCTTGGCCACCGAGGCGGACCCGAAGGGGGTGTCCTCACCCACCCCTTCCCCCTCGTCTCCGACCGAGCCGAGCCCCGCCGAGCGGACGCGGTGTCCGCCCTCGGGATCGGGTTCGACGAGGGCCACGGAAAGTCCGTGGTAGCCGGTGGTGTCGCCGATCCCCTCTCGTACCGACGCCGCTATCCCACGGTCGCCCTCGACCCGGTCGTCGAGTTCGTAGGGGCGCGGAACCATGGTCACCGCGCCTACGGTGGCCACTACGAGCAGGGACATCGCGATCCATCGGCCGGTTCTTCGGGGCTCGCGCGCGGGCGGGGAGGTCGGTTCCATGAGGGTCGTCCCAGGGGTCTGAGGCCGTTCGAACGGCGTGATTCCAACCCTGGAAAACCTACGAGCGCAGCCCCTCACGGAGCACTACGTCCATCCCCCGAACCCGTGGTGGCCCTACTCCCCCGGGGATGGTGGCCCCGTCCCTACCCCGGCGTGGAAAAGGCCCGCGCGACCGTGTGGATCGCGCGGGCCCTGGAGCCGCGTCAGCGGCGGGCGACGCCGTCCTCACGGGCCTGGGCGGCGACCGCGGCGGAGACCGCCGGGACCACGCGCTCGTCGAACGTGCTCGGGATGACGTAGTCGGCGCTCAGGTCGTCACCGATGAGGTCGGCGATGGCCTTGGCCGCGGCCAGCTTCATGTTCTCGGTGATGTCGGAGGCCTGGACGTCGAGGGCTCCCCGGAACACGCCGGGGAAGGCCAGGACGTTGTTGATCTGGTTCGGGAAGTCGCTGCGCCCGGTGGCGACGACGCTCGCGTGCTTACGGGCGACGTCCGGGTGGACCTCCGGGTTGGGGTTGGCCATGGCGAAGATGATGGCGTCATCGGCCATGGTGGCCACGACCGCCTCGGGGACCTCACCTGCGGACAGACCGACGAACACGTCGGCGCCCTCCAACGCGCTCTCGATGGAGCCCTTCAGGCCGGCCTTGTTGCTGATGGCGGCCAGTTCCCGCTTGACCGGGGTCAGGCTCTCCCGACCTTCGTAGATCATGCCCTTGGAATCGGCGACGGCGATGTCGCCGATGCCTCCGTCGACGAGCATCTTGGTGACGGCGACGCCGGCGGCGCCCGCACCGGAGACGACGACCCGCAGGTCGGCCAGGGTACGGCCGGTGAGGCGGGCCGCGTTGTGCAGCGCGGCGACGGTCACGATGGCGGTGCCGTGCTGGTCGTCGTGGAAGACCGGGACGTCCAGGCGCTCACGCAGCTTGTCCTCGATCTCGAAGCAGCGCGGAGCGGAGATGTCCTCCAGGTTGACGCCACCGAAGGACGGCGACATGCGCACGACGGTCTCGACGATCTCGTCGACGTCGGTGCAGTTGAGGGCGATCGGCACGGAGTCGACGTCGCCGAACTGCTTGAACAGCAGCGACTTGCCCTCCATGACCGGCAGGGAGGCCTCCGGCCCGATGTTGCCCAGACCCAGAACGGCGGTGCCGTCGGTGACGACGGCGACCAGGTTGCTCTTCCAGGTGTAGGTCTCGACCAGCTCGGCGTCCTCGGCGATCGCGTCGCAGACGCGGGCGACACCCGGCGTGTAGGCCAGGGAGAGTCCCGCGTGGTCGCTGACGTCCACGGAGGAGGTGACATGGAGCTTGCCACCGCGATGCATGGCGAAGGCCGGATCCTTGTCCAGCTCGGACGTGTCCTGGGTACGCGAAGTAAAGGTGGTCACTGCTCAAACCCCTCGGTCTGCTTCTACGTCCGCGTCGGCCATGACGAGGACGATGGTCGACGGATCGCGCGCGAAGACGTAAGGGTGCTAGGGGGACCCCCACGGCGCCGGTCGGCCATGACCGGTGGTGTTCGCCGGAAGGGACAGTCTTCGCCGGACTCTTATAGGAGCACAGCGCGTCCGCATCTCACGGGGATGACCCGTTACGCAATCCTCTCACAACGGTGACCGCGGGAAAATCGCGGGGGCGTCAGGATGGAGCGTTACCGACTTAAAGCACCATGCAGCATAATGTCCGTGTTGTCGTTCCAGGCCTGCGGAACGGATCCGCGAACAGGCCTCCGAGCAGGCATGATTCGTGCCCTTGAAGGAGACCTCACATGCCCCTGCGCAAGTCCCTCCCCTACTTCACGGCCCTCGCCGCAGCGGGTGTCCTGACCCTTTCCGCGTGTGGCGATGGTGACGGCGCCGAAGACGACGCCGCCCCCGAGGCGCCGGAGGTCTCCGTCGACGAGGAACTCGCCGCGCTGCTCCCCGCCGACATCGCCGAAGCCGGTGTCGTCAGCATCGGTGTCGAAGCCGAGTACCCGCCCGGCGAGTACCTGGACGACGACGGCGAGACCGTCCTCGGCTTCAACGTGGACCTGGTGACGGCCGCCCTGAACAAGCTCGGCCTCGAGGTCGAGTGGGTCCCCGCCAACTTCGACTCCATCATCATCGGCGTCGACAGCGGCAACTACGACCTCGGTGCCTCCTCCTTCACCATCACGGAGGAGCGCATGGAGGCCGTCAACATGGTGAGCTACTTCTCCTCCGGGACGCAGTGGTTCGGCCTCGCCGGGAACCCGGAGGGGGTCGACCCCGACAACGCCTGCGGTATGCGCATCGCCGTGCAGACCGGCACCACGCACGACACCGACATCGAGGCCCGCAGCGACGCCTGCGTCGAGGCGGGTGAAGAGGCCATCACCATCGAGAAGTTCCAGAACCAGCCGCTGGCGACCTCCAGCGTGGTCTCCGGACTCAACGACGCGTCCCTGGCCGACCTGCCCACATCCCTGTTCGCCCTACAGGAGACCGGCGACCAGCTCGAGTTCATCGACGACCAGTACTCCGCCGCGCCCTACGGCGTCATCACACCCAAGGACGACGCCGAGATGGCCGAGGCCCTGGCCGCCGGGTTCAACGCCATCATCGAGGACGGCACCTACGGGAACGTCCTGGAGGAGTGGGGCATCGAGGTCGGTGCCGTCGAGGCCTCCGAGGTCAATCCCTCCGTCGACGAATAGACCCACCGGGTCCCCCAGCGTCGCACCTCCGCACGCCGAGCTCACCAGGGCCGGCGTGCGGCTGTTTCACCAGAACGTGTCCGGGCGTCCGTTCCGGTCGCCACGACCGCCCGCCCTGTTCGCCCGCCACTAGCGAAGGTCTGATCCGTGACGTCACCGAGTGCATCGGCGGACGGTCCGGGGTCGAAGGAAGCGACCCCTGACCGACCGGCCGACCCGATCTCCGCAGTCCCCGTCCGCTACCCGGAACGCTGGGTCGCCGCCGGGGTCGTGCTGGTCCTCGCCGCGATGTTCGTGAACATGCTGCTCACGAACCCCGCGTTCAACTGGCCGTTCATGTTCGAGCACATGTTCTCGGATCCGGTCGTGAACGGTGTCTGGGTGACCCTCAGCGCCACCGTCCTGTCCATGGTCATCGGTATCCTCCTGGGCATCGTCCTGGCGGTGATGCGTCTGTCCGGGAACCCGGTCCTGGTGTCGGTCGCCTGGCTGTACACCTGGTTCTTCCGCGGTGTGCCCCGGTTGGTCCTGGCCGTGCTCTTCGGCAACATCGCCATCCTGTACTCGACCATCCACATCGGGCTCCCCTTCGACAACTACTGGATGCCCATGCTGGGCCTGGAGGGCGACGCCCGGTTCTTCGAGATCGACGTCCGCACCCTCCTGAGCGGTTACATGGCCGGTCTGCTCGCCCTGGCCCTGTCCGAGGGCGCCTACATGGCCGAGATCATCCGCGCCGGCCTGCAATCGGTGAACAAGGGCCAGACCGAGGCCGCCCAGGCCCTCGGTATGGGCCGGGGCAAGATCATGCGACGCATCACGCTGCCGCAGGCGATGCGGGTGGTCATCCCGCCCACGGGCAACGAGACCATCGCCATGCTCAAGGACACCGCCCTGTTGGCGTACGTGCCGGTGACCATCGAGCTCTTCTACCAGCTCCAGGCCATCGGAACCCGCACCTACCAGATCTTCCCGATGCTGGTGGCCGCCTGCCTGTGGTACCTGGCGATCACCAGCGTCCTCATGGTCGGCCAGTACTTCATCGAGCGCAGGTTCAGCCGCAGTGAGCGCGGCGTCGAGAACCGCATCGTCGGAGGGACGCACTGATGGCCGAGGAGAACCACATGCCCGCTGACGACATGGCCGTAGAGACCGCCGACGCGCTCGTCGTCGCCGAGGACGTGCGCAAGAGCTTCGGCCGCTTGGAGGTCCTCAAGGGCATCGACCTGGAGGTCCGCCGTGGCGAGGTCATGTGCGTGGTCGGCCCCTCGGGGTCGGGCAAGTCCACGTTCCTGCGTTGCGTCAACCACCTGGAGAAACTCACCGCCGGCCGTCTGTGGGTCAACGGTGAGCTGATGGGATACCGGCAAAGGCGTGGACGCCTCTACGAGCTGCGGGACAGCGAGATCGCGGCCCAGCGCAGCGACATCGGGATGGTCTTCCAGCGGTTCAACCTGTTCCCGCACCTGACCGTGCTCGGCAACATCATCGAGGCACCGACACAGGTCAAGCGCACCCCGAAGGCCCGAGCCACCGAGCGGGCCATGGAACTGTTGGATCGGGTGGGCCTACCGGACAAGGCGAACGCCTACCCCGAACAGCTCTCCGGCGGTCAGCAGCAGCGTGTGGCGATCGCCCGCGCGCTGGCCATGGAACCGTCGCTGATGCTCTTCGACGAGCCCACCAGCGCGCTGGACCCGGAGCTGGTCGGCGAGGTGCTGGACGTCATGCGCGACCTGGCCAGGGGCGGCATGACCATGGTGGTCGTCACGCACGAGATGGGCTTCGCCCGTGAGGTGGGCGACTCGTTGGTCTTCATGGACGACGGCGCCGTGGTGGAGGCGGGAACGCCCGCCGAGGTGCTCTCGAACCCACGGCACGAACGCACCCGTGCGTTCCTGTCCAAGGTGATCCAGTAATCCGCCCGTGGGGTCCGCGCACCACGGGTGCGCGGACCCCACGGCCCTTACCTCATCGAATCGGTTCCACACGCACACGGCCGGAACCGGACCGTATCCACCCGAAACCGCACGTGGGTCCGTGGTGAGCGGGAAACACCCCGCCTCACCCCTTGACCGGCCGGCCTCCTGGTCCCAGAGTCTTTTCCCAGGGGCACCCCGAACCTGTCCCGGGGAGAGGCATGGACTCGCGTACGGAAAAGGCACGTCGGCTCTGGGAGCACCGCGCGGGCCGATACGACCTGGGAGGCCACTGCGAACACGTGGCCATCCGCGACACCCGGGAGCTCCTGTGCACCGGCGCGCGCGGACGCACCCTGGAGGTGGCCGTGGGGACCGGGCGGAACCTGCGGTACTACCCGCCCCAGGTGGAACTCACCGGATTGGACCTGAGCCCCGCGATGCTCGCCAAGGCCCGGGAGAAGGCCGATGACCTGGAAAGGTCCATCACCCTGGTGGAAGGCGACGCGCAGGACCTGGCCTTCGCCGACCATTCCTTCGAGACCGTGGTGTGCACGCTCTCCCTGTGCGCCATCCCCGACCAGGAACGTGCCCTACGGGAGATGCACCGCGTCCTGGTGCCCGGTGGCCGGCTGCTCCTGGTCGACCACATCGAGTACACGCGGATGCCGTTGCTGTTGCGGGAGCGCCGACGCGAACACCCGCGCAGACTCCCCCGGGAGGTCGCCCGAGAGGTCGGTTTCGAGGTGGGCCACCACGACCGGCTGTTCTTCGGACTGGTGGAACGCGTGGTGGCGCACCGGCCGCACTGAGCGACACGCGGGCACCCCATCACCACACGCCGACCATCGGCCCCACATTCCCCTTACGTCGGACGCATACCCTGGGAGCATCCGTTGTCCCCGACCCGCCCGAGGTGGTCCGATGATCCGTCCCGCCCGCCCCGACGACGTTCCCGTCATCAACCGGATGATCGGTGAACTCGCCGAATACGAGAAGGAACCCGAGGCGGCGGTGGCGACGGAGGACGACCTCCACCGAGCGCTGTTCGGCCCGGACGCGGCGGTGTACGCGCACGTCGTGGAGCACGAGAACGCCGACGGCACCGTCGTGCCGGCGGGGTTCGCCCTGTGGTTCCTCAACTACTCCACCTGGACCGGCAGACACGGGATCTACCTGGAGGACCTGTACGTACGGCCCGAGATGCGCGGCCACGGGTACGGCGGTGCCCTGCTGCGCGACCTCGCGAGGATCTGCGTGGAACGTGGTTACACACGCCTGGAGTGGTCGGTGTTGAACTGGAACACCCCCGCGATCGGGTTCTATGAGTCCTTGGGCTCCACACCCATGGACGAGTGGACGGTCCGTCGTCTGGACGGCGACGCGCTGGTCGCTGTGGGTTCCACGCGGACCTGAGTCCGACCATTCGTCTCGGGTTCGGCCATCACCTGCCGGACACGATCTCACTTCCCTGCGTCAGTGGCAGGGTGAAACGAGATACATTGCATTCAAGCGGCAACCTCGCCCCCCGAAGGAGGGACGTGACCGAAGAAACCGCTGTGCCCACGGCCGACGCCACCGGTGTACGCGACGCCGTCACCGTCAACATGCCAGCCGACAGTGCCTACCTGTCGGTGCTGCGGACGGCCACGGCCGGCTTGGCCGCGCGACTCGACTTCACCCTCGACGAGATCGAGGACCTGAGGATCGGTGTCGACGAGGCCTGCGCGATGCTCCTCTCCCAGGCGCTGCCCGGCACAGAACTGACCACGGAATTCGAACTCACCCCCGATGGAATGCGCATCTCCGTCTCGGTGCTGACCGCGGACGGGCGCCTTCCGGCCCGCGACACCTTCGCGTGGACCGTCCTGTCCGCGTTGGCGGGGGACGTGGACGCGGGGGTCGGACCGGACGATCGCGTCTACATCGTCCTGTACAAACGTCGCGGCACGCTGGAGCCGGCGTGAGCGAAAGGGGGCCCGCTCTGACAGCGAAGACCGAGCACGCGGTGCCCGACCGGGCGCGCGCGAGAGCGTTGTTCGAGCGCCTTGACGAACTCGACGCGGACTCGCCCGAACGGCGCTCCATACGTGACGAACTGGTGGAACTCCACCTGCCGTTGGTGGAGTACCTGGCCCGCCGGTTCCGTAACCGTGGTGAGTGGTTGGACGACCTCACCCAGGTGGCCACGATCGGACTCATCAAGTCCATCGACCGATTCGATCTGGAGCGCGGGGTGGAGTTCTCCACCTACGCGACCCCGACGATCGTCGGTGAGATCAAGCGCCACTTCCGGGACAAGGGCTGGGCGGTCCGGGTTCCCCGTCGCCTCCAGGAGCTGAAGCTCTCGCTGACCAAGGCGGTCAGCGACCTCTCCCAGCGGGAGGGGCGCTCCCCCACCGTCGCGGAGTTGGCCCAGCACCTACAGATGACCGAGGAGGAGGTGCTGGAGGGCCTGGAGTCCGCCAACGCCTACTCGACGGTGTCGCTCGACGCCCCCGACAGCGGTGACGAGGACGCACCGGCCGTCGCGGACTCGCTCGGCATCGTGGACGAGTCGCTGGAGGGCGTGGAGTACCGGGAGTCGTTGAAGCCGCTCCTGGAGCAGCTTCCGCCCAGGGAGAAGCGGATCCTGCTGTTGCGCTTCTTCGGCAACATGACCCAGTCACAGATCGCCCAGGAGCTGGGGATCTCGCAGATGCACGTGTCCCGTCTGTTGGCGAGGACCCTGGCCCAGCTGCGCCAGGCGCTCACCACCGACGACTAACGGTCAGTTCGGGCGCCGGCGGGTTCCACCCGCCTCAGGCGCCCGAACACCGCCTCATCGCTACTTGCGCTCGGTGCGACCGGGCGGTGTCTCGTCGGGGTACAACGCGGCGGTCGTGGGCGGCGCCAGGACGGCGGCGGCCGTGATGACGGCCGTGCCGAGCATGACCCCGCCGATCACGTACTGCTCGCCGGTGAACATGTAGTACGCCACCACCGCCAGGAACAGCTGGGTGACCACCACCGGGGTGCGCGACCACTCGCGTAGTCGGAGCAGTCCTCGGGCGACGAAGACCAACAGGCCACCGACGCCCAGGCCGATGACGGTGAGCGGGATCGCGGAGGAGACCACGTCGGTGGCCTCGCCGACGATCGCCGTGTACAGGCTGTAGAGGCCGCCGACGGCAACGACCAGCCCGATCAGGGCCTCCAGCACGGCGGCGATGACGAGAGTGATGGGACGCGAAGACACACGTCAAACCTATACGGGTCCATCATCCTCCCCGGCCCCGCCCCTGACACGGTCCTCCGTGTCCTCGACCCCCTACACTGGCCGGGTGCGCGCCCTCTTCATCGTGAACCCCAAAGCGACCACGACCACCGATCGCACCCGCGAGGTGATCCTGGGCGCGTTGCGGTCGGAACTGGACGTCACCGT
Organism: Nocardiopsis listeri NBRC 13360; assembly: GCF_001570765.1. Taxonomy (GTDB): domain Bacteria; phylum Actinomycetota; class Actinomycetes; order Streptosporangiales; family Streptosporangiaceae; genus Nocardiopsis; species Nocardiopsis listeri. The sequence goes on along the minus strand of NZ_BCSH01000021.1, from coordinate 47,373 downwards.
CGTGGAGACCTCCTATCGCGACCATGCCCAGAAGTTGGCGCGAGACGCCGCCGAGGGCGGTTTCGAGCTGGTGCTGAGCCTGGGCGGCGACGGGACCGTCAACGAGGTCGTCAACGGACTCCTGGCCGTGCCCGAGCGGAAGCGCCCCAGTTACGCGGTTATCCCCGGGGGCAGCGCCAACGTGTTCATCCGGGCCCTGGGGATCTCCGGAGATCCGGTGGAGGCGACCGGGCAGATCCTCGCCGCGATCCGTTCCGGCCGTGAGCGGGAGATCAACCTGGGCCGGATCACCAGCCACCTGGACGACCGCTACTTCACGTTCTGTGCCGGGTTCGGGTGGGACGCCGACGTGGTGCAGCAGGTGGAGCACGAGCGAGAGAACGGCCGGAAGGCCACTCCCGCCTTGTACGCGGAGGTCGCGGTAAAGCTGTTCTTCGGTGGGGATATACGCGACCCGTCACTTACCGTGTCGACCGACGGAAGGTCCCTGGGGGACGTCTATTTCGCCCTGGTCACCAACACCACACCATGGACGTACGCGGGTTCCCTACCGCTTCAGCCGACCCCGTCCTCCCGTTTCGAGCTGGGTCTGGACACTTTCGCGCTGACCCGCTCCTCGTACTGGTTGACCGGCTGGGTGCTTTCGCAAATGTTCCTACCCAAAGGACTTCCCGGCCGGGGCGAAGGCTACGTGACCTGGCACGACCAGGGTTCACTGCGGATCACGTCGAACCACCCGAGGGCCTTCCAAATCGACGGTGAATACCTGGGAGAGCGTGAAGAGGTCAACTTCCAGTCGGTACCGAAGGCATTACGAATCTTCTGTTAATTTCGGCGAATGAGCCATTCCGTCCGACTGTGACGCACCCGACACGTCGATCAGGACCTTTGACCTCGGGAACTCTTGCGTGCCTGTCGTGATCCTGTCACGCTCAAGATATCGCCGCGAGTTACGGGCGAGTTAATACGAGCCCTTCCCACATGGCTGTGGGATGAAGGCTCGACCCTCCCGGCCGGAGACCCGTTTCCGCTGAGCCTCTCGCCGGGTGCCCTTGCACAGCGATCGTGAAAAGCTTCACAATCTGTGAGGAGTGGACCGCATGGACTGGCGCCATGACGCAGCCTGCCGTGACGAAGACCCCGAACTCTTCTTCCCCATCGGCGACTTCGGGCCCGCACTGATCCAGATCGAGGAGGCCAAATCCGTCTGTCAACGCTGTCCGGTGAGCTCCGCCTGTCTCAAGTGGGCGCTGGAGAGCGGCCAGGACGGTGGGGTCTGGGGTGGCACCTCCGAGGAGGAACGCCGCCGGATGCGCAAGCGCAGTGGCTCCACTCAGCGCACCATGGCCCGTAGCCACTGAATCGTGTCCCGTCCCGGGACCTGCCCTTCGAACGACGAACGACGCCGAACGATCCCCGCCGGCGCGGGCGGGGACCGGCGCGCCTCCCACGGGACCACCCCGTACGGGAGCAGAACCCCACTCGCCCGCCTCCACCCATCTCCCCCCGACCTCTAGGGGAGCGCGCCCTCGGGATGTTCCAGCGGCAGGCCGATCGCGATCTCCGTGCCGCCGCTCTCCTTCGGCTTGATCGCCAAGGTGCCACCGAGCTCGCCCACGATCAGGGTGCGCACGATCTGCAGACCCAGACTCGTGGCGCCCTCTAGGTCGAAGTCCTCCGGCAGGCCCCCACCGTCATCGGAAACGGCCAGCTCCAGGCTGCTCGGCCCCGGGAACCCGGGTCCGGTGTCGAAGCGCTGTACCCGCACCTCGATCTTGCCCGGCCCCTGGCCCAGCCCGTGTTCCACCGCGTTCTGCACCAGTTCGGCCAACACCATCGACAGCGGCGTCGCCACCAACGCGTTCAACAGACCGAACCCACCGATCCGGCGCGGGACCACCACGTCGCCGGTGGAGGACACCTCCGCCGCCATCTGCATGACCCGGTCGGCGATGTCGTCGAAGTCCACGACCTCGTCGGGCGTGTGCGAGAGCATCTCGTGCACGATCGCGATCGAGCCCACCCTGCCCACGGCCTCGTCCAGCGCGGCCCGCGCCTCCGGCACGTCCAGGCGCCTGGACTGCAGACGCAGCAGCGCCGCGACGGTCTGTAGGTTGTTCTTCACCCGGTGGTGGATCTCCCGAATGGTGGCGTCCTTGGTCATGAGCTCTCGCTCGCGCCGACGCAGCTCGGTGACGTCGCGGATCATCACCAGGGCCCCGATGCGCACCTCGTCGATGATCAGCGGGATGGCCCGTAGCTGGACGGTGACGCCGCGCGCCTCCACCTCGGCCTCCTGCGGCGCCCGACCACTGGCGGTGTAGGTGAGGTTCTCGTCGCGCGCCTCACTCTGCGCGGCCAGTTCCAGGGTGGTGCGGTCCAGGCGGGCTCCGACCAGGTCGGCGGTCAGGCCCAGGCGCCGGTAGGCGGACAGCGCGTTGGGGCTGGCGTAGACCACCTCCCCGTTCTGGTCCAGTCGCAGCAGACCGTCGCCGACCCTCGGGGAACGCACCATGAGCGGCCCCTGGTCACTGAACGGGAAGGCGCCCTCGGCGATCATCTGCGCCAGGTCGCCGGCGCTCTGCAGGTAGGTGAGCTCCAGCCGGCTGGGCGTGCGCGCCGAGCTGAGGTTGGTGCTGCGTTGGATGACGGCGATGAGGTTGCCCTGGCGACGGACCGGGATGGTCTCCTCGCGGACCGGCACCCCGCCGGACCAGTCGGGGTCGCCGTCCCGACAGATCCTTCCCTCGCTCCAGGCCCGGTCGATGAGGGCGCGGCGGCCGACCACCCTGAGCCCGGAACGGGAGGTGACATCGGTCATGTCGTCCCGTAGCACGGTCTCGACCAGGTCGTCCTGGAAGGCGGTGGGGCCGGTGGTGGGTCGCATCTGGGCGATCGCCACCCAGCCGTCGTCCTCGCGCAGACGCACCCACAACACGAGGTCCGCGAAGGAGAGGTCGGCCAGGAGTTGCCAGTCCGAGACCAGGGAGTGGATCCACTCCAGGTCCGCCTGTTTGAGTGACGTGTGACGGCGAATGAGGTCGCTGAGGTGAGGCACTCACAAATCATCCCATGAAGCCGTGCATACTCAAGGGATACGCACTCGACCAATGGTCCACACCAATCGGCGGCCGGAAGGGCCGGCCACCGGCCATCACGGCACGGGATGTGCGTGGCGAACACCGGACGTGGCGGAGGAGACTGATGACGGTTCAGCGGGCATTGGAAGGCAACCCCCGGGTGCCCAAGTACTACCAGGTCAAGAAGCAGCTACTGGAGCTGATCGAGGCGATGCCGGCGGGCAACCCGGTCCCGCCGGAGCGTGCCTTGGCCACCCAGTTCGGCACCTCGCGCACCACCGTGCGACAGGCCCTGACCGAGATGGTGGTCGAGGGTCGCCTGCTGCGCATCCAGGGCAAGGGCACCTTCGTCGCCAAACCGAAGGTCGCCCAGATCCTTCAGTTGACCAGCTACACCCAGGAGATGCGCGCCCACGGTCTGCACCCGGCCACCCGCATCCTGGACGTCAGCTACATCAACGCCGACGACCAGCTGGCCGAGCTCCTGGCGATCCGCTCCGGCGGTCGTGTGCTGCGGATCGAGCGGCTCCGTTTGGCCAACGGCGAACCCATGGCGGTGGAGACCGCCCACCTGGCCGCGCGACGCTTCCCCGGGCTTCGACGGCAGCTCGACCGCTACGCCTCGCTCTACGAGGCTCTGGCGAGCGCGTACGAGGTGTCCCTCGCGGAGGCGGAGGCGTCCATCGAGACCGTGCTGGCGACCCCGAACGAGGCCCGACTGCTCGGTGTGGACGTGGGTCTGCCGCTGGTCCTGCACTGCCAGCACAGTTTCGACGGTGACGGCCACCCGGTGGAGTGGGTGCGCTCGCTCTACCGCGGTGACCGGTACAAGTTCGTCACACGTCTGCGTCCCCCGATGGACTGACCCCGGGGGCGACCGCCCGCGGCCGACGGTGTCAGCCGCGGGCGAGTACTCGGTCCAGGGCGTCGACCACGCGGGGGTCGTACTCGCTTCCGGTGTCCATCCGCAGTCGTTCGATCACCGCGGTGCGGCGTTCGTCCTCGCGCGTGTCACCGACGAGGTCGTCGAAGGCGTTGGCGACCTTGATGATGCGGCTGCCCAGCGGGGGCACGCCCTCGTCGCCGTCACCGGCCAGCGGCTCGCACTGACGGCGGACCAGTTCGGCGACGCTGTCCAGCACACCGGTCTCCCGGATGATCGCCGATCCCAACTCGGCGATGCGGCGCTGCTCGCGTGGCGAGGACAGCACGGTGGCCCCACCCGCGATGGGTTCGCGCAACGACAGCTGGCCGATGTCGTGCATCAGCGCCGCGTACTCCAATTCCAACAGCTCGTTCTCGGCCAGACCGAGCTCGCAGGCGATGCCGTGGGCGAGTCGGCTCACCCTGCGTGAGTGCCCGTTCTCGACGTAGCCGCCCACCTCGGTGACCCGGGACAGCGCTCGCACGGTCTCCAGGTAGGTGCGGCGCACCTCGGCGTGCCTACGGAAGGCCACCTGGGAGACCAGCAGCGGGGCGCTGAACACCAGCAGACCGACCAGGCCGGTGATGGTGCAGGCCAGCGCTATGAGCACACCGCTGGAGGCGATCGCGACACCGGTGGCGACCTGGGCCCTGGCCTCGTCCTCGGCGGCCACCAACAGGCGGGTGCGCAGTCGTTCCGCCCGCAGCAGCGCGGAGATCGCCACGTCCACCGACCAGGCCGCCAGGATCAGCCCGATCATGATCAGGGCGAGCAGGATCGACGGTTCGGTCAAGGACAGGTGGTCGGCCAACGGCCGGAAGGCCGCGGCCAGCAGCAGGGCGGTGAGCACCCGGCGGGCGACCCCCTCCACCCTGGGGCTGCGCCCGACGGCCACGTGCGGGAGTTCGCCCAGGGCCACGCCCAAGGCCACCACCGCCACGACCTGACCGACGCCGTGGTGGACCGGATCGCCGCCCAGACTGATCAGGTACGCGTAGGCGATCGCGCCGGACAGCGCGATCGGCGCGGACTCCCGCTGCCCGGGCAGGTTGATCCTGGCCAACTCGCCCGCGGCGATCACCAGGCAGAACGCCAGGGCGACCTCCGGATCGACGACCCCGTTGACCGCGGTACCGACCAACGCGGTCAGGGACGCGGCGCCCACCCCCGCCACGAGCAGGGCCCGTAGGGGACGTGAGGTGCGCCAGAACGGTTCGCGCCGACGCTGGTGCTCCAGGGCTCCGCCCTCGGGTCCACCACCCTCCGGTCCCGCGGCCGCGGGTCCGTCCGACTGCTGTTGTGTCATCACCGGTCCTGACCACCCGTCACGGCTCCGGCCGAGGTGGACTCGGCGACCGTGGCCGTGCCACCACCCTTCTTCGCCGGGGCCGGTACGGGTGCGCCGGTGGCGGGAGCGGGGTCGGCCTTCTCGCAGGAACCGTAGCGGCCACCCGGAGGTTCGGTGATGTCCGGGGTCTGCCAACCCTCGCGACTGACCGCGCGGACCATGGCCTCGACCATCCGGGGGTCGAATTGGGTGCCCGCGCACCGACGGAGTTCGACGATGGCCTCCTCCACCGACCAGGCCTTGCGGTAGGACCGTGTGGAGGTCAGACAGTCGAAGACGTCGGCGACGCTGATGATGCGGGCGGACTCGGGGATCTCCATCCCGACCAGACCCATCGGATACCCGCGTCCGTCCAACCTTTCGTGGTGGTGGCGGATACCGGCGAGGGCCTCGTCGAGGAAGCTGATCTCCCGGACGATCTCGTAACCGCGGGTCGGATGCAGTTTGATCGCGGCGTACTCGTCGTCGGTGAGCTTGCCGGTCTTTTGGATCACCTTGGTCGGTACCCCGAGCTTGCCGATGTCGTGGAGCATCCCGGCGTACCGGATCTTCTGCACCCGCTCCGCGGACATGCCCAGTTCGGCGGCGATCATGGCCGACCCCTCGGCCACACGCATGCAGTGCCCGCGGGTGTAGTAGTCCTTGGTCTCCACCGCCTGGCACAGAGTGGCCAGGGTGGCCTCGTGCGCACGCGCCTCCGCGGTCTGCTGCCCGAAGGTCCATCGCGCGATGAACAGGGGCAACAGGATCAGCAGCGTCGCGACGACACCGACCGCGCCCCAGACCGCGGCGATCGCCAGTCCCAGCATCTGGTAGCCGATGGAGGAGAGCTCCAGGGCGACCAGGGGACGCCAGCGTTGGGGCCGACCACCCGAGACCTGACGGGTGGCGCCCAGGCACCACATGAGGATGGCGATGAGCGCCGAGTTGAGCACGGTGTAGGTCAGGACCGCCGCGACGTACGGAAGCACGATCCCGGGAAAGTGCGACTGGGTCGGTACCCCGACGATCCCGCCGAGTAGGAGGTAGACGTGTCCGGTCGCGTAGCCCGCGATCGCGTACTGGGCCCCGTTGAAGGCCCGCTTGACCACGGCCTGTCGGCGAAGGGCCAGGGCGCAGGAGAACCCGACGACGGCCGCGCCGACCGGACCGACCAGAACGACCGCGGCCAGCGCCACGGCCGAACTGGGCGAGATGCCGGCCTCTTTGACGTCGACGAGGACGTGTGTACTGATCGACTCCGCGACCACGAAGAGAACCACCATGAGCGCCAGAGTCCCCGTGTCGATCCCTTGATAGGGACCGATGAGCACAATGGCCACGGCGCAGACAACGATGATCCCTACGTAGACACGCGCGCCCCCTGGAAGAGCCCGCACCCCCGTTCACCCCCCACCGACGACGACCGGACTGTCATGGTTTCACCGGTTCTGTTCTACCACCAGGTCCATCCGGTAAAAGCGGAAGCCATGAAAATTCCGTACATCGCAGCCACGTACATGCCAGCGAACATCGCTGTCCCCTCTCCCCATGGCGACGCCCCGCTCATCCCCGAGCACGCCGCACAAATTACCCCATTCGTTGGATAAGGCCTTCAGTTTAACGGGCCTCGAGACCCACATGATTACCCACAGCCCGAACTGGGCAGCCCGAAAGACACTTTCGGATGATCGACTTCCGAAGCGTGGAATTACTAATTCAATTAGAAACACAAGAAGACTACCCAGGGTAACCGTACGCTTTTGTCCGGACACGGAAGATCCACGTGTGATTCGACCGTCCGCCCACAACACACCCCAGACCCCAGCAGTGATAACTACTCCCCGCAACCAACCGAAGTGCGCTGATTCGGACCTCAGGAAAATCATTCCGACTCGATCACGACCGAAAGAACCTCGAACCGATCGGGCGTGTCGACCACTCCCCGAACCATCCGACAAGGCGTCTGGTGACCAAAACCCTCATACCCAAGGGAGGTAAAGCGACACAACGCCACAAAGGCATATGAACAGAGCAAAACAGAGCAGAGAACATCGTCCTCATCCGGGCACAAAAAATGGCGAAGGCTGGAATTCCAGCCTTCGCCGAGTAGGGGACGAGCCCTCAGCCTGGTGGGGTACCGGCGGCCTTCGCCTCCCGGGCCAACTGCTCCTCGCGAGCGCGCGCCAACCGACCCAGCACCTTGTCCCGCAGGTCCAGTGGGACCGGATCACAACCGCAGTGCTTGGCCACGAGCTTCTTCACGGCCTCCTCCAGGCCGTACTCGTCCAGGCACGGGTTGCATCCGCTCAAGTGCTCACGGACCTGTTCGCAGTCGCCCTCGCCGAGCTCACCGTCGATGTAGACGTAGATCTGATCGAGCATCTCACTGCACGGGGTGTCCTTCTCGGGTTTGTCGTGGCCGCCGCTCATCGTCGATCTCCTCGATCCGACCCGCTCCGTGTCCGCCCTCCGGCGGAAGAACCAGTGGCGCCCACTCCGGCGGCCTCGGCCGCCCGTGTCGCCGGGAGGAACCCGCGGTCCACCGCGTACTCCTCGAGGTAGGTACGCAGCTGGCGCCGCCCCCTGTGCAGACGCGACATGACCGTCCCGATGGGGGTCCCCATGATCTCGGCGACCTCCTTGTACGCGAACCCCTCGACGTCGGCGAGGTAGACCGCGATACGGAAGTCCTCCGGAAGATCCTGCAACGCGCGCTTGACGTCACTGTCGGGAAGGTGTTCGAGCGCCTCGGCCTCGGCGGACTTCAGCCCGGCCGCGGTGTGCGTCGCGGCCCGCGCGAGCTGCCAGTCCTCGACGTCCTCGGTGCCGGCCTGCTTCGGCTCCCGCTGCTTCTTCCGGTACGAGTTGATGAAGGTGTTCGTGAGGATGCGGTACAGCCACGCCTTGAGGTTGGTCCCCTCCTTGAACTGGTGGAAGGAACCGAACGCCTTCGCGAAGGTCTCCTGAACCAGATCCTCCGCGTCCGCCGGGTTACGGGTCATGCGCAGCGCCGCCGAGTAGAGCTGGTCGAGGAAGGGGAGCACGTCCCTCTCGAACCGCTCGTCCCGTTCCTCGGCTGTCTCCTGGCTCTGTTCCAAGCCCTTCGGCCTCCTCGCGCTGGTCCCTGGTGGGGTGTCCATATCCAAACGATACGGTCCCACACCCCGGACCCCCACATCGACGTGGCCTGACGTCGACACCACTTCCTCGCGTTCCAAGCACGCGCCGGCAGTCGGCATGGTTCTCGTGTTCCTCCCTCGCGAGTGACGAATACGGCGAACACCCCCCGGGCACCCGCACTTTCCGGTCAGGTCTCGTTGACAACAACGGGTTCCGCCCACTGATTCCGCCGAGCCGACGACCGACGACCCTCGAAAGTTCGACGATTGGCCCCGTCGGTAAAGGTGAGGCATGGCAGAGTGCGGGTAGGACACCTGAAGGATTGGGAGAGGAGTGCACGTGCGACCGTCCCCGACCCCGGCCTCCGATCGCCCCCGATCGCCCGCGGCGCAGTTCGCCACCACCGACCGACTGTCGGACTACTGGCGTTTCTACTGGGCCGTCGCCGAGGCGCAGATCAGCCGCTGGCTACCGGCCACGCCCTCCCGTCTGCTCGACCTGTCCGGTCCGGACTTCCAAGGCACCTCCCGAGCCGTGGCCGCGGGACACGACGTGGTCACCCTCCTGCCTTCCGTGGACGCGGCGAGACGGTGGCCGCTCACCCTGGTCAACGGTCGGGCCGCGGTGGTGCCCCGGCCGGCCCGCCGGGGGCGGCTGCGCCACGTGGTCGGCGACTCCGCGTTCCTGCGTTCCTTCGCGGAGGGTTCCTTCGACGGGGTGATCGCCGACAACCGGGTCCTCTCCCGGCACCTGGCCACGGAGGGCTCCGTGGCCGAGGTCGCCCGGGTCCTACGACCAGGCGGGCGGGCCCTGCTGTGCGTGGACTCCGTGGTGCTGGGCATGGCACTGCTGGCCGAACAGGACTACTGGCCCGAACTCAGTCACGCGCCCAGCGCGGACGTGTTGTTGGTGCCCTGGCCGGACGGTTCCATCACCCGTTGCTTCACCGCCGAGCAGCTCACCGAGTTGGTCACCGACTCCGGGATGGAGCTGGAGTGGATCCGGCCGCGCACGGTGCTGTCCGCCTCCACCGTGGAGATGATGCTGGCCCGCGACCCCCGGTCCATGAGCCGTCTGGTGGAGATGGAGATGCACGCGGCCGAGTCCGACGACTACGTGGGCGTGCACCTGATCGCGAGTGTCGTCAAGCCCTCCTGAGCCCGGCCGCCTACACGCCGATGAGGGTGAGGGCGAGGACGACGCCGAAGAACAGCAGGCAGACTCCCGCGCCGACGCCGGTGGCGAAGCTGATCGACACGTCACGGCGGTGTGCCCCCCGCACGGCGAGGAACGGCCAGGCACAGAGCAGCACGCCGACCAGGTAGAGGATGGGCTGGTTCAGCAGCGAGGCCAGCGGGAAGAAGTGCGCCCCCACCACCAGACAGATCCAGGCGGAGGTGTACTCGGAGCGGTCGACGACCCGTAGGACGATGGCGCCGACCAAGGCGAGGGCGAACTCCGGCCCCACCACGATGAGGTACGTCCCCAGGTCGTCCCCGGCGGCGATGGCGCCCTCGCTCCGGGAATCCAGGGCGCGCATCACGCCGTACACCGTCGGGCCGAGCGCCAGGAGCGAGCCCGCGCCCAATGCCCAACGGACCCGGTCGGCGGGCGGCCGTTCCTGCGCCCACCCGAACCACGCGAAGGAGAAGAGCCCGAAGACGGCCGTGGTCACCGCCAGGTCGAAGTCGACGATCTCCAAGAGGACCTCCTGTGCACCGGGGCTCTTGCGCTCACCCTGTCACAGGGGCCGGTGGGCCGCCAGAAACGGTGGCCCACCGGTGCTTCCGTGTCAGTCGGCCAGGGGCAGGTAGACGCGGTTACCGCCCTGGGCGAACTCTTCGGACTTGTCGGCCATGCCCCTCTCGATGGCCTCGACGGTGTCCAGCCCGTTCTCCTCGGCGTACCTGCGCACGTCCTGGGAGATCTTCATCGAGCAGAACTTCGGGCCGCACATGGAGCAGAAGTGCGCGGTCTTGGCGGGTTCGGCGGGCAGGGTCTGGTCGTGGAAGGACTGGGCTGTCTCGGGGTCCAGGGACAGGTTGAACTGGTCCCGCCAACGGAACTCGAAGCGCGCCTTGGACAGTTCGTCGTCCCACTTCCGCGCCCCGGGGTGTCCCTTGGCGACGTCGGCTGCGTGCGCGGCGAGCTTATAGGTGATGACCCCGGTCTTGACGTCGTCCCGGTCGGGTAGCCCCAGGTGTTCCTTGGGGGTGACGTAGCAGAGCATCGCGGTGCCGTGCCATCCGATCTGCGCGGCGCCGATCGCGGAGGTGATGTGGTCGTATCCGGGAGCGACGTCGGTGGCCAGGGGGCCGAGCGTGTAGAACGGCGCCTCGCCGCACAGCTCCTCCTCCAGGCGGACGTTCTCCGCGATCTTGTCCATCGGCACGTGGCCGGGTCCCTCGATCATCACCTGCACGTCGTGGGAGCGGGCGATGTGGGTGAGTTCGCCGAGGGTGCGCAGTTCGGCGAACTGGGCCTCGTCGTTGGCGTCGGCGATGGATCCGGGGCGCAGCCCGTCGCCGAGGGAGAAGGTGATGTCGTACCGGCGGAAGATCTCACAGAGTTCCTCGTAGTGGGTGTAGAGGAAGCTCTCCTTGTGGTGGGCCAGGCACCAGGCGGCCATGATGGAGCCGCCTCGCGAGACGATGCCGGTGACTCGGCGGGCGGCCAAGGGCACGTAGCGGAGCAGGACGCCCGCGTGGACGGTCATGTAGTCCACGCCCTGTTCGGCCTGTTCGATGACGGTGTCCCGGTAGACCTCCCAGCCGAGCCTGGTGGGGTCTCCGTCGACCTTCTCCAGCGCCTGGTAGATGGGGACGGTGCCGATGGGCACCGGAGAGTTGCGGATGATGCGTTCGCGGGTCTGGTGGATGCGCTTGCCGGTGGACAGGTCCATCACGGTGTCGGCGCCCCAGCGGGTGGCCCACACCATCTTCTCCACCTCCTCGGGGACGGACGAGGTGACGGCGGAGTTGCCGATGTTGGCGTTGATCTTGACCAGGAACCTCTTGCCGATGATGGTCGGCTCGGACTCGGGGTGGTTGCGGTTGACCGGGATGACGGCCCGGCCGATGGCGACCTCGTCGCGGACGAACTCGGGATCGACCCCCTCGCGCGTCGCGACGAAGCGCATCTCGGGGGTGATGGTCCCGGCCTTGGCGTAGGTCATCTGGGTGACCGAGCCGTCGATCGGGTCCAGGGCCCAGTCGGCACGGGTGCGGGGCAGGCCCCGGTGGACGTCGATGTCGGCCGTGTCGTCGGTGTAGGGGCCGGAGGTGTCGTACAGATCGAAGTGGCTGCCGTTGGTGAGTTCCACCCGACGTCGCGGAACGCGGAGCGTGGGGCCCTCGGGGGTCTCGGTCTCGCGGTACACCTTGCGAGATCCCATGATGGGGCCGGTCGTCACGCGATGCGTGTCGTCGGTGGAGAGATCACGGCTTTCCATAGCCGTCATGGCAGGCCTCCCTACGTCGGAATTACCCGAACAGGTTCTGCGGTCGGCGACACCGATGAGTCGCCCTCTCAGCCCGCCATGGCGCGAGCTCCCGCGTTGCGTATTCACATGTCGGCACGGCGAACGTGCCCTGGGACGCGTCGATCACGTCGTCCCGGCCGGGGGAAGGTACTTCCCTGTGGCCCCGGACACCATACACAGGGCCGGCCCCGCCCTGTCCACCCTCTCCGGAGTCAGAAGAGTGTGTCCGCCTGTTCTCCGTCACCGGCCGGCAGGGGTTCCAGCAGGTCGGGGTGGTTGTTCTTGATGCTGTTGACGTCGGTGGAGACCTCGTCGACGGAGAACCGGTCCACCGGGGTCGCTTCCAGCAGGTGGGACAGGTCGTCGGGGCCGGAGGTCGGGTCGAGCCAGGTCGCCCAGTCGTCGGCGGGCATGATCACGGGCATGCGTTCGTGGATGTGCGCTAGTTCGGGGGCGGCCTCGGTGGTGATCACGGCGCACGACCACACCCAGGCGGCGGGGTCGTCCTCGTCGGCCTCGGGGTCGCGCCAGCGCTCGAAGATCCCGGCCATGGCCAGCGGCTCGTCACCCTGGTAGTGGATGGAGAAGGGCTTCTTGGCCGCCTTGGCCTTGCGCTTGCGATGCCCGGGGTCGGTGGCGGGCGAGGTACTGGCCTGGGCCGTGCCGTCCTTGTTGAGCAGTTGCCACTCGTAGTAGGCGTCTGCGGGCAACAGGCAGCGACGGTGGCGAAAGGCCGACCGGAAGGCGGGTTTGTCGGCGACGGTCTCACCACGGGCGTTGATCATCCGGTAGCCGATGTTGCGGTCCTTGGCCCAGGAGGGGACCAGTCCCCAGCGCAGGGTGTGCAGCGAACGCGGCCCCGGAACGCCGGAGGCGCCGCCCTGCGGGGGCGGGCCGAGGACCGCCTGGACCGGGCGGCCGGGTGAGATGTTGTAGTCGGGGTCGAGTTCCTCCAGCGGTGGCCACGCCCGTGGGTCGGGCTCCTCCCCCAGCGCCTGTTCCGGCAGGCCGAAGGCGAGTTGGAGCTGGTGCACGTTCCGTGACTGGGCATATCGACCGCACATGTGTCCGATTCTACGCCCCGGGACCGCTCACGTCCCCGTTGTGGCCCCGGTCTCCGTGGGTACCGACCGGCTCAGGAACCCCACGAAGAAGGAGTCGTCGGCCACGGCCCCATGGGCGCGGGGGCGCGGACCCGTCCCATGCCACACCCGTGTGGCTCAGGCCCTCCCGGTCGGGTCGGGCGCGGCCACGCTCTCGATCACCGTGCCCTCTCCGGAATCGTTCGGCTCGTCCTCGGGGCGGGAGCGCAGCGCCTGGACCAGACCGGCGAGGATCGCGACCACGCCGAGCGGTCCCAGGGTCCAGGGCACCCACACGTCCAGCCCACGCAGGATCAGCGAGCGGACACGGGCCTGTTCGGCCAGCGAGGACACCTGTCCCTCGGCGAGGGAGAACTCGGCCTCCAACAACGAGACCTCCCCCGAACCGTTCTGCGGGCGCAGGGTCTCGGTGCGTTCCTCGGTCATGTGGACGACCTTGCCGGTGATCGGCTCCACCCAGAAGGTCCGTTCGAACTCCAGCCAACGGGTGGCCGTCACGGTCCCCGTCGAGTCCCCGAACAGGGCCGCGGGCACGCCACGGGCGGATTCGGGCACCTGGGTCTCGGACAGCCCCTGGACGTAGCGACGCACCGACAGGCCGGCGACCTCGTCGTTCTCCTCGAAGACGACCGCTGGGGCGGCCCGCACCTCGGCGTCGTAGAAGGAGTGGTCGCCCTCGGGCACACCGGCGGGCCAGTCCAGGATCAGTCCGGCCTGACGGACGGCACGGTCTCCGTTGACGTGCTCACCGCAACAGTTGACCGCGCGCCCGGTCTCCCGGTCCACGATGACGCGACGGCTCCAGTGGTCGATGACCCGGTCGGAGTCGGTCGTGTCGACGGTCATCTCCCAGGCCGACCAGTCCGTCCCGTGGGCGGTGCCCTCGATCCGGGTGGTCCGGTCCAGGTCGACGCCCTCCCGTCGAGTCCAGGTGGCGGTGTCCAGGTAGGTGGCGCCGGGGGCGTCCATCCGCAACCGGTGGGAGACGTCCCCGGGCATGAGGGCGATCCGATCCTGCACGTAGAACGGCAGTAGCAGCGCCATGGTCACCAGGAAGGCCCCCACCGCCACCAGGAGGGTGCCCTTGGGCAGCCGTCGGCCGGGTTCGGGGAGCAGCGGGCCGGGGCGCGCTTTCGGCACACGTCCCATCTGGGAGAACACGCTCACCTATGGGCCTCCTCGACGTCGTGCGTGGTCCCGGTCAGGGCGGACCCGGGACCATCACCGCCGGGTGTGTCCCGTCCGTCGCCGGGGTCACCGCCGGGTTCGCCGTCCTGGTCTGAGGCCGTGGGCCCTTCGAAGGGCGGCGCGTCCGTCGGCCCGGACACGGTGCCCTCCTCCGACGGGGTGTCGGCGGGCGGTGGTTCCGCCGCATCCCCGCGCTGGCCCAACGCCAGGACCAGACGGGCCATCGCGGGCAGACACAGGGCCTGCGGCACCCAGCCGCGCAGCGCGGTACCGAACGTCTCGGTGACGTCGTGGAAGGGCATGTACACGGACAGGTGGGTCCCGACCGCGGTCGTCAGGCCGGCCAGGGCCAGCGACACCGTGACCACCCAGGGCCCGGCCAGGTGCGGCAGCGCCCGGCCGCCCATCGAGGGTCTTCCGGGTTTGGCGTGGCGCAGACGTTTGGGCGCCCGCCGGGCCAGCCACCAGATCACCAACAGGATGGCGCCGACCACGGCCGCGCCGGCCCAACCGGCGATCCACACCCCGTAGGCCAGTCCGAGCGGCAGGACCACCGGACGCGGCAGCCAACCGGGGCCGGCGGCGGGCAGGGCGCGGCCGCCACGCGGTGGTTCGGTGGCCGAGCGTCGGCCACCGGGCAGCAGGCGGCGCGGCCACAGGGCCAACAGCACCAACAGCCCGGCGAGCGCGCCGCCGACGGCCAGGACCCGGTGGTAGACGGCGTCGGGGGTGTATTCGAGCGTGACAGTGCCCGCGGTGCCCTCGGGCAGCACCCAGGCCTGCTTCCACCCCTCCAGGCGTACCGGCTCCAGCGGCCCGTCGACGCCCTCGACCCGGGCCTGCCAGCCCTCGTTGAAGTTCTCGTTGACCACCAGCAGGCTGTCCTCGTCGACCGACACGTCGAAGCTGCGCTCACCGGGCCCCCAGGAGTGCAGGGTGTCGACCTCCGCCGTGGTGACCTCGGGTGCGGGGGCGTCGGCCAGGTCGGCGGTCTCGACCAAGGCCGAACGGACCTGGTAGCGGTTGCCGGGATCGACCACGACCCGGTTCTCGCCCTCGACGAGGTCGAGGTCGGTGCAGGTCTCGTAGCTCAGCGGACGTCCGGTGAGCTGGTCGCCGAGGGTGCCCTCGCTGATCCGGGTCTCCACGCGCCGATCGTTGACCCTCAGGTTCGGTCCGAGGCCACAGGTGGTGGAGGCGTCGACGTCGGCGTCGGGGATCGGCTCGACCGGTGCCACGCCGGGCAGGTCGACGGTGCCGATCTCCAGAGCCTGGCCCTCGGGACGTTCGAAGGTGACCTTCAGCGAGGAAGCGGTGAGTTCGGCGAAGTCCACACGCCCACTGCCGTCCAACCAACCCTCTCGGACGGTGTCACCACCCTCGATGGTGACCTTGATCGGGCGCATCACGGTGTCGGCCCGGGGGAACTCGACCTTCATGTGGTCCAGCGTGGTCCGGCTGCCGAGGTCGATGTCGAGCGAGGGCCGCTTCTCCTCGGGATCCGGGTACCAGACGGTGCTCTCGTCGTCGTCCAGCGCTCCCCTGCCCATGGCGGCGGGATGCTGTACCGCGGTGGAGGAGCCGGTGACGCGGGGGTATCCGCCGGCCCGGTTGGCGGCGTTCTCCGCCTCTCGGGGGTCGGTGAGGACCACTTCTCCGGAGATCCGGTGCGGGGAGCCCGCCGACTCCTCCGACAGGGTGAACGTGCGGTCCAGCCGGTCGGCGTCCTCTCCGCTCACCTCCAGGTCGGGGTTGCACACCCACGCGTGCGAACCCTCCATGCAGCCCGGAGCGGTACCGGTGGAGCCGGTGAAGAGCAGCGTCCCCGCCTCGGACGGGCCGGGCACGTCCAGGGTGCGCGCGGTCTCCAGGCCCGGGATCGAGATGGAACTGATCCCCACCCGGGTACCGAAGCGGTACTCGGGTTCCCACGCGAGTTCGTCGATCCGTACCCGGAGGCTGGTGGTCTCCCCCGGCGGGGCGTTGAGCTCTTGGGGTTCGTCCGTCTCCGCGACGGCCACCTCGGACTCCCCGTTGTCGGTGATGAGGGCGACCCGGGAGGGCGGCGGTTCGCCGGGCAGTTGTTCGAAGGCGATGTTCAGCCCGTCGAGGCTGCGAGGCTCGGTGAACTCGACCTCCAACCACTGGCCCAGGGAACCCTCGAAGGCGCTGGAACGCCAGGCGGTGCCGAGGTCGTCGTCGAGGGCGGCGTGCGGCGCGTGGCCCGGGTCGCGGTCACCGGGCCGGGCCTCGACCCCCGCCTCGGAGGTGGACGCGGTGACCTCGGCGATGCCGATGTCACGGGCGTGGGCGACGTACTCCTCCCAGGCCGGTTCGATGACGTCCGGGGCCGGTACGTCGCGCTCGTACTCCTGGTCCTCGGTCATGGTGGCCGAGAAGTTGCGGCGTACGTCGGAGTAGACGACCTCGCGGCGGCGCACCGTGTCGGTGACGATCGTGTTCGCACCGTCGATGGCGTCGGCGCCGGGGTCGTCGCCGAGCAGGATCGGCCGGTCGTCGTCGACCAGGCCCTGTTCGGCCAGGTGCAGGACGGACTCGGGGCCGCCGGTCACTCGCAACATGTCGGCGGAGGGCACGGTCCCGACCTGGGGAGCGGCGTCCTCCACCTCGTAGACGGTCAGCGACGGGTAGGGCTGGTCGAACCACTGGGACGCGGAGCGGTGGTCGAGGGAACCGATGACCGGGCCGAACTCGGCGGCCTCGGTGATGCCGGGCGAGTTCTGGAGGGTCTGGTGGACGCGGGCCGGCCAGCCGCCGTTGTTGCCCACGCGCTGAAGGTCGTTCCTGACGATGAGGTGGGTGACCCCGAGCCGTGCGAAGGTGTCGGACAGGCCCTGCGAGCCCCGCCCGGAGGAGACCCTCTGGTCGATCTCGTGGGTGATGCGGGAGGCCCCGGAGGAACCCCAGGGGATGATCTGGTGGTTGGTCCACGCCCCGGACAGCAACGGCTGCATGGGTTCGTCGAGGGGACGCCCCCACTCGTACTCGCCGCGGGCGGAGCCGGGCAGCGCCATGGTCATGCCGCGTTCGTCGGAGCGCTCCTCCAACCAGTCGACCGCCTCGTACCAGTAGTCGGGGATCTCCTCGAAACCGCCCTTGGGCGCGATGCCGACCGTGGCGATGGGCACGAGCGTGACCAGGAAGACCGCGGCGGATCCGCCCGCGACGGCACGGCGCACCTTCGCCGAGACCACCGCCCCCGAGCGGTCGGCCCGGTCCCGGGCGACCACGACCGGCAGGTGGGCCAGTCCCAGGACGATGGGCAGCCGGATGAGCGCGTCGAACTTGTGGACGTTGCGGAACGGGGAGAGCGCGCCGTCGAACAGCTCCCGCATGGACGCGGCGAAGGGACCGGTGAGGTCCCCCGTGTGGCCGGCGACCACGATGGCCGTACCGACCAGGAGGCTGCCGATGAGGAAGAGGCGTTCGGGGGTGCGCCGGTTGATGAGTCCGGCCAGTCCGAGCCCGGCCACCAGCGCGGTGACCGCCACCAGCCATGGGGTGAGCGAGAGCTCCGCCCCCGAGGGTAGGGCCGTGTTGCCCATGTCGGGCAGGAAGCCCATCCAGTTCGAGGTGCCGCGCAGCGCGTTGAACAGCGAGGTGATGCCGGTGGTGACACCGGCGTCCTCGGTGTAGGGCATGAACGAGTACACGTACCGCGACATGATGAGCAGCGGCGCGATGTACCAGAACGAGGCCAGGACCAGACCGAACGCCCACCACAGGATCAGCCGCCACTTGCGCCGGCCGTTGGCCCTGGTCAACAGGTACAGGCCCGGAACGACGAGGACGGCCAGTTCGGAGGCGGCGTTGGTACCGCCGCACATGAGGAACGCCAGCCCCGACAACAACGCCATGCGCGCCGGTGGGTACCGACGTTCGGCCCCCAGGATGAGCGGCAACAGGATCCACGGCATGAGCAGCATGGGCTGTAGCTCGGCCGAGTTGTACGACAACAGCGTGAGCACCCGCGGCGCCAGCGCGTAGGCGATGCCGGCGATGATGCGGGTGTTGACGGTCCCGAGTCCCAGGGCCTCGGCGACCTTGTATGTGCCGAGGAACGCCGCGATGAGCAGCACCGCCATCCACGAGCGCTGGATGAGCCACTCGGGCATGCCGAGCACCTCGAACAGCAGGTGGAAGGGGCCGTTGGGGAAGAAGTACCCGAAGGCCTGGTTCTGGAGCTGCCCGAAGTAGGAGGCGTCCCACAGGTGCAGGGCGCGCTCCATGAACCCCAAGGGGTTGATCGTCAGGTCGATCTTGGTGTCGCTGACGATCCGGCCGGGGTCGATGCTCGCCGCCAGCGCGCCCAGGAGCACGCACACCGCGAGGACCTTGAGGCGCGCCAGCAGCCTCTGGTCCAGCCCGCCGGGGGCGGACGGTGTCGTGGAATCCTCCGGTTCGCGCCTGGCGGTGGATTCCGCCGAAGTCACATCTTCGCTTTCTTGCCTGCTGCCGGGTCAGGGGGTGTCACGGGGGAATCGATACCGAGTTCCGCGGCGACGAGGCGGGTCATCCGCGCGCCGCTCGCGTCCCAGGTGAACCGGGACGCCCAGGCGCGACAGGCGCGGCGGACCTCCTCGGCGCGCCGGGGATCGGACAGTTCCTTCAGGGCCCGTGAGACGACGTCCTCCAGGGTCTCGCCCTCACGGACGAGCCATCCGGTTTCTCCGTCACGGACCGAATCGCGCAATCCGTCCACATCGTAGGCCACCGTGGGCACTCCGAGCCGTGCGGCCTCGACGACCGTCAGGCCCCATCCCTCGAACTCGGAGGCGGTGACGTGCAGGTGGCAGGACGACAGGACGGCTTCCTTGTCCTCCTCGGAGAGGAATCCGTGCAGGTCGACTCGTCCCCGTAGTTCGTCGCGCACGATCTGTTCGGCGAGGTGTTCCCCCTCGGGGCCGCGGCCGATGATGTGCACGCTCAGCCCGGGGTGGTCGTCGGCCAGCGAGCGGGCCAGGTCGACCACACGGGACACCCGCTTTTGCACCACCAAGCGACCGAGGCTGACCAGGGCGGGAGCGGTTCCGGGCTCGGGCGCGGGGGGCAGGGGGCCCAGGGCGGGCCCGCCGTTGTGGACGACCTCGATGGGGGAGCGCCAGGCGAGTTTGTCGCGCATGGCGGACCGGGAGGACTCCGAGACGGTGACGGTGGTGCAGTTCCGGTAGACCCGGGAGGCGACGGTGGACTCCACGAAACGCCCGAACCAGGCCAGTGGCGCCGAGAAGTAGGCGTTGAACTGGAGGTCGTGGACGTGGTGCACGACGCTGACGACCTTCGTGCTCCGGCGCAGGACCAGGCGGGACAGGAAGGGGATGCCGTTCATGCAGTCGAAGGCCAGGTGGTATTCGCGCCGCCACAGGGCGAGCCAGGCCATCACGCGGGGATAGACGGTGAACTTGCCGCCCATGCGGCGGATGACGATGCCGTCCTTGGTCTCGACCCGGGCCTGGTGGGGTTCGCGGCTGGTCAGGAAGGTGACGATGGCGCCGCGTTCGGCCAGGTGGCGGCTGATCCGCCAGGCGTACTCCTCGGCGCCGCCGGCAGTGGACTGCCAGGGGTCGCGCCAGTTGATCATGACGATCCGGACACCGTCGAGACGGGGACCGAGGTCGGTGGGGGCCGGGGGGCCGTCGGTCGTGACCGGTTCGGCCGTCGCGGACTCTTCGGCCTCCGCCGGGGCGGGGATGGTGGTCGTACCCGTGGCGACCGTGACGACTCCGGGCTCCACCCGGCGGGGGACCTTCTGGAAGACCACACGCTCTCCTTCCGCGCGGTGCCCGACCCGGGCCTGCTTACGCCGAGCGAGCGAAATATCGCTCTGAGCGAACACTCAGGGGCGGGGAGTGCAGCCGAACAGGCCCAAGGACCGGACGTCAGTGGGGTGGGGCGACCATCGTGATCGCGAGGGGACGGCGGCGTGTCGGGTTCGAGTCACCGGGGACCGGGGGCGTGGGGCGCCCCGCAGGTTGCGAGGCGCCCGCCGGACCTCGCGAACCCGAAGACCTAGCGGTCGCCGTAGTTGTAGAGGGTTTCGTTCACCGGTTCAGCGGTCGCGGTCGACTCGGTGGCGAGGTTGGTGGCCACCACGGTGGCACCTCCCGCCAGAGCCGCGCCGATCACGCAGGCGGCGATTACCTTGATCACTTGAGGATCTCCTTCCGCACGCTCCGAGCCGTTCTGGCCCGGGGCGCTGGAAACCGAGACTAGAACCTGATCTAGCTATAGACCAGATGGTTGCCCCAACTGTAACTAACCCTCCGGTAACTTCCAACCCCGAAATGTGCACTTTGGACGCATCCATATGCTGGTCAGGGGCGGCCAGGTGGCCTGGATCACCTGGTGAGAACAGGATCGACGATGAAACCAGAACCCGTTTCAAAGTGACCGAAAAAGCGAGTCCGTACCTCGCGTGAGGGTCAGTTCCCGGCCGTGGATCCTCCGACCGGATCACCGTGGCGGGGTTCCCTCCGGGCGACCGTGAACACCGCCCAGACGACGGTCCCCAGGCTGGTCAGAGCGCCGGTGACGACCGGAACGGACACACTCTCCGGAGTCGCTTCGACGTACTCGTCGTCGACCTCGAACAGGGCCATGTCACTCCCCTCCACCACGGGGGACAGCCCATCGGTGTCGGAGAGGCCGTGGTCGACCGGGGCGGACACCGCCACGTACCGGACGCCCATCGACCCCAGGAGTTCGGGGAGTTCGGCGGGTTCGATCCGCGGCATCGCGGTCTCGGGGTCGATGTCGAGTGATTCGGCTGTCCGCCGTGCCCGCAGGTCCTCCCCCGTCACCACCACGGTCCCACCGTCCGGGGTGCCGACCCTCAGGTCGTCGTTCCAGAGCGTGCGCCGGTCGAACAGTCTGGTGGCCGGGTCCAACACCACCACCGGTTCTCCGGACCAGTCCGGTCCCCGGTAGGCGCTCCAGGGCAGCACCAGGACCGCGCCGGGACGTTCGTCGGCGGACACCGCGACCTGTGCCCCACGCCAGGCCGGCGGGTACTCCACGGGCGCGAGCCCACCACCGGCACCCCACGACAGTCCGGGGAGCACCACCACCGGCGACAACCCCAGGACCACCACGGTCACCATCCGCCTCATGCCGGGCACGGGCGGCCCTTCGGCCGACGTCGTCTCGGGCAGGGCCCGGAGCACCCACAGGACGATCGCTCCCAGCCCCAGGGACTGCAGCAGGGCCAAGGGCGCGACGTACAGCTGTCCGTCGCGCAGCGGCCCGAAGCCGGGCCACAGGTCGATCAGCGCGGCCAAGGGCCCCGGGGCGATCACGCCCGTCAGGGCGATCACCAGGCCCAGCGCCGCCGACACGGACAACCCCACCGCCACGACCGGACGCGCGCGCCGCCACCACCAGACCCAACCGAGGAGCGCCACCGTCACCACCAGGGCCCGGAGAGCGGCCGTGAGCGGCTCTCCATATCCGGGCGGCACCGCCCCCGCGTTCCACACCCCCCCGAGCAGCAGGAGCGAACCGAACGCGCCGAACGGGGTATCGGAGCGGGCCGCGAAGGCCGCGACCCCGGCCGGGTCGGTGGCGGCGCCACTGACGAGCGAGGGGATCAGCCAGGGCGAGGACAGCAAGAGCAGCGCCAGGAGCAGCAGGCCCGCGTCCCGCCACCGGCGCAGCGCGGTCGGACCGGCGGTCAACGCGCTCAACAGCACCGACGAGAACCCACCGATCGCGGCGGGAACCAGGGCGCACACCACCCCGGCGAAACCTCGGGTGGGCCGAAGCGACGCCATACGGACCACCCCCGCCAGGACCCACGGCGACCCCGCGTATCCCAGCAGGACCGCCCACTGTCCCAACAACAGACGCTCGGCCACGAACGGGTTCCACACGTAGGCGGTTCCGGCGACCGCGCCCGCGGCCAGGCCGGCCAAGGGGACCGTCCCCTTCCCGTACACCAGGCCGGTGAACAGCCGGAACGCGCCGGCCACTCCCAGGACGAACACCGCGGCCAGCACCAGCCCCTGCACCACGTGGCCCGGCAGGACCACGGACAGGGCCGCGACCACCGCGTCACTCGGGATCGCCCGGGGGAAACCGTCCGCGCCGGTCAGCACGGCCCGCAGGGACAGGTCGGGCACGAAGACCATGTCGTATCGCAGGACGAGGCCGGGACCCAGCGCGGGCCCCAGGGCCAGGAACGCCACCAGCGTCCCCAGTCCCCAGGGCGCCAGGCGAAGGGCCATCAGTGGTCCACCAGCGGAAGACTCGCGGAGTAACCGCCCTCCACGTAGTCGCGGTAGGAACGCACCACGACCTCGTAGGGGCCCGACACCGTGACCCGCCATCGTGCCCGGTCACCCGTCGAGCCGAGCGAGCGCCAGCCCTCGCCGTCCTGCGGCCCGCGGTCGTCGCGCGGCGAACAGGTGGAACCCGGCGCGGGTGGTGGACTCGACGGCGGTGGCGTGGGCGCGGGGTCCGGTTCCGGGTCCGGGCGCGAGGTGGGCGGTGGTTCGGAGGGGCTGGGCCGCGGCCGATCCGGTTCTCCGCCCCCGGCGTTCTGGTCGTCATCGATGGTCGTGGTGGTGTCCCCGACCGCGGGCAACGTGTCCCGGGAACGCCGCGAGGAGTCCCGCGGGGTGCACTCCAGGAGACGGACCCACACCTCGTAGTGGCTCGCGTCCTCGACCTGGTCCCACACGAGCAGCGCCCCATCGTCCCGCGGTTCCAGTCCGGTCGGGCCCGGCGGTGGGTCGTCGTCCCAGACCAGCCGGAGCGGTTCGGAATCCACTCCCTCGTCGCGGCCCTTGACGGGTCGTACGACGAACTCGTAGCGGGCACCGCTCAACAGCGAATCGACGGTGACCGAGCCTCGTTCGTCGTCGACGTCCACGTCGAAGGGGAGCACGAAGGGGTCGTCCGGGGCGGGTTCGATCCGACGCTGCACCACGCGGTAGTCGGTGGCTCCCGGAACGTTCTCCCAGGACAACAGGAGACCGTCGTCGGTTTCCTCGTAGTCGGGTTCGGGTGCGGTCAGCGGCCCGGTGGACAGGTCCGGGAAGGGTCGGGGGAAGTCATCGCCCACTCCCAGGGGCCGGGCCAGCGCGTCGGCGAAGGCCGCCGCGATCTTGAGTTCACCGCGAACGTTGGGGTGGGTGGCGTCCCAGTTGTCGAAGGCCGGGGTGTAGTCCCGGGCGGTCTGGGCGACCACCACGGGCGAATCGGTCGAGGTCAGCTGTTGGGCGAGGTCGACCAGGCCCATGTTGAACCGTGTGATCTCCCGGTTGACCCGACCGTCGTCGTCGGTGCCCTCCACTTCGGGCAGTTCACCGACCACGAAGCGGGCGTCACCGAGCACCACCCGCACGGTGGAGACGATCTCGGCGACGCCGTCCAGCGCGTGATCGGCTTCCCCTCCGTTGAGGATGTCCTCGGTCCCGGCCAGGAGAAGCAGGTAGTGGGGGTCGAACTCGGCGGCGACGCCGGCGACGTCGGTGGCGAGTTCCTGGGCGGTGGCGTCCCAACGGGCGGCGTGGTCGGTGTCGAAGTCGGGGTCGGCGTAGTCGTGTGCGCCGAAGTCCTCGTCGGCGAGGGAGTAGAGGTCGTCGTTGGGTCCGACCAGGTCGAAGTCGATCTCCTGGTCGGACAGGTGGGACCACAGGTGGTAGCGCCAGGTGTGGTCCCCGCTGCTGCCCTGGGTCGCGGAGTCGCCGATCGGCATGATCCGCAACTCGCCGTCGGGCGGGCCGGGCACGGCGACCGGTTCCTCGGCCCGCTCGTCGCCTTCGATTCCGAGGCCGCCCGAACCGGTCTGTAGGAGCAACATGGTGACGGCCATGGCGGCGAGCATGACGCCGAGCAGCCCCAAGGGGCCGGGTTCGAAGCGCGAACCTCCGCGCTCCCACAGGCCGCGGAATCGGCTCGTCGACGGACCGGGACGAAGGAGGTCTCGCCAGGTGGACCCGCGCCAGTACTCGCGGCTCGTCCACGTGGGGAGCCGGTCCCGCCAAGCGCTCGGGCGAGGACTCTTCGTCTCGTTCTCGGATGCCCGGCCCTGGGGGGTCCCGGGTGCCTCGGTCACGTCCTCTTCCTGGGGGATGTCGTCGTCGCCCGGGTCCTGCACCGTGCCCCATCTCTCGCCGCGGCGCTTAGCGGTAGTTACAGGTTCCTATTCGACCCACGAGTGACATCCACCCTGTTGAGACAGGAGATCAGGTGTCACTCGCCAGACAAGACTAGAACTGGTTATATGGAGGCCGTCAACCTTCGGGCCCGTCTGGGTCACGGAGCGCCGAGCCGAAAGGCCTCCTCCTCGTGGTCGGACTCCTGGTCGCGCTGTTCTCAGCGGTGGTCTACACGATCGGACTGACCGTGGAGCAGCGCGCGTTGCACGGCTCCGAGTCGATCTCGATCAACCGTCCGCTTCACCTCGCCAGGGTACTGCTGGGTAATCCGAAATGGGTTCTCGGTTGTGTGTTCGCCGCGCTGGGGAGCGTCGGCCTGATCGTCTCCCTCGGTCTGGCCCCGGTATCGGTCTCCCAGCCCGCCTTCGCCGCCGGTGTGGCCACGACGCTACTGGTCATCACACTGGTGCGCGGTGAGCGGATCACCCGGGGCGAGTACGTCGCGCTCGGCGTGATGCCTGTGGCCCTGGGCCTGCTGAGCCTGTCCACGGTGGACGGCGCGGAGACCGGGACGACCGCGGACACGCCCCTGTTGGTCGTGGTCGGCGTGGGCACCGTGTTGGCCTGCGTGGCCGTCATGAGCGTGGTCGGGGGGCGAGGGAAGTACGTCTCGGCCGCCGCCATGGGCGCCGCGGCCGGCCTCGCCCAAGGCAGCGCGGGGCTCCAGGGGAAGGGCCTCGGCGGCCTCCTCGCCGACCACGGGCCGTGGGCCGCGATCGGCCCCGCCCTGTTGTCGCCCTACCCGTACCTGTACGCGCTGGGCTGGGCCGTGGGCATCGTGCTCTTCCAGACCTCCCTGCAACGCTCCCGGGCTTCCATCACCGCCCCGGTCGCCAACGTGGTGGGCAACGTGTTCACCGTGGTGGCGGGCACGCTCCTCTTCGGAGAGAGCCTGCCCGAGGACCCGCTCACCATGGCCCTGCGGGTGGGCGGGTTCGCCCTGACCCTGGTCGTGGTGGTGTTGGTGCGCGGCAACGTCGCCCAGGCCGAGGCCGACACCAGTCGGTTGCGCGGCGAGTCCACCCCCGGCGCGTGAGGACGAACGTCCCTTCCGCCCCCGGTCGGTGACCGAACGTCAGAGGGCCCCGCCACGGGGCGGGACCCTCATCGCGTCGTCGCTCAGACGGCGACGGAGACGGCCTGACGCAGACCGGGAGCGGCCACGTCGGCCCAGGCCCGAACGACGTTCTCGGGCTCGCCGGTCTCGTCACTGGACAGGATCAGGCCGGGCTCGGCGACCCAGGCACCGAGGTCGGCCAGGAGGACCCGCAGGTCCTCCTCGATGCCGTGGCCGTTGCGCAGGTCCTCGACGACCGCGAGCGGGATGGCGACGGTGTGGCCCAGACCCAGCTCGGGCAGGCGGTCCAGGAAGACCTTGAGCAGTCCGGTGTAGGTGCCGTGCACCTGCGGCGAGGCGACGAGGAGCACGTCACCGGCACCGACCTTCTCCAGCGCCTCGGAGACCGCGGCGGAGGAGTCGTCGAGCAGGTCGGCGCCGAGGTCGGCCAGGTCGACGACATCGGGCGTGGTGGTCACGCCGGCGCGAACGGCGACCTCGGTGGCGGCGCGCAGCGCGGCGGAACGGACGGAGGAACGGGAACGAGGTGCGGCGACGAGCACGGTGAAGCGAGTCATACGGAGAACTCCTGGGTTCGGTCTGAACGAGCCGGGATCGACCGGAAGGGAACGCGGGGGGCGGTGATCGGAAGCGGGACACCGGAGTAGAACCGTGTTCCTCGTGAGTCGGCGCGCGGCGCGGGACCTGGTGGTCCGGCGTCGGGGTTCGCGTCCGCGTCACGTGGGGGTGCTCATTCGGACCTCGAAGATCCGTGGACCCATGGAGTGGGAGCCGAGCGTCCGGTGTCTGCGTAGGGGCACAAGGGCACGGGATACACCCGTGGCGCGGGGCACGGGCCCCGCAAGGCGCTAGCTACGACAGAGCGCGCTCGCCTGCTGTCGAAGGTCGACGTGCAGGCGCTGGACAAGCAGCTCACCGGCGGACATGTCTCCATCATGAGGTGAGTCGACCACTATCGTCAATGCGTGCCGGTGCCTCTCCCGAGGGGACACGGGCCCCACGAGCGCCGGTCCACCTCTCGGACACTCGTCCCAGAATGCGGAATCACCCCGCGTTCCCTGGGAAGACGTCGCCCGAAGGAGGTGCCCACGACCCCCTGAGAACCTCGCGGTCACACGAATGTAATTTACGACACACAGCGCCCGTCGCACCCGTCGCGACGGAGCCCGCACAGGAGGAGAAGCCCCACCCATGGCCCACACACCCCTGACCCTCACCGGCGCGCGCGTGGTGACGTCCGACGGAACCCATGACGGCTGGGTCCGGATCGAGAACGGTCGGGTGACCGAGCTCGGCACCGGCGACCCCGGCCCGGGTGAGCGCCACGACCTCGGTGGACGACTGGTCGCCCCGGGACTGGTCGACACCCACATCCACGGCGGAGCGGGACACGCCTTCCCCGAAGCCGACCCGGAGGGTGCGCGCGAGATCGTCGCCTTCAACAGACGGTCGGGGGTGACCTCCGTGGTGGGCGGGTTGGTCGCGGCCTCGCCCGGGGAGACACTCCGTCAGGTCTCGGCGTTGGCCGAGTCGTGTGAGGAGGGCACGCTGGCCGGGATCTACCTGGAGGGGCCGTTCATCGCGAAGTCGCGGTGCGGCGCCCACGACCCGGACCTGCTGCGCGACCCGGACACCGCGGAGCTCGACGCCTGGGTCGAGGCGGGGCGTGGGCACGTCCGGATGATCACGGTGGCCCCGGAACTGCCCGGTGCCCTGGAGTTGATCCGCGCCGCGGTGTCATCGGGCGTGGTGGCGGCCGTGGGGCACACCGAGGCCACCTACGAGCAGACCCTCGCCGCGATCGACGCGGGGGCGACCGTGGCCACGCACGTCTACAACGCGATGCGACCGCTCGGCCACCGCGACCCGGGGCCGATCGCGGCGGTGCTCGGCGACGAGCGAGTGACGGTGGAGCTGATCCTGGACAACGTGCACGTCCACCCGGGGGCGGCGCGCCTGGTCTTCGACGCCGCCGGTCCCGAACGGGTGTCGCTGGTCACCGACGCGATGTCGGCGACCGGCCTGGGCGATGGCGAGTACACCCTGGGCGATCTTCGGGTCCGGGTCCAAGGCGGAGAGGCGCGCCTCGTCGAGAACGGGGCGATCGCCTCCAGCACCATCGTGCTGCCGCAGGCGGTGCGCAACACGGTCGCGTTGGGGGTGCCGGTCGAGGATGCGGTGCGTTCGGCCTCCTCGGTGCCGGCGGCCGCCTTGGGACTGGACGAGGTCGGTCGGGTCGAGACCGGTGGCCACGCCGACCTGCTGGTGCTCAATGAGGATCTTTCGGTCGCGGACGTGATGTATCGGGGCAGGTGGCTCGGCTGACGGCGTGTCGTGAGCACGGTACGGATGGGTAACTTGCCTCTGAGCGACAATTGTCAACAGGGCATCGAGGAATGCGCCGTGCTCGTCACGAAAGGATCCGTCATGGCCCAGTCGAGACAGGTGAACGACCAGGAGCCGACCCAAGCGCCCTCCGAAGAGCGAGACCACCTCGGCAGGCTCGCCGGTGAACTGTCCCGTTACGAAGTCCGCGCGGAAGTGGTGGAAGGGTCTGGGTTGTGCCTACGCGTCGACAACCCGGAGTCCGCCCACGCGGTCGAGGACGTGATCTGTGAACGCCGAGAACACGACTACGCGTTCATCGCATCGTTCGGGGTCCACCTGGGCAACAGCGGCAGCCTGTCGCTCACGGCCCACAAGATCGCGTGGCTGGTGGGGGCCACCAAGGAGTGACGGACCCGGACCCGACGGGGACGGTACCGGGCGGTACCGTCCCCGTCGGGTCCGACCGAGGAACTTTCGGCGGGGCTCCCCACCCGAGGGAGTTGGTACCTTCACCGGAGGAACCCCGGACGAAGAGGATGCCCCGTGAGCGCCTTCCGCTACGAGCTCGAACCCGTCGACGAGAGCTACTTCGAATCCGCCCCGATGCGCTGGCGGGTCGGGCTGGAACTGGCCGCCGGGCCCGACGAGGTCTGGGCCGAGCTCACCTCGCCCCGGCCCCTGTCCTGGTGCCGGGCCCTGGGAGACGTGCACTACACCACCGAGCCGCCCCACGGTGTGGGCACCATCCGCCAGGCCCGGATCCTCGGCGCCTACCGGATGCTCGAGCACTTCTTCCGCTGGGACGAGGGCGAACGCCGCAAGTCCTTCTACGCCACCGAGGGCACCCTCCCGCTGTTCGGATCGTTCGCCGAGGACTACCACGTACTGCCGTTCGCCGGCGGCAGCAAGCTCGTGTGGTCCTTCGCGTTCACCCCCTGGCAGGGGCTGGACAGCGCCCTGCAGTTGGGGCGTCCCCTGACCGAGAGCATGCTCGCCTCCCTGGTCAAGGACACCCGCGCCCACTTCGGCCCCCTCACCGAGGTGCGCTGACCCCAGGAGAGCGCTCACCTCGCCCCTTCCTGTCTCCGGCCGAGATTCCGGACTCGCACCCTGGGTGTGTACACAATTCCTTGTACACACAGCTGGCATGAGTGACGAGAACATGAGCGTCCGCGACGCGCGAGCACACCTACCCGAACCGATTTCCAGAGCCCAGCAGGGCGAGCCGACCATCATCACCCCCAACGGCGCTCCCGTAGCGGCGATCGTCCCCATCGAGGACTTCGAAGCCCTTGAAGACGCCATGGACGTCTATCCGGCGAGGGAGGCCGATCGTGCCCTGGACCAGGACGAGGGCGGGCCTAGGGTCGGCATGGCCGAAATGGTGGCCGAGATCTTAGAAGAGGACCAAGGAAACGCCGCGTGAAATGGGAGTTCGACTTCCGGCAGTTACGCAAGCAGATTCGCGCCCTCCCCAAGGAGGACGCGATGGACATCCACCGAAACCTATGAGCTCGGAGCACTCGATCCATGCCCCGGGGCGTCCGGTGGCGTTGGCGCCCGGGTAGACCCGTCAGCGGTTGCGGACCCTTGCCACCAGCCAGAACACGCCCAGGACCGCACCCACACCGACGAGCGCCCCGACCCCGGCGCCCGCCATGGTGGCCACCCGATCGGCGAAGTCGCCCTCCCACAGGGTGCCGCCCAGGCTGTACAGGGAGATCACCAGGACCACCAGCGCGATCCCGACCGACAGCAGGCCGGGCAGGCTCCAGAAGAACCGCTTCCGGGTGGGCTCGGGGCGCTCGTCCAGCTCGGCGGCCGGCCCGACCAACGCGGCCCTGGCCCGCTTGAAGTAGGCGTAGGTGAAGTAGTGCCCGGCGAGCTCCCAGCCCTCCGGAGCCAGACGCTCGGTCAAACGCGTCCGTTCACGGCGTCCGGGGGCGATCTCCTGGCGATACTCCCAGACCTGAGGGTCCGCACCACGGTGGCTGACGAACCGGCCGAACCGATCCACCCGTTCGACCTCCCAACCCTGGGCGCCCATCTCGTTGAGCCGCTCTGTGGCCGCGAAGGAGTCCGCCGCCCACACCAGGCTCTCGGGGTCGGGCTCGGGGCCCTCCTCACCCACCAGGTCGTCGGCGAACTCTCTCACCGGACCGAACTCCTCCGTCGGGTCCAGGTCGCCGTCGGCCAGGAACGCGGCGAGGTCGTCGATGGTGCTCTTGAGACGTTGCTCGGGGACCCCACGGGCCCGTAGCAGTGTCGCCAACTCGTCGAGGTAGCTCATCGAACCCCGCCCTTCTTCAGAACCTCGCGTACCGATGTGTCGAACTCCAACCAGGCCGCGCCCTGATCCGCCAGGACCTCCCGGCCCTGGTCCGTCAGGTGGTAGTAGCGCCGCCCGGGCCCCTTCTCCGCCGCGCGGAACTCCGCGTCGACCAGGCCCGCCTCCTCCAACCGGTTGAGCACCGGGTAGAGGGTGCCTCCCTTGATCCGGCCGAAGCCGGCCTCGTCCAAACTCGCGGCCAAGGCGTAGCCGTAGCTCTCGCCGTCGGTCAGTGCGGCCAGCACGAGGAGGTCGAGCACCCCCTTCAGCCAGCTCGATCGTCGATCCATTCATCGCCCCTGGAACTAGGTCCGGCATCTACCTAGACGGTAAAGCAACCTAGTTAGGATCGCAACCTAGATAGCCGTACGGACTTCCCTCGATCGAAAGAACCGGCGGCCGAACAACGCCACCGACAGCACGCCGCCCGCCCCCGCCATGGCCACCACCAGGTGCGTCGGCAGGAACTCCGCGACCGCCCCGGCCAGCGCGAACCCCACCCCCTGGGTGATCATCAGCCCGGCCGACCCCAGCGCGAACACGCGCCCGCGCAACTCCTGCGGGGTCTCCGCCAGCAGCAGCGCGTCCAGCGCCAACGTGTAACCCCAGCCCAAAGCGCCCAGCCCCAGGACGACCACCGCGAACGCCGGACCCGGGTCCAAGGCGAAGAACATCATCGGCAGGAAGGACACGAAGGCCAACGGCAGCATCCACCTGCGGCGCGCCTCGGCCGTGAGCAACGACCCGGCGGCGAGCTCACCCACGACCGTCCCCACCGGCCCCGCGGTCAACAACAGCGCCACCAACATCGGGCCACCGCCCATACCCGCCGCCAACGGTGCCGCCAACGCCTCCGGCCACACGAACAGCGCCGTCGGCACCCAGCTCAACAGGAAGACCGCGCGCAGCCGCGGCAACCGCAACGCGTCGCGCACCCCTCCCAGCGAGGAGGCGACCAACCCACCCGAGCCCCCGCCCCCGGGACGGTATTCGGTGCCGACCGCCACCAACAGGGCGGACCCGATCATCAACCCCGCCGCGACCAACAGCGCGGTCGTGGGCGAGGCGACCAACATCAGGGCGCCACCGAACGAGAACCCACTGATCTGAGCGGTCTGCGCCGCGATCCGCAGCAGTGAACGCCCCAGGGGAAACCCCTCCCCGCCCAGCACGTCCGCCAGGGCGGACGAACGCGCCCCCGAGTACACCGGGGCGATCGTCCCGCTCACCACCAACAACGCCAACATCACCGGCACCGGCGTCCCGGGGACCGCCATGCACGCCATCACCGCGCCGCTGATCAGCTGTGTTCCCACCATCACCCGCCTGAGCGGAAACCGGTCTGCCACCGACGACAACAACGAGGCGCCCAACAAATGCGGCAGGAACCCCAACGCGAACGCCAACGAAGACAGCAGCGGCGATCCCGTCCGGTCGAAGATCAGGACGGACAGGGTGATCTGCACCGCGACCAGCGCGAGGATCGACAGGATCTCCGCGAGGAACAGGGCGCGGAACTCGGGCACGGCGAGCACCCGACGGAAGGAGGTCTGCGACATGCGCCCAGCCTCCGCCCGATGAACAGGCCCTTCAACGGATTCGGGTATGTTCGAATCCATGCCGGGACAGGTGGTCTTCGAACACGAGGACCTGCTGCGTTGCAGGTTCGCCGTCTCTCCGCTCTGGGAGACCCTGGCCGCCCTGCACACCCTCTTCGAACCCCACCGTCAGGGCTTCCACCTGCCGTGGGTCCGCACCGCCCGGCTCCCCGACCACGTCGACCTGTCCCCGGCACGTCTGCTCTTCCCCCGCCCCGGCTACGTGCCGGACTTCCTGAGTCCTCCCCCGGCCGGTCCGCTCACCTCCTTCGAGGATGGACTCACCCAGGTCAGGTCCACCCCGACCGACCGGGTGGCGAGCGAACTGCGCGCCTGCCTGCTCGACCCCCGCCGCGGCCTGCCCGCGAGCATGACCGATCCGCTGTTGGCCGACCCCGGAGACACCCGGGACACGCTGGCCGACCTCTTGGCCACCTGCTGGGAACACCTGGTCCGGCCCTACTGGCCGCGTCTGCGCGCCCTCCTGGACGCGGACCTGTCCCTGCGGGCCCACACTCTGGCCCGGAACGGCCTGGCCGCCCTCATGACCGACCTGGACGGGCGGCTCGCCTGGGACGGCCACACGCTCCACGTGGCGGGGCCGTCCGCCGCCGAACGGCTGCGCCTGGGCAACCGCGGGCTGCTGCTGATGCCGAGCGCCTTCGTTTGGCCCGAACTGATCCTCGTCGGTGAGGAGCCGTGGCAGCCCACCCTGATCTACCCGGTGCGGGGGGTGGGTGAGCTGTGGTCACCCGGAGAGCCTTCCGCCGAGGCGTTGTCGGCGGTCCTGGGACGCACCCGCGCTCGGATCCTGACCCACCTGGTCGTCCCCGAGACCACCCGGAACCTGGCCGCGCGCCTGGGATTGGCTCCGGCCACGGTGTCGGTCAACCTGTCCGCCCTGCGCGACGCGGGCCTGTTGGAGTCCTGGCGCGCCGGCCGCGAGGTGTTCTACGCCAGGTCTCCCCTGGGCATCGCCCTCGCCGCTCAGGACCCCTGAACGCGAAAAGGCCCCCGGACCACGCCCAAGCGCGGCCCAAGGGCCAAAAGGTCGGGCGCCCCCGCACAGTCAGGGGTCCCGAAAAAACGAAGGACGACCCGGCGAGGAAGCCGAGGGCTTCCGAGCAGGGTCGTCCTGAGTCCGTGGAGGTGGCGGGAATCGAACCCGCGTCCTTCAGCAACGAGCCAGGGCTTCTCCGGATGCAGTCTGTGGTGTCGTTCTACTCGGCCTCAGCGCTTGCACAGACACATCGCTGACAGGCCCAGCCACGTGAATGTCCCGCTCAGGCCCCGTGGCCTGATCTGAGCGGTGAGTCATCTGAATGGTGCCGGATCCCGAGCCGATGACGAGCCCGGACCGACAGAGTCACAATCGCTTAGGCAGCGAGAGCGAACTCAGTGCGCTTAGAATTGGCACTTGAATTTATGCGAATGCAGGATTAACGAGGTCACAAACGCAATCCTCGACCCGCTTCCCCTGGAACGACTACCGAAGTCGAAACCGATCACCCCCTGTGAAGTTGTCAAAGCCGACGTGGACCCCGTCTGCACGGGTCCGGTGTCGACCGACATGCGAGCGGCGAACCACTCGCGTGTTCGTCACTCTATCGGGTCAA
The DNA here is from genome assembly GCF_001570765.1 of Nocardiopsis listeri NBRC 13360. Lineage (GTDB taxonomy): Bacteria > Actinomycetota > Actinomycetes > Streptosporangiales > Streptosporangiaceae > Nocardiopsis > Nocardiopsis listeri. The sequence continues at coordinate 14,016 of NZ_BCSH01000021.1, read as the reverse complement.
CGTTCGCGGGGCCAAGCTGATTCCCGGTTCGACAAGCCGATTCCCGGTTCGTTCGGGGACCGGGTCAGGGAGAAACCCCCGTGAGGCGGACTCAAGATCTGGTCGACGCGACTCACGGGGGCGGTCGGCAGGGTCTGGCCGACCTTTGGAACCGGCAGGGTCTCCCCCGAGACGAGATCCTGCCTCATCGAACTGGTCCGCTACCCCCTGATGCGGTCCCAGTTACCCATGAAGACGCCGCCGGAGCGCCCGTGGGTTGCTCCGGCGGCGTCCTTTTTTCGTGTTACTCGTTCAGGCCGGGGTCGGACTCCGGCATGGCGCCGGCGAGCGGCTGGTCGTCGTTCAGCGGCTGCTGCCCGCCTTCGGCGGTATCGCCCGCGAGGAAGCTCGTGGCGGCGGTGACGGCGTACTGCTGCCACATCGTCATCTCCGGATCGACCTCGGCGAGGACCGCGAAGGCGACGTCGCCCCGGTAGCCGACGAACCAGTGCAGGGCGGTGTCCTCCTGTTCGGCCCTGGCGGCCTGCCCGTACACGGGTTCCTCACCCACGCTCACCTCGGGGAAGCGGTTGACGACGGCGTCGCGCATCCCTTCGCGGATCACGTCGAGGTGGGCCTCGTTCAGCTCACCGGTGCCGGCCGGGGCCGGCCCCTCCTCGGGAACGAGGGTCGGGGGGTTCCAGGTGCCGTCGGCGATCGCGCCGGCGGCCAGGGCCATGGCGAGCGGACTCACCTGGACCCCGTGCTCTCCGACCATGGCGGCGGCCACGTCGGCCTCGTCGTCGTTGATGTCGACGACCCCGGAGTCGGCCGGCAGGGACAGCTGCCAGTCGGCGCCCACCCCCAGGGCGGCCGCGGACTCGGTGATCTGCTCGCCGCCCACCTCCGAGGCGATGTCGACGAAGCCGACGTTGCACAGGAAGGACAGGTTGCGGCTCAGATCCGGTTCACCGGCCAGGAAGCCGCTGCTGGGGTTGGTGAAGGTCCGGTCACCGATGTCTGACTGGTAACCGCAGGGCATCGGACTGCCCGGGCTTACGGCTCCGGAGTCCAGGGCGGCCAGGGAGGAGACCAGGGTGAAGGTTCCGCCGGGCGAGTAGCTCCCGGTGAACGCGCCATCGTCGGAGGCCTGGCCGGAGGCGTTCGCGGCGGCGAGCACGTCTCCGCTGCCGGTGTCGACGGCCACGAGGTAACCGTTGCCCGGCAGGTTCTCCAGGGCGCCTTCCGCGGCGTTCTGGAGTTCGAGGTCCAGGGTGGTCTGCACTCCGCTGCTGCGCACACCGTCCCACGACTCCAGGACGGCGGTCTGCCGTCCGTCCTCGCCGAGGGTGACCACCTGCGTGGTGGCGGTCCCGGCGAGCTCGTGCTGGAAGATGTTCTGCAGACCGCTCAGGCCGACGGTGTCCCCGGCCTGGTAGGCGCCGGCGACACGGGAGGACACCCGGTGCTCGGCGGTTCCCGCGACATCGCCGAGGAGGAACGGCGCCACTCGCGGCGACAGGTTGATCTCGACCTCTTCGGTCTGCACCCCGGAGATCTTCCCCGCTTCCTCCAGCAAGGTGCCGTCGACGCTGCCGCCGCGCATCAGCACCAGCGGCTGGAACTGCTCGGGCGGAGCGGAGCGCACCCGGTTGAGCAGCGGGTCCGGGTCCTCGTCGAGAAGCTCGGCGAGTTCGGTGACCCCGGCCTCCTTGTCGTCCATCTCCGCGGGGAGGACACCGAAGGCGGTGACGCTGTCGGACGAGACGAGGGGTTCGCCCTCCCGATCCAGGATCTGGCCGCGTTCCTCGATCTCGTAGCTGACGGCGAGTCGTTCGCCGTCCTCCAGGTCGGGGTGGATGACGCCGGGCGACCAGTCGATCCGCCAGCCCTCGGGACCGTCCGTCAACGGCATACTGCCGGTGTAGGTCCACACCGGGTCGCCGATGCCGAGGTCGGCGGAGGCCTCGAACTCCGCCGTGGCCTGATCGCCGTCCTGGGTGATGCCGCCCAGGTTGAACCGGATCGAGGCCAGGTCGAGTTGGTCGTGTACGTCGGCGAGCGCCGCCTCCACCTCGGCCGGGTCACCGGTGGTGAACCTCGCGGCGTCGGCGTGGTTCCCACCCTGCCAGGAGAGCAGGAAGGACCTGACGGCCACCTCCGGGCTGGGGTGGGTCGTGCAGGCCGCGAGGGTCAGGGCGACGACCAGGCCGCTGCTTGCGGCCGCGATCTTGCGGCCGAGGGGACGGGGGGACACCTTGTGTGTTCCTTTCAGGCGCCTCAACGAGGAAACCGCTACCGCCGACGGCGAAGCGCGCGTTCCATGTCGCGCTTGGCCTCACGTTCGGCGAGGGCGTGGCGCTTGTCGTATTCACGCTTACCGCGGGCCAGAGCGATCTCGACCTTGGCCCTACCGTCGCTGAAGTACAGGGACAGCGGAACCAGGGTGCGCCCGGGCTCCCGGGTCTTACCGATCAGCCGGGAGATCTGCTCGCGGTGCAGGAGTAGTTTACGTGATCTGCGGGCGGAGTGGTTGGTCCACGTCCCTTGGGAGTACTCCGGGATGTGCACGCCCTCCAGCCACACCTCACCATCGTGGATGTGCGCGAAGCCGTCCACCAACGAGGCGCGCCCCTCCCTGAGGGACTTGACCTCGGTCCCGGTGAGGACCAGGCCCGCCTCGTAGGTGTCGTCGATGTGGTAGTCGTGCCGCGCCCTACGGTTCTGGGCGATCATCTTGTGCCCGGTTTCCTTGGCCACGGATGGATCCCTTCATCAGTCCGGGGGGCCAGTGGCCCCCCGGTGTCCCGCGCCCGCCGGTCCCTTCCGACGGTGGTGCCGTCAGACCTTGAGGTAGCGGCGCAGGGTGAGGAACGAGGTCACGGTACACAGGAGCACACCGAGGATCATCGAGACACCGATGACGTACAGCAGCGCCCCCGCGCCCAGGGCCACGTCGAACTGGAACCACTCCTCGATCCGGGTGAGCAGCGTGTACCTGGTGGCCACGATGAACCCGGACGCGATCAGACCACCGATGAAACCGGCGATGGCGCCCTCGAGGAGGAAGGGCAGTTGGATGTAGAAGTTCGACGCGCCGACCAGGCGCATGATGCCGGTCTCCCGACGACGGCTGTAGGCCGATAGCCGGATGGTGTTGCCGATGAGCAGCGCGGCGGCGGCCAGCTGCACACCCGCGACCATCAGGGCGGCCCACTTGAGCCCCTCGAGCAGACCGAAGAACTGCTCCAGGACGCGCTGGTCGTTGGAGACGGAGTCGACGCCGTCGGCCCCGTCCACGGCCGCGCGCACCGCGTCGTAGTGGTTCGGGTCGGTGAGCTGCACCCGGTAGTTGTCCGGGATGTCACCTTCCTGGGCGGCCTCGGCGAGGGCCTCGTTGGAGGAGCCGATGCGCTCCTGGAAGTCCTGCCAGGCCTCGGCCTCGGTCAGGTACCGAAAGCTTTCGACCTCGTTGAGCGATTCAAGCTGCTGTTCGAGGGCCTCACGGTCGCCCTCGCCCGCGGCGCCGTTCTCCTGACACGTCGAGGTCGGCGAGATGTCGTTGCACATGTAGATGGTCAGCGTGATCCGCTGGTCCCAGTAGTTGCGCATCTCGGCGACCTGTTGGTTGACCAGTAGACCGGCACCGAACAAGGTGAGAGAGATGGCCACCGTCGTGATGACGGCGATGGTCATCGTCAGGTTGCGACGCAGGCCGATCCACGTCTCGGAGAGAACGAATTGTGCTCGCATGATCTGTTAAAGGTCCATCCTTCGGGGCTTCGCCATGCCGGTGGTCTCGGGGTCGCCGACCGAGGCCCGGCGACGAACGTACCAGGGGTCAGTACGCCTGGCCGTAGACGCCACTCATCTGGTCGCGCACTACCAAGCCCTCTTCAAGCTCGATCACACGCTTGCGCATGGAGTCGACGATGGCGGCGTCGTGCGTCGCCATGACGACGGTCGTTCCCGTGCGGTTGATTCGGTCCAGCACCTTCATGATGCCGATGGAGGTCGCCGGGTCGATGTTTCCGGTGGGCTCGTCGGCCAGCAGGATCTGCGGGCGGTTGACGAACGCGCGGGCGATGGCGACACGCTGCTGCTCACCACCGGAGAGTTCACCCGGCATGCGACCGGCCTTGCCCTCGAGGCCGACGAGTTCGACGACCTCGGGCACGACCTTCTTGATGAACCGCCGTGGCTTACCGATGACCTCCAGGGCGAAGGCGACGTTCTCGAAAACGTTCTTGTTCGGCAACAGGCGGAAATCCTGGAAGACACAGCCGATGCGGCGGCGCAGGTGCGGGACCTTCCAGTTGGACAGTCGCGCCAAGTCCTTGCCCGCGACGTGCACGCGGCCCTTGTCGGGCCTCTCTTCCTTCAGCACCAAGCGCAGGAAGGTCGACTTACCCGAGCCGGATGGTCCGACCAGGAAGACGAACTCGCCCTTGTCCACGTCGATGGAAACACCGTCGAGCGCGGGGCGCTTCTGAGTCGGGTACTGCTTGGTGACGTTATCGAAGTGGATCACAGGCGCATCACAAGGCTCTCGAAGGTATGGGCACCCGGCGGAAGTGCTCCGCGCGGGATCGTACCGGCCGCATGGCCACCGACAGTTTAGAGGGGACAGGGGCCCGGATTGTCCAGGTCCCGTCTCGCCCAAGCGATCTGTGGAGATCAGCGCACTATCGGACAACAGCCACGAGCATATCGGAGGTGTCAACCGATGATAACGTTCACATATAGCAGTTCCGGTAAAACTGCGGCGTCGTGACCATCACCTTTGGGACACGTCACCCCGGACCCGCCGAATTCGGCGACCCGGGGTGATCGGTCCACGACCGTGCGCATCCCCGCCCAGGTGGCGGAGGAGCACCGGTCGGTGTTCGGGGCGTGCCTCGCCCCTACTCCTGCTTCTCCTGGTTGCGCATCCAGCGGATCTCCGAGTCGATGAAGGCGTCGATCTCACCGTCGAGCACCGCCGACGGGTTACCGGTCTCCATACCGGTGCGCACGTCCTTGACGTTCTGGTACGGGTGCAGGACGTAGTTGCGCATCTGGGTACCCCAGCTGCTCACCGAGTCACCACGGATCTCGTCCAGGGCCTCCTGCTCCTCCTGGCGCTTGCGGGCCAAGAGCTTGGCCTGGAGCATCGTCATCGCGGTCGCCTTGTTCTGGAGCTGGGAACGCTCGTTCTGACAGGAGACCACGATGCCGGTCGGCTGGTGGGTGATGCGCACCGCCGAGTCGGTCGTGTTGACGCCCTGACCACCGGGACCGCTGGAACGGTACACGTCCACGCGCAGCTCGGTCTCGTCGATATCGATGTGGTCGCTCTTCTCCACCATCGGCACCACGTCCACACCCGCGAACGAGGTCTGGCGCCGGTTCTGGTTGTCGAAGGGCGAGATACGCACCAGGCGGTGGGTACCGTGTTCCCCCCGCAACGTGCCATAGGCGAAGGGGGCCTTGACCGCGAACGAGGTGGACTTGATGCCCGCCTCCTCCGCGTAGGAGGTCTCGTAGACCTCCGTGGGATAACCGTGACGCTCCGCCCAACGCAGGTACATGCGCTGGAGCATCTGCGCCCAGTCGGCCGCGTCGACACCACCCGCTTGGGAGTTGATGCTGACGATGGCCTCGCTCTCGTCGTGCGGGCCGTTGAGGAGCGTACGCACCTCGAGTTCGCCGATCTCCTTACGGAGTTGCTCTAGTTCGCGGTCCGCCTCGGCGCGGGTGTCGGGGTCGTCCTCGGCCTCGGCGAGCTCGTAGAGCACTCCGAGGTCCTCCAGACGCTGCCCGATGCCGTCGACCTTGTTGACCATGGACTCCAGTGTCGAGAGTCGACGCGTCACCTTCTGCGCGTTGTCCTGGTCCGACCACAGTTCGGGGTCGGCGGACTGCTCGCGCAGTTCGGCGATCTGCGTCTGCATCGCCTCCAGGTCCAACACGGCGGTCACACTCGCCAGGGTCGCCGCGAGTTCCTTGATCTTCTCTGCCGGGTCCAGTTCTGCCACGCACCCAGTGTAGGACCCAACAAAGGGGTGGGCCCCACACCTGACGGTGCGAGGTCCACCCGGGACACTCCACGTGCCCCATTCCGGTCTCCCTAGACGACCAGGGAACGGATGGAGCGCAGGGCCACCGACAGGGTGGCCAGGTCGAAGCGCTCGTTCTCCTGGATCTCCGACAGGGTGATCCCGGACCGCTGAACGGCGCTCTCGTTGGCCTTCGTCCAGTCGGCGATGAGCCCACCGACGGACGTGGAGTCACCGGACTCCAGGACCCGCGCGGTCAGGTCGGCGTGCGCGGCGTACAGGTCGTCGCGCAGTGCGCCTCGGGCCATGGTCGCCCAGCGGTCGTCGCGCGGCAGGTCGATGATCCGCTCACGCCACCAGCTGAGGTTGAACCGGTCGGCCAGCTCGAAGTAGAGCGCGGCCACCTCTCCCACCGGACGTCCGGTACGGTGCGCGATCTCCACCAGGTCCAGCGTGGAGTAGGCGGGCACCATGACCGCGACGCGCTCGGCGAGCCCGGTGGGCACCCCCCGGGAGACGTACCGGTCGCGACGCTCCTCGAACGCCTCCCGGTCACGGCCGCGCAGCAGGTCGACCAGCTGTGGCAGCACCTCGCCCACACCCTCGGCGAAGAAACCGATCTCGGTGCTGATGTCGAACGGGAAGCTGCGGTTGCGCAACAGCCACCGGGTGGAACGCTCGGCGAGCTTGCGGGCCTCCAGTAGCAGGACGAGTTGGTTGTCCACGGTGATCTCGTGGTCGAGGTCCTCCAGCTCACCCCACAGCTTCCGCAGTCCCAGGACCTCCTGGGTCACCAGGTAGGCCCTGGCGATGTCGGCGGCGCTGGAACCCAGCTCCTCGTTGAGACGGAACGCGTAGGTGATCCCGGACCTGTTGACCAACTGGTTGGTCACCTGGTTGACGATGATCTCCTTGCGCAGCGGGTGCGCGGCCACCTCGTCGGCGAAGGCCTGCACGCGCAGCGGCTTCGGGAAGTAGTCCGTCAGGGTCGGCACCAGGTAGGGGTCGTCGGCCAGGTCCGAGAGCGCGATCTGCTCCTTGAGGCTCATCTTGGTGTAGGAGAGCAGCGTGGCGAACTCGGGACCGGTCAGCCCCTTGCCCGCGGCGCGGCGCTCGGCGATGGCCTTGTCGGAGGGCAGGTCCTCCAGCTTGCGCTTGAGGACCTTGGCGCGCTCCAGGTGACGCATGTAGCGGCCGTGGACGTGCAGCATCTCGTAGCTCTGCTTGCGCGCGGCGGCCAGCACCGTGTTCTGGGCGTAGTTGTTGTCCAGGACCAGCGAGGCGACCTCGTCGGTCATGTCGATGAACAGCCGGTCGCGTTCGTCCTTGTCCAGCTCGCCCGCCCGCACCTCGCGGTCGAGCATGATCTTGATGTTGACCTCGTGGTCGGAGGTGTCCACACCGGCGGAGTTGTCGATGAAGTCGGCGTTGAGTCGGCCGCCGTTGCGGGCGTACTCGATCCGGGCCGGCTGGGTCATGCCCAGGTTGCCGCCCTCCCCGACCACCTTCACCCGTAGGTCGGCCCCGTTCACGCGCACGGGGTCGTTGGCCTTGTCACCGACCTCCGCGTGGCTCTGGGAGCTCGCCTTGACGTAGGTGCCGATGCCGCCGTTCCACAGCAGGTCCACCGGTGAGGTCAGGACGCGCTGGATGAGCTCGTCCGGGGTGAGTTCGGTGACGTCCTCGTCGATGCCCAGGACCTCGCGGACCTGTGGGGTGATCGGCACGGACTTGGCCGAGCGCGGGTGCACGCCGCCGCCCTCGGAGATCAGGTCCGTGGAGTAGTCCTCCCAGGTGCTGCGCGGCAGCTCGTACAGGCGCTTGCGCTCCACCCAGGAGGTGTGCGGGTCGGGGTCGGGGTCCAGGAAGACGTGCCGGTGGTCGAAGGCCGCCACGAGCTTGGTCCGCTTCGACAGCAGCATGCCGTTGCCGAACACGTCACCGGACATGTCACCGATGCCGACGGCGGTGAAGGGTTGTTCCTGGACGTTCACGCCCAACTCGCGGAAGTGGTACTTGACCGATTCCCAGGCGCCACGGGCGGTGATGCCCATGCCCTTGTGGTCGTAGCCCACCGAGCCACCACTGGCGAAGGCGTCGCCGAGCCAGAAGCCTCGCTCGGCGGAGATGCCGTTGGCGATGTCGGAGAAGGACGCGGTGCCCTTGTCCGCGGCCACCACCAGGTAGGAGTCCTCACCGTCGTGCCGGACGGTGCGGTCGGGGTGCACGAGCCGACCGTCGACGAGGTTGTCGGTGATGTCCAGCAGGGCGCTGATGAACTGCTTGTAGCAGGAGACGACCTCGGCCATCACCGCTTCACGGCCGCCGCCCGAGGGCAGGCGCTTGCAGACGAACCCGCCCTTGGCGCCGGCGGGCACGATGATGGAGTTCTTCACCATCTGGGCCTTGACCAGGCCGAGGACCTCGGTGCGGAAGTCCTCGAAGCGGTCGGACCAACGCAGGCCACCGCGTGCGACGGTACCGAAGCGCAGGTGGACGCCCTCCACGCGCGGCGAGTAGACGTACATCTCCAGTCGGGGCCGCGGCTGGGGCAGGTCCGGAATACGCTGCGGGTTGAGCTTGAACACCAGCCGCCCCTCGGAACCGTGCCGGTAGTGGTTGGTGCGCAGGGTGGCCCGCATGACGGCGAGGAACGAACGCAGGATGCGGTCGTGGTCCAGGCTCGCCACGCCCTCCAGTTCGGACTCGATCTTGGCGACCAGCGTGTCGGCGCGTTCCTCGCGCCCCTCGTCGGGCCGGTCCGGGTCGAAGCGGGCCTCGAAGAGCTCCATCAGGAGGTTGGTGACCCCGGCGTTGGCGACGAGGACGTCGGCCAGGTAGTCGGGGGTGAAGGTGGAGCCGGTCTGACGCAGGTACTTGCCGTAGGCGCGCAGGACGGTGAGCTGACGCCAGTCCAACCCGGCCCGGACGACCAGGGCGTTGATGCGGTCGGACTCGGCCCGGTCGCGCCAGGAGGCGTCGAACGCTTCCTCGAAGAGGGCCCTCATGCGCTCGGGCGGCAGGTCCGACGCGGGGAACTCCCCGAGTCCGAAGTCGTAGATCCAGATCCTGCCCACGTCCTCCACTTCGAGGGAGTAGGGACGTTCGTCCACCACCTCGACGCCGAGGTGTTCCAGGACCGGGAGGACGCGGGAGAGCGAGAGGGGCTCGTCCAGGCGGACCAGACGGAACCGCCAGGCGGTGTCGTTCGTCTCGTCGTCCCGGTAGAGCGCGACGGAGAACTCACCGCTGCGCTCATCGGAGGGGAAGCGCTTCAGGAGGTCTTCGACGCGCTCGATGTCCTTGGCCGCGGTGACCGGGGTGTTGTCGACCTTGTAGGCCTCGGTGAGGCCGGCGCCGTAACGCTCCTTGAAGCCGGTGGCGCGGGTGGGACCGAACTCGTCCACGAGTGCGTCGTCGAAGTCGACGTCCCAGGACCTGGCGGCCTCGCGGACCTTCTCCTCCAGTGCGACCTGGTCGATGTCTGCGAGGGTGCGCCCGTGTTCGGCTCGGGCCACCAGGTACAGGCGCGCCAGTGGCGCGGCACCGATCATCACGTGGTGGTCCATCGTGGCGCCTTGGAAGGCCTCGGTGAGCACTTCCTGGATGTCCAGACGCACGCGGGTGCTGTACTGGTCGCGCGGCATGTACACGAAGCAGGACATGTAGCGGCCACCGTAGGGGTCGCGGCGCATGAACAGCTTGGTGCCGCGGCGCTCGCGCAGGCGCAGGACGCCCCGGACGATGCTGTAGAGCTCGCCGACCGGAATCTGCAGGAGTTCCTCGCGGGGGAAGGTCTCCAACAGCTCGATGAGGTCCTTGCCGTTGTAGCTCTCGGCGTCGAACCCGGCCTGGGACAGCACCTCGGCCCGCTTGCGACGCAGGATGGGGATCTCCCCGATGCCCGTGTTGTCGGCCTGGGAGGTGAACAGTCCGAGGAAGCGGCGCTCACCGACGATGTTGCCCTGGGCGTCGAACTTCTTGACGCCGATGTAGTCGAGGTACTTGGGGCGGTGGACGGTGGCGCGCGAGTTGGCCTTGGTCAGGACCAGGATGTAGGGCTCGCGGGCCTTGGCCCGGATCTCCGGCGGCAGGGCCGCGAATCCGGTGGAGGCCGGCGGGTCCATGCGCAGGATGCCCAGGCCGGTGCCGGGTTCCGGACGCAGGGAGTCGTCCCCGTTCTCGTCGGTGACCAGGGCGTACTCGCGGTACCCCATGAAGGTGAAGTGACGGCTTTCGAGCCAACGCAGGAAGTCGACGCTCTCGCCGACCTCGCGCGGGTCGACGCCTCCGGCGACCAAGGGGTCGGGGTCGACGGAGAGCTCGTCCGCGATCCGGCAGATCCGGTCACTCATCTTGGCGGCGTCCTCGTCCACCTGGCGGACGTCGCCGAGGACGTTCTCCAGACGGGAGGTGATCTCCTTGACGCGCTCGGGATCGCCCTGCCGGTCGATCTCGATGTGCATCCAGGACTCGTCGACGGGCAGCAGGCCGTCGCCGCCGATCTCCGGGTCGACCTCGATCAGGCGGCCGGAGAGGTCACGCCCGACGGTCATCTGGGGGTGGATGATGGCGCGTACGCCCGCACCGAGGTCGGCGAGGGCCATGGTCACCGACGAGACGATGAAGGGCGCGTTGTCGGTGATCACCTCGACGACGCTGGACTGCTGTTCCCAACCGTCACGTTCGGGGTCCGGGGTGTAGACGCGGACCTTGGCGCGCCCGGGTGTGCGCTCGGCGCCGAAGGAACGGTGCGCCTCGGCGGTGCCGCAGATCTGTTCGGGGGAACGATCCGCGATCTCTTCGGGGTCCGTGTGGCGGTAGTAGAGGGGAAGGAAGCGGCGGACCGTGTCGGCGGCCTCGGGGCTCAGGCGAGCCCCCGGTTGCCACCGAGAGGCCGCGTCGTTGAGCAGCTTCTGGAGAATGACGTCGGATTGCCCGGACATAGGGATCTCACTCCTTTGTGAGCGGCGTCGGACGAGCGTCGCGAAGGACAGCGGGTCATGTGACGTGTCGGCCGGTCGTCCCGCCGAACCGTCGGATCCGTGAACTTCCGTGTTCGACTGTGGGTTTCCGTGACCCCCTTGGGGCGCCAGGGAACCGGAGTCGTCGTGGTCGGGTCGGTACCTGTGCGCACAGGTGACGTGAAGCGAGGTCGGGAACACCGTTGTTCCCACCTCTGGGCACCCCGAGAGCGGGGGCCCGGCCCCCACCGTAGCGGGGACCCCGACCAGGCTACTGGTTTCGCCCCCCGAGAACAGTACCGACACCGATACACGGTGCTTCGCGTTGATGTGGACGGAATCGCGGTGGTTCACACCAGTACACGAAGGAGAAACGACCTTCTCGCCGACGGCGCCCGCTGTCGTTACGAAGACGTCGCCGAACCTCGGAGCGGTGTATCCGACCGCCGTCTCGTGGACCACGGCGCCCGAACACGCCGAAGCGAAACGGGGGCGCCGACCAACACCGCCTAACTCGTGGTGGCCTGGTGGACGGCGGTCATCACGGCCCGGGGGTCGCTCAGGTCGGGCAGGATGATCTGTGCCCCGGCGTCCCGCAGCTGCCCCTCGGTGGAGGAGTCGCTGAGGACACCGATGGGGGTGGCCCCACCGATCAGCGCGGCCCGCACGTCCGGGACGGAACCGGCGATGAACGCCGTCTCCTCCTCCGTGTAGGCTCGTCCGCCCTCGCCCGAGGCGTGGAGGCGGATGGACTGGATCAGGCTCGCCTTGGGGTAGTTGACCGACCCGAACCCGCCCACGGCCAGGTCGAGGTAGGTGTCCAGACCGAAGGCCACCAGTTTGGCGGTGGCGTTGGCCCGGGTGCTGCCGCTGACCACCGTCTGGACGGTGTCGGGCATGGACGCCACCGCGGCCAACGACGCCGAGGCGCCGGGCAGGACACGCCCCTTGGCCAACAGTTGGTCGCCACGGGAGACGAACGACGTCTCCAACGCGGCCAGGAAGTCGGCCAACGTATCGGTGTCGGCTTCGAAGTCGACGTAGTTGCGGGCGCAGAACTCGAAGAACATCTCCGAGTCGGTGCGGCCCGCGGCCGACGTCAGGTAGACCAGCGGTTCACCGGTGACCTTCTCGAAGGCCTCCGCGTAGGCGACCCGCATGACCTGACCGACGTCGAGGAGGGTGAGGTCGATGTTCCATAGCACCAGGCGGCTGATGGCTTACTCCTCGGCGTTCGGGATTTCGGGACGCCACCCATTGTGCCGGATGGCCTCATAAGGGGGGAATCCGCGTCCGGGTCCGACCGGAACCGCCCCCGTGCCCTACCCCGAGCGTCAGCCGTGGAGGTCCTCGACCACGTAACGGATCTCCTGGACGGCGAACCACAGCAGTTCGTGGTCGTCGGCGGCGCCGGACCCGGGGTCCTCCACCGCCTTGGTGACGTCCGCGACGGCTCGCTCGTCGTCCACGTGTGCCGCCTTCAGCTTCTTGTAGGGGATGCTCGCCCGAACGCTCACCCGCGCGACGCCGTCACCGTGCCGGTCCTGGTGTTCGACGATGTGGTCGGGCATCTCGGCGGTCAGGACCACACGTCGGCGCGGGGCCCGCGGGTCGGCTGCCAGCAACCGCAACGATTCCTCCGCGGCCGCGTACATGGCCTCGTACTCGGCCTCCTCCGGGTCACCGCCGGGCTCCGGTTCGGCCGTGAAGGCGGTCAGGGGTTCGCCCTCCAGGCGGCCCTCGTCGAGGAGGGCGGCCAGTGCGGGGACGGTGCTGGGCAGGAAGACGTACATCGAGACTCCAGGGCGCGATCGGGTTCACTACGAGTTTCCCAAAGGACCCGAGGTGACCGGACCCGCGCCCCGGTGTGGATCAGGCCGGCTGGCGTTGGTGGTCGCCCTCCGGGACCAGGAAGCGGGTCAGCGCCGCACGGGTGCTGTCCACGTCCGTGTGCAGGATGCCGGTCATTCCGAGGGACTCGGCGGTGGTGACGTTGTGTTCGAGGTCGTCGATGAAGACGCACTCCTGGGGCGCGAGCCCCAACCGTTCACAGGTGTGCAGGTAGATGCGCTCCTCGGGCTTGCGCATGCCCACCTCACCGGAGATGACGACGGTGTCGAAGGTGGCCGCGAAGCGCTCACGCGGGTAGCCGTTGCCCCAGGAGTTGGACAGCAGCGCCGTGGCGTGCCCGCCGGTCCGGGCCGACCGAAGCGTTTCGTACATGCCGTGGACCGGATCGAAGCGGGAGAACATCCGGTGGATGAGTCCCTCGGCCTCGACCGGGCCACCGTGGGTGGAGCGCAGCAGCGCGGCCAGGTCCCGTTCGAACTCGGCGGTGTCGATCTCGCCGCGCTCCAAGGCGTGCACGGGGTTGTCGGCCAGGCTGCCGTCGAAGTAGGGCCGGGTGACCTCGTAGTAGTGGTCGACGTCGATCGCGTCGTCCTGGAGCCAGCCCCGGATCCCGTCGATCAGTGGCGGCGTGAGTACACCGCCCCAGTCGGAGATGACCCCTCGTCGGGTGGTGCGGTTCATCCGATCGCCTCCTCAGGTGGGCCGTAGGAACCACCCGCCCGGCTCCTCCAAGGCCGAGGAGTCGGGCGGGGAACCGTTCTTCCCGTTCCCCGCACGACTCAACCTCGCGAACCGAACGACTCGCCCCGAAGATTCCACCGCCGACCCGGGTCCGGTTCGGTGAACCACGGGGGATTACCCGTTCGGGCGCCGTCAGGCCCTGTTCTTCGGCAAGCCGGGGAGGTGCCTGCGGTGGGGTAGCACGCTTTTTCGCTATCACACCAAAGGTGCCGAAGGTTCCCGACTCCCAGGCGCCCGAACAAGGCAGGGCCGTCGGCCGCCAGGCCGTCCGTTGAGGGTCGTGGCGGGCGACGGGTGGGCCAAAGCGAAGCGGAGGCGCTGAAAAACACTGCCTGGACGGGTGATTCCAAAGGGGTGGGTGTGGGGTGTGGGGTGTCGGGTGTCGGGTGTGGCCGGTGGGAAGCCTGAGGTCGGGAGCCTTGGGGTTGTCGGGCGTCGCTCGG
>NZ_BCSH01000020.1 GCF_001570765.1 Nocardiopsis listeri NBRC 13360 | reverse complement strand
CTCGACGAGATTCTTCAGAGCCGGGATTCCTCTGGCACGGGCCGGCGCATTCTGGTGGCCTGAATCAGGAACCGGTTCACGGAGCCGGGGCGCAGCTTCGGCAGCGCTTGTAGTACCGACCACCTTTGGGACCCGTATTCTCAGCCATCCATGCTCGGGTTTCCTCCGCTGACATGAATTGGAAGGGAACGTTGCCGAGAAACCGTTCCATGCCTCGGGATCGAGGGGCGTAGAGGTCTCCAGGGTGCGCGAAGGCGCGTAGTACTTCAGCATCATTGGGATTGTGGTCTGGAAATTCGACCGGCATGTCACGACGGACGACGCCACAACCGACCGTATGGAGACCATTGGAGTTACCCACAGCGAAGGGAAAGTGTTCGGGCAGCGTCCACCGACGCCAACGTTCGGACATCGTCGCCAGGTGATGGGTGAACTCCTCCCGACGTGCTGCACAGGTCGAGCAGCCACCGTCGCGCACACACCAGGAAAACTTGTCCTCGGGGCTTTCGAAGTCGTGGCATTCGGCCTCGTCGTAGAGCACGTGGAGCACCTCCAGCAGCTCCTCGCGCGCTGACGAGGCCTTCAGGTCCCCCTTGGCCACTGCGTCGAGAAGGTCGAGTACCGCGGGCAGTTCGATACTGAACCCGTAGCCTTCCCGGAAGCCGCGTTTTCGTGCGCTGGCGTAAGTGACTCCGAAGGAGAAACAGACATCGTCCAGACGCATGCCTGATTCGGTTCGCAGGTCGACCATGTGGTTACTGGGCATGACCCTGCTTCCTCTCGATACGGGCCCCGGCCACAGGCTCACCCCCATGGCGTGTTCTGCTCCTGAAGGCCGGGCCGAGAGCTCCATCATGCTTGTTCGAGCCGCGATGGTGGGCCCATTCGGCCACAAAGGTCACCTGCGCTCTTGCCGAAACGTCGCCCACGTCCACCGTTCGTTCCGGGAGTTCATGTGTCCTGGGCGCGCCCGTTTTCATCGAACGCCTTCTCGAACCCGATCGGGGTGGCAGCGCGGGCAGGGGCCGAGGTCCTCGTGAACCTCGGTCTGTGGGTTGAAGCGAATGACGTGTCGGCGCTGTTCGTGACAGGAACGGTCCCCACAATGTTCGGGCGGTGCTGGTGCGGTATCCGGTAGGCCCTCGTCGAGCACACCCATCAGGGCGCCGGCCGGTTCGTCCAAAGTGGCGAAGGGTTCGGGGCCGGGAAGGTCCTCGCACCTGTGGCATCGGGTGCGCAGGCCGGTGGCGTCGGCGGTCAGGGTGATACCGAGGTGAACCGTGCACGTGGGCGGTGCACCGGCCCGGGTGAAGGGATCTCCGTCGGCCATCGGGGCCGGTTCTCGGCGCGGGCGAGGGACCTTGGGCACGGAAGGACCGGGCAGGCCGCCAGGAGTGCGGTTGCGGGCGACCCAGACCGGCAGTGCCTCACCGAGATGACCGGGTCGGCAACGGGTGGACAGGACCGCGTACAGCGACATCGTGGTGTCGTGGTCTGACCGCAGCCACTCCAGGAGTTCGGTGGGGCCCACCCGGTCGTCGGCCAGCTCCTTGACGGCCCGGAACGCGGCGGGCAGATGCTCCAGGACCAGGCGGCGATGCTGCCAGGGTTCGAGTCCCAGGCCGGTCTCCTCGGCGATCTGGGGGATGACGGTGCGTTCCAGTAGACCGCCCCGGTCGGGGGCGGGCCGTTCGGCTTCGGGGACGCCCCACTGGTCGCCGTCGGCATCGGTGGCGGGGAGCTCGCTCGCGCGCGCCCGCGCGCCCTCCTCCTCCCCTTGTTCTTGTGTATTGGTCTTCTTGTGGTTGGTCTTCTTAGGGGTTCGATTTTCCTCCGGTAGGTTATCCAACCCTGGAAAATCGCACTTAGGCTCTGAACTGCTGCTTTGCAGGCGGACGAGGTCCTTTCCCTCCAGGGAGCGGGCGAGCTCGGCGACTCGTTCCGGCAGGGACTCGGGGTCGTCGGTGACCACCCAGTAGGCACCACCGAGGCACCCCAATTCGTCGCGGACCCGGTAACGGCGCAGGTAGCCGACGGCTTCGAGTTCCTTGAGTCCGGAGCGGATCGCGCCCGCACCACCAGGTGAGTTGGCGATGAGCTGTTCGATGCCGATGCCCCACCCTTCACGGTGCGAAGCGATGAAGATGAGGAGACCACGGGCCTTGTAGGACAGGCGTTTGTCACGGACCGCGGCGTTGAGCACCCTGGTGAATCGATCGCCACCGAAGCGGCCTCGGACGATGGTCGCGTAGCTCACGGCGTCACCTCCGGGGAAAGGTGGAACGTGAGGGGGACGCGCGAAGCGACCCCCCTGCTTCGGGCGCGGGACGCTGTAGGCTTAGGATGCACTCCTAGCCGCCTTCCTGGTGGTTTCAGGTTGGTGGTCAGAGCCCGTTCGGTGTTGGTAGCACCGGGCGGGCTCGCTTTTTTTCGAGTTGTGGAGGTCAGCCTAGCCTGAGCGAACCCGTGTTCGGGTACAGAAGAAGAACCTGCTCACGATCCCTTCGGCCGCCCCCGAAACCAGGTGCGGGGCCGGGCCCCTCTCTCACGAAAGACCTCACGCCACACCCTTCGACCTGGCATCGTCACCTTCCGTGACAGCAGAACCACCGAAGGGAATCACGTGGAGCGACCGGACACCATCCCGCCCGAACGAACCGACCGGCCACTGGCCAGGATCGTCTCCTCCGCGATGTTGCTGCACGCCGTGGCGGCACTGATCGAGCTCGGTGTCGTCGAAGAGCTGGCCGGTCCCCCACGCCCCCTCGACGACGTGGCCCGGGCACTCACCGTGCCCGAGGAACGCCTGCTGGTCCTCGTGCGTGCGGCGGTCGCGACCGGGCTGGTCGAGGAGCCTTCTCCCGGTCTCTTCTCCTTGAGCTCGGCAGGCGACCACCTGCGTATCGACGATCCCCAAGGGCTGCGGGACCTGTTCCGTATGTGCACGCACGGCGACTTCTTCCAGGCCTGGACTCGTTTGGGCCACTCGGTGACTTCGGACCGCTCGGCCTTCGCGATCCACACCGGTCAGGAGCTGTTCGCCTACCTGAGTGAGCGGGAAGCGGCCGCCGCCGTGTTCAACCGGGCCATGAACTCCTCCACCCTGGCCGCGCCGTTGCTGCGCGAGATCGATCCGGCGGAAACCGGGACGATGGTGGATCTGGGTGGTGGTGAGGGCGCCACGATCGCGGCCGTGCTGCGCGCGTGCCCGTCGACGCGGGGGATCCTCTTCGACCTTCCGCACGTGGTGGAGGGTGCTCCTCCACTTCTACGTGAGGCGGGGGTCGAGGATCGGTGCTCAATCGTGGGTGGCGACTTCTTCGAGGGTGTACCCAGGGGCGCGGACGTCTACCTCGCGGCTCGGGTGATGCAGAACTGGGCCGATCCCGACGCGGCACTGATCCTGCGTAACGTTCGCGAGGCGATGGGGGCGACCTCGCGCTTGTTGATCGTGGGTCACCTCCCAGAGCAGGATCGACCGAGCGAGTTCCTGGAGGCCATGAGTCTGAGCATGTTCGTGCTCTATGGGGCTCCATTGCGCACCCGTGAGCAGTACGAGGCGCTCCTCGCCTCGGTGGGCTTGTCCCTGCACGAGGTGCGTCGGGTTCCGGACGGTGAGTCGATCATGGACGTGCGTCCGATGCCGTGATGGAAGCGGGCCCCGACAGGTGTCGGGGCCCGCTCAGTTGGACGGTGCGGTGAGGGGCTTGAGCACGAGGTGTCCCTGCCCGGGATGTAGGCAGGAGGTCTCCCTTCGCAGCCCCACCAGGACCGGGAGGAGATCGTGGTAGCAGCACACCGAGGTGTCCACGGACAGGACCTCCGGGGTGTTGAGCAGGAAGGGCAGTTCCGCGCGCAGGTAGGACAGACCGGCTCGGAACCGGGCCCCGTCCGGGTCCGGTTCGGGGGCGATGATCCGCCGGACGTGGTCCTCACAGGCGCGTTCCACGGCCGGGTGCTCCCTCATGGCCCGTTCGACGCGTTCGTCGGCCGATCGGTAGCCGGGGGTGTCCACGGTCTCCGACAACGCCAGGCACCGAACCCGTGCGGGTACCCGCACCGCCTCCATCGCGCGTCGAATCCGTCGGCGCACGTCCCTGAGCGACCGACAGGCCCGCCTGGAGGCCTGTGCCTGTTCGGCGCCGGCCGCCCGGTGCATGGTGTCGATGTGCAGGTCCGCGTAGAGCAGGTCGACCGCGCCGAAGCGCCGGCCCGTCCATTCCAGGAGTTGGGCGATCCTGTGTTGGCTGAAGTAACCGTTGCCGGCGCTGATCCCGATGAGCGCGTGCTCGCCGCGTTCGACGAGTCGTCCACATCCGGGGGTGAAGGGCCGGGCCTGAAAGACCTCCTCGGTGTCGTTCAGGCGTGGGATCTCAGGCGGTGACGGCACCGGGTTCCTCCACGACGGCGGCGAGTCGATCACACAGTTCGTCGAGCAGGGCGGCCAGGTCCCGATCGACCATCGCACCGCACATGACCTCGTCCATGCGCTCCTTCAGGGAGGTCAGTTCCGGGCTCTGGGCTCCACCGGCCCTGGCCCGCAGGCGCAGGACGCGGCGGGCGGCGTCCAGGCAACGCAGTGGCCCGTAGTCACGGGGTTCCTCCAGCAGGCCTCGGCCGCTGCTGATCAGGTAGGCCGCGAGCAACAACAGTTCCTCGTCGATTCGGCACTGGTCAGCCCCAGTGTTCATGACTGATCACCTCGTTCCGGTCGCGTCGGGGTGCGGTGGTGCGCGGGTTCGGGGCCGGGTGTCCGATCGACACCAGGAGTAGTGGCTCCAGGTGTTGGGGGAGTCTCAGGAACCTGCGCACCGGGCTCTTGCGGAAGCTGGCGGTGGGGCACCCTCCCAGTTCGAGGGCGTGTGCCGCCAGCAGGAGGTTCTGCACGGCCATCGCCACGCAGAGCATGCCCTCGTCCCAGGCGCCTCCTCCCACGGACCGCCCGTGGTCGAAGCAGGCCACCACGATCAGCGGCGGGCGTTCGATGATGCCCGGGGCGAAGGCGTGGATCAGGCGCAGGGTTCGCGGTCGTCGTACGACGACGAAGGCCCAGGCCTGTTTGTTGGAGGCGGAGGGTGCGGCGAGCATGCTGTCCAGCAGGGGATCCAGGAGGTCGTCCCGCACGGATTCGTCGTTGAAGGAGCGAACGGCCCGTCGTGTGTTCAGTACACGCAGTGTCCGCCGAACCTGGTCCTGGGGTTCGGGTTCAGGGACCTCCACAGGGATCTCCACGTTCTGTATTGGGTCAACCACCTGGAGTAATGTAACGTGTCGCTCGGTTTCCCGGGGCCCTTCCGCCCTCAGAAACACCTCCGTTCGAGGAAATCAGCGAAAGGTATCCACCCCCGTGACGCTCCCCACCGCTTCCGCTCCGCTCGACGTCTCCGCCGTCCGGCTGTTCGAGCTGATCACCTCCAGCTGGGTCGCGGCGGCCGTCGGTGCCGCGGCCGAGCTCGGCGTCGCCGATGCCATGTCCAGGGAACCCTCGCCCCTGGCAGAGATCGCTTCTCGGGTCGGCGCCGACGCCCAGGCCCTTCACCGGCTGCTGCGCGCCTGCGCCGATCTGGATCTGGTCCGGGAGTCCCCGGAGCGGTGTTTCGCCCTCACCGACCTGGGCGAGGCGCTACGGGAGGACTCCGCCGCGTCCATGCGCGGGTACGC
Source organism: Nocardiopsis listeri NBRC 13360 (assembly GCF_001570765.1). GTDB lineage: Bacteria > Actinomycetota > Actinomycetes > Streptosporangiales > Streptosporangiaceae > Nocardiopsis > Nocardiopsis listeri. Next base: position 116,685 of record NZ_BCSH01000020.1, on the reverse strand, counting down.
CCGTTGGTTGGGGAGCCCGACAGAGCGGTCCACCATGGCCCACCTGGCCGACGCCGTGCGTGTGGGAGGTCCGGTGTTCGAGTCCGTCCACGGTGTTCTCGTCTGGGAGTACATGCGTCGTCACCCCGAGGTCGCCGCGCTCTTCGACCAGGGCATGAGCGACATCTCCGCGCAGCTCACCCGATCCCTGACCGAGGACTACGACTTCGGTTCCAGCGGGCTGTTGGTGGACGTCGGGGGCGGGCGCGGACGCCTGCTGTCCTTGGTGTTGTCGGCCAACCCGCACCTGCGGGGCGTGCTCTACGACCGGCCCGAGGTCATCGCGGGGGCCGAACCCGCGCTCTGTCAAGGGGAACTCTCCGAGCGCTGCCGTGTCGAGGGCGGCGACTTCCTGGACGCGGTGCCGGCCGGTGGTGACACCTACCTGCTCGCCAGCGTCATCCACAACTGGAACGACGCCGACGCCGCCAAGATCCTCACGCACTGCCGCCGGGCGATGCTCCCCCACGGGCGGATCCTGCTCGCCGAGGTGGTGATGCCCCAGGGCACCGAGCCGGCGCGGACGGCCAGGTTCATGGACCTGAGCATGCTCGTGCACTGTGGTGGGGAGCAGCGGACCCCGAGCCGGTCCGCGGAACTGTTCGAGCGTGCCGGGCTCCGTCTGAACCGCATCGTGCCGGGACGCGGGGTGAGCGTGGTCGAAGGGGTGCTCGCCTGAACACCACGGCCGGAACCGATGGGGCGGGGACTCGGTGGAACTTCTGCGGCTCGTGGGGGGGGTGGCGGGTCCCGGCCGGGTGAGCATCGGAGATGATGCACTCGGTATGGCCCCGTTGCGCAGGAGAACTCCTTGTCCCAGTCCCAGAACGCCTACTTCGTCCGAGTGGGCGACGACCGTTTCGTTCCCACCGAGCACGTCAGCGGCGCTTGGAACACCGCCGAGCAGCACTTCAGCCCACTGGGCGGCCTCATCACCCACGCCATCGAGACCCACACCGCCGAGCGGGGGCTTCAACTCTCCCGGATCGGCTTCGACATCCTGGGCACGCTGGCGATGGACGAGTGCCGCGTCGAGGTGAACACCATCCGCCCCGGGCGCACCATCGAGCTGGTCGAGGCGGTGGTCCAGATCGGGGACCGCACCGCCGTGCGGGCGCGGGCGTGGTCGCTCGTGGCGGGCGAGACCGGCGCGGTCGAGGGCGGCGCGGCCGAACCCCTGCCCGATCCGGAGGGCCTGGAGAAGAAGCCGCTCAGCGAGATCTGGCCCGGCGGGTACATCGCCTCGCTGGACGCGCGGCCGATCGCTCCCGCCGTGCCCGGACGTGGCGCGGCGTGGCTCTCCACCGACGTGGAGCTGGTGGCGGGCGAGAAGGCCGGGCCGGTGGCCTCCTTCGTCAAGCTGCTCGACACCGCCAACGGTGTCGCGGTGCGCGAGTCGCCCCTGGAGTGGATGTTCCCCAACGTCGACCTCACCGTGCACCTGTTCCGACAGCCCGAGGGGCACTGGGTCGGGCTGGACACCACGGTGGCCTTCGGCCCCACGGGGTTGGGGCTGACCAGTTCGGTCTTGCACGATCGGCGGGGGCAGGTCGGCCGGGCCGAGCAGAGCCTCACGGTGCGTCCGATGTAGCGGTCAGGGGGCCGGCAGTCGGCGCAGGCGCAGGGCGCACAGGCCCGCGAGCACGGTGAGGGTCATGGCCAAGGCCACGGTCCCGCTCCAGCCCACGGCGTCGTAGACCACGCCTCCCAACCACCCGAACAGGCTCGCGCCCAGGTAGTAGGCGAGCGTGTAGACGGCTGTGGCCTGCGCCCGACCCGTGGTGGCGTGGGAGCCCACCCAGGCCGAGGCGGTGGCGTGGGCGCAGAAGAACGCGAAGGTGAGCAGCAAAAGGGTGGCCAGCAGGAGGATCACCGAGGTGGTGAACAGCCCGCCGAGTCCGACCAGGAGCAGGATGGTGGCGGTGGTGAGTACCCCGTAGCGCCCCCAACGCAGGGTGGCCGATCCGGCCAGTCCCGAGCCGAGCATGCCTGCGGTGTAGGACAGGAACAGTAGTGACGCCACGGCCTGGGAGAGCCCGAAGGGTTCGTCGGTGAGGCGGAACCCCAGGACGTTGTACACGGCCATGAACGCGCCCATCAGCAGGAGTGCCTGGGCGTACATGGGCACCAGGCCGGGGGTGGTCATGGCGGCCTTGAGTCGACTGCCCATTCCGAGGGTGTCGTCGGTCGAGGCGGGGCGTGTGGTGGGCGCGCCCTTGGTCTGTCGAGGCAGGACGAGGACGAACACCACCAGGGCGACCAGCCCCAGGATGGTGTTGGCGGCGATCCCCCACTGCCAGCCGCCGTGTTCGGCGGCAAAACCCGCCAGGAGACGTCCGCCCATGCCGCCGAGGGGGTTGCCGGCGATGTACAGGCCGGTGGCCTTGGGTGCGTCGCGGGGGTGGATCTCCTCGGCGAGGTAGGCCACGGCGGCTGCCGACACCCCGCCCAGGGCGGCGCCCTGGAGGGTGCGCAGGAGCAGCAGTGTCCAGAGTTCGGTGGCCAAGGGCGCGGCGGTGCCCAGCACGATGGCCAGCAGGAGGGAGAGACCGATGACGCGCGCGCGGCCGAGGCGGTCGGCGACACCGCTCCAGACGAGGGTGAAGCCGGCGAGGCCGCCGGTGGCCAGGGAGACGGTGAGCGCGGCTTGTCCCGCGGAGGTGCCGAACCCCGAGGCGATGGCGGGCAGGATCGGTTGGACCGACCACAGTTGGGCGAAGGTGGCGACGGCTGCGGCGATCAGGGCGATGACCGTGCGCCGGTAGGCCGGGGTACCGGCCCTGGGTCTGGGGTCGGTCGAAGGCGGTGCGCTGGTCACGGTCATGGTTCAACGCTAGGAAGCCCGCTTTCATACGTCCAATACATGATTTCACGTTCATGCATACTGATCTGCATGGATAGCGTTGAGGTGGACGACCTGACCCAGGTGTTGGCGCCCCGATTGCGAATGTTGTCGGCCATCGCCAGGACCGAGCACATCACCCACGCGGCCGCGGCCCTGAACATGCCACAACCCACGCTGAGCAGGGCTTTGGCCCGGCTTCAGGAGGAATTGGGCATCGCGTTGATCGAACGCACCGGGCGGGGGATCCGACTGACCCGGGCGGGGCGGACGCTGCTCCCGCACGTGGAGCGGTCGCTGGAGGATCTGCGCCAGGGTGTGGCCGAGCTCACCGGCGCCGAGGAGGGCCGGGTGGCGTTGACGTTCCTGCCCACTCTGGGCGTGGAGGTGGTGCCGGTGCTGTTGCGTGGCTTTCGCGCCGAGCACCCGGGGGTGCGTTTCACCCTGACCCAGGAACCGTGGGCGCAGTCGCTGCGGCGGTTGTCGTCGGGCGGCGCGGACTTGGCGTTGACCTCTCCCCTTCCCTCGGGACAGGGGTTGGTCTCCCAGGTGTTGCAGACCCAGTACCTGCGTTTGGTGGTGCCCGAGGGACACCCGCTCGCGGGGCGGAACGAGGTGTCGTTGGCGGCGGCGCGCGATGACTTCATCCTGCTCAAGTCGGGTCGGGGGGTGCGGCATCTGACCGATCGGCTCAGTGATCGGGCCGGGTTCACGCCCACGGTGGCGTTCGAGGCCGACGACATCAGTACGGCCCGGGGTTTGGTCGCGGCGGGGCTGGGGGTGTCGGTGCTGCCGGCCCGTCCCGGGGGTCCGCTGGGCGGCACGGTGGAGCTGGTCATCATCGATGGCGAGGCCGAGCGGCCGGTGGGCATCGTGTGGCCTCGTGAGGGTTCGGGCGGTGGTTACGAGCCCCCCGCGGTGGCGTTGTTCCGCGAGTACGTGTGCCGGGTGGGTCCGGAGCTCATCCCCGACCTGACCGGGTGATCGTCCGGTCATCGAGTTCACACCCTGACGATGTGAAGATTTCTTCAATTCATCATATGGTGGACGTGATCATCACGTCCCCGAACCCGAGGCCCACCGTGCACCGTCCCCTTTACCAGGCCAAGGCCGAGTTCTTCCGCATGCTCGGCCACCCCGTCCGCATCCGTGTCCTGGAGTTGCTCCAGGACGGGCCCAAGGCCGTCCGCGACCTGTTGGCCGACGTGGACGTGGAACCCTCCAACCTCTCCCAACAGCTCTCGGTCCTGCGCCGTTCGGGCATCGTCACCTCCAGCCGCGAGGGCTCCACGGTGGTCTACGAACTGGCCGGCGCCGACGTCGCCGACCTCCTGGGCGCCGCCCGCCGTATCCTCACCGAACTCAGCACCGGCCGTGAGGAATTGTTGGCAGAGCTGCGTGAGGGCTGACATGACACAGGCGGCTCCCTCCCCGGGCATCGGGCGAAGGTTGTGGACCAACACGCGCGCACTGTTGCCTCGGCGCTCCGACTTCACCATCATGCGTCGCTCCCCCGGTCGGGACCTGCTCGCCGGGGTGACGGTCGCGATCATCGCGCTACCCCTGGCCCTGGGCTTCGGTATCTCCTCCGGGCTCGGCGCTCAGGCCGGGCTGGTGACCGCGATCGTGGCCGGGTTCCTGGCCGCGGTCTTCGGCGGCTCCAACCTCCAGGTCTCGGGGCCCACCGGGGCGATGACCGTGGTGCTGGTGCCCATCGTGGCAGTGCACGGGCCCACGGGCGTGCTCATGGTCGGAATGATGGCGGGGCTGATCCTTTTGGTCCTGGCCTGGGCGCGGGGTGGGCGGTACATGCGCTACGTCCCCGCCCCGGTGATCGAGGGGTTCACGCTGGGCATCGCCGTCGTCATCGCCCTCCAGCAGGCACCGTTCGTGCTGGGTCTGCCCCAACCGGAGGGACACAACGTATTGGCCGGCGCGTTCTCCCTGGTCAAGGACTTCAGCGCCGACCCGGACTGGACTCCCCTGCTCATCGCCCTGGGCGTGGCCGCGGTGATGCTGTTGGGGGCCAGGTGGCGCCCCACATGGCCGTTCTCCCTGCTTGCGGTGGCCGCCGCGACCCTGCTGGTGTACCTGACCCCGTTGTCCACGCCCACGATCGGTATCCTGCCCGCCGGCCTTCCCTCGCCCTCCCTGTCGTTTATGGATCCCTCCGCCGTGGGCCCGTTGATGAGCGCGGCCCTGGCGGTGGCGGCGCTGGCGGCCCTGGAGTCGTTGCTGTCGGCCACGGTGGCCGACGGGATGCGCGTCGACGAACGGCACGACCCCGACCGTGAACTCTTCGGGCAGGGCGTGGCCAACCTGGTCGCGCCGATCTTCGGTGGTGTGCCGGCCACCGCCGCGATCGCGCGAACGGCCGTGAACGTGCGTGCGGGTGCCAACAGTCGTCTGGCCGCGGCCTCGCACGCCCTGGTGTTGGCCGTGGTGGTGTTGCTCGCCGCCCCGCTGGTGGGGTTGGTGCCGTTGGCGGCGCTGGGCGGTGTCCTGTTGGCGACTGCCGTGCGGATGGTCGAGGTGGGGTCGGTGCGCGCGATGATGCGTTCCACTCGGGGCGACGCCGTGGTGTTGGTGCTGACCGCGGTGGCCACCCTGGCCCTGGACCTGGTCACGGCGGTGCTGTTGGGGATGGCGGTCACCGCGTTCCTGGCCCTGCGCGCGGTGTCGCGCGATGCCCGACTGAACCGGGTGGAGTTGTCCCAGGGGCCGCCCGGTGACCACGGTGCGCGGGAACGTGCCCTGTTGGACGAGCACATCATCGCCTACCGGCTGGACGGGCCCTTGTTCTTCGCCGCCGCGCACCGATTCCTGTTGGAATTGACCGAGGTGGCCGACGTGTCCGTGGTGATCCTGCGGATGTCGCGGGTCAGCACGGTGGACGCCACCGGGGCCTTGGTGCTGGGCGACGCGATCGAGCATCTGGAGCGGCGCGGCATCACCGTGTTGTTGTCGGGGGTGCGGCCCGACCACACGCGGGCGTTGACCGCACTGGGCGCGGGCGCCCGGTTGTTCGAGCGAGGCTCGGTATTCGACAGCACCCCCGAGGCGATCGACCATGCCCACGCCCTGCTGCGCGAACGCGAGGCCTCGGAGACGGCCGACCGGGCGGCTCCGCTCTGACCCCCTACGCTCCGGGCGGACGGGAAAACCCGTTGTGCGGGGTGTGTTCGGTGGCGAGTATGGGGCGCCATGGACCACGAACAGAACCCCTTCCGCCCGCCCACCTCCCGAACACGCCCCGTCGCGTTGGTCACCGGGGTCGGCCGCAGTGTCGGAATCGGGGCCGCGATCGCCCGCCGGTTGGCCGAGTCCGGGTGGGACGTGGCCCGCACCCAGTGGACGCCCTACGACCGGCGCATGAGCTGGGGCGTGGAGGCCGGGGCCCAGGAGACCATCGAAGCCGACCTGGCCGCGCGCGGCGCCGACACCGTGGCGGTGGAGGCCGATCTGACCGACACCGACGCCCCGGCCAGGGTCTTCGACGAGGTCGAGCGGCGATTGGGAGCCGTCCAGGCACTGGTGCTGAGCCACTGCGAGTCGGTGGACTCCGGACTGCTCGACACCACCGTGGACAGCTTCAATCGACACTTCGCGGTGAACGTGCGCGCCACGTGGCTGTTGGTGCGCGAGTTCGCCCTGCGTTTTGGCGCGGAGTACGGCAGCGGGCGCATCATCGCTCTGACCAGTGACCACGTGGTGCACAACCTGCCCTATGGTGCCGGGAAGGGGGCAATGGACCGCATCGTGCTGGCCGCCGCGCGCGAACTGTCCCATCTGGGGGTGACCGCCAACGTCATCAACCCGGGCCCGGTGGACACCGGGTGGATGCCGGATCAGGTGCGTGCGCACTGCACCGAGCACACACCCCTGGGGCGCCTGGGCACCCCGCGCGACACCGCGCACTTGGTGGACTTCCTCTGTTCCGCCGAGGGCGGCTGGATCAACGGCCAACTCCTCAACAGCGACGGCGGTATCTCCGCATGAGGCGGTGATCGAAGGAGGCCGGGGCCAGTCGTGACCATCCGCCCAGACGGATCGTGGGCGCCGGGTTCACCGGACCGCCAACGCGGGTGTGGCGGCGGCTTCCTGGAAGTGACGGCGAGCCGGAGCATCCGGTGGACATCGTGTGGCCGCGTGCGGGTTCGGGCGGTGGTTACGAGCCCCCGCGGTGGCGTTGTTCCGCGAGTACGTGTGCCGGGTGGGGCCTGAGGTCCTTCCGGGCCTCACCGGGTGAGTTCGTGGTCCTGCGGTGGGGTGTGCAGGGGGCGGGGGCGGTAGACGAAGCTCACCAGCACCACGGAGATGATCATCAGCAGCAGCCAGGCGACCAGTTTGGCAGGGGAGACCATCTGCCAGCCGTCGGCCTGGTGGGGGTAGATCCAGGATCCGGCGGCGGTGGCGATGTTCTCGGCGACCCAAATGAAGAAGGCCACGCCGCCGAACGCGGCCAGGATGGGCATGCGACGCCAGGGTCGGGATCGGTGATTGCGAAAGTGCATGGTACAGCGGGCGTACAGGAGTACGATGAGGACCAGCAGTACCCAGCGGGCGTCGAACAGGTAGTGGTGGCCGAAGAAGTTGAGGTAGATCGCCAGGCCGAGAAGGGCGGTGGCCCAACGTGGCGGGTAGTGGTCGAAGCGCAGGTCGAACAGGCGGAACACGCGCACCATGTACGAGCCCACGGCGGCGTACATGAACCCGGTGTACAACGGTACCCCGCCGATCCACAGCAGCCCGTCGCCGCCGTACTCCCAGGAGCCCACGGACGTCTTGAAGATCTCCATGACCGTGCCGACCAGATGGAACAGCACGATCACCCAGAGTTCTCGTCCGCTCTCCAGGCGCAGGAGCAGCATGAGCGCCTGGATGGCGACCGCTCCGATGACCAGGGCATCGCTGCGCGAGAGCGCGACGCCTTCGGGATACCACAGGTGGGTGGCGACCAGCAGGGCGAGCATGGCGGCGCCGAAGACGCACGCCCAGGCCTGTTTGACGGTGAAGACGACGAACTCCAGCGCTCCCCCGCCCACGCGCCCTTGGAGGGCTTCCAAACGCCCGTTCGCCCAGGTGTCCAGGCGCCGTTCGAGGGAGGTGAAGGAGTGGTGGTGTTCGTTGGCCATGCGCTCGATCGTACGGTCGGCCGTGTGGTGTCGGAGTGCCGGGAGGAGCGCTTTCGGACGTCGGGCGCCCACCGGGGGTGCCATGGGTTGAGTCGAGTCCTCACGCCCGTCTACGGTGTCGAAATGTCGAGTCCTCTTCCACCCGGAACCGGCGCACTCCCTCCGCCACCGCAAAGACGCCCACTTTTCCTCGGCATCGCCGCCGTGGCCGGGTTCGGGTTGCTCATCATCGCCGGGTTCACCTGGCTCACGTCTTCGTCGGAGCGAATCGAACCCGGCCCCGCCGCGCCGGGACCCGGTGACCACGGCCCGCTGCCGGTGTGCGCCAACTCCGAGGGCACGGTGCTGCACGCCGACGTGAACGGCGACGGGCACCTGGACGAGGTGCGCGACCCGGATCGGGAGGGCGTGATCACCGTCGAGGGCGGCGGGGACTCGTGGGAGGCCGATCTCGACGACGCCTTGGCCAGGCTGGGTTACGCGGGTTCGGAGGATCCGGAGCGGGAGGCGCGGGGCACCCTCGGGGACTTCGATGGTGACGGCTACGTGGACCTGGCGTTGTTCTTCGCGGCGCCGCACCTGGGCGACGACCCGGTGGAGGACATGCCGGTGCACGAAGTGCATTTCGGGCCGCTGGCCCAGGATCTGACCAGTGAGAGGGTCGGCCCCCTTCGCATCGATTTCAAGGGGTTCGTGTACGGGGTACGGGCCGCTGACCCGGATGGTGATGGCAGAGCCGAGTTGCAGGTGTTCCAGACCGAGGGCGACGGCGCGGTCGACCATCATGTCGGTCACTACCGGGATGACGGTGTCACCGTGGACGGGGAGTCCGTCGATTCCCACGACCGTTCGAGTTGGCAGGGCACCGAGCGGGGATGGGGCGACTTCGAGGTCTGCTCCGACGAGTAGTGGACACACGCCAAGGCCTGGCAAGCGCTTTCTTTGCGGTAAGCGCTTGCATGGAATTTTCCCAGTTCACAGAGGCCATCCCGCCCTCCCAATAATGATTGAGCGTTCAACAGGCCTGGGCCCGGCGCCGACTTTCCGCTAGCGTGCCATTTCGGTCCGTGTTCCCTCCCCGGCCTCCCCTCGGCCTCGGAACCGGTCGCCCACCCCTCACCTGGAGCCACCATGTCCTCCCCCGCCAGACCCCGGCCCCGGCTCGACCGCCGAACACTGCGCGCAGACCTGCGCAACCTGCTCTTCGACTCCACCGCCGCCCTGGTGGTGACCGCGGTGATCTTCGTGGTCCTGTATCAGCGCATCGACGACGGCACCTCGGCGACCCTGGAGGTCATGCCGCACCTGGCCGACGCTCGGATGTACTGGCTGTACTGGGCGTGCCAGGCCTTCGGCTGGTCGGCGATGCTGTGGGCGTGGATCACCGTCATGCTCGGACTGCTGCGCTCGACCCGACCGGTGTCCTGGTCGCCGGTCTCCCACGCCCGTCTGGAGCACTGGCACCGGGTCACCAGCATCACCACCATCGGGCTGATGTTCGCCCACGCCCTGGCGTTCTTCCTGGAGCTGCTCCGCCAGAACGAGGACGGACTGTCACCGGCACGGCTGGTGTGGTCGGCCTTCGTCGACGTCTTCGTCCCCGGCGGATACGCCACCGGCACCGGCCAGGTCGCCATCCTCCTCGGCCTGATCGCCCTCTACCTGGCGATTCCCTTGGGGCTGTCGTTCTACGTTCGGGCGTGGACGGGTTCGCGCCTGTGGCGGGTACTGCACCGGTTCGTCATCCTGGTCTACGTCCTGAGCGCGTGGCACACCCTGTTGTACGGCACCAACGTGTGGTTCGACGGCTGGTTCCGCACCATCGTGTGGGGGTTGCAGCTCCCGGTGGCCCTGCTGTTCCTGGCACGGCTGCTGACACCGCTACGACACGAGGAGAGACTCACCCGCGCCGAACTCGGCGGTGGCGCCGGTCCCCTGCTGCGGCTGGGCGGTCGGCTGCTGGCGGCGGCCGGTGTGGTCATCGTCCTGTTGGTCACGGTCACCGGCCGGGACGGTGGAAGGACGCCAGGGCAGGAGTCCGGCGACATGCTCATCACCCAGCCCATGGTCTGGGGCGGGCTCGTGGTCGTGCTGACGGTGATGGGCGCGGTGGCCCTGGCCGTGAGGTCGAGCGGGGAGCGTGTTGGGCGAACCGCTCGCCCCGGACCCGAGCCCGGGGCGACGGAACCAACCCTCGACCCCACATCCGATCGAAGTGACTCCGAAAACCCGCTGTAGGGTTTTCCAGGGATGGTCCGGGCCGGTGTCCCCTCGACGGTCGGAAACGTCGGGGAACACCGAGACGAGCAAGGGGATTCGTTGGACGCTTTGGTCTCGTTCCTACGGGCGCGGATGGACGAACACTGGCGGGGCGCGCTCGCCGCCGGAGCCTCCTCCGCCGCGCGGACGTGGTCGGCCCGGTCGGGCCGTGTGGAGTCCGCCGACGGCGAGACCGTGGCGCCGACCTCCGGCGAAGGCGGGCCAGGAGAGCGAGCGCGCTCGGAGCACATCGTCCGGAACGACCCCGCGCATGCCCTGAGGAGGTTGGAGTCCACCAGGCGCCTCATCGAACGGTACGAACTGCTCCACGCCGACCTGGTCGAGCATCCGGAAGGGGAGGCTCTGCTCCGCGAGTACGAGGAAGTCGTTCTTCCCCTGCTCGCCCTTCCGTTCTCCGACCACCCCGACCATCGGCCGCAATGGTCTCCTCGGGAGGAGTCTTCGCGGCGATGAATCCCGTGGCACTCGCCCTCGATCGGTCGCCCGAGCCCTTCAGAGGGCGATGTGCTCGGCGAGTCGGCCGGCGACGCCTCGGGGTTCACGACCGAGGAGTTCGGCCAACAGGGGATCCTGTTCGGCGAAGTAACCCTCGCGGGTCGCGCGGAACATGGTGAGCGTGAAGCGGGCCGCCTGCTCCGGAACACCTTTCGCTACCTGACCGGCGACCCACTGTTCGTCGTCCACGACGACGCGTTCGATGGTGCGGCCACTGAGCCGGGAGACGTGAGCGGCGAAGTCGTCGAGGGTGACGGCCTCACCGGAGATCAGGGTGATGGCTCCGTCGAAGGAGCGGTCACCGGAGAGAACGACCGCCGCAGCCTCGGACAGGTCGGCGGGGGCGGTCCATGGGACGGGCCCGTCGGCCGGGGCGGCGATCGTCCCGGTGCGTCGCCAGGGTCCGAGCATGGGTTCGAAGTCGTGCGCGAAGAAGCCGTAGCGCAAGGAGGTCCATGCGACCCCCGAATCGGCGAGGATCTCCTCGGTGGCGGCGTGGACGGCCGCCGGGGGGTAGGGGCCCTCGGTCGCGGCGCCCTGTTGGCTCGTGTACAGGATCCTGTGGGCGCCGGCCGCGACCGCCGCCTCGATCGCGTTGCGGTGCAGGCCCACCATGTCGGCCGTCGGGTCGTTGCCGGAGACCAGGAGCACCTGGTCGGCGCCGGCGAAGGAGTGGCGCAGTGCGGCCGGGTCATCGTAAGCGGCCTGTCGTACGCGCACGCCGCGGTCCGCGAAGTGCCGCGCCCTGGCGACGTCGCGCACGCTGACGCCGATCCGATCGGCCGGCAGGCGCTTGAGGAGGTGCTCGACGGTGGCCCCGTTGAGGGAGCCGGTGGCACCGGTGACGACGATCATGTTCGCGGACCTTCCCTGCGTGCCCGCACTGGTGGGCGTCCCTGCGGCACGCCGTCGCACAAGTTGACCAGTGGGGTCAATTTCGCTTCCGTCGTCGACGGTAGATAACCTGACCCCACGAGTCAAGTTATGGTGGCGGTAGCGAGGGACGGTGAGGAGCATGACGGGTGGGACACCCCCCAAGCCTCGGCTGCGCGCCGACGCCCGGCGCAACGCGGAGCAGATCCGCCGTGCCGCGATCGACGCCTTCCAGGGGCAAGGGCTGACCGTGCCATTGGAAGAGGTGGCCAGGGCGGCGGGGGTGAGCAAGGCCACGATCTTCAATCGGTTCGGTGGCCGGGTCGGACTCATCGAAGCCGTCATCGAAGAGGTCGTCGCGAACGAGCTCCACGCCGTCATCGACCACGCGCGCTCCCTGGAAGGAGCTGGAGAACGGGTCGCGTACTACCTCACCGCGATCCGCGACCTCCAGTACCGCCAACCCACCGCCAACGACGTCCTGTTGCAGGAGTACCCCCACTCACAGCAGCTCATGGACATTTGTCGGGCAGCGGGAGAGATCAACGACGAACTCGTCGCGGCCGGTCACGCCTGTGGAACCCTGCGGCCCGGGTTCACCACGGATGATCTCCACGCGCTCATCGTCGACAACGCGCTCGCTCTCAAGCACGGCGTCCGCCCGTCCCGGGACGCGTACGACCGCCGCACCGGCCTCCTCCTCGACGGGATCCGCGGGTAGTGGGTCGTTTCCGTTCCCGGACGGGCGCGGAAACGACCCACTCGCCTAGAAGGGGTGGCGGGCGGGGTCGGTCTGCATGGTCACCCACCGGGTCTCGGTGAAGGCCTCCAGGTTGGCGCGGGTGCCGCCGAAGCGCGAGCCCGTACCCGAGTCGTCCACCCCGTCGAAGGGCGCGATGACCCCGACCACGCCCACGGGCACCTGTCGGGAGAAGCTCAGGCGCGGTTTGGCGGCTCGCAGGATCTCGCCGTGCGGCTGGAGGCCAGGGCGGCGCCGCCCTCGTGGCTCTGCCAGTACGAGTTCTCCTCGGCGTTGGCGTTGAGGACGCCTCCGGCCCGGCGCAGGATGGCGGCGCGTTCGGCGGGCGGTTCGACGAAGTCGACCTCGGCGGGGTCGCCGCCGTCGGCGACCACGGTCGGGCCTTCGAGGTAGGAGGCACCGGTGACGTCACCGGCGTCGAGGACGAACACGCCACCGAAGTCGGCGCCCTGTTCTCCCGCGCTGATGGCGACCGCGAGTGCCGGGGATGGGCGCATGGGATCTCCCACTGGGCACGAGACACACGGATGCGCGCTTTGCGAACATATGTTCTCAGGATGAACGCAAGTGATCCCGATCACCGGGCCAAGGCGTGCGCGAGGCACATTTCAGATACGTGAACAGCGAAAAGGTCGGATGACCGAGCCTGGGCAGCGCCTTCGAGGGCCACGCGAGAGAGGAAAGGGCACCGCGAACGAGCACGGGCGTAAAGAAGGGCCGGGCACCCTGAGAGAATCGGAGAGCCCGTGGTCCGGGTCAGGACGGGACCCGGACCACGGAGTCGAAACCCCGTACGGGGCCCCATATTCGACCCTGTGTTGTCACAATGTCAACATTTGTACATCGAAGCGGTACCGAGACCCGAAGGATTCTTGTCCGCGCCGGTGTACGCCGTACACTTTTGCGACGTGGCACGAGACGACGGCGATAACGGCGGAATGCGACGAGCCCGCAGGCGGGGCCTGGCCCACGAAGCGGCCGACCGCGTCCGAGAGTCCATCCTGGACGGGCGGGTCTCCCCCGGTTCTCCCCTACGCGAGGTCGAACTGGCCGCCTCCCTGGACGTGAGCCGCGGGTCGGTGCGCGAGGGACTGGCCATGCTCGAACGCGAGGGGCTCGTGCGCAGCGAGTGGCACCGCGGCGCCCGCGTGATCGATCTGGGCCCGGAGGACGTCGACGAGGTCTACACCGTGCGGGCCGCCCTGGACCGGTTGGCCACCCTCACCGCCGCCTCCCACATGACCCCCGCCCACCTGGCCGAACTCGAATCACTGGTCCAGGCCATGGGACGGGCCTTGGAGGGCGACGTCGACGGACTGACCCTGATCGCCCTGGACCTGGCCTTCCACGACCGTGTCTACGCCATCGCCGACAACAGCCGTCTCACCGAGGCCTGGCACGGCGTGCGCTCCCAGGTGCGCCTGATCCAGCTCACCCGCATCGAATACGACCAGGCCCACTACCGCGACCTGCTGGTCGGCGAACACCATGAACTGGTGCGCCTGATGAGTCGCGGGCCCAGCGAGGAACTGGCCCGAGCCGCCGAGGAGCACGTGGACTCGGCCCGCCGAGCCCTGATCCACCTGCTCGGCCAAGGCCCCCGGGGACGCTGAGGCGCCCGCACCCGGCATGGGTCGGGGCCCGGTCTCCTCCTGCGAGACCGGGCCCCGACCCTCCGGAGAGGTTCTCGTGCCGACGGGGTCTATTGGAAGACGACGTCGGAGCAGTTGTAGAAGGCCTCGGGGCTGTCGGAGCGTTCCCAGACCACGTAGATGACGTGCTGACCCGAACGTTCGGGCAGGTCGACGTCCCAGCGGTACTCGGCGCCCTCGACTCCGCCCTCGCTCAGCGGCGGGTCGGTGACCTCGCTGATCAGCTCCAGGTCGGACCAGTTCAGCGGGGAGTCGGGCGACCAACCGGTGCTCGTGACGTAGGTGTAGAAGGTGCCGGGGTGGTGGGCCCAGGCGTTGTGGTGGAACTCGACCGTCTGTCCCGAGGGCAGCGACGTGGTGGGCCAGTCCGAGCGCACCGCGTTGAAGGCGGCGAAGTCGGCGGTGGGACCGCACAGTTCGCCGTCGGCCACGACCTCCTGGTGGCGGCCGTCGGCGTCGCTGATCAGGTTGCCGAACCAGTTCCAGAACGGGTAGCTGCCGCCCTCCTCCAGGGCGTCGACACAGGCGGGGTTGGTGGGCTCGACGTTGCCGCCCTGTCCACCCTCGATTCCGTCGGCGTAGCAGGCGTAGGTGCGGCTGGCCGGGTAGGTGAAGGCGCCGTGCGCCTCGGCCGACTCCGCGCTCAAGGTCAGGGCCAGGCCGCCGACCAGGGCTGCCGAGGCGGTGAGGGCTCCGGTCCTGGCGAGCGTTCTCATGGGGGGGTGTCCTTTCGAGGGGGTTCGCGGGGTTCGGTGGTGAACGGAGCGCGTTACTCAGCCACCGGTGGCGATGCCGTTGGGGCCGTGGAAGATGCGCTCTCCCCAAGCGGTGATCCGGTCGGCGTCGAAGTCCTCGACCATGTCGAGGTACTCCACGCCACCGCTGTTGCCGCTCCAGGACCAGCCGATGTAGCCCAGTCCCAGGCGGTCGGCGTGGGCCATGATGGCGTCCTCGTCGGGGTCGCCGTCGCTGTGGTCGTGGCCGAACTCGCCGATGATCAGGGGCACTCCGGCGTCGGTGAAGTGCTCCAGGTAGTCGACGACGGTCGACTCCTGTTCGTAGACGCCGTACATGTGGATGGAGAAGACGGTGTTGTCGTGGGGGTCCGCGTCGGCGACCTCGGGGGCGGCCTCGCGCATGGTGCCCTGCCAGTCCTGGCCCCAGTTGGGGGCGTCCACGACCAGCATGTGGTCGAAACCGGCCGCGCGTAGGCGCACGATCGCGTCGGAGGTCTCGGGTGCCCAGCCCTGGTTGGTGGTCTCGTCGTTGCCGTAGGGCTCGTTACCGATGTTGACGATGATGTGGTCTTCGGCGCCCTGGAGGACGCTTTGGACCTCGATCCAGTAGTCGACGGCCTGGTCCAGGGTGGCCGCCTCGGCGTCCTCGCCGTAGCCGGTGGTGTCGTGGACCTCCAACACGCACACCAGTCCCAGGTCGGCGCACTGGGCGACGATGTCCCGGAGTCGGTCTTCGTCGGTGCGCTCCCAGCGGTCGCCGCTGCTGAGGACGACGCGCACGGTGTTGGCGCCCAGGTCGGCGATGTCGGCGAGGGCGGTGGGGGTGCGGTCGGCGAACCAGGCGTGGGGGTGGCTGACGCCGCGCATGACCAGGTCGGTGCCGTCGGCGTGGACCAGGCGACCCTGGTCGTCGACGCGCAGTCCGGTCTCTGCCGACGCGGGCGCGGCGTGGGCCAGGAGGGGGATGGCGAGGGCGAGAGCCGCCAGGGACACCAGGGAGCGGGGTCGGTGCACGGTGCTTCTCCGTCGGTCTTTGTGACTACCATTCACGGGAACCTGAATTTGGGAGCGTTCCCATGAAGCTTGTGGTGCAACTTAACAAGAGCGAAACCCCGCCACAATAGGGTTTCGGGCTGATTTTTCACGCACAGATCAACTGAGCACACGTTAAGTGACCCCGGATTCCGGGGTCGAAGCCGTGACGAGCTGCGTCGACGCCGACTGATCACACCAATGAGGCGGGGCGGGGAACCTTGTCGGTCCCCCGCCCCGCCTCGAGTCGGTTCGGTGTGCCTTCGGAGCCTCAGGCCCAGAAACCGAAGCTGTACAGCAACCCGTTGGTCGCGGCGATCACGCCCAGCGCCAGCACCGCGCCGGTCACGAACGAGGTTCGCAACGACCGCACCAGGAACTCCAACGCCACCAGGTTGTTGAGGATGAAGTAGCCCAGCATGGTCGCGTGCCAGAACGAGTCCATGCTCCAAGGCTCGAAGTAGTACGGAACACCCGTCCACACGTCGGTCTCGGTCGTGAACCACGTCCAGGCCAGCGCCGCGCCATAACCCAGCGGGATCTGGATCAGCGGGATGATCAGCAACGGCAGCAGCTTGACGAAGCCCCACAGGCCGGGTTGGTCGGCACGGCGGGCCTCCGACTGCGCCCGACGGGCCGCGTCCTGCTCGGCGCGCAGCCGGTCACGGTGGGCACGCTCGGCCTCTTGTCGACGGCGCTGTTCGTCCTGCTGTTCCTGCCTACGGCGCTGTTCCTCGGCCTGACGGCGCTGCTGCTCCATCTGCCGGCGACGCTGTTCCTCGGCCTGGCGGTACTGGTCCTGGCGCGGGTCGGTCGTACCGCGACGCTCCCCGTACAGGTCGGCGTAGGGGTCATCGCCCCCGGGCCGCTGCTGTCGGGTGGCGTCATAACCCGCGGTGGCGGGCGGGGCCGCCTGCTGCCGGGCGTCCGGGAACCGCTGCGTGGGCTGGTAGCCCTGTTGATACTGCTGGGTGGGCTGATATCCCTGCCCGGTCTGCTGCCCCTGACCGCCCAGGACCGAGGTCTCCCCCGCCGAGGGGTCCTGCCCATGGCCCGCCACCCGGGTGGCCTGGTCATCGCCCATCGCACCCGCGGCGGCGGCTCCTGCGGCCGCTCCGGCCGCCCCGCCCAGGGCCGCGGCGCCGCCCGCTCCCAGCACCTCGGTGCGCTGGTGACCGCCGGTGGCGCCGGGGTCGGCCGCCGAGGTCGCCAGGGCCTTGTTGACCTTGGCCACCTGTTCCTGCACGCCCATCATCACCGCGGGCGGCAGCCAGGACGAACCGGCGTGCACGTCGCCCAGGTAGTCCAGGATCTCGCCGGGGCCGGGGCGGCCCTCGACGTCCTTGGACAAACAGGCCGCCACCAGGTGCCGCAGCGACTCGGGCACACCCGACAGGTCGGGTTCCTTGCTGATGATGCGCATGACCATGGTGGGCATGTTGCCCTCGCCGAAGGGCCCGCCGCCCGAGGCCGCGTGGGCCAGCACCGCTCCGTAGGCGAACAGGTCGCTGGCGGGGGTGAGCGCCTCACCCTGGACCTGTTCGGGGCTCATGAAGCCCGGGGTTCCGATCACCGACTGGGTGGCGGCGGTGCCGTCGGTGGCCCGCGCGATCCCGAAGTCGATCACTCGCGGGCCGTCCTCGGACAGCAGTACGTTGCCGGGCTTGAGGTCGCGGTGGATCAGTCCCACCCGGTGGATCTCGGCCAGTGCCTCGGCCAGGCCGGCGGCCAGCACCCGCACCGACGGCTCCGGCAGCGGACCATGCGCCTGTACCGCCTCGTCCAGGGGCAGCGAGGGCACGTAGGAGGTCACCAGCCAGGGCACCTCGTCGTCGGGCCCGGCGTCGATCACCGGTGCGGTGAACGCACCACTGACCTGACGGGCCGCGTTCACCTCGCGGGCGAACCGCTCCCGGAAGGAGGTGTCCGCCGCCATGTGCGGATGGATGCGCTTGATCGCGACGGCGCGGCCGCCGGCCGAGCGTCCGAAGAACACCTGACCCATACCACCGGCGCCCAAGCGCCCGATCAGCCGGTACCGGCCGATCCGCTCCGGATCAGTGCTCTCTAGCGGCCCCAACGTCCTCTACCTCCGGCCTGTACGGCGTTGTCTTTAGTGGAACGAGGCCCCAGTCTAGGGCGTGGCGCCCCCACCGAGACCACCGTCGACGTGTGTGATCCCGTGCCGGTTCGTGGAGTTCGTCGCGTCCACCGAACAGGTGCGAAAGGGCTCGGGGAACGAGTGGACCGGGACCGATGGTTCCCACCTGGCCACACACGGCCAACCGGGCGGGCGGACCGGCGCACGGGGGAAGGCCGATCTAGGGTCGGAACACACCACCGACAGGATGAGGCGCGCCCGTGAAGACCCTCGAGACCCTTCGTATCGACGCGCGACTGCGCACCGCCAACGGCGTGTCGTGGTTGGCCGCCCAGAGCGGGGACCACCCCAGCCGCCTCCTGCATCGGCCTTGGCGGGAGAACCCCTTTCCGACCTATCGGCGGCTACGCGAGCGGGGTCCGGTGGTCTCCAGCAGGTTGCCCTTCCACGCCGCCACCACGCACGCGGCCGTCCACCGGGTCCTGCGGGACCGTGCCTTCGGGGTCGCGCCGCCCTCGGAAATGGCGGTCCCCGATCAGTTCGACGTGATGGACCTGTCGTTCCTACAGCGCGACCCGCCCGACCACACCCGGTTGCGCAAGCTGGCCAAACCTGCCTTCTCCCCTCGCCGGATGGAGGACTACCGGTTGGTGATCCAAAAGATCGCCGACGATCTGATCGACGGCGCCGTGCGGCGGGGTGGGTTCGACCTGATGCGCGATTTCGCCCAGCCCCTGCCCATCATGGTGATCAGTCACCTGTTGGGGGTGCCGGAGGAGGACCGGGCCGACTTCGACCGCATCGGGAACGTCATCGGCGCCGCCCTGGACGGGGCCCGTTCGGCGCGCCAGCTCGGCCGGATCCGACGGGCGACGGCGGATTTGGACGCGTTGCTCGAACGCTTGATGGTCCAGCGGCGGTCGGACCCACGGGAGGACGTGGTCTCCGATCTGGTCGCCCACTTCGATGAGGGCGCGTTGACCGCGGCCGAACTGGGGTCGATGTTCCGGCTGTTGTTGGTGGCCGGGTTCGAGACCACGGTGAACCTGATCGGGAACGGGACGATGGCGCTGCTTCGCCACCGTCAGGAGTGGGAACGCCTGGTCGATGACCCGGAGATGGCGGCCGGGGCGGTGGAGGAGATCCTGCGCTACGACTCGCCGGTCCAGCTCACCGGGCGCTGGGCCCGTGCGGACACCGAGGTCGAAGGGGTTCCCATCGGCGCCGGTCAGCAGGTCATCTGCCTGCTCGGGTCCGCCAACCGCGATCCCGAGCACTTCGACGACCCCGACCGTTTCGACATCACCCGGCCCGAAGCCGCGGAGCATCTGGCCTTCTCCGGTGGAACGCACTACTGCCTGGGCGCCCCGTTGGCCCGGTTGGAGGGGCAGATCGCCCTGCGGACGCTGAGTCGCAGGGTCCCGGGGTTGCGGCCCACGGCGATGCCCACCCGGCGCGACACGTTGACCGTCCGTGGTCTGGCCACGTTCCCGGTCACCGTCGGTCGCTAGAGGGTGGGGGACCACAGGGTGCGAAAGATGGCCGAGGGGCTCCGGCGCACGACCACACGCGGGCGAGGGTCGCTGCTCGCGGTGGGGGCGGTGTGCGTGGTGGTCTTCGTGGTGGCGGCGGTGGCGGTGCTGGTCCTGCCCGGACCGGCGGAGGAATCGGGGAGCGACCTGCCCGGGTCGGCCTCCTCGCACGGCATCGAGTCGGGTGTGGCCGTGGCGGTCGACCCGTTGCGGGACGATTCGGACTACCGGGACGTCGTCACCGACCACCACACGTCGGTGACCGCGGAGAACACGCTGAAGTGGGTGCACGTCCAGCCCGAGCGTCATGAGTTCGACTGGAGCGGTTCCGACACCGTGCTGGGCCACTAACAGGGTCGGGGCGACTCCTGGGACGTGACCAGCGAACTGGACGTGCGCATCACCGAACCGGTCACCGACGAGGCGATCTCGGACCAGGCCGAGGAGTACCGGCGGGCCGTGCAGGCGTGCCTGAGGTGTCGCGTTGTGTGGGAGTGGACGTGTGAGGAGCGACCGACGCCCGTTCGTGGATCCCCGAGTGGTTCCCCGGTTACGATTCCGCGCTGCCCTTCGACGAGGACTATCAGGGCAAACCGGCGCTGGGCGGGATGATCGATACGCTGAGCAGGGGACGACGAGCACGGGAGCGACCAGTGCGTCGCAGGGTGCGGAACCGATGACGAAAAGCGAGTGCGCGCACCGGCCCGCGCCCGTCATCGTGGAGCGGACCCGACCCGAGGAGACCTTCCATGGACAACGCCTCCGTCCACCCCGTCACCGTGCCGGATGCCCTGGTCGAGTCCGTCACCTCCTTCTTCGGCCCGGAGTGGGCGCGTCGGCTTCCCGGGCTGACGGTGCGCCACCTCGACGAGTGGGGGCTGACCGTGGCCGGCGAGAGCATGCACGGGGCGGTGGCCCTGGTGGTGCCCGTACGTCGCGCCGATGGCGCTTCGGCGGTGCTCAAGATCCAGCCCCAGGACCCCGAGACCGAGGGTGAACCCCTGGCCCTGCGCGTCTGGGACGGCGAGGGCGCGGTTCGGCTGCTCGACCACAGCCCTCGGACCGGGGCGATGCTGTTGGAGGCCCTCGATCCGAGTCGACGTCTGGACGAGGAACCCTTGGAGCCGGCCCTGGAGGTCATCGGTTCCCTGTTGGCTCGGCTGACCGCACATCCGGGACCGGAGGACATGCGCGGGCTCGGACCCATCACCCGTGACATCGCCGATCGTGGACGGGCCAGGGCCACCCATCTGGAGGAGCCCTGGCGACCGGTGCTGGAACGCTGGGCGGCCATCGCCGACGAGCTGGCCGTAGATCCGGGCGACCGGCTGCTGCACTGGGACCTGCACTACGAGAACGTGCTCGCACCACTGGAAGGCGCCGACCGGGGCGACTGGCTGGCGATCGACCCCAAGCCACTGGTGGGCGATCCCGGTTTCGAGTTGCTGCCGGCCTTGCGCAACCGATGGGCCGAGGCGGAGGAGACCGGCGCCCCGGTGCGGGCCACCAGGCGCAGGTTCGACCTGCTCACCGAGGTGGCCGGGCTGGATCGGGACCGCGCGCGGGCCTGGACACGGGTGCGGCTGCTCCAGGACTGCCTGTGGATGAACGACGCGCGCCACCGTGTGCCGCGCGCGCACGCGCTCATCGATCGGGCGTTGGACGATTGAGGGGCCGGGGCCGGGGGCGCCGGGGACTTCGACGCCCAGGGGCGGGGTACCGGCCGGGCCCCGATGTCGCTTTCGGTAGGGTTCCGCCACCTCAGTCACTCCTTCGTGGAAGGCCTCGATGTCCACTCCCCGCCCGTCCTTCGACCCCGAACTGCTGCCCGCCCTGGCCCAGGTCAACGCCGAGATGCCGCCGGGTATCGTCCCGGAGCAGATCGGCGCGATGCGCGCCCGCGCCGCTCGTCTGGCCCCCGGGGACGAGACCGACATGACGCTGGGCGGGGTGTTCGTCGAGTCCCAGCGCACCGCGCCGGGGCCGGACGGGCACCCGGTTCCGTTGATCGTGTGGCGGCCGAAGGAGACCACCGCGACCACCGGGGCGCTGTACTGGATCCATGGCGGCGGAATGATCGGTGGGACCCATCGCGGCGGTGAGATCCCCGAACTGCTTCGGATCGCACGCGAGTTGGACCTGGTCCTGGTGTCGGTGGGCTACCGGTTGGCGCCCGAGCACCCGCACCCGACCCCGGTGGAGGACTGCTACGCGGGGTTGGTGTGGTTGCACGACAACGCCGCCGCTCTGGGTGTGGATCCCGAACGCGTGGTGGTGGGCGGTGCCAGCGCCGGGGGCGGTCTGGCCGCCGCCGTCAACCTGCTCGCCCGTGATCGCGGTGGTCCGGCCGTTCGCGCGCAGTTGCTGCTCTACCCGATGTTGGACGATCGCAACGACTCGGTCTCCGCCCACCAGATGGCGGGCGTGGGCACGTGGGATCGCACCTCCAACGACACCGGGTGGGGTTGTCTGCTCCAGGGCACGCAGGGCGGCCCGGACACCTCGCCCTACGCGGCGCCGGCCCGGGCGAAGGACGTGTCGAACCTGCCTCCGGCCTACCTGGAGGTGGGGACGGCCGAGACCTTCCGCGACGAGGTGGTCGAGTACGCCTCCCGGATCTGGAAGGCCGGCGGGCACGCCGAGCTGCACGTGTGGCCGGGCGGCTACCACTCCTTCGACGCCATCGCCGCCGACGCGGCCCTGAGCCGGAGCGCGCGGGGGCAGCGGCTACCGTGGCTGCGCCGAGTCCTGACCGACTGATCCTGTTCCCACGGTTTCAGGGTAGGGCGGTCGATGCGGGAGAGGTCACCGGATCTCCGCGCCGGTGGGCGGTGGGGGTGGTGCCCCGAACGCGTTTGAAGGCGGCGCTGAGCGCGAAGGCGGTCGAGTAGCCGACCCGGCGGGCGATGGTGTCCACGGTCTCGTCGGTGGTGCGCAACCGCTCGGCGGCCATGCACACCCGCCACTGCGCCAGGTAGGTCATGGGCGGGGTACCGACCAGGGCCGTGAAGGCACGGGCCAGGGCCGCCCGGGAGATCCCGCACCGTTCGGCCAGTTCGGCCACGGTCCAGGGGTGGGCCGGCCGGTTGTGCATCAGGCGCAGGGCGCGACCGACCACCGGGTCGCCCATGGCGGTGTACCAGGCGGGCGGTTCCACCCCGGGCAGGGAGAACCAGGCGCGCAGTTTGGTGATCAGGGCCAGGTCCAGCAGTCGGTCCAGGACCAGTTGTTGGCCGGGGGCGGGGCAGGCGACCTCGGCGGCGATCATCGCGTCGAGTGGGTCGTAGCACTCGTCGGCGGGCACGACCAGGACCGGTGGCAGGGCGGAGAACAGGTAGGGGCCGAGGTCGTCGCCGACCTCGTAGGAACCGCTCAGCAGCAGGTCGGGCGCCTCCAAGGAGTCACCGTAGGTGCGCGCCCCCAGGGCGGCCTCCTCGGTCAAGGGTGTGCCGTCCGGGCCCAGGCACAGGTCCGCGTCCACCACGGTGCAACTGACGGGGGCGTCGACGGGGTGGGCGATGGTGTGGGGCCCGGGCGCGCGCAGCAGGGCGGTGTCTCCCGGGCCCAGGGCGAGGGGTTCGGCGTCGGTGGGGGCGATCCAGGCGTGACCGCGCACCATGGTGACCAGGGTCAGGGGCGAGGTGTGGTCGAAGCGCAGGCCCCAGGGCGGTGTCATGACGGACCGGCTGAAGAGGGCTCCGCGGGCCCGGACACCCGAGAGGAGATCGGCGAGTGCGTCCATGCCCCGCATCGTAGACGCTCGGATATCGATTCGAGCTTTTCGGCCATGGAAGGTCTCACCGATGCGGTGTTGACTCGAGGCATGGCCGAGAACACGACACGGCGACCGGTCCTGGTGACCGGCGCGAGCGGAATGACCGGACGACGGGTCCTGGCGGGGCTGCGGGATCTGGGGGTGCCCACACGGGCGGCCTCGCGCTCCTCGGAGTGGCGCTTGGACTGGCAGGACCGGAGCACCTGGGATCGGGTCCTGGACGGAGCGGCGTCGGTGTACCTGGTGCAGTACGACCCCGAGCCGCTGACCGAGGCGTTCATTGAGCGGGCGGTGGCGCACGGGGTGGAGCGGATCGTGTTGTTGTCCGCGCGCGGGGCGGATCGCCCCGGTTACTTCGAGGGTGTGGACGAACCCGTCACGCACCTGTTGAGCGAGGAGGCCGTGCGCGCGAGCGGTCTGGAGTGGACGATCCTGCGCCCGGGGTGGTTCGCGCAGAACTTCGACGAGGGGCTGCTGGCCGACGGATTGCGTGAGGGGGTGCTGCGGCTGCCCGCCGGGGAGGGGGCCGCGGCCTGGATCGACGCCGAGGACATCGCCGCCGTCGCGGTGGCCGCGCTCACCGAGGACGGCCACCACGGACGCGTCTACGAGCTCAGCGGCCCGCGCGCCCTGACCCTGGACGAGGCGGCCACCGAGATCTCCGCCGCACTGGGGCGCCCGGTGCGCTATGAGGCGGTGTCGGCGCGGGACTACGTCGACGAACGGATGGCGGCCGGTTGGTCGCGCCAGGACGCGCTCCTGATGGTCTCCTCGCTCTCGGCCATCGCCAACGGTCGGGAGGAGAGTCCTTCCCCCGGGGTCCTGGAGGCGTTGGGACGCGAGCCCCGCGACTACTTCGCCGACCACGTCGTGGACGCCTTCACCACCGGGACCTGGAAGGGGTCGATTCCTCACGGGGGCGAGGCCTCGTGCGCCCCGCCCCCGTGGCCGTCTACTCGGCGACGGTGATGCCCAAGGAGGCCAGGATCAGCCCGGCCTGGACCGGGCCGATCGTCGCTCCCCTGAGGTAACCGGCCTGTTCCAGGGACACCTCCCCCAGGTCCGCGCCGCGCAGGTCGGCCCCGGCGAACTTCGCGCCCACCAGGTGCGCGCCGCGCAGGCGCGACTCCACCCACACCGTCTCGCGCAGGTCGGCCGCCGCCAGGTCGGCCTCGTCCATGCGCAGACCCTCCAGGGTCTGTCCGCGCAGGACGATCCCCTTGCAGCGGGCCAGCATGAGGTTGCACTGGGCGAAGGTGTAGCCGATGCCGCGCAGCGAGTTCAGGCCCGCGCCGGTCATCCGGCAGCCGTGGAAGGCGGTGTCGGTGAGCAGGGCGCCCTGCCAACGGGTGTTGGCCAGGTCCACACGCTCGAAGCGGGCGTCGGTGCAGTCGGAGTGGTTCAGGAAAGCACCCGAGGCACCGCCACCGGTCACCACCGCTCCCTCCAACACCGCATGTTCCAGGCGGGCGCCGTCCAACCTGCAGTCGACCAGGCGGGCGTCCACCAGGTGGGCGTCGCGCAGGTCGGCCCCGCTCAGGTCGCAGCGGGTCAGGATCCGAGGGGTGCCCGGGTCCTCGGCCAGGGCGTCACGCAGGTCGAGTTCGGACAGGTCGGCGTCGGTGATCTCGGTCTCGGCGAGAAGGTCGGTGCTCACGCACCGAACCCTAGACCCGGCCGGTGACAGAACGCGTTCAGTCGCGCAGTTTGAGCGCCAGGAACAGGTCGACGCGATGTTCGAGGTTGCTCAGGTCGCGCCCGGTCAGCTCCTCTACCCGGCCGATGCGGTAGCGCAGGGTGTTGACGTGGACGTGCATGGCGGCGGCGCAGCGCTGCCAGGAACCGGAGTGGTCCAGGAACCGTTCCAGGGTCTCCACCAGCTCGGAGCGGTGGTCGCGATCGTAGACGATGAGCGGGCCCAGGAGGCGTTCGCGGTAGGAGGTCTGTACCTCCTCGGGGACCGAGGCCAGCAACAGTTCGTGGGAGTCGATCTCGGCTCCGGCGATGACGCGGGAGCGTCCGCCGCGTAGTTCGGCCAGGCGACGGGCGTGGCGGGCCTCCACGGCGGCGCCGCGCAGTTCGCCGATACCGCGGGCGGCGGAGCTCAGGCCGATGGCCAACCGGTAGTCGAGCAGGCCGGGTTCCAGGACCCGGGCGCGGTGGACGAGCTCGGTGCGCAGGGCCTCGCCCCGGGCTCGGGCCTGTTCGTCGGTGCCACCCACCGGGATGACCGCCAGGGCGTCGTTGTCGCCGGTGACGACGGCGCCGGGGTGGTCGGTGACCAGTTCGGCGACCACACGGCGGGCCAGGTCGGGCACCCGGGGTTCGGGCAGCATCATGGCGCTGACCACCACGTGGGAGCGGTCCTCGGGTGCGGGTCTGTCGCCGGTGCCGCTCAGCAGCGCGGTGACCTCGTCGAAGCGCTGGGCGGCGAGCAGGCGCGGCAGGCCCTCCAGGTGCCGGGCCGTGGTCAGGGCGCGTTCCTCCTCGCGGCTGCGGGCCAGGACGCCGATGGAGACGAGTTCGGCGACGGTCTCGTGCACCTCCTCGCTCCAGTCGGTGTGGTCGCCGGTGACCACCAGCAGCCAACCGGAGAGCGGGTGGGACTCCTTGGCCCGCACGGGAAGGACGGTGACGGCGCGGCCGCCGTTGTTCTCTCCTGGAAGCCGGGTGCCGTGGGGAAAGGAGGACCAGGTGAGGGCTTTGGCGGCGAGGTGTTCACGTTCCCCGGCCGTGAGCGGGTCCTCGACGGAGGCGATGGTGCGGCCGGTGGAGGAGAGCACCCAGGCGCGGAGTCCGGCCTGGGTCGCGGCCGCGGCGAACGCCCCGGGGAAGTCTGCTCCGGAGGCGACGTCGGCCATGAGGCGACGGTGCCGGTCGCGGGTCTCGGCGATGGTGGTGAAGCGGCGTTGGGTAAGTGAACGCAGGACCTCTTCGGTGACCGCTCCGAAGGAGGTCTCCGCGGGGATCTCCACGAGGGGCACGTCGTGGGCGCGACAGGCGGTGATGAGGTCGTCGGGGATCTCGCCCAGGGCGGTTCCGGCGCCCACGGCCACGGCGCCCGCGCTCAGGATCGAGGCCACGAAGGTCTCGGAGTCCTCGGGCCTGGTACGCCACATCATGCCCGTGAGTACGAATTCGCCGCCGCGCAGGTAGCGCGCGGGTTCGAGCAGGTCAGTGGTGTAGGCCCACCGGATGTCGCGGTGGGCGTGCTCCGCCCCCGCCAGGAACCGCAGGTGCAGTCTCTTGACGGCGATCAGGTCACTGATCTGCATGGACTTCCTTCGTGTTCGTGTGGGCGTGTCTCCACCGGGGATGGCTCCGGCTCAGGACACAGTGTGTCCCACGATGAGCGTGTCGGGCACTGGAGCCGGGTCCCTCGATGTTCTCACCGATGTCATTTGGAGGAAACGACCAACGAACGCTGTTCGTTCCCAGGTCACTTCATGTCATCGACGCCTGGTCTGGTCTGGATTTCGAGTGGTGTACTTCACAGGATCGCCCCCTAGTAACCGAGATCGCCGGTTCCATCGAAGGTCCGCGTCGACCAGGACGCGGCCGGACCACAGCGCAGGACGAGGACGAGCATGGAATTCCTGAGGCCCTCCACGTTGGTGGAGGCCCTAGAGGCCAGGAGCGCCCACCCCGACGGTGTGCCCATCATGGGCGGCACCGACGTGATGGTGGCCTTGAACTTCGACAAGAGCCGACCTCCGGCCCTGATCGACCTGACCCGGGTCCCGGAGCTGACCGAGTGGGGCACCGACAGTGACCACACCCGGTTGGGCGCCGGGGTCCCCTACACCAAGGTCATCGAGCACCTGAGCGGTGCCGCGCCGGCGTTGGCCAAGGCCTCCCGTTCGGTGGCCTCCCCACAGATCCGCAACCGAGGCACCGTGGGCGGCAACCTGGGCGGGGCCTCCCCCGCCGGGGAGTCGCATCCGCCGCTGCTGGCCACGGACGCCGAGATCGAGGTGGCGTCGGTGCGCGGCACCCGCAGGGTCAAGGCGCGCGACTTCTACCTGTCGTTGCGCAAGACGGCCCTGGCCGAGGACGAGCTGATCACCGCGATCCTGCTTCCGCGCGCCACCGGGCCGCAACAGTTCGCCAAGATCGGAACCCGCAACGCCATGGTCATCGCCGTGACCTCCTTCTCGCTGGCGTTGGACACCGACAACCGGAAGGTGGGCACCGGGGTGGGCTCGGCCGGGCCGACCCCGCTGCGCGCCGAGACCGCCGAGGAGTTCTTGGAGGCCGAGTTCGACTGGGAGGACGGTCGTCCCCTGGCCGAGTCCGTGGTGCGCCGTTTCGGTGATCTGGTGGCCGCGGCCGCCCGTCCCATCGACGACCAGCGCGGCAGCGCCGACTACCGCAAGCACGCCCTGTCGGTCATGGCCCGCCGTGCCCTGAGCTGGTCCGTCACCGACTACCGGAAGGAGTCCTCACGATGCGCGTGAATTTCAAGGTCAACGGTGAGGACGTCACCGCCGACAACGTCTGGCCGGGCGAGAGCCTGTTGTACGTGCTGCGGGAGCGCTTGGGGCTCCCGGGCAGCAAGAACGCCTGCGAACAGGGCGAATGCGGGTCGTGCACGGTCTACTTCGACGGTGTGACCGCGTGTTCGTGCATGATCGCCGCCGGGCAGGCCGAGGGCCGCGAGGTCGGCACCGTGGAGGGGCTGGCCAAGGAGCCGGGCAAGGGCGGTGACCGTACCCTGGGCGACGTTCAGGAGGCGTTCGTGGCGGCGGGCGCCGTGCAGTGCGGCTTTTGCACCCCCGGCCTGTTGGTGCAGACCGACGACCTGCTGGAGCGCACCGTGGGCGCCGGCAAGGACGCCCCGGCCGACGCCGAGATCCGTGAGGCCCTGGCCGGCAACCTGTGCCGTTGCACCGGGTACGAGAAGATCATCGACGCGGTGCACCTCGCCGCCGAGCGCCGTGCCGAGGCCGGGAGCGCCTCATGAGCAGGGTCATCGTGATCGAGGGCGCCCACGTGGTGACGGTGGACGGCCCCGAGTACGCCGACGGTCACGTCGTGGTGCGCGACGGACGCATCGCCGCGGTGGGCACCGGCCCCGCCCCCGTCGTGGAGGGAGACTTCGAGCGGATCGACGGTCGCGGGTGCGTGGTCACCCCCGGTCTGGTCAACACGCACAACCACCTCTACCAGTGGGCGACCCAGGGCCTGTTCGCCGACGGCACCCTCTTCGAGTGGTTGGTGGGTTCCTACGAGATCTGGCACCGTCTGGACGCCGAGGTGGTGTCCGGGACGACCTCGGCCGGGCTGGCCCACCTGGCGCTGTCGGGCTGCACGACCGCCTCGGACCACCACTACATCTACCCGGCGGGGCGCGGCGACATCGTGGCGGCCGAGGTCGAGGCCGCCCGCGAGGTGGGTATTCGTCTGGACCTGGCGCGCGGTTCGATGGACCGCGGCCACAGCCAGGGCGGCCTTCCCCCGGACAGTGTCGTGGAGTCCTTGGCGGGTGCCCTGTCGGGTACCGCCGAGGCGATCGACACCTACCACGACACCTCCTTCGACTCCATGACCCGGATCGCGGTGGCCCCCTGCTCACCGTTCTCGGTCTCCCGGGAGTTGATGGTCGACGCCGCGACGTTGGCCCGCGACAAGGGTGTGCGGCTGCACACCCACCTGGCCGAGACCCTCGACGAGGAGGAGAAGTGCCTGGCCGAGTTCGGGTGCACCCCCGTGGAGTACGCCGAGAAGCTGGGCTGGCTGGGCGATGACGTGTGGTTCGCGCACGCGGTGCACCTGTCGGACGCCGCGATCGGTCGGATCGCGGCCACCGGCACCGGTGTGGCGCACTGCCCCACCTCCAACGCCCGCCTTGGCGCGGGTATCTGCCGGGTGACCGAACTGTTGGAGGCCGGCGCCAAGGTCGGTCTGGGTGTGGACGGCCCCGCATCCAGCGAGCTGACCTCGATGGCCGGCGAGATGCATCAGGCCCTGCTGATGGCCCGGGCCCGCAAGGGGCCCCAGGCCCTCACCGCTCGACAGTCCCTGGAGATGGCCACGCTGGGTGGCGCCCGGGTGCTGGGCCGCGACCGCGAACTGGGGTCGTTGTCGGTGGGCAAGCTCGCCGACCTGGCCCTGTGGCGGGTGGACGGGTTCGGCCACGACGTCATCGACGACCCGGTGGTGGCGATGGTGTTCGGTCCCACGCCGCCCCTGGAGCGCCTGCTCGTCGGCGGGAACACCGTCGTCGACCACGGCGAAATGCGCACTTTGTCGGCCCAGAGCGCCGCCGCGCGCGGCCGCGCCGCACACCGGAGTCTGACCCAGGAGGTGAGCCGCTGATGGCGGCGACGACCCGTACCGTCACGGACCTTTCCAGCACGACCAAGGACGGCGTGGGCGCCAGCCCGCGCCGACCGGACGGCACGCTGAAGGTGACCGGCGAATTCGCCTATTCGTCGGACATGTGGATGGAGGACATGCTGTGGGGCGCCACCCTGCGCAGTCCCCACCCGCACGCCAGGATCCTCGGCATCGACATCACCGAGGCGCTCAAGGTGCCCGGTGTGCAGGCGGTGCTGACCCATGAGGACGTCCCCGGCACCAAGCGCTACGGCCTGGAACACCAGGACCAGCCGGTGCTGGCCTTCGACAAGGTGCGCTACAAGGGCGAGTCGGTGGCGATCGTGGCCGCCGACCACCCCGAGACCGCCCGGCGGGCGATGGAGCGCATCAAGGTCGACTACGAGGTGCTGGCCCCGGTGAGCGACTCCCGGCGCGCGGCCCTGGACCCCGACTACCCACTGGTGCACGACAAGGGCGAGTTGCCCGAGCACCCCGAGTTCAACCAGAGCGGCAACCGGCTGCGCTACCAGCCCATCCGTACCGGCTCGTTCGTGGACGTGGCCGGTTCCAAGGAGGGTCAGGAAAAGACCCTGGAGCGACTGCGCGCCGAGGCCGACGCCGTGGTGGCCACCGAGTACGAGGTGGGCATGCAGGACCAGGCGTTCCTGGGCCCGGAGTCGGGTATGGCGGTCCCGGCCGAGGACGGTGGGGTGGACCTGTACGTGGCCACCCAGTGGCTGCACGTGGACCAGAAGCAGATCGCGCCGGCCCTGGGGTTGCCCCAGGACAAGGTGCGGCTGACCCTGGCGGGCGTGGGCGGCGCGTTCGGTGCCCGCGAGGACCTGTCCATGCAGATCCACGCGTGCATGCTGGCGCTGCACACCGGCAAGCCGGTCAAGTTCGTCTACAACCGGGAGGAGTCCTTCTACGGGCACGTGCACCGCCACCCGGCCAAGATGCGCTACGAGCACGGCGCCAAGGCGGACGGCACCCTGCTGTACGCCACCCTGGAGATCATCGTGGACGGCGGCGCGTACGCGTCGGCCACCCCCGCGGTGGTGGGCGTGGCCTCCTCCCTGGGCATCGGCCCCTATGAGGTGCCGAACGTGCTGGTGGACGCCTACGGGGTGTACACCACCAACCCGCCGTGCGGGGCGATGCGCGGTTTCGGCGCGGTGCAGGCCTGCTTCGGTTATGAGTCGCAGATGGACAAGCTCGCGGAGAAGCTGGGCATGCACCCGGTGGACCTTCGGGTCAAGAACGCCATGGCGCAGGGCTCCCGGATCATCACCGGCCAGGAGATCGACATGCCGCTGCCCATGGCGGAGATGTTGGAGCGATGCCGTGACCTGCCGATGCCGGTGGAGCGCACCGAGCTGGAGGATCCCACCGACCAGCGCACCCTGCCCGGCGGCGTGGCGGGAACCACTCGCGGTGAGGGCGTGGTGCGCGGCGTGGGGTACGGCGTGGGCCTCAAGAACCTGTGCTTCTCCGAGGGGTTCGACGACTACTCCACCGCCCGTGTCCGTTTGGAGGTCGTCAACGGCGAACCGGTGGTGCTGGTGCACACCGCGGCCGCGGAGGTCGGCCAGGGGCTGGTGACCGTCAAGGGCCAGATCGCCCGCACCGAACTGGGCGTGGAGAAGGTCGTCATCGCGCCCTCCGACACCCAGGTGGGTTCGGCCGGTTCCTCGTCGGCCTCGCGCCAGTCGTACATGACCGGTGGCGCGGTGCGCACGGCGTGCGCGTCGGTGCGCGCCGAGGTGTTCGAGCTGGCCCGGCGCAAGGGCCTGGTGCCGGCCGGGGTCGAGGACACCGGGTTGGCGTTGGACGGCGGCAAGCTCGTCTCCGCCACCGACGGTGTGCTGGTGTCCCTGGCCGACCTCCTGGGCGAGTCCGCCCAGGGCGGCGAGGTGGTGGAGCACACCCGTGAGTACCACCACCGACCCACCGAGATGATCGACCCGGACCTGGGGCAGGGAGACTCGCACAACCAGTTCGGCATGTGCGTGCACCGTGCCGTGGTGGACGTGGACGTGGAGCTGGGCCTGGTGAAGGTCGTGGCCCTGGACGCCGTCCAGGACGTGGGCAAGATCCTGCACCCGCAGCAGCTGGCCGGGCAGATCCAGGGTGGTTCAGCCCAGGGCCTGGGGTTGGCGCTGATGGAGGAGATCCAGGTCAAGGACAGCGAGATCCGCAACCCGTCCTTCACCGACTACCTCATCCCGACCATCCTCGACACCCCGCCGATGCGCATCGACGTGTTGGAGCGTCCCGACCCGCACGCTCCGTACGGTCTGCGCGGCGCGGGCGAGCCGCCGACGCTGTCGTCGACCCCGGCGATCGTGGCCGCGGTGCGCGACGCGACCAGGCGCCCGCTCACGCACGCGCCGGTGCGTCCGGAGGACATCGTCGGCATCGACCTGTAGGTCGCCCGGCGTGTCTTGAGGCGTCCATCGAACCGGGGAGGGGCGGCAAGCGCCCGTCGTCCCTTCCCGCCAAGACCCGCCCGCCCCGGATCCTGCCGACGCCCTCGGCCCCGGGGTGGGCGGCCGAGGGGACGACGTCGTCCCCTCGTGCCCGAATCCGACTACGCAGAGTAGTCAACCCCCCTTAAAACACGGCCCTGCCGTGCTCATATCCCTCCAGGAGGGGACATGACCCGACTCGACGACTCCGGAGCGCGTTCCGCAGAGCGCTCCCCAACGGATCGATCCTGGCTCGACCGCTTCTTCCTCGTCAGCGAACGGGGGTCGACCTTCGGTCAGGAGGTCCGCGGAGGGCTGACGACGTTCATGGCGATGGCCTACATCATCGTCTTGAACCCGATCATCCTCAGCGGCGTCACCGACGTGAACGGCGACCAACTCTCGGCCGGCCAGCTGACCACCATGACCGCCCTGGCCGCCGGGCTGGTCACCATCATGATGGGTGTGGTGGGCAGGGCCCCCATCGCCTGCGCGGCGGCCCTCGGTGTGATGGCGGTGGTCGCCTACCAGGCGGCGCCGGTGATGGCCTGGCCGGAGGTGATGGGTCTGGTCGTGTGGCAGGGCATCGCCATCATCCTCATGGTGCTGACCGGGGTGCGCACCGCGGTGATGAACGCGTTGCCGTACAACCTCAAACTCGCCATCGGCGTGGGCATCGGTCTGTTCGTGTCCCTGATCGGCCTGGCCAACATCGGGTTCGTCAGCGCCGGTGACGGCGACAGCCTCCTACAGATCGGCGCCGCGGGCGGCGGTGGACACCTGGACGGGTGGCCGATCCTGGTGTTCGTGGCCGGGCTGATCCTGGCCTCGGTGCTGCTGGCCCGCCGGGTTCCCGGTGCGATCTTCTACGGGATCATCGGCGCCACCGTGCTCGCGGTGGTCCTGCACTACGCGCTGAGCCTGGACCCCGAGTCCTGGGGCGGCGGTGTGCCGGAGCTGCCCGGCAGCCCGTTCGCCGCGCCCGACTTCGGGTTGCTGTTCCAGGTGGACCTGTTCGGTGCCTGGACCACGGCCGGACCGACCACCGCCGGGGTCATCCTGTTCACGCTGGTGCTGGCCGGGTTCTTCGACGCCCTGGGCACCATCCTGGCCATCGGTACCAAGGCCGACATCGCCGACGAGAACGGGCAGATGCCACGGGTCAACCAGATCCTCATCACCGACGGCGCCGGCGCCGTGGCCGGGGGTCTGACCAGTTCCTCGGCGACGCTGGTGTTCGTGGAGTCCACCGTGGGGGTGAGCGAGGGGGCGCGCACCGGTCTGGCCAGTGTCGTCACCGGGCTGTTCTTCCTCAGCGCGATCTTCTTCGCCCCGGTGTTCGGCATGGTGCCGGCAGAGGCCGCCTCGGTGGCGATGGTGCTGGTGGGCGCCATGATGATGATGCACGTGGGGCAGATCGCCTGGAACGACTTCTCGGTGGCCATCCCCGCCTTCCTCACGATCGTGATGATGCCGTTCGCCTACGACATCGCCAGCGGGATCGGTATCGGGATCATCGCGTACACGGTGATCCAGTCCGCTCAGGGGCGCTTCCGGGAGGTCGGTTGGCTGATGTGGATCCTGACCGCGGTCTTCTCCTTCCACTTCGCCATGCACGCGATGGGCTTGTAAGGAGTCCCGCTCGTCCGTGGCCGGGGCTTCGCGCCCCGGCCACGGGTGTGTTCGGGGTAGGTCGCCGGCTCAGGGCAGGACCGTGGCCAGGCAGCGGTCCAGGGCGCCGCGCAGGGCCACGTCGCGCGGATCGTTCCAGATCCGCAGACCCATCCGGTTGGGTACGTAGCCGTAGCCGGTGCCGGTGGCCGGGTCGGCGAAGCCGAAGGAGCCACCGGCTCCCGGGCTGCCGTAGGCGCGGTCGTCGGTACCGAAGCGCCATTCGGGGAAGGGTTTCCACAGCCCTGACGAGTAGCGGGTGCGGACCTTGAGGTTGACGTCTCGTTCCCCCTCGGAGGGCGGCGCGGGCTGTTCCTCCAAGCCCAGCAGGCTTTCGTCGCGTACACCCAGTATCGGCGCGCCTTGCGCGAACTCGCCGTAGAGCGCGGCCAGCGAGCGGGCGGTCGCGAAGCCGTTGCCGTGCGGCAGCTCCACCGATCGGTAGGTGGGGCCGGCGAGTTCGTCGGCGGTGCGCAGCGGTGGGTTGGCGAAGGTGCGCGCGGCGATGCTCCAGGGCAGGCAGCGCGCGAGTACGTGGCCGAGGGGGACGGCGGTGGGGTCGGCGGCCAGGTCGCGCCAGGACCCTCCGGTCAGGTGGGCGAGGCGTTCCTCGCCGATCCGCGCGGGAAGTCCCACGTACAGATCCAGGCCCAGGGGTTCCGCGAGTTCCTCCGACAGGTACGAGCCGACGGTGCGCCCGTCCACCCGGCGTAGCAGCTCGTTGACGTAGAGGCCGATGGTGACGCTGTGGTAGCCGTGCCGCGTACCAGGTTTCCATGCGGGCCTCTGGTCGGCCAGGACATCGGCGAGCCGGTCGTGGTCGGCCAACAACGCGGGGGTGAGTTCGGTGTCCAGGTAGGGCAGACCGGCCCGGTGGGAGAGCAGCTCGCGGACGGTGACGTGTTCCTTGCCGTGACGAGCGAACTCGGGCCAGTAACGGGCCAGTGGCCGGTCGTACTCGAACAGCCCCCGGGAATGGGCGTGTGCCAGGACCAGCGCGGTCACGCCCTTGGTGGCGGAGAAGACCAGGGCGAGGGTGTCGGACTCCCAGAGCGCCCCGGTCTGGGGGTCGCGTGTTCCCGCCCACAGGTCGACCACCGGGCGGCCGGCGTGGTGGACGGCCACGGCGG
Source organism: Nocardiopsis listeri NBRC 13360 (assembly GCF_001570765.1). Classification (GTDB taxonomy): domain Bacteria; phylum Actinomycetota; class Actinomycetes; order Streptosporangiales; family Streptosporangiaceae; genus Nocardiopsis; species Nocardiopsis listeri. The sequence continues at coordinate 81,842 of NZ_BCSH01000020.1, read as the reverse complement.
CGCCGGTCTCCCCGTGTTCGGCGAAGTTGTTCTGAAAGGCCTCGCGGACCGGTTCGAAGCCGGACTCGACCCAGCCATGGATGCGAGGGGGCGCGGTGAGGTACATGAAGGGAATCCTCGGGAGGGGGATGACGTGTACTTTCGTCGCCCGCCACAGTATGCGAAGCCCGACGAGGCCACGCGGTCGAACCGGGCTCCGGCGGGGGCCCGGACCGGCGTTTCCGGCGGAAAAGCCTTTGACAACGGAGGAAACCGCCGCTTAAGTAGACAGTGACAACTTTCGTCTGCCCGGGAAGTCGCCCCATGGACACCACCGTCAACGGCGCCCCCACGCCCACCCCCGACGAACCCGAGGTCAACGCCGCCGAGCACCTGCGCGGCACGCTCGGCCTGACCGGTACCAAGATCGCCTGCGGAAGCGGGGTGTGCGGCGCTTGCACCATCCTGGTCGACGGCTCCCCCACCGCCTCCTGCCTGCTTCCCTCCGCCCACCTGGCCGGACGTTCGGTCACCACCGTGGAAGGACTGGGCGGTGACCACCCCGTCCAGCGCGCCTTCGCCGCGCACGACGGCCTCCAGTGCGGCTACTGCACCCCCGGCTTCGTGGTGGAGGCCTCCGTGTTCGTGGACGCCTGGCGGACCGAGCACGGTGACACCGCGCCGGACCGCGACACGATCGCCGACGCCCTGGCCGGACACCTGTGCCGATGCGGGGCCTACGAGGGGATCTTCTCGGCCGTGGCCGCCGCCTGCGCCGGTGAGTTCGACACCGACCCCGTCGAGGCGCCACCGCGCGCGGACGCCCCGGCCAAGGTGACCGGACGCGCCCGCTTCACCGGTGACCACGCCCCGCCGGGCACCTGGACCGGAGTGATCGTGCGCTCCACCGTGCCGCACGCCCGGGTCCTGAAAGTGCACCCCGCGCCCGATGACGGCGGCGGTCGGGCGCCCCTGGTGGACCTGCTGGGCGAGGACCGCACCGTACGCCACGTGGGGCGGGCGATCGCCGCCGTGGCCGCGCCCACCCGCGCCGAGGCCCGTCGGCTGGCCGCGGCCGTACGAGTGGAACTGGAACCGTTGCCCTCGGTGACCACCGTCGACGCCGCCCGGGAGCCCGGGGCACCACTGGTGTACCCGACCAAGGCCGAACGCGCCGCCGCCCTCGGCTACGGTGAGGCGCCCGGCCCCAGGGCTCCGTGGAAGGACAACGTGCGCGGGCCCGGAGTGGTGAGTTGGCGTGGCCCCACGGCCGTCTCCCGTCTGCGCGCCGCCCGGCTGCGCGAGGACCCCCTGCTGGTGGCCGAGGAGTACACCACCGCCACCCAGGTGCACACCCCCTTGGAACCGCACGTGAGCGTGGCCTCCTGGGAGGGGGGACACCTGCACCTGCACGTGTCCACCCAGGCGCTGAGCAAGATGGTCGACAAGGTCACCGAGCGTTGGGACCTGCCGCGGGAGCGGGTGCACGTGGTGACCGAGTACGTGGGCGGGGGGTTCGGCGCCAAGGGTGCCCTGTCCCCGGACACGGTGGCCGCGGTGGAACTGTCCCGGCTGGTGGACGCACCGGTGCGGGTGTCGTTGGAACGCTCCGAGGAACTCGTCGACGCCGGCCACCGGCCCGGCAACCGCACCCGCGTGGCTCTGCTGGCCGGCTCCGAGGGCGACCTGCGTGCGCTGGCCGTGGACTCGGTGGGCGACGGCGGGGTGTCGGTCGGTTCCAACGTCGCCACCCTGGCCGCGCTGATGTACGGACGTTCGCCTCGACGGGTGCGCGACTTCGACGTGGTCACCAACCGGCCTCCGGGCGAACCCATGCGCGGACCCGGCGGGCCACCGATGGCGTGGGCGCTGGAGCAGGCCGTGGACACCATGGCGCTACGGCTGGGCGAGGACCCATTGTCGCTACGGCGACGGTGGGACGGCAACCCCAAGCGTCGGGCACTGTACGAACGGGTGGCGCAGCTGCCACTGTGGCGGGATCGTCCTCGTGGGGAGCGCACCGGCCGGTTCCGGCGCGGGGTCGGATTGGCCGCCGCGGGCTGGCCCTACCTGCTGGGGCCTCAGGCCCGGGTGGAACTGACCGTGCGCGGCGGTGAGCTGGTGGTGCGTTCGAGCACCCAGGACATCGGCACGGGCATCCGGACGGTGCTGGGCGACGTGGTCGCCGAGCGGCTGGGCATCGGCGCCGACGGCCTGACCGTGGAGATCGGGCACGGCTCCTCGGTGCACGGCACCGGGTCCTTCGGCAGCCGCACCACCACCTCGATGGGACCGGCCGCGGCCGACGCCGCCGACCGGTTGCGCGACGCCCTGCGTGAGCACTCCCCCGACGTGCCGGCGTCGGGACCCATCCCCGAGCACACCTTCAAGGAGGCCTTGTCCCGGGTCGAGGGGTTGTCGGTGGTGGGCGAGCGCGGTCTGGACCGTTGGGGACGGCTCACCCCGAACATGGCCGGCGACCTGGCGGTGGGGCGCGGGATGAGCGGGGCGGTACACGTGATGGAGGTGGAGGTGGACACTCTGCTGGGCCGGGTCCGCCCCACCCGCTGCTGGGCCGGGATCGCGGCCGGGCGCCTCTACAACGAACGCATGGCCCGCAACCAGTGCGAAGGCGCCGTCGTCCAGGGGGTGGGCTACGCGTTGTTCGAGGAGCGACGCGACGACCCGAGCACCGGCGTCGTGCTCTCCAACGACCTGGAGGAGTACCGGATACCCGGCATGGGCGACGTTCCCGAGACCGAGGTGTACTTCCATCAGGAGGGTTTCGAGCACGTGCCCGGCGGTGGGATCGGGCTCGGCGAGGTGTCTGTGGTGGGGGTGGCGGCCGCGCTGGGCAACGCCGTCTTCGACGCCACCGGCGTCCGCCACCGCGACCTGCCCCTGCGCCCGGACCGACTGATCGGAGCGACGCGATGACCGTGACCCGACCCACGAGCGTGGCCGAGGTGTCGGCCGACCTGGCACGGCCGGGGGTGCGCCCGCGCGCCGGGGGCACCGACCTGATGGCATGCCTGGAGACCGGAGTGCTCACCCCCGGTCCCCTGGTGGACCTGCTGGGGGTGCCCGGCCTGGACGAGGTGGTCTGGGAGGCCGACGGTTCGGCCCGTGTGGGGGCGATGACCACCGTCGCCACGTTGGGAGCCGACCCAACTCTGGTCACGGCCTATCCGGCGTTGGCGGCCACCGCCCGGGCCCTTGCCACCCCCCAGATCCGGGGCACGGCCACCCTCGGCGGCAACCTGCTCCAGCGCAATCGTTGCGCCTACCTGCGCAACCCGGCCTTCGACTGCTTCCAGACCGGCGGGGACTCCTGTCCGGCTCGGGAGGGCGACCACCTGCGCGGCGTGGTGGTGGACCAGGGACCGTGCGTGGCCCCGCATCCGTCGACGTTGGCGGTGGCGCTGCTGGCCTATGAGGCGAGCGTGCGCTTGGAGGGCGGCCCGGTCCCCGAAAGGGCGATCGTCGACCTGTACGAGGGCACCGACCCCACACGTGAGCACACGCTGGGTCCGGGCACGTTGTTGACGGCCGTGTCACTGCCGGTTCCGTACCCGGGCGAGCGCTTCGCCCATCGAAGGGCGGCCGGACGTTCCCGGGCGGAGTGGCCGTTGGTGGAGGTGGTCGTTCGGCTGGAGTGCGCCGACCGGGGCCGCGGACCCGTGGAGCGGGCGGCGGTGGCGGTGGGCGCGGTGGCGCGCACCCCCTTGCGGCTACCCGAGGTGGAAAGCGCCCTGGTGGACGTGGCACCCGGCGGGAACCTGCCCGATCGGGTGGAGGAGGCGTTGACCGCCCTGGCCGATCGGTGCTCTCCCCTGCCCGCCACCGGGTACAAGGTCCCCTTGCTCCAGGGCACGGTCCGTGATGCGATCGAGAGGGCCCTGGAGGTTCCGAGCCGGTGACACGGGCTCGGGTCCCTTCCGGGGCCGCGTTCGGGTGGGCCGCCGTGGCGTGGCGGCCCACCCGGTTCCGTCGGTCAGTGTCCCGTCGACCGGTGTCGGTTCAGCCGCGCAGGTGCGCCTGGTGGGCGAGTTCGCGGCACAGCAGCGCGAAGTCCAGCCCTTGTGCCGCGGCCGCCATCGGGAAGGTGGACGTCTCGGTCAGACCCGGGGCGACGTTGGTCTCCAAGAAGACGACCTCGCCGTCCGGGGCGACCATGAGATCGGTGCGTGACAGGTCGCGCAGGCCCAGGGTGCGGTGCGCGGTCAGCGCCACCTCGGTGGCGGCGGCCAGTACCGACTCCTCCAGACGTGCCGGGCAGAAGAACTCGGTGCGGCCGGCGGTGTAGCGGGCCGCGTAGTCGTAGACCCCGCCGTCGGGAACGATCTCCACCGGGGGCAGCGCCACGGGCCCCGAACCGGTGTCCAGGACGCCCACGGCCAGTTCGGTGCCCTGGACCAACTCCTCGACCAGCGCGGAGTCGCTGTAGGCAAAGCAGGACATCAGGGCGGTGGACAGGTCCTTGGCCGAGGTCACGGGGGTGGCGCCGAACGCCGAACCGCCACGGTCGGGCTTGACGAACAGTGGCAACCCGAGCCGTTCGATGAGCTTGTCCAGGAGCGCGGGCGCGCCCAGGTCATGGAAGGCGGACTTGGGCAGGGTGGCGCCACGCGGCACCCGAACGCCCTGCTCGGCCAGCAGGGCCTTGGCGGCGGGCTTGGCGTAGGCGAGCCGACAGGACTGGGGACGGGCGCCCACGTAGGACACCCCGGCCAGTTCCAGGACCTCGCGGATCGCGCCGTCCTCACCGGCGGAGCCGTGCAGGACGGGGAAGACCACCTGAGGCGGATCGTCGGCCAAGCGCTGGAGAAGCCCGGAGTCGACGTCGGCGACCTGTACTTCGACGTCGAGTCGGCGCAGGGCCTCGGCCACGCTGCGGCCGGATTGGACGCTCACCTCGTGTTCGGGGGACAGTCCCCCGGCGAGAACGAGGACCCGGTCAAGGTCGGCCACGGCGCGGACCTCCTTCTGTGCTGCTGTCATGGTGGCTGGTGCCCCTAACGGGGGTGTCAGGGAAGGTCGGGGCTGGGGGCCTGGCTGCCCTCGGTGGGCACGGCCATGGCGGGACCGAACGTGTCGCGCAGGTCCATCTCGCCCTCGATGGCTCCGACGAGTCTGCGCACGCCCTCCCGGATCTGTTCGGGTGTGGGGTAGCAAAAACTCAATCGCATGCTGTCACGGCCACGACCGTCGGCGAAGAAGCCGGTGCCGGGCACGTAGGCGACACGGTGGTTGACCGCGCGCGGCAGCATCGCCTTGGCGTCGATGCCCTCGGGAAGGGTCGCCCAGACGAAGAACCCGCCCTCGGGCCGGGTCCAGGTACAGCCGTCCGGCATCATCGTGTTGAGCGCGCCGAGCAGGGCGTCGCGCCGCTCGCCGTACATGCTGTTGAACGTCTTGATCTGCTCGCGCCAGGGGAAGGTTTTGAGGTAGCGGCGCACCACGAGCTGGTTGAACGTGGAGTGGCTGAGCATCGCCGACTCCGCGGCCAGCACGAGTTTGGCGCGCACCGCCGAGGGCGCCAGCGCCCAGCCGATGCGCAGTCCCGGTGAGAGCGTCTTGGACAGCGATCCCAGGTAGATGACGTTGCCGTCGCCCTGCGAGTACAGGGTGGGCTGGGGTTCGCCGTCGTAGCGAAGCAGACCGTAGGGGTTGTCCTCGACGATCAGGACGTCGTGGCGTCGGCAGACCTCCATCACCCGCACCCGACGCTCGGCGGACATGGTGATGCCGCCGGGGTTCTGGAAGTTGGGGATCGTGTAGAAGAACTTGACGGTGCGCCCGGCCTTGGCCGCCGCGGTGAGGGCGCGGTCGAGTTCGTCGGCGTCCACGCCCTCGTCGTCCATGCTCACGTGGCGGATGTCGGCCTGGAACGCGGCGAAGGTGTTGATCGCGGTGACGTAGGTGGGCGCCTCGGTCAGCACGATGTCGCCGGGGTCGACGAAGACGCGGGTGATCAGGTCCAGGGCCTGCTGGGATCCGACGGTGACGATGACGTCGTCGGGGACGGACTGGACGCCCTCGAGGGTCATGTAGTCGCAGATCTGCTCGCGCAGGACGGGGTCGCCCTGAGCGGAGCCGTACTGCAGGGCGGCGGCGCCCTCCTCGGAGACCACGTCCTTGACCAGGTCACCGATCTGGTCGAGTGGAAGGGCGGCGACGTTGGGCATGCCGCCCGCCAGGGAGACGATCTCGGGGCGGGAGGCGACCGCGAAGAGTGCCCTGACCTCCGATGCGACCATGCCCTGTGCTCGATGTGCGTAGCGGCCGACGTGCGGGTCGATACGCGAGCCCTGTTGGCCGGGCTGCTGCTCTCGGTGGTCAGCGGACACGGTCCACCTCCGAAGGAAGGACGATCTTGTGGGGTCTGCCGGGTCGTCCCGGGAGATCTTCGTTGATTCCTGGTTCGACGCCGATCGGGTCCCCTTGGTTCACGCGAGGCCACCGTGACGGCCGGGCCGTGTGCGGCTTTCGGTGAGTCGGTCGGGTCGTGTTGAACCGTGGAACACGGTTCGGGAAATATCCGGAGTCTAGCCCAGTGGTCGTGTGGGCACCCCCCATCAGGGCGTTCCTGTGCTCTGACGCACATCGTCGCAGGCGTTCGAGCGCCGCGTCGGTGACGGTACCCGGGTGCGCGACCCGACTCACACAGGAATGACCAGAACATGACGCACTTTTCACCCCTACCACCCGAGTCGGACATGGGTGCTTTCTGGGTTTTCGAGGACATTGGTGCGGTGGACCATCGCTCCCGGTGACGGGTGCGCCACCCGAGAACCGGAGGAGACCATGGGCGTCCGCTCGACCACCCTCAGCATCTCCGCGACGCTGCTGCTGTGCGGCGCGCTGACCTCGTGCACCGACCCGGCACCCACGGAACAGGAGATCGACGCCGAACGGCTGGAACTGGCACGGGCCGCCGACGCCCTGTCCGCTTCGGTGCTACGACCGGGCGTCGAACGCGCCTTCGCGCGCAAGGGTCACCCCGTCGACGGCACGCTCACCTGTGTCTCTCCCGCTGCCACCGGAGAACCCGATGCCTCCGGATCCCCCTCACCGTCCCCATCGGCCGAGCCGACACGGGACGACGAGGAGGACACGGTCACCGCCGGCCGCGCCCGGAGCGGGACCGTCGAAGAGGACGAGGAAGACGCGGGGCACGTCAGCGGCGGCCTGGAGGTGGTCTGCGAGGGACTGGACCGCGACGGCGCCGAGTTGCGCTTCGAGGGCCGGCTCTCCTCCGAGGCCCTGGCCGAACGCGCCGCGGGCGACGACAGCCTGTCCGGTGTCTTCACCGGGGCCGTCGACGGCGAGGAGGTCTTCAGCATGGACTGTTTCCAGTGCGCGCCGCGGGAACCGGAGTCCGGAGAGGCGGAAGAGCCGGACGAGCTCGCGGACGAAGAAGCATCCGCCGCACCCGAAGCCGGCTGAAGTCATCGATGGCGGTGCGGCCCGATAACTCACACGACGGTCCGGGCCGCACCGCATCGTACGCGTACGCTCCCGGAGGATTCCCCCCGAACCTCCCGTGGAGCACTCCCCAAAAACGCGTCCGTCCTTACCCCCGTAACCCCCCTCAAGGCCCGCAGGACACGGACGCGCCCCGCACCGGTGAACTCCTCCGTGCCCTCTCTTGCCCGGAGGCCCCCACCGGTGGGCGGGCCGCGCATCCCCAAGTTGATCCCATCGGCTCGCACTCGGCAACGGTTGCAACAGGTTGCGACTTTCCCACCCAGGGTGACGATATGGCGACGTGTCGGGCGATCGGGGCGGTTCAGCCGGGGTGGTCGAACAGGGGAGTGCCCCCATCCCGGTCCAGCAGGGCCCGCACCCCCGGCGCCAACGAAGCGGGGAGCAGGTTCACCGACGTCTGCGAACCGATCACCCGAACCGTGACCTCGTCGGCGAAACGGTAGGGGCGGCTCTCGATCACACCACCCAGGTTGCGCCGGATCCGGGACAGCTCCGCGCGCACGGTGACCACGTGGGCGTCGGCGCCGAACACGTCCTTGGACAACTCGGCGCCCGAACGTCCCGCCCGGTGCACCGCCAACCGGAGGAGGAGTTCGGTGTGGCGCGGGGTCAGGTTGTGCACCCACTCGCCGCTCGGGCCGGCCACCGTCACCGTGGACGCACCGGGTTTGCGCAGGTCCAGGGTGACCGAGGTGGAACCGGCCCGCTCCCCGGGGCGCGGGCGGATGAGCCAACCGCCCGGCAGGGGTTCCAGACCGCACTCCCCCAAGGCGGGGATCCAGGCCGTTCCGCTCTCGCAGTGTTTGGGCAACAGCACCCGCCTGACCGGTTCCATGTGCACCGCCGCGGCGGTCCAGCCGCTGTCGTCCACGACCAGGGCGGGCCTGGTCAGTCCGGCCAACAGGGGCGCGGCCACCGAGCGCAACCTTTCCAGGTGGGTGTGGTGCAGCCCTTGCAGGTGTGCCTGGGCGAGTTGGGCGACCGCGTTGACCAGTGCCAGGGTGGAGGGGTGGATGGTGGAGACCGGGCCGGTGACGTCGATGGCGCCCAGGAGTCGCCCGTCCCGGGGGTCGTGCACGGGGGCGCATGCGCAGGTGAGGGCGTGCAGGTTGCGCACGAAGTGTTCGGCGGAGTAGACCTGCACGGGGCGACCGACCACCAGCGCGGTGCCGATGGCGTTGGTGCCGATGCTGCCCTCGTTCCAGAAGGAGCCCTCCACCAACCCGACCCGGTCGCCGACCGATCGCATCCGGTGGGATCCTTCACGCCAGAGCACCTGCCCCGAGGCGTCGGTGACCAGCATGATGTGGTCGGCCTGGTCGGCGACCGAGACCAGGGAACGACGGATCAGCGGCAACACCTCGGCGATGGGTGAGGCGTCGCGTTGACGTTGGAGTTCGTCCAGTCGGGCCATCCGTGGCGGGGGCCCACAGTCGGGATCGATGCCGAATCCGCGCATACGTTCCCAGGAGTCCTCGATCACCGGACGCAGCGGCGTGGGCGTGGGCCGCCCCGCGAGCAGCGCGTCGTGGGATCGGCGGAGCAGGTCGGCGTGCTCGCGCGCGTCCGCCCCGGAGGGCAGCGCCGTGTCCAGCGAAGAAAACGTCATGTGGGTCATCGGGGCATGTGCCCCCGCCCGGGGACGGGAGGGCTCGCCCCTTCCTCCTTCTACGTGGCCAGACCCCGAAGGACCGGGGTTCCCGTTAGGCGCCAGTTTCCTGGTTCGGCTACGGCGGGACCGAGGGAACCGGGACAGGCCCTTGTTTCGGAAGTCGTTCCGGCTCGATCCTTCCGTTTCCTGCTCGAATTATCCTTGGGTCGAACCGAACGCACTCGTCCGGTCTTTCCGGCAATACGCTCTGTTCCGTGCCACCGTTGGGGGTTTCGACACGGGGGTGCGCAGGTCATACGGGTGGGGTTCGAGATGGGTAGCATCCCCAGAATCGAAGCGGCTCACGAAACGTCGACGAAAATGGCCGGATGCGGCCAAACGGCGAGACCCTAATACACTCCGCCATTCGCGCGTTCGCGCAGGTGAACCGCTTTTTCACGGGTTTTCGGTCGACTGCCCGCACGTGCATCGGCCCGTGCGGGATCTCGTGAAAGTTCCCGTGCCCCTCAAGGGCGCCGGGTGAGGGCGAACCACAGGCGCATGCGCTGTTCGGGATCGGCCAGGTCTACGCCCAGGTCCCGTTCGATCCGCCCGATCCGGTAGCGGACGCTGTTGCGGTGCACGCCCAGGTCGGTGGCGGCCCGATCCCAGTTGCCGTGCCTGGCCAGCCAGGTGTGCAGGGTCAGGCGAAGGGTGTGCGCGGCCGGGGTGTCCTCATCGAGCGGGCCGAGGATCTGCCGAGCGCTTCGACCCGCGCCCTCGGGGTCGATGAGCGTGTCGAAGGGGTCGGTGGTGGCCGACCACAGCCGTGGTTCGTCCACGGCGCGGGCGCGCACCAGCAGCGCCGCGGCCCGACGGTCGGCGCCCGACAGGTCCTCGGGGGCGACGGCCGCGCTCAGGGCACCTATCCACCCGTGGGAACGCAGGAGTTCGAGATGGTCGTGGTGGGCACGCTCGCCCCGGTCGGCGAGGACGGCGCGCACGACACCGCCGCCCTCATCGGCGCCGAAGACCAGGTCGCTCAGGTGGGTGCCCAAAGGCAGGGCCGCGGCTGCGATGCGGTGCCCTCGGGAGGCGGGTGCCGCCCGCAGGACCCGGTAGCCGCCCCGGGGGACCTCACCCGAGCCGGTGGCGTGGGGATCAGGGATGCGGGTATCGGTGAGCTCGGTCAGTGCCGCGATGGCGCGGGGGTTCAGTTCGCCGTCCAACAGCAGCGCGGTGAGCGGCAGGCCGGGTGCGGGCGGTTCCTCACCCTCTGCGCGCAGCAGCAGGTCGAGCAGGGCGGTGGCGGTGCGCAGCACCTCCCGGTCGGTGATGCTCAGGGGTTCGGGGCGCCCCACCAGCACCACGCCCTGGTGTTCGGGCGGAGTGCCCACGGTGTGCAGGAAGACCTCGTCCGGGCCGCTTTCGGCCTTGGCACTGCGCGGACCCAGGGGGGTGGTGAGTTTGGTGAGCAGGGTGCGCAGTTCGGGGTCCAGGTCGGCCGGGGCCCCCTCGGTGCGGCGCACGGGCGCGTCGGGATCGGCGGGGACGAGGGCGACCCAGGCTCCGAGAGCGTCGGCCAACACCGCGGGCAACCGTTCGGCGGGGATGGGTGCGGTGACCGCGCGGGCCAAGGCCTGGTGGGACTCGCCCAGACGACGCAGGTCGCGCAGGTGGCGCTCTTCCAGTTCCTCGCCCACGGCGCGACTGACCGCGGCGAAGGGCGAGTTCCGTGGCACCTCCAGCAGCGGCAGGCCCTGCGACCGGCACTGTTCGACGAGGCCGGCGGGGACGGTCCGGTGGACGGGCGCCACCCCGAAGCCGAGTGCCCCCACCCCCGCTCGCACCAGTGAGGCCACGTAGGTGCGTATCTCCTGGGCGTCGGTGGGCAGGTTGGCCCCGGAGGTGAGGAGGAGTTCTCCACCGCGCAGGTAGTCGGCGGCCACGACGAGTTCGCTCGCCACCGCCCAGGTGATCGGTGGGTCACCGGCCTCGACCACCGTGGTCAGGGCCAGGTCGCGGCGAGCCACCACCACGCTCAACGGCACGTGGTGGGTGTCGCCCCTGCTCTTCGCCATGTCCTGGTCCCCTCGTCCCGCCGACCCGTCCGAGCCGGTCCTCGTGTCCTGGACATGACGTACACGAGGACGCCTTCCGCGACGACTGGACGATTCATCCAAAGTCCACCGGGAAGTGGTGCGATTCGGCCACTGGAGTGGAGCCTACCGACTATCTACGCTGACCGAAGCGATGTGACCTGCGTCAACATCTCCATGGCCCGACCCCTGTACGACGCCCCCGCCTGCCCCCGAACCACTCCCCGCAAAGGAGCTTCATGCTCATCGACACCGCGGTGATCGCCGCCTACCTCCTGGGCATGATCGGCCTGGGCTGGTGGGGCATGCGCCGTGCCAGGAGCAAGTCCGACTACCTGGTCGCCGGCCGCCGTCTGGGCCCGCTGATGTACGCGGGCACCATGGCCGCCGTGGTCCTGGGCGGCGCCTCCACCGTCGGCGGGATCGGCCTGGGCTACACCTACGGGATCTCCGGCGCCTGGCTGGTCGTGGCCATCGGCGTGGGCATCCTGGCCCTGCACCTGTTCTTCGCCGAGCGCATCTCGCGGCTGAGGGTCTTCACCGTCTCCCAGATGTTGGACCTGCGCTACGGCGGTGACTCCCGAATCGTGTCGGCCCTGGTCATGTGGGGTTACACCTTCGTTCTGACGGTGCCCTCGACCTTGGCCTTCTCCACCATCTTCAGCGGTCTGTTCGAACTGCCGCGCGTGGTCGCGATCATCCTGGGCGGTTCCATCGTGGTGCTGTACTCCACGATGGGCGGCATGTGGTCGGTGACGATGACCGACATGGCCCAGTTCGCGATCAAGACGATCGGGCTCCTGCTCATCCTGACCCCGGTGGCGGTGTGGTCGGCCGGCGGTTTCTCCGGGATGCGCGAGTCGTTGGATCCCTCCTACTTCGACCCCACCGCCATCGGCGGGCAGACCATCCTCACCTACTTCGTCATCTACTCGTTGGGGCTGCTCATCGGCCAGGACATCTGGCAGCGCGTCTTCACCGGCCGCAACGACAAGGTGGCCAAGGTGGGCGGCATCGGCGCGGGCGTGTACTGCCTGATCTACGGCGTGTGCGGCGCGATCATCGGCACCGCCGGCGCGGTGATGTTCCCGAACCTGGCCAACCCCGACGACGCCTTCACCCTCATGGTGGAGGCGACCCTGCCGGTGGGCGTGGCCGGTCTGGTCCTGGCCGCCGCCCTGTCCGCGGTGATGTCCACCGCCAGCGGCGCCCTCATCGCCTGCTCCACGGTGACCTCCACCGACCTGTGGCCGCGTGTGCGCGCCCTGTTCGGCGCGAAGAGGTCCGCCGAGGACGACCACAAGGAGGACGAGGTGGCCGCCAACCGGGTGTTCACGCTGGTCCTGGGTGTGGCGAGCATCTGTGTGGCGCTGGCCGTGGACGACGTGGTCGCCGCGCTCACCCTGGCCTACAACATCCTGGTCGGCGGCCTGCTCGTCGCGATCCTCGGTGGCCTGGTGTGGCGTCGCGGAACGCGCGCGGGCGCCCTGGCCTCGATGTCGGCCGGTTCCCTGGCCGTCATCGTGACCATGGCGATCACCGGCCTGCTCGCCAACGAACCCATCTACGTGGGGTTGGGCACCGCACTGGTGGTCTACGTGGCCGTCAGTCTGCTCACCCCGCCCACCGACCCCGCGGTACTGGAGCTGTGGCAGCGCCGCCTGCGCGGCCAGGACACCGGCGACGAGACCGCGACGGGAACCGACGAGGACGCCACGAGCGTCGCGTCCACCGACCCGACCCGGGACCGCTGACACCCATCGCGGAACCGACGACACAGGAATGGATCACATGAACGCACCGATCGGACCCACCGACTCCAGCCTCGTACCGCGCTTCGCGGGCCCGGCGACCTTCGCCCGCCTGCCCCGCCTCGACCAGGTGGAACGAGCCGACATCGCCGTGGTCGGGGTGCCCTTCGACACCGGTGTCTCCTACCGTCCCGGCGCCCGTTTCGGCCCCTCGGCGATCCGTGAGGCCAGCCGACTGCTGCGCCCCTACAACCCCGGCCTGGACGTGTCCCCGTTCGAGCGCCTCCAGGTGGTGGACGGCGGCGACATCGCGGTGAACCCGTACTCGGTCGGGGACGCCGTGGAGACCCTGGACCAGGGCGCCTCGGAGTTCGTGCGCGCCGGGACCCGCCTGGTGACCCTGGGCGGCGACCACACGATCGCACTGCCCCTGCTCAGGTCCCTGTACCGCGTGCACGGCCCGATCGCCATGCTGCACTTCGACGCCCACCTGGACACCTGGGACACCTACTTCGGTGAGCCCTACACGCACGGCACCCCGTTCCGACGCGCGGTGGAGGAGGGCATCCTCGACACCGAGGCGATCGCCCACGTGGGTACCCGCGGCCCCCTGTACGGCAAGCGGGACCTGGAGGACGATCGCCGCTTCGGGTTCGGCATCGTCACCGCCGCCGACGTGCTGCGCAAGGGCGTGGACGAGATCGCCGACGCGCTGCGTCAGCGCATCGGGAACCGGCCACTGTACGTGTCGGTGGACATCGACGTCCTGGACCCGGCGCACGCCCCGGGCACCGGTACCCCCGAGGCCGGCGGGATCACGAGCCGAGAGCTGCTGGAGATCCTGCGCGGGCTGGCCGACCTGAACCTGGTGGGCGCCGACGTGGTGGAAGTCGCCCCGGCCTACGACCACGCCCAGATCACCTCCACCGCGGCCTCGCACGTGGCCTACGACCTGGTGAGCCTGCTGGCCCTGAACCACCAGCGCAAGACGGAGGGCTGATCGACATGGGCGAGAGCGCGCCGCGCAACGGTGGCGACCTGGTCACCGAGACCCTGACCGCGTTGGGGTCCCGGGTGTGCTTCGGCATCCCCGGTCAGCACGCGTTGGGACTGTTCGACGCGCTGCGTCGAGCGCCCGGGCTGCGGTTCGTGTCGGCCAGGGTGGAGAACAACGCGGCCTTCGCCGCGGACGGGCACGCCCGGGTCACCGGTGAGGTCACCCCGTTGTTGGTCTCCACCGGGCCCGGCGCGCTGCTCACCCTGGCCTCGTTGCAGGAGTCCCGGGCGGCCTCGGCTCCGGTACTGGTGATCAGCAGCCAGGTGCCGCGGGCGGGGCTGGGCGGTGGCCGCCACGGCTACCTGCACGAGCTGCCCGAACAGGCGGCCTCCTTCGGCGACGTCACCAAGTCGACGTTCACTGTCCGGCACGCCTCCCAGATCCCCTCGGCGCTGGCCGAGGCCTGGCGGACCGCCGCCCGCGCGCCCGCGGGCCCGGTACTGGTGGAGATCCCGCAGGACGTGCTGTTGGAGCCGATCGTGGTGCCGCCGGTGACGGACGTGTCCGCGGCGCCGGCCCCGCTCGTTGCACGCGCGGAGGTGGTGGACGAGGCGGCTCGGTGGCTGGACGGGGCGCGACGTCCGGTGGTGCTGGCCGGTGGCGGGGTGAGCCGCTCGGGCGGACGGAAGGCGCTGCTGGAGCTGGCCGAGGCCCTTCGTGCTCCGGTGGCCACCACCTTCGGCGGCAAGGACGCCTTCCCGTGGGAACACCCGCTCTCGTTGCGCTCGTGGATCGAGGACCGGTACACCACCGAGTACCTGGAGGACGCCGACGTGCTCCTGGTGGTGGGTTCGGGTCTGGGCGAGTTGTCGAGCAACTACCACACCATGGCGCCCCGGGGGCGTGTGGTGCAGGTGGAGGCCGACCTCGGCAAGCTGGAGTCCAACGTCCCGGCTCTGGGGATCCACGGCGACGCAGCCCTGATCCTGGAGGCGCTGGCCGCGAAGGTGCGACCCCGCGCGAAGGACCCCGCGATCGAGGCCGAGGTCGCCCGGGTTCTGTCCCGAGTGGCCGAACGGCTGGCCGGGCAGGACCTGGCCGCCGAACAGTCCGTTCTGGCCGCGGTACGCGAAGCGCTCCCCGATGACGCTGCGAGCTTTTGGGACATGACCGTGCTGGCGTACTGGGCGTGGTCGGGCTGGGACCCGCGTGAGGGCACGATGCACTCGGCGCAGGGCTCCGGCGGACTCGGCTACGGGTTCCCGGCGGCGCTGGGCGCCGCCGCGACCGGTAGGGGTCCGGTGCTGGCGGTCTCCGGTGACGGTGGCGCCATGTACTCGATCGCGGAACTGGCCACCGCCCGCCAGCACGACCTGGACGTGACCTGGCTGATCGTCGACGACGGCGGCTACGGGATCCTGCGCGAGTACATGGAGGGCGCCTTCGGGGAGGCCACCCACACGGAGCTGGCCCGACCCGACTTCGTGGCCTTGGCCGCCTCGTTCGGGGTCCCGGCCACGTCGAGCTCACCGGAACGGGTGGGGGCCGACCTGGCCGCCGCGCTGGCCGCCCCGGGCCCGAGCGTGGTGGTGCTGCCCATGCACGTAAAGATATTCGCGCCGTAGGCGTCCGTTGAGGGTGGTGGTGGGCGACGGGTGGGCTTCGCCCCCACTCATCTGGACGGTGCCGTGTCCTGACCAGGTTCCCGGCCCCGTCCCGGGACACCGCCGTCCGCACCGGACGGTCGACCCCGGCCTCGGGGCACGCGTCAACGGCGCCGCGCGCCCCGGGGCAGCCCAACATCCGAGTTCTCCCCCGAACGAGAACCGAGGCCCCCGGCGGAGCATCGACGTTCCGTTCCGAAGGCGGCACGCGTCGACGACGCCGTGTGCCGACCCTTTCCCGTTGAATCCCCGCTCCTCCCATCCCTCAGTGGTACAGCCCTCAGGAGTACAGCCGTGTCCCAGTCCCTACCCGCCTGAGTGACGGTGGTGGAGACCCACGGGGTCGCCCCGATCCCGGTCTCCGACCAGTCCTCACGCCCCTTCGACCTGTTCCGTCTCGCCTTCGGCGGCGCCAACACCTTCGCCACGATCATCCTGGGCACCCTGCCCATCGCCTACGGGTTGGGGTTCGCCGCGGCGGCCGCCGCCACGGTGATCGGTGTGGTGCTCGGTGCGCTCATCCTCTCCCCCATGGCGCTGTTCGGCCCCCGCACACGCACCAACAACGCCGTCTCCTCCGGGGCTCACTTCGGTGTGGTGGGGCGTGCACTGGGCTCCCTACTGTCGTTGCTCACCGCCGTCACGTTCTTCTCGATCTCGGTGTGGGTGAGCGGTGACGCCATCGTCGGCGCCGCGCATCGGCTGGGGCTGCCCGGCGGCGACTCGCTGCGCGCCGTCTCCTACGGTGTGATCGCCGTGGCGGTGTTCGTGGTGTGCGTGTACGGCTACCAGTTCATGCTTTTGATCAACAAGATCGCCGTGGTCGCCGGCAGTGCCCTGATGTTGCTGGGCTTCGTGGCCTACGGGGGTGCCTTCGACCCCTCCTTCGCCGGCAGCGGCGACCACATCCTGGGCGGGTTCTGGCCCACCTGGGTACTGGCCGTGCTGACGGTGATGGCCAACCCGGTCTCCTTCGGCGGGTTCCTGGGCGACTGGTCGCGTTACATCCCGGCCACCACCTCCACCCGCAGACAGTTGGCGGCCCCGTTCCTGGCCCAGTTGTGCACCCTGCTGCCGTTCGGGTTCGGTCTGTTCACCGCCACCCTGGTCGCCGACCCCAACCGCTACGTATCCGGGCTCGCCGCGGTCTCCCCCTTCTGGTACGCGCTCCCGTTGCTGCTGGTGGCGCTGGTGGGCGGGCTGTCCACCGGAACGACGGCGCTGTACGGCACCGGGCTGGACTTCTCCTCTCTGGTGCCGCGTCTGAACCGGGTGCAGGGCACCGTCGTGGTGGGTTTCCTGGCCCTGACGCTGGTGTTCGTGGGCACGTTCCTGTTCGACTTCGTCGAAACGATCAACGCGTTCGCGATCCTCATCGTCCTGCTCACCTCCCCATGGATGGTGATCATGATGGCCGGCTACGTGTTCCGGCGCGGCCACTATCTGGTCGAGGACCTGCAGGTGTTCAACGAGGGACGCCGAGGCGGCGCGTACTGGTTCCGCTCGGGGATCAACTGGCGTGCGATGACCGCCTGGTTGCTGTCCGCCCTGGCCGCCCTGCTGTTCGCCAACACCCCACTGCTGGTCGGCCCCCTGGGGGACCTGGCCGCGGGCATCGACATCAGCCTCCCGGTGGCGCTGCTGACCGCCGCGATCGCCTACCCGGCGGCGCTGTTCCTCTTTCCCGAGCCGCGCTCGGTGTTCGGCCCCCAGGGCCCGCGCCTGGTGCCGGCACGAGAGGAGACCGAATCGGTCCCCGTGCCCACCACCGAGGACGCGCCGACCACCGCGGCCCACTGAGACCACCCACGACTTCGAGCAAAGGACCACGATGAGCAGTAACGCTCCCCTGTACAGCCTGGTAGACGGTCGGCCCCTGCACCCCACGGGCGGGACGACCCTGGACCTGGTCGACCCCGTCACCGGACAGGTGGCCGGTCGGGCCGGGGTCTGCGGGCCCGCCGAGGTGGAGTTCGCCATGGACTCCGCCGCACGCGCCTTCCGGACCTGGCGCCGGGCCACACCGGCACAACGCCAGGACGCCCTGTTGGCGATCGCCGACGGCCTGGCCGCACGCGCCGAGGAGTTCGCCGACGCCGAGTGCCGCGAGACCGGCAAGCCGCGCGCCTCGTTCCTCAACGAAGAGATCCCCTTCTGCGTGGACACCCTGCGATTCTTCGCCGGGTCCGCCCGACACCTGGAGGGCAAGGCCGCGGCCGAGTACGCCACCGACCGCACCTCCTGGATCCGCCGCGAACCGGTGGGCGTGTGCGTGGGCATCACCCCGTGGAACTACCCGTTGATGATGGCGGTGTGGAAGATCGGTCCGGCGCTGGCCGCGGGCAACACGGTGGTGCTCAAGCCGGCGGAGAGCACGCCCACCACCACCGTTCTGCTCGCCGGGATCGCCGCGCGGGCACTGCCCGCCGGTGTGGTCAACACGGTGGTGGGCGACCGCGACACCGGCCGCCTGTTGGTGGAGCACCCGGCCACGCGCCTGGTATCGGTCACCGGTTCGACCCGGGCGGGGGCACAGGTGGCCAAGGCCGCCGCCGACGACATCAAGCGGGTCCACCTGGAACTCGGCGGCAACGCCCCGGCCGTGGTCTTCGACGACGCCGACGTGGCCGGCGCCGCCGCCGGTGTGATCGCGGGCGGTTTCCTCAACGCCGGACAGGACTGCACCGCCGCCACCCGCGTCATCGTCCAGGAGGGGGCGCACGAGGAGTTCGTCGCCGAATTGTCCCGCCTGGCATCGGCTCAGGTCACCGGCCTGCCCTCTGACCAGGAGAGCGACTTCGGGCCGCTCAACAACGCCGACCAGTTCGCCCGGGTCACCGGACTGCTGGAGCGCCTGCCCGCCCACGCGCGGGTGGAGACGGGCGGCCACCGCGTGGGCGAGGCCGGGTTCTTCCTGGCGCCCACGGTCGTGTCCGGGCTGCGCGCCGACGACGAGATCGTGTTGGAGGAGGTCTTCGGCCCGGTCGTGACGGTGCAGCGCTTCGCGGACGAGAGCGAGGCGATCGAACTGGCCAACGGGGTCGAGCAGGGACTCGCCTCGTCGGTGTGGACCCGTGACCACGCGCGGGCCCTGCGGGTCTGTGCCGAGCTGGACTTCGGCGCGGTGTGGCTCAACACGCACGGCGACCTGCTCTCGGAGATGCCGCACGGCGGCTTCAAGCGGTCCGGGTACGGCAAGGACCTGTCGGCGTACAGCCTGGAGGACTACACCCGTGTCAAGCACGTGATGAGCGCCCTGGGCTGACGCCGTTCACGGAGCGGAGTACGCGGACCCGCCCCGGGGCCTCCCCCTAGACCTGGGCGGGTCCGCGCGTGCGCAGGTGGGACCAGGTGAGTTCGGCGACGTGTCCGGCCATGGTGTCGGGGGTCTCGTCCGGATGATCCAGGAGCCAGTCGGCGAAGGCGTCGGCGGTGCTCACCGCCACCCGGGCCAGTAGTTGGGCGTCTCGCGCGTCCATGTCGCCGTAGTCCTCGCGGGTGCAGGCGGTGATGAGGTCGGCCATCTCCTCGGTGACACGGTCGCGCATACGGGCGGTCTCGGACTCGAAGGGCTGCCCCTGGGCGGCGGCGCGCCGGTAGAGCACGGTCCAGCTCTCGCGGTTGTCGACCACGAAAGCGAAGAAGGCGCGCATTCCTCGGCGCAGCGGGTCGTCGTCGACGGGGTGGGGTGCGTGCACGGCGTCGCGGATGGCCTCGATGAGTCGTCCCATCTCCCTGCGCACACAGGCGGTGAAGATGCCCTCCTTGGAGCCCAGGTAGTGGTACGCGGTGGGTTTGGAGGTCCCGGCGGCCGCCGCGATCTCCTCCACGCTGACGGTGTGGTAGTCGCCCCGGGAGAACGCGGAGACGGCGGCGTCGATCAGTTGTTGTTCCCTGACCTGGCGCGGGAGTCTGCGTTGTTTGGTCGTCACGGGAACCGACCCTAATGGGATCGGTGGAAGTGGCGCGGGGACGCCGGAGCCGAGTGGGGCCGCGCGCCTGGGGGCCGACCGGCGTCGCGCGTGTGACCTGTGCGCCCGTGCCCGCAATGGTTTCGCCGGGTGGCACATCCCACATTCCGAGAGGTTTGAACGGGCGGATTCCGCACGACCGTGCGCGGAATCCGCCGCTTTCGTTCGACCGTCAGGAAGGGGGATCTCGCAGTACCAGGGTGCAGCACTTGGCTCCACCCCCGGCCTTGCGGAGTTCGTCGAGTTCGATCGGATGGACCGTGTATCCCTGGGCGCGTAGCCGGTCGGCGAGTGCGGTGGCCTCGGCGGCGATGACCACGTTGCGGCCGTCCCCGACGGCGTTCAGTCCCAGGACGGCGGCGTCCTCCTCGGTGGCCAGGAGAGCGTCGGGGTACAGGGCTCGAAGCACCCGACGACTGCCCTCGGAGAACGCGCCCGGGTAGTAGGCGATCCGCCGCCCCGACAGGGCGAACAGCGCGGTGTCCAGGTGGTAGAAGCGAGGGTCGACCAGTTGCAGGGTGACGACCGGCCGGTCCAGGAGTCGCTCGGCCTCCTGGTGGGCGGCGGCCTCGGTGCGAAAGCCCGTGGCCGCCAGGATGACGTCGTCCAGGGTGATGAAATCGCCCTCACCCTCGTTGACGTGTTTGGGTTCCTTGGTCTCGACGAAGCCGGCCTTGCGGAACCAATCGAGGTAGGCGGGACCTTCGGGGGTGCGTTCGGCGCCGGCGAACCGGGCCCCGTAGACCCGACCGTCCACGACCAGGCCACCGTTGGCGGCGAAGACCATGTCGGGCAGGCCTTCGATGGGGGCTATCTCGCTCACGCGGTGCCCCAGGGACAGGTAGAGGTCGCGGAGCCCCTCCCACTGCCGAACGGCGCGGTCACGGTCCACGCTCAAGGCGGGGTTCATCCAGGGGTTGATCGCGTATTCCACCGCGAAGTAGGTGGGACGGCACATCAGATAGTGCCGGGGTTTCGCCACCGGCGCCGAGACCGCGGGTCGAGCCATGGAACCTCCCCATCCAGGTGCCCTCACGGTGGTTCAGGCCTTTACCACCGCGTGTTTCCGGGCGGACATTCGTTGGATACCCGAATCGGGCATGCGCCAATATCGACATTTCCGCGAACGGATCGGAGACGGGGGTCGGGGCATGCGCGTCCCCACCTCCCGTCCTTGTTCGAGGACACCCCCGACCAACAGACCGACCGGCCGGTATTGTTAGGGTCGCGCCAGTTCCCCGATTGGAGTACCCCCATCATGAGCACGACCGTCAAGGCCGCCGTCTTCCACGAGACCGACGCACTCCCCCGGATCCGTTCCCTGGTCCTTCCCGACCCCGGCCCCGGACAGGTACGGGTACGTCTGGCCGCGGCGGGCGTGTGCCACTCCGACCTGTCGCTGTCCAACGGCACCCTGGCCCAGTCCTGGCCCGCCGTCCTGGGTCACGAGGGCGCCGGCACCGTCGAAGAGGTCGGCCCCGGGGTCGAGCACCTGACGCCCGGCCAACAGGTCGTCCTGAACTGGGCGCCCGCCTGCCGGGAATGCTGGTTCTGCCGCCAGGGGGAGCCCTACCTGTGCGAACACGCCTTGGACGGCACCCTGGTCCCCTACGCCGAGCTGACCGACGGCACCCCCGTCTACGCCGGCTTGAGCACGGGCGCCTTCGCCGAGGCCACCGTCGTCTCGGCCAAGGCCGTGATCCCACTTCCCGAGGGAATCGACCCGTCCGTCGGGGCCATGCTGGGATGCGCGGTGGTCACCGGATGGGGCGCCGTCAACAACGCCGCGCGCCTGCGCGAGGGACAGTCCGCGGTGGTCCTGGGGTTGGGCGGGGTCGGTCTGTCCGTGCTCCAGGCCGCACGGATGGCCGGGGCCGGCCCGCTCATCGCGGTGGACGTCTCCCCCGACAAGGAGGATTTGGCCCGTTCTCTGGGCGCCACCGACTTCCTGGTCGCCGACGGAAGCACCCACAAGGCCGTGCGGGGGCTGACCGGCGGGCGCGGGGCCGACCACGCCTTCGAGGTGGTGGGCAAGGCCCAGGTGGTGCGCGCGGCCTGGAACAGTGTGCGCAGGGGCGGGACCGTGACCGTGGTGGGCCTCGGGTCGGTCAAGGACGAGGTTTCCTTCAACGCCCTGGAACTGTTCCACCAGGGCCGTACCGTGCAGGGGTGCGTGTACGGCTCCAGCGATCCCGACCGCGACGTCCCACTGTTGGCCGAGTCGGTGCGCTCCGGCGAGCTGCGTCTGTCGGCGATGGTCACCGACGAGATCTCCCTTGACGGTGTCCCCGGGGCCTTCGAACGCATGCGTCAGGGCAAGGGCGGACGGTCACTGGTGCGTTTCGGGGCTTAGCTCGCAGAGGGTCCGGGAGTCCGTGGTGTCGGATGGACGCCACGGACTCCCGAACGGGGACGTCCTCGTGGTGTTCCCCTCACGGCACACCACGAGGACCCGTCTCAGGACAGGACGTGGCGCAGTTCCTCCAGGAACCGCAGCAGGGCGACCGAACCGGGGTCGCGCTCACCGGCCCCGCGTTCACCCACCCAGGCCGCACGGCCCTTGGCCGACGTCAGTCCACTGGTCTCCTCCACCGCGCGCCCGGCCGCGGACGCCGCGTCCCGGGCGGCCGCCTTCGGGTCCCGGGCGTCGGCCAGCGCCTCCTCCACCAGCAGCAAACCGTCCACGAACGTCTTGTCGCCGGGCTCGGCTCCGCCCCTCTCCCGCACCCTGCGGGACACGGCGGCGGTGAGACGCGCGGCGTCACGAACCGATACGGAGGCAAGCTCCTCGGACTCGGCCGCCGCGGCGAGCAGACCCGCGCCGGTCAAGGCCGCGAACGTGGAGGGGTTGGCCGCCGCGAACGCCGTCGCCGCGGTGCGCAGCACGTCGGCGTGGTGCGCGTCCTCGGGCAACGTCAGCAGCGCCTCACGAACGGCCGACGCGCCCGAGGAGACCGTGATCCCCAGGTCGCCGTCGCCGAGCCGCGAGTCCAGCAGACGCAGCTCCTCCGCGTGGGCGGGCAAGCGCTCCATGACGGTGATCAGGGTGGCGCGCAGCGCGCTGACCGAACCGGTGCGGCGCACGGCGGGGGCCGCTCCCGCGTCGGACTCCGCACCCGGCGTACCCGCCTCCTCGGTAGGCGCGTTCGGCGCGGGAGTGTCGCCCTGGCCGAAGAACGGGGAGGCCGCCGGGGCGTCGACCAGCTCGGCCAGTTCGTCGTCGAGCAACAGCACGGAGACCGAGGCCCCCGCCATCTCCAGACTCGTGGCGAACTCGCCGATGTAGCGCCGGTGGATGAGCACGCCACGCTCCCCCAGGACCTGGTGGACCCGACGGTAGATCAGGTAGAGCTCCTCCAGCGGAGTGGAGCCCAGTCCGTTGACCAGGACCGCGACCCGGTCCCCCGCCTCGGGTTCCAGTTCGCCGAGGATCTCGGTGAGGAAGCGGTCGGTGATCTGGTCGGCGGTCTCCAACGGGCCCCGGTGGCTCCCGGGTTCGCCGTGGATGCCGATCCCGACCTCCATCTCCCCCTCGTCGAGGGTGAAGGTGGGCTCCCCGGCGGCGGGCAGGATGGTGGGCGACAGGCCCACTCCCATCGTGCGCGTGGCGTCCACGGTGCGTTGGGCCACCGACCGCACCTTCTCCAGGTCGTCACCGCGTTCGGCGGAGGCGCCCGCCGTCTTGTAGGCGAAGAACAGACCCGCCACCCCGCGCCGGGTCGCCTCCTTGCCGCGGGGCGCCGATAGCACGTCGTCGGTGCCAAGGACGGTCGCCGTCGCCACGCCCTCCGCCGCGACGACGTCCCCGGCCAGGTCGAAGTTGTAGACGTCCCCACCGTAGTTGCCGTACAGGTACAGCACCCCGGCCCCACCATGGCTCGCGCGTGTGGCGGCGGTGATCTGCTCCGCCGACGGGGAGGAGAACACGTTGCCCACGGCCACACCGGTGGCCAGGCCCTGTCCCACGTAGCCGAGGAACAGGGGCAGGTGGCCGGAGCCGCCCCCGGTCACGATGCCGACGCGTCCTTGGACGGGCGCGTCGGCGCGCACCAGCGCCCTGCGGTCCTCGGTCGCCGCGCGCAGCCGATCGGGGTGCGCCATGAGCAGCGACTCGGTGACCTCGTCGACGAAGTCCTCGGGCCGGTTGATGATCTTCTTCAGCGCCATGAGCGCTCACACACCTCTCGCACTAGCACCGTCGGGTTCAGGCCAGGGCCAAGGCCCGCGCGGTCTCCTTGAGGACCTCCAGGTCGGCCTCGGAGACGGCGTCGCCGCACACACGGGCGGGTCCGGCGGAGATCCCCTGCACTTCCAGGCCCGCCTTCAGGTGCGGGATGCTGCCGCTCTTGACCGCCGCCACGGCGCGCTCCACCAGGGGCTGGGCGGCGCGCACGCCTTCGGTGTCACCGCTGTTGAGGGCGTCGCGCAGCGCCACGAACGGCGTGGGGAAGACGGAGGAGACACCCGAGACCACGCCCAGGCCACCCGCGCGCACGAACTCCTCGAAGGCGATGTCGTTGCCGGACAGGACGTCGAATCCTTCGGGGGCCTGCGCGAGGTAGGCGGACACCGACTCGTCGCTCTCCCCGCTGATCTTCACACCGCGAACGCCGGCGTCGCGCAGACGACGCAGCACCGAGGGGTCGGCCGGGGTGGTGGAGCGTGCCCGGAACAGGTAGGCGTGCACCTCGGCGTCGCCGGCCGCCGCCACCAGACGCTCGTAGTAGCGCACCATCGCGTCCTCGGGCGAGGGCAGGAAGTAGGGGGTGATGGCGGCCAGCCGGGTCGCCCCGGCGGCCACGGAGGCACGGACCAGGGACTCGGCCTGCCGAGGCGCGGCCGCTCCGACGTGGGCGTAGACCCCCTCCGGCCCGAAGACGTCCAGGGCCAGGCGGATCACCTCGACGCGCTCGGCGTCGTCGAGGGCGGTGAACTCGCCGGTGGTGCCGGCGACGAACACACCGTCGACCCCGCGGTCGCGCACCGCGGTGAACAACGCGGTGGCGCCGCCCGGGTCGAGGGCCTCGTCGCGGGCGAACGGGGTGGGCAGGGCGGTGATCACCTTGGCGGGGACGGACATGGGTTTTTCTCCTCGGTTGGAAAGGGGCGGAAAGGGTGTGGCTGCCGCAGGATCAGGACGTGGGAGTGGTGGCGCTCTCGGCGGCGCGGGCACGGCGGGCGCGCCAGGCGTTGCGCACCGGCGGCACGATCAGGGCGAGCGCGCTCACGGCCAGCAGGCCCAGGGCGATGGGGCTGGTCAGGATGTTCGTCGGCCCGCCGATCTCCAGGGCCCGGCGCAGGTTGCCCTCGGCCAGACCACCGAGGAATCAGGCCCAGGACGACCGGGCCGGGCGGAATGCCGAAGCGCTTCAGGAACAGGCCGACGACACCGAAGACGAGCATCACGGCCACGTCGAAGACGCTGTTGTTCACGGCGTAGGTACCGACCATGCAGAACACGAGGATGACGGCCCACAGGAAGTGCTGCGGCAGTTCCAGGAGCTTGGCCACACCGCGCATGCGCAGGACGCTGATCACGAGCGCGACCACGGTCGCGATGAGCATGATCCCGGCGATGCTGTAGACCAGGTCGGGCTGGTTGGAGAACAGGGACGGGCCGGGTTGGATGCCCCAGACGACCATGGAGCCGATCATCACGGCCATCACGGAGTCGCCGGGCAGGCCCAGTGCCAGGGTCGTGGTGACCGAACCACCGAGTGTGGAGTTGGACGAGGTGTCCGCGGCGGTGATGCCCTCCAACGAGCCCTTGCCGAACTCCTCGGGTCGCTTGGACAGACGGCGCGCCTGGTCCCAGCCGAGGATGCCGGCGATGTCACCGCCGGTGGCGGGCACGATGCCGACCACGCCGCCCACACCGCTGCCGATGGCCAACGGCTTGAGCATGGTGCGCCAGTCCCGACGGGTGGGGAACCAGCGACCGAACTCCTTGATCGGTTCCACCCCCTTGCCCTTGCGGTGCACGAGGATCTGGTTCATCACCTCGGCGATGCCGAAGAGGCCGATGATCGCGGCGATGAAGGGGATGCCGTCGGACAGCTCGGACGCACCGAACGTGAACCTGGGTGTACCCGTGATGGGGTCCCGACCGACGGTGGCCAGGAGCAGACCGAAGCCGCCCGCGATGAGGCCCTTGACGATCCGCCCACCGGACACACCGATCATCATCGTCAGACCGAACACGACCAGCGCGAACATCTCGGCGGGGCCGAAGTTCAGGGCCAGCTTGGACAGCGGGATCGCGGCGACCATGAGCAGGACGATGCCGACGAGCGTCCCCCACGCCGAGGCGAACGCGGACGAGGTCAGCGCCAGTCCCGCCTTGCCCTGGCGGGCCATGGCGTAGCCGTCGAAGGTCGTGGCGATGGACGCCGGGGTGCCCGGGGTGTTGACGAGGATCGCCGGTACCCGGTCACCGAAGTTCGCCGACACGTAGATCGTCAGCAGGACCGCCAGCCCCGGAAGCGGGTCCAAAGAGAGCGTGAAACCGCTGGCCAGAGCGACGGCCATGGTGGCGGTCACACCGGGGAAGGCGCCGACGAGCATGCCCAGCAGGGCGCCCGCGGCGATGCACAGCAGGACCAGGGGGTCCAGGAGGGCGCTGAAGCCCTCGACGATCGGACTCATAGTGGCACTCTCAGGAGGACGCCGAACAGAAGGTAGAGAATCGCGGTCACGACGATCGGGAAGAGGAGCAGTGCCTTCCACCCGCGTCCGCCGCCCAACCAGGTCAGGGCGATGAACAGCAACGTCGTGGAGACACGGAAGTCGATGAAGTACCAAAGGACGCCGTAGCCCACGATCGAGGCCAGCATCGCGGTGAGCCGCCACGTCCCCTCGCGGGTGGCCTCCTCGGGCACGTCCTCCTCCACCGTGGTGGTCGGGCGCAACAGCGCCCCCACGGCCAGGCACACGCTCAGCACCAGGACGAGGACGGCCAGCAGCTCCGGCCACCATCTCGGGCTGAACTGGGTGAGGCGGGCCCCCTCCGGGACCTGGGAGGCCAAGGCGAAGGCGACCACGGCGAAGGCCGCGGCGGCCAGGGCGGGAAGCAGCTCCCGCAGTCCGCGTCCCGGACGCGCCGCGCTCGTGGCGGGCGCGTCCGGGTTCGTGGTCGTGTCACCCATGGGGCTCAGTCCTGGCCTTCGAGCAGCTCACCGAAGCGGGTGTACTCCGCGTCGACGAACTCGGCGAACTCGTCCGAGGGCACGTTGACCGGGATGTTGCCCGAGTCGGTGATGATCGTCTGGAACTCCTCGGAGGAGGCCCCCTCGGTGAACGCCTCCTCCAGCGTGGAGCGGACCCCGTCGGGCAGGCCGGCCGGCGCGCCGATGCCGCCCCAGCCACCGATCACGATGTCCACACCCTGCTCGGTGGCGGTCTGCACGTCGGGCAGCGACTCGGAGGGCTCGGCGTCGAAGACGGCCAGGACACGGAGCTGTTCGTCCGCGTGTGCCGGAGCGGTCTCGGAGATGCCGGCGACCACGGCGTCGACCTGACCACCGACGGCGGCCGTGACCGCGGGGGCACCACCGTCGAAGGGCACCGGCTGGAACTCGGTGTCGGTGACCCGGCCCAGCTCGGTGGTGGCGGCCTCCCAGATGGAACCGGCGCCCGAGTTGGACACCGAGATGGAACCGGGCTCGGAGCGAGCGGCCTCGACGAGGTCGTCCAGGGTCTCGTAGGGGCTGTCCTCGGGGACGGCGATGGTGGCGGGCACCGACACCATCTGACCGATGAGGTCGTAGTCGACCGGGTCGACCTTGTAGCCCTGGTAGCCGAGCATGACGCTCTCGACCGGCAGGTAGCCGATGGTGTAGCCGTCGGCGGACTGTCCGGCGAGGTTCTCCAGGCCCACGGACCCGGCGCCGCCGCTGCGGTTCTCCACGACGATGCCCTGCCCCAGGGCGTCCTCCATTTCGGAGGCCAGGGTGCGGGCCGCCAGGTCGGAGGCGCCTCCGGCGTCGTAGGGCACGACGAGGGTGAGTTCCTGGCTGGGGTAGTCCGAGGCGTCCTCGCTGACACCGCCCCGGTCGGCGCAGCCGGCGGTGAGAGCGGTGACCGCCAGTGCGGCCGCGGACAGGCGGAAGATGGTGGAACGCATGGTGTTCTCCGTTTTCGGTGGAACCGGCTCCGTGGAAGGGTCGCGGGACATGAGCCGAGGGTCTGTGGGACGAGGTCGCGTCCCGTGGGGTCAGTCGGACGTGGGCTGTGTGTAAGGGGCCCTGAGCCGGAGCCTGGCGTTGTCCAGGTGACCGCGGAGCTCGTCGAAGACGGCGTCGGGCTCACCGGTCTCGATCAGGTCGGCGAGGACCTCGTGGGCGCGCACGGAGGGGCCCAGGTCCTCGTAGCGCTCGTTGGAGGCCAGCAGGAGTACCTCGATGGTGGGCCGGTACTGCGCCCACACGTCGGCGAGGCGCCGGTGACCGGCGACGTCGTAGAAGACCGAGTGGAAGTGCACGTCGGCGGCGGTGAAGGCGTCGGGATCCCGCTCCTCTCGGGCCTTGCGCATCCGATCCAGAGGAGCGCGCAGGCCGTCGGTGAGCCTGCCCCTGTCCTTGTTCAGCCCGATCTCCAAGGCGAGCCGTTCGAGGGATCCGCGCAACGAGAAGAGTTCGTCGATGTCGTCCCCGCCCAGTCCCACGACGGTGGCGCTGCGGCGGTTGGTGTCGATGAGTCCCTCGGAGGCGAGGATCTTGAGGGCGTCGCGGATGGGTCCGCGGCTCAGGTCGAACTGCTCGGCCAGGTGGCCTTCGACCAGTGACGCACCGGGGGCGTAGCGCCCGGTGATGATCAGGCGCCGGAGTTCTCCGGCGACCTTCTCGCCGAGTGCCCGTTGCTTGATGGGCAGGATCTCCGACATGTCGTCCTCTCGGTTAACCGTTAACTGTTAATGGTTAACCAGATTGGATCACCGTGTGACGTGTGTCAACTGTTGACCCATAGTGGGTTTCGTGCGACTCATGTCCGATTTCACGGGACCCCTTGCCCCAGCGGGGATCCACGCGCCCCACCGGTCAAAAAATAGGTTCGACACCTGACCTCGATCGACCCCGAAGGGCGACGACCCGGACACACACGGCGAGGGTCAGGTGTCCGAAGGGTGAACGTAAGGGGTGCGCGGGACGTCCTCACTGCCGGGCGCGCCCTCGGGTGTTCACCCTTCTCACGGATTCACGCCGCGCGCTCACGCCCGGTGACGGCCGGTTTGTCACACCCTGACAAAGGATGTGGTGCGCGGCGCACATGCCCCTTGCCGTTGGACCCGGGCCGGTGCACAGTCTTGACCACCACGTACCAGGACCGGCGAGGAGTCACCCATGAGCACCGACCAGACCGACGCGATCGTCGTCGGGGCAGGGCTGGCCGGACTGGCCGCGGCCGCCGAACTGGCCGACGCGGGCAAGCGGGTGATCCTGCTGGACCAGGAACCCGAACAGTCCCTGGGCGGCCAGGCGTTCTGGTCCTTCGGCGGACTGTTCTTCGTGGACTCCCCCGAACAGCGCCGCATGGGCGTGAAGGACTCCAAGGAACTCGCGCTCCAGGACTGGATGGGCACCGCCGACTTCGACCGACCCGAGGACGCCTGGCCGCGCAAGTGGGCCGAGGCCTACGTCGACTTCGCCGCCGGGGAGAAGTACTCGTGGCTGCGTCAACAGGGTCTGAGGATCTTCCCGGTCGTGGGCTGGGCCGAGCGCGGCGGGTACCTGGCCAACGGGCACGGCAACTCGGTGCCCCGATTCCACATCACCTGGGGCACCGGCCCCGGCGTGGTCGCCCCCTTCGAACGCCGGGTACGCGCCGCAGCCGAGAAGGGACTGGTGGAGCTGCGGTTCCGCCACCGGGTGGACGAACTGGTCGTGACCAACGGGACGGTCACCGGGGTACGCGGCACGGTGCTGGCCCCCAGCGACGTCGAGCGGGGACGGGCCAGTAGCCGGGACGCCGTGGGCGAGTTCGAGGTGGGCGCCCAGGCGATCGTCGTCACCGCCGGCGGGATCGGCGCCAACCACGACCTGGTCCGACGGAACTGGCCCGAGCGCCTGGGCAAGGCCCCCGAGCACATGCTCTCGGGGGTGCCCGCCCACGTGGACGGGCGGATGCTCGGCATCACCGAGCAGGCCGGCGGCGAGATCATCAACCGCGACCGGATGTGGCACTACACCGAGGGCATCCAGAACTGGGACCCGATCTGGGACAAGCACGGCATCCGCATCCTGCCCGGCCCGTCGTCACTGTGGTTGGACGCGACCGGCAAGCGACTGCCCGCGCCCTACCTCCCCGGGTTCGACACCCTGGGGACCCTGGACCACATCATGAAGAGCGGCCACGAGTACACGTGGTTCGTCCTCTCCCAGAAGATCATCGAGAAGGAGTTCGGCCTGTCGGGTTCGGAGCAGAACCCGGACCTGACCGGCAAGGACCTCAAGCTGGTGCTGCAACGGGTCCTGCCGGGCGCCCCGGGGCCGGTGGAGGCGTTCAAGAAGCATGGCGCCGATTTCGTGGTCGCCGACAGGCTTCCCGAGCTGATCCGCAAGATGAAGGCGGTCGCCGGTGACGAGGTTCTCGACGCCGACACGGTGACGCGCGAGGTGGTGGCCCGCGACCGCGAGATGGTCAACACCTTCACCAAGGACCTACAGGTCATGGCGATCCACGGCGCCCGCAACTACCGGGGTGACAAGCTCGCCCGGGTGGCGACCCCGCACCAGATCCTGGACCCCAAGGCGGGCCCGTTGATCGCCGTGCGATTGCACATCCTCACCCGCAAGACCCTGGGCGGCCTGCACACCGACCTGGACGCCCGCGTGCTGCGCGCCGACGGCACCCCGCTGCCGGGGGTGTACGCGGCCGGCGAGGTCGCCGGGTTCGGGGGTGGCGGCGTGCACGGATACCGGTCCCTGGAGGGCACCTTCCTGGGCGGCTGCATCTTCTCCGGTCGCACGGCGGGAAGGGCCGTCGCGGCAGCGCTCGGCTAGAAACGCGACCGAGAAGGAGGGTGGGACCGGCACAGGCCGGTCCCACCCTCCTTCTTTTTGGTCGGCGCCAAGAGCCGAATGATGTGGGTTCTTGTTCGCGAATTTCGCCATTTCCGACTCACGCTCCCCAGAACTCCGCGACGCTGGTCTCCATGCGACCAAGGAGGCAAGATGAGTGTCATGGCTATCGGCAAGACGGACCCGGGACCGGCACCGCTCACCGTGGAGGATATGCGGAAGATTCCGGACGACGGGCGGCGCTACGAGCTGGTCGACGGGAGGCTTGACGTGTCCCCCGCCCCCGTCAGCTTCCACACACTGGCCACCGCACGTCTCACCGCCCACCTCAGCAACTGCGCGCCGTCTGGGCTCCTGATCATGGACGGTCCAGGGGTGATTCTCAATGCGGAACGCACGCGTTACCGAGTCCCGGACTTGGCCGTGATTCGTAGCGAGGATTTCCAGATGCCCTACACGACCACACCTCCGCTGCTGGCGGTGGAGGTGGTCTCACCCGAGAGCGTGTTCCGGGACCACCACACGAAACGGCAGGAGTACGCCGCCTTCGGCATTCCTTCGTACTGGGTCCTCACTCCCGATCCCGACAAGCCGAGCATCATCGAATTCCGGTTGAAGGACGGTGAGTACACGGAGGTGGCCCCGGTGTTCGGTGAGGACGTCCTGGAGACCGAACTGCCCTTCCCGGTACGGGTCGTACCGCAGTGGCTCCTGCGCTTGGACGGTGACTGGCGTCGGCACATCGGCGGACCGAAGGAGGCGGAGGATGCGAAGACTGCGCAGGAAACGCAGAAGCCGGAGAACGGCGTGTAACCCCCACCACGACGGCACGAAGCCGGGTGTCCCCCTCGGGCACCCGGCTTCGTCATGTCCGCTCCGGCCCCTCCTCGGGCTCCGCTTCGGGTTCATCGGAGGTGGCCTCGGGCTTTCGTGGTCTGCCACGACGCGGGATCTCCCGCACTTCCTTGGGCATGCGGCCCGCGTCGTCCAACGCACGGCGTAGCAGGAACTCGATCTGGGCGTTGGTGCTGCGCAACTCATGCCCGGCCCAGCGCGCGAGCGCGTCGTGGACGGCGGGGTCGAGCCGCAGCAGCACTTTCTTGCGCTCGGACAAGGCACCTCACCCGGATCTACTGGTACAGGGTCCCGGCGTTGACGATGGGGCTGGCGGGACGGTCGGAGCACAGCACCACGAGCAGGTTGCTGACCATGGCGGCCTTGCGTTCCTCGTCCAGGTCCACCACGTTCTCGTCGGCCAGACGTTCCAAGGCGCGGTCCACGAGGCTGACGGCGCCCTCGACGATCTCGGCGCGGGCGGCGATCATCGCACCGGCCTGCTGACGCTGGAGCATGGCCTGGGCGATCTCGGGGGCGTAGGCCAGGTGGGTGAACCGGGACTCCACGATCTTCACACCCGCGGCGTCCACGCGTTCGGCGACCTCCTTGGACAGCTGCTCGGTGATGGCGTCGGCGCTGTCGCGCAGGGAGGTGCCGTTGCCCTCTCCGTAGGAGTCGTAGGGGTACTTGCCGGCGATGTGGCGCACGGCCGCCTCGGTCTGGGTGGAGACGAACTGGACGAAGTCGTCGACCTCGAACGAGGCGCGAGCGGTGTCCTCGACCTGCCAGACCACGACGGCGGCGATCTCGATGGGGCTGCCGGAGGCGTCGTTGACCTTCATGACGGAGGTCTCGTGGTTGCGAATGCGGGTGGAGATCGCGTTGCGCACGGTGAGCGGGTTGACCCAACGCAGACCGTCGGTGCGGATGGTGCCGATGTAGCGGCCGAAGAACTGCACGACCTGGGCCTCGTTGGGGGCGACCATGGTCAGCCCGAAGGACAGGACCGCGCCGACCAGCGCCAGCACCACGCCGATCGCGATGAGGAACACGGGCAGGTCCAGCAGTGGCAGCAGGGCGATGCCGACGCCGCCCAGGACAAGGACCATCGCGACCACGAACATGGGGATCCCGCCGTACCCGAAGGCGGCACGTTCGCGGTACTGGGGTTCGGGTCTGGTGACGCCGGGGGTCTCACTCATTTCGGTCCCTTCCTTAGGTGATGACTCGAGCATAGCATTGTGATATCACTTTTAATGGCAAGTCCGCCCCGGCGGCCCCCTACCGAGAGGAGACGTCGACGCCATGAGCAACGACGCTCTGCGCCTGCGACCGCCCAACCACCGAGTGGACCGTCGAGCGGTGGGCTGGTGGTCGACCCAGGCCCTGTCCGTGACGGTCGGCCTCACCGTCATCCCCGTCGTGCCCGCGCTGATCTGGGAACCCGTGCGGTTCTGGTTCCTCGTCGTGGCCGGGATCGTGGGCGGGGTCGGGTTGCTGATCACCGTGGTGATGCCGCGGTGGCGCTACCGCGTGCACCGTTGGGAGGTCACCGACACCGCCGTGTACACCTCCAGCGGTTGGCTGTGGCAGGAGTGGCGGGTGGCGCCGATGTCGCGGATCCAGACCGTGGACACCGCGCGCGGGCCACTACAGAGAGCCTTCGGGTTGTCCAGCGTGACGGTGACGACGGCCTCCGCCGCCGGACCCATCGAGATCAGCGGACTCGACCACACCCTCGCCACCGAGGTGGCCGACCAGCTCACCGACAACACCGAAGCGGTCCCGGGGGACGCCACATGACCTCTCACGAGGATCACCGACCCGAAGAAACCGTCCCCGACGTCGCACGCCCCGAGACGGACCCGAACCCGGCGGACGGGCACGTACCGGAACCGAACCCGCCAGGGCGGGACTTCCCCGCCGAGACCGACGAACCGAGCGGCGACTGGCCGGGGCTGAGCCCCCTGTCGGTGTGGGCCGACACGGCGATCGTGGCGCTGTTCATGGTTCCCTCCGCCATCGTCGCCACCGTCGTCCTGGTCGTGGTCGACCAGCCCCTGTGGGCACTGCTGCCCTTGCCGGCCACCGGCGCTTTCATCGCCCTGATGACCTATCTGGACATGCTGCGGCTGCGCGCGGTGCGCTACCGGGTCACCGCCGACCGCATGGAGATGCGTTCGGGCATCATCGCCAAGGCCTACCGCTCCATCCCGCGTGAACGTGTGCGCAGCGTGGACGTGGCCGCCCCGATCCACGTGCGGATCTTCGGGCTGTGCACGGTGACCGTGGGCACCGGTGAGAAGGTGGGATCCGGCGCCGACCAGCTGAAACTGGAGTTCGTCACCGCCGAGCAGGGCGAGCGATTGCGACGTGAGCTGTTGCGGCGGGCCGGGACCGACGACGCCTCCCGGGCATCGACCGAGGGGGAGGACGGCTCGGTCGACGAGGACGGCGTCGAGCTGGCCCGACTGAACCCGCGCTGGTTCGCCTACGCGCCCGCCACCACCGCCACCTTCGGAATCGGGCTCGGTGTCATCGCCGCCCTCATCGGTGCCAACGCCCAGTCGGGCGGGCACGGTTGGGCGTGGATCTCCGAACGGGCGGGGCTGCCCGGTTCACAGCAGATGGCCGACTTCGTGATGTCCCGGCTGCTGCTCGTGATCCCCCTGTTCCTGGTGGGGCTCCTGCTGTCCGGTGTGGTCGTCCTGCTGTTGGCCGCGCTGGAGACCTGGTGGAACTACCGCCTGACCCGGGAACCCGACGGCACGGTTCGGTTGCGCCGGGGCCTGCTGACCAGCGTCTCCCTGTCGGTGGAGGGCCGCCGCCTGAACGGTGTGGTCCTGCACGAACCCTTCGTGCTGCGTTCGGTGCGCGGGGCGAGCGTTCAGGCGGTCGCGACCGGGTTGGAGAGTGGCGACGACAAGAAGACCAGCGCCAAGAGCAGGTTGTCCCCGGCCATGCCCCGCTCCCGTGCGCGCGCCCTGGGCGCGGCGTTGATGCGCCAGGAGCAGTCCCCGTTGGACGTTCCGTTGGCAACGCACCCCAGGGCCGCGTTGCGCCGTCGATTCACCCGGGCGACCTTCGTGACCTTGGCGGGGGTGGCGTTGGCCGGTGGTCTGGCGTGGCTGCACATGGTGGCCACCGAGAGTTGGTGGGAGGTGGCGCGCACGATCGAGGAGACCATCGTGCCGATCCCGCTGGTCGTCGAGAGCGTGGAGGCCACCCCCGGGTGGGGCTGGTTCGCGCTCGCGGTCGTGCTGGGCGTACTGGCGTTCTGGTACGCGGTGGGTTCCTACCGAGGGCTGGGGCACGGCCTGCACCCGAAGTACCTGGTACTGCGCAAGGGCATGGGGGTGCGAAACACCGTCACCCTGGAACGGTCGGCGGTGATCGGTTGGCGGATCACCCGCTCGCCCTTCCAGCGCAGGTTGGGGCTGGCCGACGTGGCGGCGACCACCGCCGCGGGTGAGGGCATGTACTCCGCCCTGGACGTGGGGCTGGGCCAGGGGTTGGCCTGGGCGGACGAAGCGGTTCCGGAACTGCTCGCGCCCTTCCTGGAACGTCCCGAGATCACCGGCGAGGCCGAGGGATCACGCCCCACGGTGCTTCCCTGACAGGACTGCGGTGTCCAACACCGGGGCCGAGTGTCCGAGCAAGGTAGGTGGAGCCCCGATGTGGGGCGCCCGGTTTCCCCACCGGCGCACCACATCGGGTCACTTCGTTCACCGGGCCGCACGGGTCAGGAGACGGGGTTGTCCCTGAAGGGCGGGCCGTCGGCGCGCAGCCCGCTGGTGTGGGTCAGCGCCATCTCCACGATCGGATAGACGTCGAACAGGCGCCGCATGCCCAGGGCCTCCAGGACCCGTTCGGCGATGGACGACGGTTCGGCCAGGACCATGTGCGCGCCCCGCGCCTGGAGGACTCGATGGACGGCGACCAGGGCGCGCACGCCGCTGGCGTCGAAGAACCCGAGCCCGGACATGTCCACGACCAGGCAGTCGCAACGGGAGTCCTGCACCGCGTCGAAGAGACGTTCACGCAGCCGGTCGGCGGTGGCCAGGTCCACTTCTCCGTGGACGCGCACCACCGTCACCCCCGTACAGGAGATACGTTCCCGGGCCGAGAACGGTACATCCTTCGCCACTCGGGCCACCTCTCACCGGACGTAACCTTTCCACTACGCAACCGCGTACGAGATCGTAACCTCTACAGAGAGGTTGCGGGAGGCTTTTGATGAGAAAAACCCCCGAAATCTCGCCGATGTGGCTCCGCGGATGGTTCGGTCTCACCTCACCGCGCGTTCTCCCGTCCCTCCCGGCCCGGGTCACGCTCCACAGAGCCCGCACAGATCTCTCTCGGACACTCCCGAAGACGGACCCGCACCGTGCTTTCTCGACTCCCGTGCGGTAAAAGCGGTACTTGGACGCCCATGTGACGGCCGGTGCTCCCGAACCCCTCGGGGCAAGGGAGGATGACCGCATCGAGGGACAAGACCAGAGCGAAGGGAGGGAGCGGCCCATCGACCGTCCCGAGCGGACGACGGCCGCGTACCCCATGACCGAAACCGCCGACACCCAGCCCGGTTGGTTCTCCTCCGAGGAGTTGGAGGATGTCCGTGGCCGCATGCCCGTGCTCTACGTCCAGGCGGTGCCCGTCCGAGTCGATGAGAGCGGCGAGGTGACACATGTGGGTCTGCTCATGCGGGCCGGCGCCGACGGAAGCTTCAACCGCTCGGTGGTCTCGGGCCGGGTGCTCTACCACGAACGGGTGCGCGACGCGCTCCTGCGCCACCTGGAGAAGGACCTGGGCCCGGTGGCCCTGCCCCGCATCCCCAGTTCCCCGCAGCCGTTCACGGTCGCCGAGTACTTCCCCACCCCCGGC
Organism: Nocardiopsis listeri NBRC 13360; assembly: GCF_001570765.1. Taxonomy (GTDB): domain Bacteria; phylum Actinomycetota; class Actinomycetes; order Streptosporangiales; family Streptosporangiaceae; genus Nocardiopsis; species Nocardiopsis listeri. The sequence goes on along the minus strand of NZ_BCSH01000020.1, from coordinate 45,563 downwards.
ATCACACCGTTCCACGACCCCCGCCAGCACGCGGTGGCCATGGCCTACGTCGTTCCGGTGAGCGGTGACTGCCAGCCCCGCCAGGACGCCCTGGACCTGGTGTGGTTCACCCCGGACGAGGCCACCGGGCCTCAGGTGCGCGAGGAGATGCAGGGTGGCCAGGGTGTCCTGGTGCGTCAGGCCCTGGCCTTCGTCGGGCACGCCCCCTGAGGCTTCGCGGGGCCGCCGAGCGCCGGCGGCCCCGCCCCTCCTCGGCCCCGTCGGGGACCGCCCGGTGCAGTGACTCATCGATCCATCGGTGCCCTTGGGCGACCTCTTCCACCCCGATCATCGAAGCGTGCCCGCCCGATCTGCGGGACGATCGGGTGTGGGGCCCCGGTTCGGCATAGGCTGGAGTCCATGCTCGACTCCCTCGTGGCCGACGTCCTCGCCATGGTTCCCCCCGACGACGGGGAGAACACCCGCCGTACCGTGCTCGGGTTGGCCGGTGCCCCGGCCGCCGGCAAGTCCACCCTGGCCCGTTACCTGGTGCACGCGGTGAACGAGACCCTGGGCGCGGACACCGCCGGCTACCTGCCCATGGACGGCTACCACCTGTCCAACGCCCAGCTCGAACGGTTGGGCAGGAGCGACCGCAAGGGCGCCCCCGACACCTTCGACGTCCACGGCTACCTGGCGATGCTGCGCCGGTTGCCGGTGGAGACCGACCACCCGGTCTACGTGCCCGACTACGACCGTCGACTGCACGAACCCGTCGCCGCGCGCCACGTGATCGAACCGCACACCCGTCTGGTGGTGACCGAGGGCAACTACCTGGCCTCCGACCACGCCCCCTGGGACCAGGTGCGGGGATTGATGGTCGAACTCTGGTACGTGGAGGCCACCGACCTGGTGCGCGAACGTCGACTGAACCGGCGACAGCGGGCGGGCGGCGCCGGAGCGAACGCCGCCCGGGAATGGGTGGAACGCAGCGATCGGCCCAACGGTGAACTGGTGAAGCGTTTCCGGGACAACTGCACCAGGGTGGTCCGGGTCAGCGGGGTGCCGCGGATCCGTTCGGGGAAGACCCTCCCGAACCGCCGCCGCTGACCCCGCGCCCCGTCAAGCGGTCAGGGCTCCGGCCCGCGCGTGGGGGCGTCGGGAACGGTGACCCGACCAGCGCGCCAGCCTCAGGTACAGGTCGGGGCGAGCCTGTCCGCCTCTCAGCCCGCCGTAGGCAGCGGCCACGATGAACTCCTTGTACAGGGCGGCGGGGCGGCCGGTGAGCACGAAGCGCGTGGGGGTGTCGTCGCCGCGCACGAACTGGACGAGTCCGTCGCCCCGGCCCAGACTCACGCACTGGAACAGGTAGCCGAGGCCCGGCCCTCGGTGGGTACGTCCGACGCCGGTGTCGCTCCCGTCGAGGGCGTCGGCGACCGTGTCGGCGGCGTTCCACCCCATGGGCAGGCCCATGGCGCAGGACATGCGCAGCTCCCGGCCGTCCACCGCACGGACGTGCGCGGCGTCGCCCACCACGAGGACCTCCGGGTGGGACACCGAGCGTTGGCCGGCGTCGACCAGGGCGCGCCCGCCGTCGTCGACGCTCGATCCGGCCGTCGCCAGGGGGCCACGGACACCGAACCCGGCGTTCCACACCACCACGTCGGCGTCCACGCGCCCACCGTCGTCCAGGTCGAGCCCGGCTGTGTCCACCCTGCTCACCTCGGTGTGTTCGCGCACGGCCACTCCAAGGCGGTCCAGGGACCGTCGCATGTGGTCGCGGCCTCGGTCACCGCCCCCGGCGCCGACCCGGCCGCGGGTGATGAGTTCGACCCGCAGGTCGGGGTGGCTCTCGGCGAATTCGGTGGCCACCTCCACACCGGTCAGGCCACCACCGACCACGGCCAGGGTGTGCGGCGGGTTCTCGCGGACGTGGTCGGCCAAGCGTCGTGCGGCGGTGACCGAGGCGACGTTGTGGGTGTGCTCGGCCACCCCGGGTACGGGCGCGGGCGCGGCGTCGCTGCCCAGGGCGTAGACGAGCGTGTCTTAGCGCAGCTCGCGCGGGCCCTCTTCGGTGTGGACCGCGACGGTGCGGGCGTCGACGTCCAGGTCCTGGACCCTGCCGAGGACCAGGTCGATCCCGGTGCCGTCGAGGGTTTCGGTGAGGGGATGGATCCCCACGTTCTGCCCGGCGGCGATCTGGTGCAGGCGGACGCGTTCGACGAAGTCGGGGGCGGTGTTGACCAGGGTGACGCGCAGGTCGAGGGAGCGTTCGCGGGAGTGGTGGGCGGCGCGGCCGGCGGCGGCGAGTCCGGAGTAGCCGGCGCCGAGCACCAGGAGTTCGTGTGCCATGGGGATCCTCCTCGGCTTGGGGAGCTGCTTTCCATCCACATGACGAGACGGGGAGCGGTGGGCGTGACATCATGCCGAGTGGCCCTGATCACCCAGGACGCCAAAAGCCCGAGGTGGCGGGGATCGTCGCGTTCAGGCCGCACGCCCCGAAGTGGACACCGACCCCCACGTGTCCACATGGCGAGACAAATGTTCCACATAGTGTCCACGGGGACTAATATCCAGCCATCAACCCGCACTGACCTGGAAAGAAGTCACATGACGGACGTCTCCGCAGGGAAACCGTCGCCGCAGCGGCCACCGGCCGAGTCGGCGCAACCCCCGACCAACCCCAAGCGGAAGGTCCTCACGGCGAGCCTCGTGGGCACGTCCATCGAGTTCTACGACTTCTACGTCTACGCGACCGCCGCGGTCCTGGTCTTCCCCTACCTGTTCTTCCCCGAGGGCGACATGATGGCGGCCCGCCTACAGTCGCTGGCGACCTTCGCCATCGCCTTCGTGGCCCGCCCCATCGGCTCCTGGCTCTTCGGTCACTTCGGCGACCGCGTCGGCCGCAAGACCACCCTCGTGGCGTCCCTGCTGACCATGGGCATCGCCACCGTGGCGATCGGTCTACTGCCCACCTACGCGCAGATCGGTGTGGCCGCGCCCCTGCTGCTGGCGCTGTGCCGGTTCGGTCAGGGGCTGGGACTGGGCGGCGAGTGGGGCGGCGCGGCGCTGTTGGCCACCGAGAACGCTCCCGCCGGCAAACGCGGCTTCTACGGCACGTTCCCGCAGATGGGCGCGCCGATCGGGTTCTTCCTGGCCAACGGGGTCTTCCTCATCCTGAGCCAGACCATGAGCGACGAGACGTTCCTGGCCTACGGCTGGCGGATCCCCTTCCTGATCTCCACCGTGTTGATCGTCATCGGCCTGTGGGTGCGCCTGACCCTGCACGAGACCCCGGCCTTCGCCAAGATCGTCGCCTCCGGTGAGCGCGTCAAGACCCCCATCGTCGAGGTGTTCCGCAGCAACTGGCCGGCCGTCGTCATCGGAACGCTGATCATGCTGGCGACCTACGTGTTGTTCTACCTGATGACGGTGTTCTCGCTGGGCTTCGGCACCGACCCGGTCACCGGCCTGGGATACGAGCGTTCGCAGTTCCTGGTGTTCCTGCTCATCGGTGTGGTGTTCTTCGGGATCTTCACCCCGATCTCGGGGCTGCTGGCCGACCGCTTCGGCCGCAAGCCCACCCTGGTCACGGTCACCATCGCCATCATCGTGTTCGGTTTCGCCATGGGCCCGCTGCTGGGCAGCGGCAGCACCTTCGGCGTGATGGCCTTCCTGGTCATCGGCCTGTCCCTGATGGGTCTGACCTTCGGTCCCATGGCCGCGGTCCTGCCCGAGCTGTTCCCGACCAAGGTGCGCTACACCGGCGCCTCGGCCGCCTACAACCTGGCCAGCCTGCTGGGCGCCTCCTTCGCGCCCTACATCGCGACCTGGCTGGCCGGCACCTTCGGTCTGGCCTGGGTCGGCGGTTACCTGGTCCTGGTCGGGTGCATCACCCTGGGCGCCCTGCTGGTCGGCAGGGAGACCAGTGAGGCCGATCTGGACGAGATCTCCGCGAAGGTCACTCGTTAGGCCCCACTCTCACCTCCCCCGAAGCGGGTCGGACGGCATCGCCGCCCGGCCCGCTTCTTCGTCGCTCCGGGCCGATTCGACCCCGAACCCGCGTCCACAAGTACTGTTCCGTCAACGGTTGTCGACGCCCGGGCGTCGAACCCACGAATCCGTCCACACCGCCGGAAGAGCCCCATGAAGCACCGAACCCCCCTCCTGCCACCGTTCCTGGTCGTCCTGATGTTCACCGCCGTCGGTTGCGGCAACACCACCACCGACCTGTCCGACGCCGTCCCCACCAGGAACGAGAACGAACCCCCCGTCATCGACGACACCAACGGCCTCCCCGTCCTGCCCGTCCACGGATACCGGGGTGGTGAGTTCACCGGCGAACCGTACGTCGGGGTGCTGCCCGGTGGTGAGGGCGGCCTCGACCCCGACCGCTCCGTGGTCCTGACCCGATCCGACCTGGAGCTGTCCGGGGAACAGGAACACCTGATGGTCATGGACGCCGGCGACCTGGACGGCGATGGTCACACCGACCTCATCGTCGACGCCCAGGACGGCGGATACATCGTGTGGGGCGGTCCGCAGGGCCCCGTCGGTCCGGCCGTCCCCCTGCCCTGGCTCTCGGTGGACCACCCAGATGGCATGGGCGCGATCTCCCTGGCGGTGGGCGACATGAACGGGGACGGCGACACCGACGTCGCGGTCCTGGACAGCCTCATGGGCACCCCCACCTACGAATGGGAGAGCACCTTCCACCACGGCCCCTTCGACCGTGAGGGCACTCCAGCCGCCACCGAGGACCTGCCGCTGCCCGACGACGCGGACGACGCGACGGTCAGGGCGTTCGACGCCGACGGCGACGCCTACGAGGACCTACTGCTGGTCCGCGGAGCCGACGAGTCGCCCGTATCCCACGTGGTGCTGCGTTCGGGCCCGGAGGGACCCGCCCAGGAGATCGTGGGCGACACCGCGCCCGGTCACGAACACGTGGCCGGCGACGTCGACGGCGATGGCTCGACCGACCTGCTCGTCGGGGTGAGCGGCATCCCCAACAACGAACCCGGGCACGACGACGAGCTGCACCCCGGATACGTGGACACCTACCTCGCCGGCGAGGGCTACCTGGACGCCGAACCGGTGCGCGTCGATCGTGACACCGAGGGTGTGCCCGGCGCGGCCGAGGACGGCGACGGGTTCGGCAACGGCCTGTTGGTGGGCGACGTCGACGGCGACGGTATCGATGACGTGGTCGCCATGACCGGACCGTACTTCGACCGCTCCACGGCCACCCTGCTCCTGGGCGGGGCCGAGGGGCTGACCGGCGAGGGCGGGGTCACCGTGCCGGTGCCCTCCTCCGACTTGGGAAACATGCACCACCACGCGTTGGCCGACTACAACGGCGACGGGCACGCCGATCTGGTACTGAGCACCGCCGAGCGGTCCATCTATCGAGAGGCCGACGCGTACGCGGTGTTCCTGGGCGGGCCCGACGGGTTCGCCGACGAACCGGACACGGTCTTCACCAACGAGGGACTCTAGGGCGAACTCGGTGACCCGCCCACCGAGAGCGCCGCGACCACCGTGAACGATGGTCCTAAGGCCCCTTTCCGAGAGGGCCTTCGGCACTTGTGTCGGGCGGAGTGGCAGCTCGGGAAAGTGGCTGGTCAGGACAGGTGACTTGACACACGTCGCAGTTCGTGGGGGCGAGTCGAACCCGCACAGAACGCCCATAGACTCGGTTATGGAACCTTGGACAGCGGCCGGAAAAGAGTCCCCCATGAGCGAGACGGTCGGCGATCACTTCGATCCTCACGAACACGACCGGCTGTCCCTGCCCCAGGTTCGGCTGGACGACCTGCTCGACGAGGTCCGGTCCCGGTTGACCGAGATCTCCCGCAAGCAGGAGCGCATCCACACCCTCCTGGAAGCGGTCATCTCCATCGGCGAGGGTCTCGAACTGGATCCCCTCCTGCTGCGGATCACCGAGACGGCCACCCGACTGGTCAACGCCCGCTACGGTGCGCTGGGGGTGATCGGGCCCGACGGGAACATGAGTCGGTTCATCCCGGTGGGCCTGGAACCCCACGAGATCTCCTGCATCGACCACTGGCCCAGGGGCGAGGGCATCCTCGGGTTGCTCATCAAGGAACCCGAGCCGTTGCGACTCAAAGAAGTGAGCGACCACCCCGAGTCGCGAGGGTTCCCCGAGGGCCACCCGCCGATGCACACCTTCCTGGGGGTGCCGATCCGCATCCGCGACAAGGTGTTCGGCAACCTCTACATGACCGACAAGCACGACGGTACGGAGTTCACCGGCGACGACGAACTCCTGATGCGCGCCCTGGCGACGGCCGCTGGCACCGCGATCGAGAACGCCCAGTTGTTCGCTCAGACGCAGAGCCGTGAGACCTGGTTGGACGCCTCCGGGCAGATCACCACCCGGTTGCTGTCCGGGGCCGCACCCGAGGAGGTACTGCGCCTGGTGGCGCGTCGAGCCCGGGTGATGGCGCACTCCGACATCGCGATCATCGCCATGCCCGGTGAGGACCCCCAGACCCTCACGGTGCGGGTGTGGGACGGTCCCGAGGACCAGTGCGAGTCCCTGGCGGCGGGTGCGCGTGGGGCGACCCTGACCCGGGCCGAGGACACCCTGCTGGGCCGGGTCTACCTGAGCGGCACCCCGCTACAGACGGACGTGTCCGAGTTCGAGCACCTCGGGGTCGGCTTCCTCACCCGGATGGGGGTCGGTCCCGTACTGGTGCTGCCGTTCGGTCCGCCCGACGGGGCCCGTGGCGTGCTGGTGCTGGCCCGGGACCGCGGCCGGGAGGACTTCCAGAGCAGCTGGTTGAACATGTTGTCGTCGTTCGCGAACCAGGCGGCGGTCGCCCTGGAGTTGGCCGAGGCCCGCCTGGACTCGGAACGATTGAGCGTGCTGGAGGATCGGGACCGGATCGCCCGCGACCTGCACGACACCGTCATCCAGCGGCTGTACGCCACCGCCATCACGTTGATGGGCACGGTGCGACGGATCGACGACGCGACCTCCTCCAAGCGGGTGCAGGGCGCGGTGGACGACCTGGACGACACCATCCGGCAGATCCGGTCGACCATCTTCGCCCTTCAGAGTTCGGGTGAGGACGACTCCTCGTGGTTGCGTTCGCGGGTGCTGGAGTTGGTCAACACCTCCGCTGAGACGTTGGGGTTCGCGCCCAGACTGCTCACCCAGGGCCCGGTGGACAACGCCGTGGACGAGCGGGTGGGCGAGCACCTGGTGCCGGTGCTGCGTGAGCTGCTGTCCAACGTGGCCCGGCACTCGGGGGCGACCACGGTGGACGTGGAGCTGTCGGTGGACAACGGTGAGGTCGTGTTGCGGGTGTCCGACAACGGCCGTGGTGTCCCCGAGGGAGTGGCGCGCAGCGGGTTGCGCAACCTGGCCTCGCGCGCCGAGGAGCTGGGCGGTGCGATGGCGGTGGCCTCCGGCCCCGGCGAGGGAACGGTGGTGGAGTGGTCCGCGCCCGTCCAGCGTGAGGAACAGACCTTGGAGGGTTGATCGGATCCGAGGCGTGTCGACCCCCGATGCCTCGACAGCCCCTGAGAGCGCGCAAGGAGCCGGGCCGCCCGTAGGGGACGGCCCGGCTCCTTGTTCGTTCCGCGTGGGTCAGGCGCTCTGGTCCATGGACAGACGCACCGCGTAGGCCGCCGCCTGGGTACGGCGGGCCATGCCGAGCTTGGCCAGGACGCGGGACACGTAGTTCTTCACGGTCTTCTCCGCCAGGTACATCCTGGCACCGATCTCCCGGTTGGTGAGTCCCTCACCGATGAGCTCCAGGACACGGCGTTCCTGTTCGGTGAGCTCGCTGAGCGGGTCCTTGCGGCCGGCCTCGTCACGCAATCGCTTGAGCATGCGCGCGGTCGACTCCGGGTCCAGCAGGGACCGCCCCTGTGCGACCGTGCGGACGGCGCCGACGAGGTCGGTTCCGTGGATCTGTTTGAGGATGTAGCCGGCGGCGCCCGCCATGACCGCCCCGTAGAGGGCCTCATCGTCGGAGTAGGAGGTGAGCATGAGCATGTGGGTGTCGGGGAGCATCGACCGGATCTCCCGGCAGACGGTGACACCGTCCCCGTCGGGGAGTCGAACGTCGAGTACGACCACGTCGGGTCGGAGCGCGGGCACCCTTGCCAGGGCCTGCGCGGCGGTGCCGGCCTCGCCGACCACCTCGATGCCCTCCTCGTCGTCGAGGAGTGACCCCACGCCTCTCCGGACGATCTCGTGGTCGTCGACCAGGAACACCCGGATCGATCTGTCGCCGCCCATCAGGTGCGCACCTCCATAGCACTGGTGACCTGAGGCGGCAGCGCCGCCTTGGGTTGTGGGCCTTCGCCGCCCGTTGTGGCGCACCGTCGGGCGGTTCCGAGCCGTGTGTTCGCCCTCGGTCCGAAGGCTCGGACCAGGTGTTACCACCCTATCCGGGTGTGTTCGCCACCAGAGGGGGCGAACGTCCCTTCCCGTTTGAGTCCTGTGTCCCGACGGGTAATGCGCGAACGAGGACCTTCGCCGTGGATCAGGGGGATCCCGGCCCCTTTTCCGGTGTTCGTGGACGAACGACGATGAAGAGGGCGGGTATACGGAAGGCACCTGATTTCGGGGGGCTCGTGATGGTGGGAACAAGCGATGCCGGCGCGGCCGAGGACGGGCGGGGTTCGGTCACGGGGCCCGGATCGCCACCGGAACAGCGCACGGCGTCGGAGGGGTTCGCGGGCACCGAACGTCTGCGGGAGGGCGAGCGGCGGTCGTTGGGCGCGGACCTGTCCACCGGCGGTCAGGGCTCGTTCACCGTCCTGGAGCGTCAGGCCTGTCTGAACCTGTTGGCCACGCGGGACATCGGGCGAGTGGCCTTCACCATCGACGGGGACGCCGCACCGACGGTGCTGCCCATCAACTATTCGCTGATCAACGACACGATCGTGTTCCGCTCGACGTTGGCCGGCACCATCATGCGTTACGCGCGGGGGTACGCGGCCTTCCAGGTCGACCACCTCGACGAGGAACGTCGTGAGGGGTGGAGCGTGCTGTGTTCGGGGCGTTGCCGTTGGGTTCGTGACGATGGGGAGCTGGAACGCATTCCGCAGGGCCGTATGCCGCAGCCATGGGCGGCCGGTCCGCGGGACCAGGTCCTGAAGATCGTCCCGGCCCGGATCAGCGGGCGGGAGATCCACCGGTCCTGATCCTGCGAACACGCGCGTGGGCCGGGTGTCCGGATCCGGACGGATCCGAACACCCGGTCTTTTTGTTCGCTCCGCCGCCTTTGCGGGTATCGATGGCGGCATGGGAATGCAAAGCCGGTTCCTGACGCGGTGCGTCCCCCGTCCTCGGGGGCGCGGTGCGGAGAGCATGCCGGCATGTGCCATCGACCGGTTCGTTCCTCTTCGGCCCCCGACCCTCGCCGCCCCTCCGTGTCCGGGAAGGCCGTGATGAGGTCGACCTGGCGGCGTTTGGCCCTGGGCGCGGGTGCGGCCGGTGTCGCGACGTTGTTCTCCGTCTCGGGCGCCGTGGTGCCCGAACACGCCACCGCGCTGAACACTCCCCCTTCGGCGGCGCCGTTGGAGCCCCCTTCGCGGACCGCCGAGGACGGGCTCGCCGTCGAGGTGCTGTCCTCTCGGCCCGACACCGTCATGGGCGATACGGCGCTGGTCCGGGTGACGCCGCCCCGCCCCTACCAACCCCACCAGGTGCGGCTGGAATCGGGTGGCGAGGACGTCACCGATGCGCTGCGGCGGGTGCGTCTACCCGGGGTGGGCCCGGTGCTGGAGGGGACGGTCTCGAACCTGTCCGAGGGGACCAACTCACTGGTGGCCTCGATCGAGGCCGCGGAGGAGGAGACGACCCGGGAGGGCGGCTCCGCGCCCGAACCGGTGGAGCTGATCGTGACCGCCCACCCGTCGTCGGGGCCGGTGTTCTCCGGGCCGCACCAGGAACCGTTCGTGTGTCGGACCGAGGACTTCGACCTGGCCTGGGGCGGGACGCTGGGCGCCGCCCTGGACGAGGACTGCTCGGCCACCACCCGCGTGGGGTACGTGTACCGATCCACCGACGAGGAGTTCAAGGCGTTGTCGGACCGGGACCGGCTGCCCACCGACGTGGCCACCACGACCACCTCCACCGGGGCGGAGGTGCCCTACACCGTGCGGGTGGAGACCGGAACCGCCAACCGTTCGGTGTACGAGACGGCCCTGCTGCACGATCCCCGCGACCCCGAACCCGACCCGTGGACCTCCCCCGAGGGTTGGAACCGGCGCCTGGTGTACAAGTTCGGCGGTGGCTGCCCGGGCGGTTGGTACACGCAGGGCGACCACACCGCCGGGGTGGTGGACCACGGCATGCTCGCCCAGGGGTACGCGGTGGCCTCGGCGTCCTTGAACGTGTTCGGCAACAACTGCAACGACCTCCTCGCCGCCGAGACCATGGCGGCCACCAAGGAACGTTTCACCCTCGCCTACGGCTCCCCCGACCACACCCTGGGCTGGGGGTCCTCCGGGGGTTCGTACCAGGCCCACCAGATCGCCGACAACCAGCCCGGGCTGCTGGACGGGATCCTGGTCTCGCAGAGCTACCCGGACGTGGGTTTGGCGACCACTCCGGCGGCGACCGACGCCCTGTTGCTGCGTTCCTACGCCGAAAGGCACCCCGAGGCGCTCACTCCCGAGCAGGTGGGCGAGGTCTCCGGGTTCGGTGGCCCCGAGGGCGTGACGGCGATGGCCGGCGCGGCGTCGCGGATCGATCCGCGGGGCGTGTGCCCGGACGCACTGCCCGAATCCGAGCGCTACCACCCCGAGGACAACCCCGACGGGGCGCGCTGCGACCTGTACTCGCACACCGTCAACGTCTACGGGACCGATCCCGGCACCGGGCTGCCCCGGCGGCCGTTGGACAACGTCGGTGTCCAGTACGGTCTGTCTGCGCTGATGGCCGGGGACATCGACGTGGACGCGTTCTTGCACCTGAACGAGCACATCGGTGGACTCGACGCGGACGGCCAGGTGGTGGCCGAACGTACCGAGGGCGACCCGGAGGCCATCGCGGCGGCCTACGACAGCGGCCGGTTGTTGCACGGGGGCGGCGGGCTGGCCGACGTCCCCGTGGTGGACCACCGCCCCTACCAGGACGACACACCGGGCGGTGACATCCACATGCGCTACCACTCCTTCTCCACCCGGGAGCGGTTGGTCCAGGCCAACGGCACCGACGCCAACCACGTGATGCTGGTCGAGCCCTACCGGTCGGGGGTCTTCGACTCATCGAGCCCGGTCGCCGGGCGCGCACTGAGGGAGCTGGACTCCTGGGTGAGCGCGGCCGCCGACGACGCGCGGGTGCGCCCGCGCTCCACCCCGATCGAGCGGGTGGAGCGCACCCGCCCGGACTGGTTGACCGATTCCTGTTGGATCGGGGGCGAGCGTGTGGTCGCGCCCCAACTGCCCCTGCCGGCCGGTCAGGGCGACCGGTGCGCGGACGCCTTCCCCGTGCACGGTTCGCCGCGGACGGTGGCGGGCGGCCCGCTCGCCTCGGACGTGGTCAAGTGCCGGCTCACCCCCTTCGACGAGAGTGAGCATCCGGTGGAGTTCGACGACGAACAGGCCGAACGAGCCCGGGAGGTCTTCGCGGAAGGGGTGTGCGACTGGTCGCGTCCGGGGGTGGATCAGCGACCGCCGAAGGGGCCCTGGCAGTTCTTCTGAGCGTGGCCACGAGACCGTGCCCGGAGCCGACGAGGCCGAACGGTTGACCGCGGGGTCAGTCCGCGGGGCGGTGTAGGACGAAGATGCCGCCGTAGGCGGGCTGGTCGAGGCGTTCCTCGTCGGTGGCCACGTATTCGTCCAGAATGGCCAGGATTCGCCGGTCCAGTTCCTGGAGTTGATCCTCGCTCAGGTGCAGGACGAAACGGGCGTAGGTGCGCAGCGACTCGGGTCCGGCCTGGGCGAGTTCGTCTTGGAAGGCCTGGACCGGCGCGGCCCGCGCGATCGGTTCCTCGTCCGCGAGCGGACCGTCCAGCCACCAGGTCACGGCGGTGGCACGGTAGGGCTTCTCCAGGGCTCCCCCACTGCCGGTGCGGACCGGGGCGGCCGTCAGGAGCCCCGCCTCCAGCAACTGCCGGACGTGGTAGAGGACCGTGCCGGGTGAGGTCTCCAGGCGGTCGGCGAGCTCCTTGTTGGTGAGTTCGCGCAATCGGCACTCGCGGAGGATGCGCAGGCGCAGGGGGTGCCCGAGGGCCTTGGCCTCCTGGGCGGTGGCGGGGCGGCGCTTGCCCGGCTCGAACGCGGCGGGCGGGGCCGGCTCCGACTCACTCATGTGGGCAACGCTATCGGGTCGATAGATTGAAGCCAATCGATTGAGGTTTATCAATCGATCTGTCATCGTCGATCCATGGCCGAGAACGACGGGCACACGCCCTCCACCCCTCCGTCCGGCACCACCACGACCGCCCCTGGACCACTGGGCGCCCCCTACTGGCGGCTATGGACCTCCTCAGGACTGTCCAACCTCGCCGACGGCGCCCTCAAGGCCGCCCTGCCCCTGGTGGGCCTGCGCCTGACCGACTCACCCCTACTGTTCGCCGGAGTGGCCACCGCGCTGAGCCTGCCCTGGTTGCTCTTCGCGTTACCCTCCGGTGCCCTGGCCGACCGGCTAGACCGCCGAGTGGCCATGGTCGGCGCCAACGTCGTGCGCGCCGCCCTCCTCGTGCTGCTGGTGCTCTCCCTGTCCCTGGGGTTCGGTTCGATCTGGCTGCTGTACGCGTTCGCCTTCGCCATCGGGGTCACCGAGACCCTCTACGACACCTCCGCCCAGTCGATCCTTCCGCAGATCGTCCCCCGGAGCAGTCTGTCCCGGGCCAACGGCCGCCTGTACGCGGCGGAACTGACCGGGCAGGAGTTCATCGGCCCGCCACTCGGCAGCGCCCTGGTTGCGGTCGGTGTCGCCTTGGCCTTCCTCACCCCGGCGGCGCTGTGGGCCGCCGCCGTGGGCATGTTGCTGCTGGTCAAGGGCCGATTCCGGGTGAAGAGGACCGGGCCGGCCACCACTATGCGCGCCGAGATCGCCGAAGGGGTGCGGTTCCTCTGGGGCGATCGACTGCTGCGCCGGTTCGCCCTCATGGTCGGGGCGTCCAACTTCGCCACCCAGGCGGCCTTCGCGGTGTTCGTGCTCTACGCGGTGGGCCCCGGTTCGTACCTGGGGTTGCACGAGGCCGCGTTCGGCCTGCTGCTGATCTCCACCGCCGTGGGCAGCCTGATCGGGTCCTTCCTGGTCGAGTGGGCCGAACGGTGGTGCGGGCGCACCTGGGCGCTACGCCTCTCCGTCGTCGGGTTCGCCCTGCTGCTCGGGGTACCCGGGCTGAGCACGAACCTGTGGGTGGTGACGGCGGGCCTGTGCGCGGGCGGTGTCGCCATCATGACCTGGAACGTGATCGTGGTGTCGCTGCGCCAGCGGTTGACCCCCGACCACCTTCTCGGCCGGGTGAACAGCGTCTTCCGGCTGCTGGCCTGGGGCACCATGCCACTGGGCGCGGCCACCGGCGGGGTACTCGCCTCCCTCATGGGGCTCAGGCCGATGTACCTGCTGCTGGGCGGGTCGATGTTGCTGCTGTTACTACCGTTGATCCGGCTGAGCGACACGCGCTTCGACGCCGCCGAAGCCGAGGCCCTCGCCCGGGAAGCCCGCTGAATTCGATGGACCATGGGCGCTCGCCCGGCCAGGATGGGGCGCATGAGTTCCACCGAACCCGCCCCGGACGACGTCGAGGTGTTGGAGGGCGGCAACGTCGCCGAGAGCGTGCTGCGCGTGGGCGCCACGGTACGCAAACCGTGGCTGCCCTCATCCCCCGCCGTCACCGAACTCCTGCGCCACCTGGACCGGCACGGCTATCCGGCCGCACCCGCCACGTACGGGCGGCACCCCGAGGGTTCCCAGTGCCTGGAGTACGTGCCCGGGACCCTGGCCGACCGGATGCCGCCGATGTCCTTGGCCGGGCTGCGTCGGGTGGGCGCGCTGATCCGGCGCCTGCACGACCTGACCACCGCCTTCACCCGCGAGGCGAACCCGTGTGGGGATCGGTCTTCCCGCCGGAGGAGGGCGAGGTCATCTGCCACTACGACCTGGCCCCCTGGAACCTGGTCGTCGGTGGGCGAGGCACCGAAGACGCGGAACCACGCTGGTGCTTCATCGACTGGGACGGCGCCGCCCCCGGCACCCGGATGGGCGACCTGGGCTACGCGGCGCACGGGTTCGCTCCCCTGCACGCCGGCGGTGATCCCGAGGTCGACGGCCGGCGGCTGTGGGCGCTGGCCGACGGCTACGGCTGCGACCTCCAACAGCGCGCGGCGCTGCCCTGGGCCGCGCTGCGCAGGGTGCGCGGCATGTTCGAGTTGTTGGAGGAGGGCGCGCGGACCGGGGCACAACCCTGGGCGCGGTTGCACGCCGAGGGCCACGCCGACCACTGGGGACCGGCCGCCGACCACATCGAACGCCACGCGGACCTATGGGCGCGGATGCTCACCGTACCCTGACCAGGCCTTCCCTCAATCGGGGCGGGTCCAGACGAAGGCGGCCGAGATGGGGTGCCCGCGAAACCTCTCCCACTTGGGTTTGGCCACCACCCAGCCCTCGTCCACCACGGCTTCCTCCAGCGCCGCCAATCGCCACCCGGCGGCCAGTGCGGCGCCTACGTGGTCGCCGACGTGGTGGACGTACGTGGTGATGGCGACGTCCTCACCGGAGGCGTCGGTGAAGTGGGTGGGCATGCCGGAGACCATCATGAACTGCGGATGGTAGGCGACCAGGACGAAGTGCCCGCCGGGTCGGGTGAGTCGCCACGCCTCGGCGTAGAGCGGGTCGAGCCCGGGCAGGTGCTCGTCGATGAGCGAGGCGATGGTCAGGTCGTAGGAGCCGCCGGGCAGTCCGGTGGCGCGCACGTCGCCTCGGACGAGGGTGGCGTGGGCGCCACGCTTCTCGGCCAGCGCGAGCATCCCGGCGCTCAGGTCCACACCGTCCACGCGTGGAATCCCCCGTTCTCGGAGCCAGCCCCCGGTGCGCCCGGTCCCGCACCCCAGGTCGGCGGCGCGGTCGACCGTGCTCCAGTCGGGGGCGGTGAGCCCGTCGAGCAGGTCCAGGTCCATCGCGTCCAGGACGGAGTCCTCGTAGGTGGTGGACCAGCCGTCGTATCCGGTGGCCACGTCCACGGTGCGGTAGTGGCGGGTGTCGAAGGTGGAGAAGTCGGCCATGGCGGTGAGTATCCCGTGTTCGGTCCGGGTGGGCCACCCGTTTTCTCCAGGGTAGGGTCCTCGCGGAAAATGCGTTGCCCGTACCGATGGCCCTCCCCTACCGTGAGCGGCATGGCAGCATTCCACGCGATCTTCCAGGGTCCGCAGGCCTGGCCCGCGGTCGCCTACGCACGACTCCGGTCCGCTCGGTCGGACCGGTAGCCGAACCCCTCTGAGCGCACCGCCGTTCCCGCGTCCTCATCGGCGCGACGTCGGCGGTGCCGGGTTCGTTCCTCGTCGCACCCGCGTCTTCGCCGGTCCGGTCTCAGCCGACGCCCCTTTTCCTTTTCGGGCGCTCGGCCGGCGGACCCTGTCCTTTTTCTGACGCGCCCTGGCCGGGCGCGGGTCCCGTCGTGCCGTTCGCGCCCTCGTCGGCCACCCCCGGTGGCGGAACGGACCACGCACTCATGGCACGCGCCAGGAACAACGACCGTCGACGTCTGTCCCAGAACTTCCTCGCCGATCCGGCGACCGCCCGTTGGGTGGTGCGCACCGCACGGGTCGAGCCCGAGGACCTGGTGGTGGAGGTGGGGCCGGGCGACGGCGCCCTCACCCGCTTCCTCGTCCGGGACGCGCGGTGGGTGATCGCCCACGAACTCGACCCGCGTCTGGCCGACAGGTTGGCCGAACGCTACCGGGAGCGCGCACCCGGGTTGCGGGTGGTGCGCGGGGACTTCACCTTCTCGCGTCCGCCGCGCACCCCCTTCGTGGTGGTGGGCAACATCCCGTACTCGCGGACCTCCGACATCGTCCGTTGGTGTCTGGGGGCCCGCCACCTGACCTCGGCCACGCTCGTCACCCAGTTGGAGTACGCCCGCAAACGCACCGGCGCCTACGGGCGGTGGAGCAAGGTGACCGTGCGCAGCTGGCCGGAGTGGTCGTGGACTCTGGCCGGGCGGATCGACCGGTGCCGGTTCCGTCCGGTTCCCCGGGTGGACTCGGGTGTGCTGGTGCTGCGCGCCCGGGAGGAACCGTTGTTGCCCCGGGAGTCCCTGGACGAGTACCGGTGTCTGGTGGAACTCGGTTTCGGTGGGGTGGGCGGTTCGCTTTCGGCGTCCCTGCGCCGCGCGTACCCGACGCGGAAGGTGGCGCGGGCACTGGACGCGGCGCGGGTCGCGACCGGCGCACCGGTGGGGTCGGTGACGCCCGGACAGTGGGTGACGTTGACGCGTGTTCTGACCGATTGAGGCCCCGGTCGGGCAGGGGGTCGCGCGCCGAGCTCACCTAACGTGGGCTTATGCGACGAATCACGCCTTACGCACTGTTGTTGCCGTTGGTCCTCGCCGCTACCGCGTGCGCCTCCCCCGAGGAGGTGGCCGTGGAGGACCCGGTGGAGACCTCCGCCACGAGCGAGGAGACCGCCGGGTCCGACCCGACCGAGGAGGCCGACGAGGGGGCGGGCGGCGCCCCGGGCACTTCGGACCAGAGCGGTGCTCCCGATGACGGGGACACGCTCGATTTCGGGGAACCGGCCGCATTCTCGCACCCGGTGGGCGCCTACGAGGAGGAGTTCCAGGATGGCGTCGAGGAGGACGTGGTCTACACCGTGGACGACGTCACCACCGACGGCGCCGGGAACGCCGACTTCACCCTGACCGTGGAGGTGCCCGAACTGGGCCGGGTGTTCGGTCTGGGCAACATGTCGGTGGAGTGCTTCTTCGACGAGGCCGACACCCCCGCCACGAGCGACGATCCGGTCGTCGAGGCCGAGGCGGGCGCCCACTCCATGGACATGCGGTGCGAAGCGCCGCAGAGCGCGCGGAACCTGACAGTGGTGATGACCAACGCCGAGGACGAGGCCGCCTGGACCGGCCCGTTGGAGTGACCGCTCCCGCTGGACCGGGACCACACCCCACCATCGCCGTCGCCGACAGGTGCGCCGCCG
The DNA here is from genome assembly GCF_001570765.1 of Nocardiopsis listeri NBRC 13360. Lineage (GTDB taxonomy): Bacteria > Actinomycetota > Actinomycetes > Streptosporangiales > Streptosporangiaceae > Nocardiopsis > Nocardiopsis listeri. The sequence continues at coordinate 28,432 of NZ_BCSH01000020.1, read as the reverse complement.
TGCTCGAGGACGGGCGCCCGGATACGCTCGCGGAAGGTGGAGTCCACCACCTTCCGTGAGCACCGTCCGCCCACCAGCAAGGACGTGACCCCTTGTTCCCCGCATCGCCTTCCACCTCGGGTGAGGTCCTGGCCGTACGCGGCGACCTCCTCTACTTCACCGGTGACCCCTTTCCGTCTTCCGGTGCGGGAATGCCTCGTCCACCAGGTCGACGGGGTGATCGTCGTCGAGGACGGGCTGATCCGGGATGTCGGACCGGCCGCCGACGTCCTGCCCCGGCTCCCCGAGGGCACACGGGTGGACCACCATCCGGGCTGTCTGGTCGGTCCCGGCTTCATCGACTCCCACGCGCACTACGCGCAGACCGACATGATCGCCACCCACGGCGGCCGGCTCATCGACTGGCTGCGCGACCACGTCTACGCCGCCGAGGAGCGGATGGCCGAGCCCGCTCACGCCACCGCGATGGCCCGCCGGTTCCTCTCGGAGCTGCTGCGCAACGGCACCACCACGGCGCTGACCTTCGCGACCGTGCACCGCCACTCGGTGGACGCCCTGTTCGGTGCGGCCTCCACCCTCGATATGCGGGTGATCGCCGGCAAGGTCCTCATGGACCGCAACGCGCCCGAGGCCCTGCGCGACACGGTCGAGAGCGGCTACCGGGACTCCCGGGACCTGATCGGCGCCTGGCACGGGAAGGGGCGGAACATGTACGCGATCACCCCGCGCTTCGCCCCCACCAGCGGTGACGAACAGCTGGCGGCCGCCGGTGAGCTGTGGCGCGAGTTCCCCGACGTGCACGTGCACAGTCATCTGTCCGAGAACCGGGACGAGGTGGCGTGGGTGCGCGAGCTGTTCCCCGAGCGTTCCGGTTACCTGGACGTGTACCACCATCATGGCCTGACCGGGCGACGCGCCGTGTACGCGCACGGTGTGCACCTGGGCGAGGACGAACTTCGGCTCTGCCACGACACCGGTACCGCCATCGCGCACTGTCCCACCTCCAACAACTTCCTGGGCAGTGGTCTGTTCCCGCTGCACGAGGCGCTGGACCCCGAGCGTCCCGTGCGTGTGGGGCTCGGCACCGACGTGGGAGCGGGGACCACGTTCTCGCTGCCCGCCACCATGGGTGAGGCCTACAAGGTGGCGCAGCTGCGCGGCCACAGCCTGGATCCCCTGCGTTCGCTGTACCTGGCCACCTTGGGCGGCGCCGTCGCTCTGGACATCGACCACTACGTCGGCACCCTCACCCCAGGTCACGAGGCCGACCTGGTGGTGCTCGACCCGCACGCCACCCCACTGCTGTCCCGGCGTGCGAACACGGCCGAGTCGATCTCCGAGCTGGTCTTCGCGCTGTCGATCCTGGGCGATGACCGGGTGGTGCGCCGCACCTACGTAGCGGGCCGCCCTGTCGGTCCCGACGACGTTTCGGCGTTCGGCTTCGCCCCGGCCGGGAGGAGCTGAGTCCGGGGAAGGATCACACTCCTAGGACGGCGAAGGTCTCCCCCGGCACGTCGACGCGGGTGCCCTCGATCCGGGGGTCTCCGGTGGCCAGCAACGGCGCCCCGGGTGGGGCGTCCAACTCGACCACGGCTGTGTCGGCGGACAGGTTGCACACCAGCCGCAGGCGACCACGGTGCAGGACGAGCACCCGACCGTCCTCGCTCGCGGTGACCTCGAAGCGGTCCAGGCGCGGGTCGCACAGTTCGGGTGCGGCGCGGCGCAGGGCGATGAGCGCCCGGTAGGTCTCCAGGACCCACGCCCCGGGTTCGCGCTCGGGCTCGGACCAGTCCAGGACGGCGCCCTCGCGGGTGGTCGGGTCCATGGGGTCGGGGATGTCCTCCTCGGCCCAGCCCAAGGCGGCGAACTCACGGCGGCGCCCGGCTCGTACCCCCTCGATCAGGGCCGGGTCGGTGAAGGAGGCGAAGAACGGCCAGGGGGTGGTGGCGCCCCATTCCTCGCCCATGAAGATCATCGGTGTGTAGGGCGAGCACAGCACCAGCGCGGCGCCGCAGGTCAGCAGGCCCGGGGAGAGGTGTTCGCCCTTGCGGTCGCCACGGGCGCGGTTGCCGATCTGGTCGTGGGTGGACAGGTAGCCCAGGAACCGGTTGCCCGGGACGCGGTGGGTGTCGACCGGCGCGCCGTGGCTTCGTCCTCGGAACGAAGAGGGACCACCGTCGTGCCGGAACACGTGCCGCAGCACGTCGGCGAGGACCCGGGGGCCGGCGAAGTCGGCGTAGTAACCGTGGGTCTCTCCTGTCAGCGCCACGTGCAGGGCGTGGTGCAGGTCGTCGGACCACTGGGCGCTCATGCCCAGGCCGCCGGCCTCGCGGGGCAGGACGGTGCGCGGGTCGTTGCGGTCGGACTCGGCGATCAGGGACAAGGGGCGGCTCAGGCCGGCGGCCAGGGCGTCGACGGCGTCGGAGAGTTCGACCAGGATCGGCACGGCGCGGTCGTCACGCATGGCGTGCACGGCGTCCAGGCGCAGCCCGTCCAGGTGGTAGTGGCGCAGCCAGTCCAGGGCGCCCTGGACGACCAGGTCGCGGACGGGGTCGGAGTGGGGGCCGTCCAGGTTGAGGGAGGGCCCCCAGGCGTTCTCGCCGAGGAAGTAGGGGCCGAAGCGCGGCAGGTAGGCGCCGGAGGGGCCCAGGTGGTTGTAGACCACGTCGAGCAGCACGGCGAGGCCGCGCCGGTGGCAGGCGTCGACGAACCCCTTGAGGGCGTCGGGTCCACCGTAGGGCTGGTGGACCGCGGACCACAGAACCCCGTCGTAGCCCCAGCCGTGGGTGCCGTCGAAGGCGTTGAGCGGCATGAGTTCGACGTGGGTGACACCGAGCTCCACCAGGTGGTCGAGGCGGTCGACGGCACTGGTGAGAGTGCCGTCAGGGGTGAAGGTGCCCACGTGGAGTTCGTAGATCACGGCCCCGGCGAGGGGGCGACCGGTCCAGGCTTCGTCGGTCCAGACATGGGCATCGTGGTCGTAGACCCGACTGGGGGCGTGGACGCCCTCGGGTTGCCACAGCGAGCGCGGGTCCGGCAGGGCCCGTTCGTCCTCGTCCAGCAGGTAGGCGTAGTCGGAGCCGGAACCGGCCCCGGCGACCACGGCGTGCCACCATCCGTGGTCGTCGCGGTCCATGGGGTGGTCGATGCCGTCGACGCGCACGCGCACCCGGTGGGCTTCGGGGGCCCAGACCGAGAAGTCTCCGTGGACGCCGCGTCCGGGGGTGGCGGGGTGGTTCGGTTCGTTCACGCAGGGTGACCTACCCAGGGACGATGAGCGTCGAACCGCCCCACGCGACGCCCTCATCGGACGGTTCGGTGCGTGAGTCCGAGCGGAATCCGGTGGAGCGCAGCGGTTCCTCCTTCGGGGGTGAGGACGGGCCCGATTCTGGCAGGGACCGGTTCCCGGAAACTGGGATGCCCGTACCGGGGCCACGTGAGACGGTGTGACGATGGACGAACGTCTGGTGTTGGGGATCTGCGGGAGCCTTCGGCGGGGTTCGCTCAACGCGGCCCTGTTGAGACTGGTGCCACGGGTGGGTACGGCCGTCACCGTGGTCGGCGAGGATCTGGCCGGTCGGCTGCCGTTGTTCAATCCCGACGTCGAGAACGACGAGGGTTCCTGGCCGGATTCGGTGCGCGAGTTGCGGGACCTGGCCGCGCGTGCCCAGGGTCTGGTGATCGCCACGCCCGAGTACGCACACGGCCCCGCCGGGGTGACCAAGAACGCCATCGACTGGTTGGTGGGCTCGGGTGGGCTGGTGGGCAAGCCGACCCTGTTGGTGAGCGCCTCCCCCGGTCAGGCCGGCGGTATGCGGGCCCACGCGCCGTTGATGCCGACGTTGACCCTGTTGGGCGCGGTGTTGGTCGACTGCGTGGTCGTCTCCCGGGCCGGGTCGCGCGTGGACGAACGAGGCGAGTACGACGACCCGGCGGTGGTGGAGCGGATGCGGTTGGCCGTGGCCGAACTGGAGGACGCGCTGTCCTACGCCGAGGGCAGGCGAGCGGGTCTGCCCTTGGGCGGGCTCATCTGACCGGTCCGACTCAGGCGCTCTGGGACAGAGGTCGGTAGGTGCCCATGCGGACGGAGGCGGTGACGCGCACCGGGTCGGGCAGGGCGGCCACGCGTTCGGCCAGCTCCTCGGGGGTGACGTGGCGGGCGCTGGGGCCCATTCCCACGACGGTGAGCACGTCCGGGTGCGGAAGGTCCATCTCGAAACGGACCGGTCGCGCCTGGACCGGCGTAAAGTGGGTGTGCAGGCTCTGGGCCAGGCGTTCGTCCTTGCGGGGATCCACCTCCAACAGCCCTAGGTCCGAACGCAGTTCGACCAGGTGGTCGGGTTCGGGGGTGACCACCAGCAGCGTCCCGGTGGGCGCCAGGACACGGTGGAATTCGGCGGCGTTGCGGGGGGCGAACACGTTCAGCAGGACGTCGGTGCTCCCGTCGGCCAGGGGCAGGACGCGCCAGGAGTCGGCGGTGACCGCCCCGGCGCGGGGGTGCGCCTTGGCGGCCTTGCGGGCGGCGAACTTGGACACGTCGGTGGTCAGCCCCACCGCCGTGGGCAGGGCCTCCAGGACCTGGGCGAGGTAGTGGCCGGTGCCACCGCCCACGTCCACGATCAGCGGGTCCACGCCGACGCCCGCCACGGCCTCGGCCAGGGCCCGCCCGATGGGGTCGTAGTGTCCGGCCGCCTGGAAGCGCAGCCGGTCGGCGACCATCTCCTTGCCGTCCCCCGTTCCGGGCGGGGTGGCGCCGGTGAGCAGCCCGGCGTAACCCTCGCGGGCGACGTTGAAGCCGTGCCGCGTGGGGCAGGTGAGCCCGCGAGGGTCCTGGGCGAGGACCTGCCCGCAGACGGGGCAGGCCAGGGCGTCCACCACGCGCCGTGGCATGCGCAGACGGGGACCGGTTCGAGTGTTCGTCATGATCGCGGTCAGCCTACCGGCGTTCGACCTCTGGCCAGCACCGCGACCGGGTATCGGTCCAGGACCTCGGCGAGGTGGGCGGTGGTGAGGCCGTCCACGCGGTCGGGCACGATGGGGCGGCCGGTCAGCAGGTCGACCCAGTCCCCCGGCCCCGAGGGCAAGGGCAGCACGGTGTCGGCCCAACCACCGGCGTCGGCCAGGGTCAGCGGCAGGCGGGTGGCGACCACCGCCAGCGCCGGGCCGCGGGAGCCGCGGGTGGTGCGGGCGAAGGCCAACGCGTGGTCGGCGGCCGGCCCCTCCGCGCTCAACGGCAGGTAGCCGGTGGGTCGCAGGTCACGGCGGGCCCTCAGACAGGTGCGGACCAAGTGGAGTTTGGCCGCGCCGTCGGCGTCCACGCGCGGACGCCACCCCGCCTCGATCCGGGCCAGTGGTTCGGCGCGCGCCTCGTGGTCGACCGGGCGCCGGTTGTCGGGATCGACCAGGGACAGGTCCCACAGTTCGGTGCCCTGGTAGACGTCGGGCACGCCGGGACCGAGCAGTTGGACGGCCTTTTGACCCAGGGAGTTGCTCCATCCCGGCGCCGTGATGGACTCGGCGAACGCCCGCACCTCGGCGTACAGATCGGTGTCGGCGCGCAGCCGGTCGGGCCAGGAACGGATCCGGTCCTCGAACTCGGGGTCCTGGTCGGTCCAGGAGGTGCCCAGGCGCGCCTCGCGGGCGGCCTTGAGCAGGTAGGCGGTCAGTCGCTCGTCGTCGATGGGCCAGGCGCCGAGGAGGGTCTGCCAGCCCAGCAGGTCCAGGGCGGGTTCGGGCAGGGGCGCGCGCGGACTCCACCGCCGCAGGGCGTCGGCGAAGTCGCCGGGGATCTCCGAGAGCACGGCCAGGCGGGCGCGCACGTCCTCGGAACGTTTGGTGTCGTGGGTGGACAGGGTGGTCATGGTGTGCGGTTCGGTGGCCTCTCGGCGCAGTTGCTCGGTGTGCAGGTCGGCCACGCTCGTCCCGAAGGCGGCCGGGTCGCCGCCGACCTCGTTGAGGGCCACGAACCGGGTGCCTCGGTAGAAGGCGGTGTTCTCGGTTCCCATGGCCACGACCATGCCGCTGGTCTGTTGGACGCGGCGGGCGAGCTCACCATGGGGATCGGAGCGCACGGTGCGGTCGATGCCCTTCAGAACCGGTTGCAGGTCGGGGCGGCGGTCGGCGGCGGCGCGTACGGCGCGCGCCCAGTCGTCCTCGCCTTCGGGCAGGTAGGAGCGGTAGACGTCGAAGGAGACCAGGAGTTCGGCCACCGCCTCCTCCGCTCGGCGGGGGTCGGTGCCTTCCGGAGGGACCAGGGCGGCGATGCGGCGCACCTCGGTGTGCAGGAGTTCTCCGGCCGCGTGGCCCCGGGCCCGGATGTCGATCTCGGCGACGTCGGTGGCCACCCCGTGGTCGCGCGCCAAGGTGGTCAGGATCGGTTCGGCTCCGGGGTCGACGAACGCCCCGCACACCTGGCGCAGGGCGTCGTAGCCGGTGGTTCCGGCGACCGGCCAGGAAGCGGGGAGGCTCTCCCCCGGGGCAAGGATCTTCTCCACCACGATCCAGCCGTCGAAGTGTTCGGCCAGGCGGCGCAGGTATCCGCCGGGGTCGCTGAGCCCGTCGACGTGGTCCACGCGCAGTCCGTCGACCAGGCCTTCGCGGCCCCAGCGCAGGATCTCGGCGTGGGTGGCGTCGAAGACCCCGGGGTCCTCCACCCGCACCGCGGCGAGGTGGTCGACGTCGAAGAAGCGCCGGTAGTTGAGTTCGCCGTCGCCGCGCCGCCAGGACACCAGCCGGTAGTGCTGGCGCAGGTGGACGTCGGCCACGTCATCGCCATGGGTGTGGGTGCCTTCGGCCAGGGGGAAGCGTTTGTCGAAGTAGACCAGGTGGCCGTCGGCGATGGTGAGTTCGCCCAGGGCGGCGCGTCCGTCGTCACCGTCGTCGCCCAGGACCGGGATCAGGACGGGACCGGAGTCGAAGTCGATGTCGAAGCATCGGGCGTAGACGGAATCGCGCCCGTTGGCGAGCACGTCCCACCACCACGGGTTCGCGTCGGGTCGGGCGACCGACATGTGGTTGGGGACGATGTCGACGACCACCGTCAGCCCCAGGGCGTGGGCCCTCTCGGCGAACGCCTCCAGCGCGGCCGATCCGCCCAGGGCCTCGGAGACCCGTGTGGGGTCGACCACGTCGTACCCGTGGTCGGATCCGGGGGTGGCGGCCAGCAGGGGTGAGAGGTAGACGGCGTCCACTCCCATCCGGTGCAGGTGGTCGAGCGATCCGATGGCCTCGTCCAGGGTCAGATCGGGGCCCAACTGCAGACGGTAGGTGGACGCGGGTGTGCCGTGGGACGTTCTGTCAGCGCTCATCATCCGATTCCGTGCCCCGGTCGTCGGCGTGTCATGCACACGGTTCCGGCCCTGGTGACGGGCCCGGACGGAACCCGCTTCCCGAGCACCTCCCGCTACCTTTCACCGGTCGAAAACCCCTAGTTCACCTCTTGTACACCTATAGTCTCCCGGGTCGCCACGGATACGTCCGGTTCCACACACACCCGCGTTGGGGAAGGCGGTCCGATCATGGTTGAATTCATCGGCGGTGTTCCATTACCAGCGACAACGCGCCGGATATCGGCGGCCGACGGTGAAGACGACGAGGACCACCGCCACCGACGAAGGGGATAGAAGCAGCGTGCTCCCGCCCAACAAGCGCACCCGCGCCCAGGACCGTCCCGGACGCCGGGCCAACGTCTACCGGGGCGCCGCCTCGGCCGTACTGGCCGGGTTGATGCTGGCGACCACCGCCTGCGGCGGCGACAACGCCGTCGAGGGTGCGGGGCCGGCGGTCCCCGACGACCTGGAGTGCTTCTCCGGCAGCCTGAACGGCGCCGGTTCCAGTGCCCAGGAGAACGCGATGACCACCTGGATCGCGGGTTTCCAGTCGGCCTGCGAGGACGCGCGCATCTACTACGACTCGATCGGTTCGGGTGGTGGGCGCAACCAGTTCATCGATGGCGCGGTGGACTTCGCCGGCACGGACGCGGCCATGGACCCCGACGAGAACACCGATGCCCTGGCGCGTTGCGGTGACTCCGACACCATCAACCTGCCCGCCTACGTGGTGGCCATCGCGGTGGTGTTCAACGTCGAGGGCATGGATTCGCTCAATCTGAGCCCGGACGTCCTGGCGAAGATCTTCAACCAGGACATCACGCACTGGAACGACCCGGAGATCGCCGAGGACAACCCGGACGCGGACCTGCCCGACCTGGCCATCACCCAGGTGAGCCGGGCCGACGACTCCGGCACCACGGAGAACTTCACCGAGTATCTGTCCGAGGCCGCTCCCGACTCCTGGCCGCACGAGCCCGGTGGCCAGTGGCCGCTGGCCCCACGCGAGTCCGCGCAGGGCAACAGCGGTATCGCCGACACCGTCTCGCGTGCCGAGGGCGCCATCGGGTACGTGGAGATGTCGCACCTGCACGGCCTGTCCGCCGCGAACATCGGTGTGGGCGACGAGTTCGTGGAGATCACTCCCGACGCGGCCGCCCAGGTCGTGGCCGACTCCCCTCGCCGCGAGGAGAACACCAGCGAGTACGACCTGGCGTTGGACCTGGACTACGGCACCACCGAGCCGGGGAGCTACCCGCTGGTCCTGGTCAGCTATGAGACCGCCTGCCTGGACTACCCGGACGAGGGTGCGGCCGAGCGGGTCAAGGCGTTTCTGAACTACGTGGTCAGCCCCGAGGGTCAGGAGGCGGCCTCCGCCGAGACCGACTCCACGCCGGTCAACGACAACCTGCGGGAGAGCCTGCTGGCCTCGATCGAGGCGATCAACTCCTGATCTCGGGGCACCCGTCCGCCACCTGCGGGGACCTTCGATAGGTATGGGAATCGCGGGCGCGTCACCACGGTGGCGCGCCCCTTTCACGTTCGTGATCCGATACCTTGTGCGCAGACCGCATTGCGCAGAGTCACAGATGGCGCGAAGTGACGGTATACGAAGGAGTCCGTCCCCGTTCGGGTGGGTGTCTTCCCCCATCTACCCGGCCGTGGGCGGACCTCCCGGGTCGGCGGACTCCTCGTCCTCGGGCATATCCCGACCACAGGCACGGCAGGCCCGATGCCACAGCGCCCGGATCCTTCGGCCCAGGCCGCGCGGCCGCACCGTGCCGTGCGGGGACCTCCCCCGCGGGTGACGGTCCTCGGCCGCCCCGTCCCCGACCTGTTCCTCCTCCGGGCCGCCCGCGACACCCGGGTCCTCCTCGTATCGGACCTCGGACGCCGGCACGGGCATCGGCGGCACCGAACGGTGCAGGGTCAGATCGGTCAGGGTGCCCTCGCCGCCGTGGATGCGGTAGCGCCCGTGCAGTTGGGCGACCACGTCGGTCAGTTCCTCGTCCTCTCGCCGCACCCGCATGGCCCGGGCCAGGGCACGGGTGCGCCACAACCGCACCCCCGCGTCCCGTGTGGGCGAGGAGGCCTGGAAGAGCTCGATGAGACCGGACCGGGAACGTTCGGCGCCGGCCAGCAACCGTGACAGGGTCAGCTCGCCCAACCCCCAGGCCACCGGCAGCTGGAGCAGGAACGGGGAGGGGAAGCCGGTGCGCGGGGCCACCGAGGCGAAGGTGATACGGGGTTCGCGCAGGTAGTTGGCCTGGATCAGGCGCAGGTCCAGACCCTGGTGTTCGAGGGTCGGCTCACGCACTCCCGCCCAGTCGGCGACCAGGGTGACCACCAGGTCGGCCTCTGTGCCACCCAGCAACCGGTCGATGCAGCCTCGAACCAGGTCGTAGGAGGCACCGGAGACATCGACCACGGCGTGCACCAGCGGGATACGGCGCCGTTCTACGGGCACCCGCTCGCGGTAGGCGTGCGGGTGCGGCATGAGCTCGGCCAGGACCTCGGTGCGGAAGCGCTCGGAGGGCAGGCGGGTGCGGGCGGTGACGGCCGGGCCCACGTGCCAGGCGGTGGCGGCGGGTTCGGGCACCATGACCGCGCCCGCCTGCCACAGGCGGTAGCCGAACTCGGTGTCCTGGCCCAGGTCGAGGTCGGGGTCCACACCACCGGCGGCCTCGTAGAGACTGCGTCGCAGAGCGGCCGCGGCACCGATGTGGGCGTGGAAGCCGAGGTGGTCGGCATCGCGCAGCCGGTCGCTGTGGTCCAGGAGTCGCTCGACCCACGCGTGGCGTCGGTCGTCGGTCAAGATCCGCTCCGGCCCACCCGAACGCAGGGCGTCCAGGAGGGATCCGACGCTGTCGGGTTCGGTGTCGCTGAAGCGGACTCGGCCCAGGGTGACGCACTCGGCGTGGGCGTGCAGCCAGCGGGCCTGCGCCTCGACGAAGTCGCGGGTGGCGACCATGTCGGCGTCCATCCACACGAGGATGTCGCCGGTGCTGGCGTGGGCCCCGTAGGCGCGGGCGTATCCGGCGCCCCAGCCGTGGTCGGGGGCGGGCACGATCCGGCAGCGGCGGGGACGGTGTTCGGGCAGGCGCAGGGGTGGTGAGGAGTGGTCGTCCACGACCACGACGTCCAGGAGGTGGTCGGGGTAGGTCTGAACGGACAGGGAGGCCAGGGCGAGGTCGAGTCGGTCCTGGCCACCGCGGGCGGGGATGACCACGCTCACCGTGAGTTCCGGTGTCCAGCGGCCTGTGGTGGGGGGTGTCAGCGCGTTCCAGTCGTTGCGGAAGACCCGGGCTCTGACACGTTCCACCCGGCCGCGGTGCGACACCCCGTCGACATGAGACCCTACGTGCTTATTCAGTGACACAGAGTCACTATAGCGATGATTCCTCACCGAGTGTGAGCGTCACGCTCGCCCGCTGTGTCGGTTTCTCGCCGTTTCCTCCGCCGCCCGGGAGAGGGGCGCACGGACGGGCTCAGCGACGGGAATCGGTCTGGAGCATCTTGATGCCCAGGAAGACCACACCGATGACCAGCGCGATCATCAACAACCACACCAGTAGTCCCACCAGTACCGACAGGATCCAGAAAACTCCGATCACCACCACCACACCCGCGGCGATCTGGAGGATGAGTCGTCCCATGCGGGGAAGAATACGCGACCCGTCGGAGCGGGGACACCCCGGCTCACCTCCCCACGCGGTGATGAGCCGGGACCCCCACTAGCCCGGCCGGACGGCGCCGGTGAAGACGCTGTCCCAGTAGGAGGCCAGGTCGATCTCCTCCAGCGGTTTGGACGGGTTGGAGCCGTGGACCATCATGCCGTTGCCGGAGTAGATGCCCACGTGGCTCGGTGCGGAGGCGCTGTAGAAGAACAGCAGATCGCCCGGTTGGAGCTGGTCGCGCGAGACCGAGGTGCCCGCGTTGACCTGGTCGTAGGTGGTGCGCGGCAGGCTCACGCCGGCCTGGGCCCAGGCGGCCTGGGTCAGCCCGGAGCAGTCGTAGCCGTCAGGTCCGGTGCCACCCCACACGTAGGGCTTGCCGATCTGGGCGCGGGCGAAGTCGAGGACGGCCTGCACGTCACTGGAGACCGCGGCCGTACCACCGGAGGAACCGGCGTCGGCGGTGGAGGCCTGCGACGCGGTCGGGTCGACCCCGCCCAGCCGTTCCAGGACCTCGGCCTGCTCGTCCAGGGCACTCTCGCCCTGGGTCATGGCCTCCTCTGCCGCGGTGAGGGCCTCGGCGGCCTCCTCCTCCGTGGCCTGGGCGGCGTTGTACAGCTCCTCGGAGTGGTCGACGTCGACCACGTAGTCGGACAGCATCTCCCGCTGGCCGGCGGAGATGAAGTCGACGTCGGCGATGTTCTGTAGCGCGCTGTCGGCGTCGCCACCGAAGAAGATGCCGAAGCCGCCGCCCGAGTCGTTGGTGTAGGAACTCTGCACGATGCGGGAGATGCGCTCGGAGCGGTCATCGAGGGCCTCTTGCGCCTCTTCGAGCTGCTCCTGCAGCTCCTCCAGCTCCTCCTCGGCGGCCGCGTGGTCCTCTTCGGCGGTGTTGTAGGCCTCGTTGAGGACCGACAGCTCTTCCTGGAGCTCTTCGTAACGCTCCCGGGCCTGCGACTCGGAGGGATCGGCCAGCGCCACACCGCTGGAGAGCACCACGGCGCCCAGCGCGACGAAGCCGACCGTGGTGAGACGGCGGGTGGGTTCGGGGTTGCGAGTCAAAACACCGACTGCCTTTCTCCCACACCCGTTTACCGACACAGGGCAGCCCGAAGGCACGCCGAGGTCGGCGTGGGGCTGCGAGTGAGGGGATCCGGCGGGCGGCGAAGAAGGGCCGCGAGGGGTCGCCGAGCGTGGTGACGGCCTCTGCTCCTGGGAAAAGGGCGGCTGTTGAGCGAGCTGAGCAGAGTGCAACGGCAGGCCGGAACACTGTCACCGGGCGGCGACGATTCGGGGCGAACCGACCTGAGGGAACACTAATTCATCCCCCGGGGTGGACGCGACCTTTTCGTGACCTTCCATTGGGACACCCACTGACCTGCGAGCGAGTGCCACTTGTCCGGGAATCCCCCAGCGAACGAGGATGAGGGCGCATTGTTCCCGAAGGATCGGGGTCAAAACCAGACCAAGCCCCCGCTTTACCGTGACGCGACTCACGCCGAACAGGGGAAGGGGGCCGAACACACGTGCGTGTCCGGCCCCCGACCCGAGGGGCGACCCCTACAGGTGGGTCCTCCACCAGTCCAGGACCGCCTCGAAGCGGGCCACCCTGTGGCTGGGCAGACCCGAACGCGACAGTTCGTGCCCCTCCCCCGGGAAGAGCAGCATCTGCGCCTCGTGCCCGCGCTTCCGGAGCGAGACGAACAACCGCTGGGCCTGTTCCAGCGGGCAGCGCCAGTCCTGTTCGGAGTGGATGATCAGGAACGGCTTGTCGATCTGATCGGCGTAGGTGAGCGGGCTCTCCTTGGGCCAGGAGTCCGGCGGCCCGTACAGCGGCTCGGGGAAGAACGCCCCGATGTCGGACGCACCCTGGAAGCTGTCGATGGCGTTGACGGCGCGCTCGCTGATCGCCGCCCGGAACCGCTCTCCGTGGTGCGCGGCCATCCACGTGGTCATGAACCCACCGTGCGAGCCCCCGTGCACGCCGACCCGAGAACCGTCCAGCCGCTCGTCCTCCAGCGCCGCGTCAAGGAAGGCCAGCAGGTCGGTGGCCGTCACCGACCCCACCGAACCGATGATCGCCCGCCCGTGTTCCTGTCCGTAACCGGACGAACCCCGCGGGTTGCAGTAGACGACCGCGTACCCGGCCTCGGTGTACACCTGCGTCTCGTCGAAGAGCTGCCACCCGTACTGGGCGAAGGGCCCGCCGTGGATCATCAGGATCACCGGGTGCGGGCCCTCGCCCCGGGGCGTGGACACCCAGCCGTGCACCGGGTGACCGTCGGGGGCGTGCGCGAGCAGTTCGGTTACCGGGAGCGGCTCCACACCCTCGAAGAACGAGGTCAGGGCGCGGGTTCCACCTTCCTCGACCACGTACAGCTCACCGCTGTCGTGTTCGCCCGCGGCCACCGCGACGGTGACCCCGCCGGCGTGGTCGAAGCCCTGTACCTCCACGCGACCGCCCAGCAGGGTGGTGCGCTCCCCCTCCGGGGTGACCCGGTACAGCTCCAAGGCCCCGCGGTTCTCCCCCGCCACCAGCACGCCCCCGTCCGTGGCCAGGGTTCCCAGGCCGTTGATACGCGGGCCTTCGGTGTCGGTCAGGCGCCGAGGCTCGCGGGAGCCGTCCAGTGGCATCGACCACAGACCATCGACCCGGCCCACGAAGTCGGTGCCTTCGTCGCCGAGTTCGTGGGCGACGAAGTACACCGTGGTGCCGTCCGAGGACAGGCCCACCGACGCCACTCCCAAGTCGCCTCGGGTGACACGGCGGAGTTCGGCGCCCTTCTCCGGCGCGCAGGCCCACACGTCCTCGTACAGGTCGTGCTCCCTGTTCTCGTGCAGGGACGCGTCGAAGACCAGCTCGGTACCGTCGGGCGTCCAGAGGGGACGGCCGTGGTCGGCTTCGGCGTCGGTCACCTGAACCGGTTCGCCCACCTCACCGCTGGGATCGATCGGGGCGCTGACGAAGATCTGCTGTCGCCGGTCGACGAGGAAGCCCAGATTGTCGACCCGGTACTTGAGGGTGCCGATCCGGCGCGGCGCCTCCTTGTCGGGGGTGCCGTCGACGTAGCGCCCCTCCTCGGGGATCCGGGCGGTGTAGGCCAGCCGGGTGGAGTCGGGGCTCCAGGAGAGGCCACCGGCGCCGAGCGGGTGGTCGGTGATCTTCCAGGCCTCGCCGCCATCGGCGGGCAGGACGTGGATCTGTGCCCTCTTGTTCTCGTCCGGGCGCAGGAAGGCGATCCAACGACCGTTCGGGGAGTAGCGGGGCGCACGGTCGCGGAGCCCGCGGGTGAGCCGACGCGGTCGCTCCGAACCGTCTGTGGCCACGCTCCACAGGGAACCGAGGTATGCGTCCTCCTCCAGGTCCGGGTGGACCAGGGCGAAGACGGCGCGGGAGCCGTCGGGTGCCAGGGACGGTGCGCTGATGCCGTGCAGGTGTGCGATGTCAGCGGGTTTCATTCGATGAGTGGCGGGCGCGGGGTGCCGCCCGCCGCCTCCTTCCCTTGGGTACTGGGAACCCGTCGGCCGGGCCGGCCCCCGGTCCGGGGGACGTTTCCCTGGGGACCTTATCCGCGCCCAGCATGGAAAATCCATGACTATTCCGGCTTTCCGGACGGATTCGGCGTGTGCTCCTCCCCGCACCGTCAGCGGCGTCGGTCGGTCTCCAACCTCGTGCAGACCCACCGCCCCTCCTCCTTGCGCAGCCGGAAGGCGAACACCCGCGCGCGGTCGCCACAGTCGATCACCGCGCTGGCCTCCATTCCGTCCACTCCCAGCCGCTGGTGGAAGACCCTGGTCAGACGCGGTGTCATCACACAGACGACGCTGCCCCGCAACCGGCGCAACTCCTCGCGCACCGGCACGGTCAGGTGCGCGCGCAGCACCTCGGGCGCACGGCGCCCCACGAGCACCTCGGCCATGTGCTGGGCGAGCCGGTGCACGTCGGTCGGTGTGCGGTGGCCCTCCAACAGCGGCGCGCCGCAACGACCCACCGACATGCGCCGCAGCGGAGTGCGCGCGGGGGTGCGCACCGGAGCCCACGGCGAGCGCCGACCCTCGCAGGAGACACGGTGGCAACGGTGGGTCCCACAGGAGTGCGACATGAACGGTTCCCTTCCTCGGGGGGACGAACTACCTACACCCCTTCAAGGAGCGGCCGAACCCGTGCCCGTGCCACCTGGCATTCCGGCTTTTCCCGTTCGGGCACCACCCGACCACCTCGAACGCCTCCGACACCACACCGGCATACTGGACGACGTGACACACGCCTACCTTTCCTCCCCAGTCCCCGTGGCCCTCGCGCACCGAGGCGGGTGGCTCACCGACGACCAGGGAGTGCGCCGCACCGAACTGGAGAACACGGCGGTGGCCTTCCAACACGCCGTCGACCTCGGCTACACGTACCTGGAGACGGACGTGCACGCCACCCGAGACGGTGTGCTCACGGCCTTCCACGACGACACCCTGGACCGCACCACGGACCGCACCGGCGCCATCTCCGCACTGCCCTACGCCGAGGTGGCCCGCGCCCGGGTGGCCGGCAAGGAACCCGTTCCCCTCCTTGAGGACCTGCTCGGCACCTGGCCCCAGGCCCGCTTCAACATCGACCTGAAGTCGGACGGCGCCGTCCTGCCCCTGCTGGAGGTGCTGCGCCGCACCAACGCCTGGGATCGGGTGTGCGTGGGCTCCTTCGACCAGGACCGCCTGGACCGGGCCCGACGGTTGTACGGTCCTCGCGTGGCCACCTCCTGCGGCCCCGTGGACGTGGCCCGCCTGCGCGTGGCCTCCCTGTCGATGCTGCTGCGTCCCATCGCCGGGCGCACCCCGGTGTGCGCCCAGATCCCGCTGGAGCGCAACGGGCTCCCGTTGCTGAGTCGGGACGTCATCCGCACCGCGCACCGGAT
Organism: Nocardiopsis listeri NBRC 13360; assembly: GCF_001570765.1. Taxonomy (GTDB): domain Bacteria; phylum Actinomycetota; class Actinomycetes; order Streptosporangiales; family Streptosporangiaceae; genus Nocardiopsis; species Nocardiopsis listeri. The sequence goes on along the minus strand of NZ_BCSH01000020.1, from coordinate 12,526 downwards.
CGGCATGCAGGTGCACGTGTGGACCATCAACGAACCCCAGGTGATGGAACGCCTCCTGGACGCCGGTGTCGACGGCATCGTCACCGACAACACCTCCGCCCTGCGCGACCTGCTCATCCGACGGGGCCGCTGGAACCAGGACACGCGCCCCACCCCGAAGAACGGATAGCCCCCATGTCCACCACCCCCGAGCGGGTCGAAGGTCAGGACCCTTCACCCGACCCCGCCCAGCGCAAACGCGAACAACGCGGCTGGTACATGTACGACTGGGCCAACTCGGTGTTCATGACCTCGGTGGTCACCGTCCTCATCGGCCCCTACCTGAGCGACCTGGCCTGTGCGTCGGCCGGGGCCCCTGGCGCCGAGGCGTGCCGGGACGGCTCCCTGGCCCTCACCCCGCTGGGCCTGGACTTCCTGAGCGTGCACCCCAACGCGCTGTACCCGGCGTTGACCACCGTGGCGATCCTGCTACAGATCATCCTGCTGCCGTTGGTGGGCGCCCTGGCCGACCACACCAGGCACAAGAAGAGCTGGCTGCTGTGGCTGGCCATCGCCGGATCGGCCTGCACCACCGGGCTGTACTTCGCCACCGACGGCTACCTGCTCGCCTCGATCCTGTTCCTGGGCGCCAACCTGCTGTTCGGGTTGTCGATCGTGGTCTACAACGCGTTCCTGCCGGAGATCGCCACGGCCGACGAACGCGACAGGGTCTCCGCCTTCGGTTGGGGCCTGGGTTACCTGGGCGGCGCCCTGCTGTTGGCGGTGCACCTGGTGCTGGTGCTGACCTCCGACGACGTCGGTATGGCGGCCCGCGTCGCCTTCGTCACGGTCGGCCTGTGGTGGGCCGGGTTCACCGTGGTGGCGATCAAACCTCTGCGCGACCGCTACGGGGCGCTGGCCGCGCGCGGGGACGGACGCGCCAAGGTCGGTGAGTCACTGCGCCAGTTCGGGCGGACCGTGCGCGACATGCGCAAGTATCCCAATACCGTGCTTTTTCTCTTCGCCTTCATCTTCTTCAACGACGGCGTACAGGCCGCGATCCGCTACGCGGCGCCCTTCGCCACCCAGGACCTGGGACTGAGCCAGGACGTGCTGATCGTCACGATCCTCATCATCCAGTTCGTGGCCTTCGCCGGGGCGTTCGCCACCGCACGGATCGCCGACCACATCGGCCCCAAGAAGACCGTGCTGGGCAGCCTGGTGGTCTGGGGCCTGCTGGTGGGTCTGGGCTACGTGATGCCGGCCGGCAACGTGCCCCTGTTCATCGCGCTGGGCGTGGGCATCGGCCTGGTGCTGGGCTGCACCCAGTCCCTGGCCCGTTCGATGTTCTCCCAGCTCATCCCCAAGGGTCGAGAGGCGGAGTACTTCAGCCTCTTCCAGATCTCCGACAAGGGATCCACGTTCTTGGGGTCGCTGGTGGTCACCATCGCGGTCGCCATGACCGGCGGCTACCGGGTGGCGATCCTGTCGCTGCTGGCGTTCTTCGTGCTCGGCGGATTCCTGCTGTGGCGCGTGCGTATGCGCGAGGGCATCCTGGCCGTGGGCAACACCGTGCCCGCCAGGCTCTGAGGGCCGGCGACCCCACCCGAACACGCCGAACGTCGCCGGTCCCCGCCATACTGGGGCCGGCGACGTTCGGCGTGTTCAACGGGGGGTGTGGTGCGGGTTCTGCACGGGATGTGGTCCAGGGACACACTGTTGGTGTGGGCCGAGGGCGCGGTGGTGAGCGGCCCGGCGCCGGGCGCGCACCCCTTCGCCGAGGACGTGGCCGGGCTGCGCGCGCTGCTCGCCGAGGCCGGGGCCCCAGCGGAGAGCTTCGTACCGGACGAGCCGTCCCTGATCCTGCCCGAGGCCGATGGTATGCCCCTATGCTCCCTCTCCCCCGACCCGGGAGAACGAACGTCGGGACCGGCCACCGGGTTCGGGACCTGGCGGGTCCCCGCCCTGGCCTTGGACACGGCCGGAGCCGACCTCTTCCTCGGTTCCCTGCGCACGCGACCGGCCGACGCCGACACACCCCGGATCGGGCCCGCCCTGACCCACCTGTGCGGCGTGCACGCCTTCGCCGAACACCTGGTCCACACCGGATGCGTACTGCCCGACCTGGTCGGCACCCCACCGCGTGCTCGTTGGCGTCCCGCACCGCTGGACACCGCCGAGGAACACCTGTCCGCCCTCACCGAAGCACTGCCACCGGCGGCCATCGCCCACCTGAACGGTCCCGAACGCGCCGAGGCCGCCCGCTCCTGCGTGCTGGCGCCCCTGGAACTGCTCACCGACGCCGTGGCCCGCCGGCTGACCCGGCCCCCCGAACACGTCCACGGGGACGGGCTCCCCTCCCCCGCCGCACGGCTGGCCACCGCCCTGACCACCGAACGCACCCGCCTGGACGACGACGCCGCAGACGCCCTGCGCGGTCCCCTGCGCGAGTGGCGGGACCGGGTGCGCGGCGGTGGCCGCGCCCGACTGGTGTTCGTACTGCGCGAACCCGAACCCGAGGGGCCGCGGAACGGCCCCCGTCCCTGGACCCTGGAGTTCTGGGTCCGCTCCACTACCGATCCAGGTCTGCGGCTGCCCCTGGAACAGGTCTGGCTCGGCGAGGGCGCCGCGTGGCTGCCCCGGGACGTGGCCACCACCGCCCTGGCCGACCTGCGCCGCGCCGCCCGCCATCTGCCCGCCCTGCGCCGGGCCCTGACCGACCTGGCCCCGGACCGACTGTTCATGGACACCGCCGCGGCCCAGGTCTTCGTGGGCGACGGGGCCCGACGGCTGACCGAGGCCGGGTTCTCCGTGGTACTGCCCGAATGGAGCCGGCGCGACGGCCTGGCCCTACGGATGACCGTCGCCGAGGAACCCGAGCGGCGCCGTCGCGGCGGGGTGAGCCCCATGGACCTGGTGGACGTGTCCTTCGAGGCGCTACTGACCGGCCCCGAGGACACCACCGCGCTGAGCGAGGACGAACTCACCGAGCTGGCCGAACTGGCCCGGCTCAAGCGCTCACTGGTACGCGTGCGCGGCCGGTGGATGGAGATGGACCCCGAGCGGGTCGCCTCGGCGCTGGAGCTGATGCGGCGCGGCGCACGGCGACCGATGGGCCGGGAAGAGGCACTGAGGACCGCCATCGGGGCCGCGCCCGTCCCGCTGCCGGTGGCGGACGTGGTGGCCGACGGTCCCCTGGGCGCCCTCCTGAACGGTGGCGCCAAGGCCGAGCCGCGCCCCATGGGCACCCCCGTCGGGTTCAAGGGGGCGCTGCGCCCCTACCAGGACCGCGGTGCCGCCTGGCTGCGGTTCCTGGGCGAACTGGGCCTGGGCGCGGTGCTCGCCGACGACATGGGGTTGGGCAAGACCGTGCAGTTGTTGGCGTTGCTCACCGACGAACGCGCCGACGGGCCCGCGCCCGGCCCCACCCTGTTGGTCTGCCCGGTGTCGCTGGTCGGCAACTGGCGACGCGAGGCGGAGAGGTTCGCCCCCGACCTAAGGGTGCACGTCCAGCACGGACCGCAGCGGCCCACGGGCAACGCCATGGCGCGCATCGTCGGCAATTGCGACCTGGTGGTCACCACCTACGGAGTGGTGGCGCGCGACGCCGACGAGCTGGCGGGCATGCCCTGGCACCGGGTGGTGTGCGACGAGGCGCAGGCGTTGAAGAACCACGGCACCCGGCAGGCGCGAGCGGTGCGTTCACTGCCGGCCGCGACCCGTATCGCGCTCACCGGAACCCCGGTGGAGAACAACCTGGGCGAACTGTGGTCGGTGATGGAGTTCGCCAACCCCGGGCTGTTGGGCACGGCCGCCGACTTCCAACGCACGGTGGCCGACCGCGCCGAGGCCGAGGTGGACGGTGGCGCGGCGCCCGTCGACGGTCCCGGCGGCTCGGGCGGCTCGGGCGGCGACGGTGGTGGAGGCACCGACCTGGTGCGCCGACTGACCGGCCCGTTCGTGCTGCGCCGGTTGAAGACCGACCGGTCGATCATCGCCGACCTGCCCGAGAAGCATCAGATGCGCACCTGGTGCACGCTCACCCCCGAGCAGGCCTCGCTGTACAAGGCCGTGGTGGACGAGATGGGCGAACGCCTGGCCGAGGCCGACGACAAGGAACGCAAGGGGCTGGTGTTGGCGACGATGTCGCGGCTCAAGCAGATCTGCAACCACCCGGCGCAGTTCCTGGGCGACGGGTCGGCCCTGGCGGGACGTTCGGGCAAGTTGGAGCGCCTGGAGGCGATCCTGGGCGAGGCCGTGGCCGAGGGCGACAAGGCGCTGTGCTTCACCCAGTACGCGCGTTGGGGGGAGCGTTTGGCGCCCTACCTGCGTTCCCGATTGGGGGTTCCGGTGCTGTGGCTGCACGGGGGCACCTCCCGGGCCGACCGCGAGCACATGACCGAGCACTTCCAGACGCTGCGGGGACCGGCCGTGTTCCTGCTCTCCCTCAAGGCCGCCGGAACCGGGCTGAACCTGACCGCCGCCAACCACGTGGTGCACGTGGACCGCTGGTGGAACCCGGCGGTGGAGAACCAGGCCACCGACAGGGCGTTCCGCATCGGTCAGCGTCGCGACGTACAGGTGCGCAAGATGGTGTGCGTGGGCACCGTGGAGGAACGTGTGGACGAGATGATCGAACGCAAGAGCGCGCTGGCCGACGCCGCCGTGACCACCGGCGAGGAATGGCTGGGCGGATTGTCGGTACAGGACCTGCGCGAGGTGGTGCGCCTGGCGCCCGAGGCGGTGGCCGGATGAGCTGGTCGACTCTGGTGGGTGAGGCCTTGGAGGGTTCGGGGGGCGCCGAGACCGTCACCGGGTTGCGGGTACGCCCCGGCGAGACGTTGGCCCGGGTGGGCGCTCACCATGTGAGCCTGATCCGCGCCGTGTGGCCCGAGCGGGAGTGGGCCCGGGTCGGGGCCGCGTTGGCCTCCCAACCGGTGTTCCACGCCCGGGTGCTGGCCGGCGAACTGCCCGAGGAGGCGGCGCGGGTGTTCGCGCTGTTGGGGTTGGACCTGGTCCCGGCGGGGTGGAGGGACCTGGTCACGACCTGTTCGTGCGAGCACTGGCGTGGACGGTGCGTCCACCTGCGTGCGGTGGCCGCGGCACTGGGCGAACAGGCCGACGCGGACCCGTTCGTGCTGACCCGATGGGCGGGCCTGGACCGAAGGTCGTTGATCGCGCTGGTCCGGGACCTCTCCACGGGTGAGAGGGAACTTCCGAGCGACGAGAACGACGGGGAGGACTCTTCCCATTCGAGAGAAGAAGGCTACGGTGACGTTTTGGCCGCGGGGGCGATAACCACGGATCGGTTTTCGCCCGACTCCTTTTGGAACCCGATACCACAACCCCCTGTTCCCACCCTCCCCTCAGGCACCGGGGACCGCGTCAGAGCCGCCGCACCGGGGCTTGTCGCCGACGAACTCCCCCAATTCGAGACGCCCTGAACGGTCCGCCCGTTTTTCTTTCACCGAACGCCGGTAAGTCCGACGAAACACGGTTACCATTCACCTGGAGACGAACTCGAACGACTAGCCCTGATTGGTATTCTCATATGGCCGATCGCTTCCCCCCGCACATCGACATGGACACCCCCAGCATCGCACGAATGTACGACTACCTGCTGGGCGGAAAGGACAACTTCGCCTCCGACCGCAAGGCATGCGAAGAACTCGCCGCGGGCATCCCCGAACTCGTCTCCTTCGCCAACGACAACCGGGCCTTCCTGGGCCGGGCCGTGGACTACGTGAGCTCGCTCGGCATCGATCAGTTCCTCGACCTGGGTGCCGGCCTGCCCACCACCGACAACACCCATCAGGTCGCCCAACGGGCCAACCCCCGGGCGCGGGTCCTGTACATCGACCACGACCCGATCGTGCTCGCCCACGGGCGCGCCCTGCTCGGTGACACCGACACCACCGCGTTCCTGCTGTCCGACATCCGCGACACCGACCGCGTCCTGCGCTCACCCGAGGCAGTCAAACTCATCGACCCCGACCGGCCTGTCTGCGTCATGATGGTGTCCCTGCTGCACTGCCTTCCCGACGACAACGACCCCTTCGGGATGGTACGAGAGTTGGTGGAACGGCTCGCCCCCGGATCGGCGATCATCTTCTCCCACATCGTCTCCGACGACCCCGAGGCCGCCGCCTGGATGACCGACAAGATCCTGTCCTTCGGCACCCCCTGGGGCCGGGTGCGCAGCCCCCAGGAGGCCGCCGCCGTGTTCGAGGGGTTGGAGGTGGTCAGCGCCTGGACCGACGGTCGCGAGGAGGAACCGCGCCAAGTGGACTGCTCCACCTGGCGCAACCCCGACCGCGACCCCCTCTCCCGGCCCGCCGATCCCGGCGTCAAACGCTGGGAGCTCTCCGGGGTCGCCTTCAAGCCCTGACCGGTTCGGCCGGACGTGGTGCCCTCAGGGCGGTGGCGGCGTGGACGGGGTGGAATCATCCGCCCCCAACCACCGGTGCACCTCCCCCGCCGGCAGGGCCTGCGTCAATCCGTCCAACCGGCCGTGTTCGGCGATCTCGCGGGCCGCTCGCAGGGCGTGGGTGAGAGCGGTCCGCGACAGACCCGATCCCAGACTGACCCGACGCGCACCCAACGCGCCCAGTTCGGCCACCGTCATCCGGGCGGCCGCGCCGGCCGCCAACACGTTCACCGGCACCCGCACCGCCGCGCACACCGCACCGATCGCCTCGGCGTCCGGCAGTCCCGGGGCGAAGACCACGTCCGCCCCCGCGCGTTCGAAGGCCCGTAGTCGGGCGATGGTGTCCTCCAGGTCGGGACGCCCGTGCAGGAAGTTCTCCGCCCTGGCGGTCAACGTGAAACGGAACGGCAGCGCACGGGCCGCCTCGACCGCGGCCTCGACGCGCTCCACGGCCTGACCCAAGGGCCGGATCGGAGTGGCGACGACACCGGTGGCGTCCTCCACCGAACCACCGACCACCCCGGTGCCACCCGCACGGGTGATGGTGCGGGCGACCTCGGCCGGAGTGTCACCGAACCCGCCCTCCAGATCGGCCGAGACCGGCAGGGGTGTGGCGGCCGCGATCGCCGCCGCGTTACCCAGGGTCTGCCCCAGACCCACCGCGCCGGTGCCGTCGTACCGGCCCAGCGCGTGCGCCAGTCCGGCGCTGGTGGTGCCCAGGGCGGCGAACCCAGCGGCCTCCAAGAGCCGAGCCGAACCGGCGTCCCAGGCGTTGGCCAGCACGAACACGTCCGGCCCTTGATGGAGTGCGTAAAAACGCTCGCCCCGCTCACGCAGGGCCTGATGGGTGTTGTCCATGCTTCCTTGTACCGTCCCTGTACGACACACGCATCCCCGCCGGTTCGCCCCAGTGCCCCTTCACGACCAGGGCGGTCGGCACCATGCGGCTGCGGGTGCGCCGGTCCAGCCCCGGGCGGGTCCAGATCTCACCCCAGGCGTACCGGGTGATCAGGTCCTGGAAGGGTTCGGCGAACTCGCTCTTGCGCGATTCGGCCCGATCCACGTGGGTGTCACCGAGCACGCCCCGACGCACCCGCATACCGGCGGCCTACCGATCCGCGGCGGTCAGGTGTTCGGTGATGAGCGTGTTCACCCGGCCGGCTCGTTCCCAGGAAAGCAGGTGCGCGGCCCCCTCCAACACCACGGAGCGGGCTCCGGGGATGCGTTCGGCCAGTAGCGCGCCGTGCTCTTCGGGCGGAGTGGAGGGGTCCTGGGCCCCGGAGACCACCAGGGTGGGGGTCCGGACACGGTGCAGGTCCTCCCGGGTGTCGTGGCCTTCGATGGCCCCGCAACAACCCGCGTACCCCTGGTCGGGGGTGGCCACGATCTGGTCGCGCAGCACACGGACCTCATCGGGGCGCTCCTCGACGAAGCCGGGGGTGAACCAACGTTCCACCACGGTGTCGGCCAAGGCGGCGGTGCCCTTCTCCCGCACCGTGGCGGCGCGGTCACGCCAGTTCCGCGCCGGACCCATGTGGGGCGAGGTGGCCAGCAGGACGAGGCGGTCGACCCGCTCGGGGGCGTTGATCGCCAACCACTGGCCGACCATCCCACCGATGGACAACCCCGCGTAGTGGGCACGTTCGATGCCGAGCCGGTCCAGCAGGGCCACCACGTCCCCGCCCAGGTCGGCCATGCTGTAGGGACCCTCCGGAGCGGGCGATCCCCCATGGCCGCGATGGTCGATCCGGATCACCCGGAAGTTCGTGGACAGGGCCTGGGCCTGCGGCTCCCACATGTCCAGGGTGGTGCCGAGGGAACCTCCCAGGACCAGGGGCGGGGCGTCCGCCGGGCCGCTCACGGCGTGGTGGAGTTCAACACTCATGGATTTCCTTCTTCGCTGTCGATACGACCCGGCCGGCCGATCCCATCCGGACCGGTCCTACCCGTGACCCGGTCGGTGAACACGGGGGCGGCGCCCAGGTAGGCGGACGGGTCGAGCAGGGCACGACGACACCGAAGGTGGTGGGCAAGGCCTGTTGGAGGAGGGTGCGCCCCGGCATGGGCGTGGTGCGGATAACGGCCACCGGCGTTGGCCTGCCAGACCTCCACGAGGGTGCGCGGGACGGGCCTGCCACCGGCTGTCACGTACCTGACCGTGCACGATGATGCGCTGACCTTGGGGTTCGTCGTCGTGTTGGCGGGTCAGGTCGTGGTCGTCGTCCTTACCCGCGCCATTGGCGTTGCCGAGCAGGACCTCGTCGATGGTGGCGGGGTCCAGGTGGGGTGCGCGCTCGACCAGGGCACGGACCACGTGGGCGGCCAGGTCGTCGGGGCGGGTGCCCGAGAGGGCGCCGCCGTACCGGCCGAAGGGGGTACGGACGGTGTCGGGAACGTGGACGTCGGTCACCGGTGTCTCCTGAGGTGTGGGACGCACGTTTCCCTAACAGCGTTAGGTAGACGTACCGGGTCAGATATGGGCCGCACCGGTCAGGGAGCGCAGAACCGACAGTTCGGCACCGGTGGGCTCGGGGGTGCGCCGTGGATCCTCGGCGACCCGCAGGTCCCAACCCGTGGCCTCTCGCACGTGGGCGACCTCCACCCCCGGGTGCACGCCCACCAGGGTGAGCTCGCGGGTGATGGGGTCGGGTTCGAGTACGCCCAGGTCGGTGATGACCCGCACCGGACCGGCGCCGGTGAGCCCCAGCCGCTCCCGATCACCGGGGCCCGCACCGTGTCCGACCGAGGTGACGAAGTCGACCTTGTCGACGAAGGCCCGCCGGTCGTGTCGCATGATCACGATGACCTCGCGGCAGGAGGCGGCGATCTCGGGGGCACCGCCCGCCCCTGGCAGACGCACCTCGGGGTCGGCGTAGTCGCCGATGACGGTGGTGTTGATGTTGGCGTAGCGGTCGACCTGGGCGGCGCCGAGGAAACCGACGTCGATCCGCCCGGCCTGGAGCCAGTAGTTGAACACCTCGGGCACCGACACGACCGTATCGGCGGTCTCGGCGAGGATCCCGTCACCGATGGACAGCGGCAGGTGGCCCGGGGAGGCGCCCAGGGTCCCCGACTCATAGATCATCCACAGGCCGGGGGCATGGGTACGGCTCGCCACGTTGGCGGCGGTGCTGGGCAGGCCGATGCCGACGAAACAGGACATGCCATCACTCAACGAGCGCGCGGCGGCCACCGTCATGATCTCGTCGGAGGTCCAGGGCAGGGTGCTCATGCGCCTTTTCCCACGGGGTCGGATGTCGATGGGGGCTCCGATCCGGTGGACCCGGTGAGTTCGGCCAGCCAGGCACCGAAGGCCTCACGGTCGCGCCCCACGGCGTCCCAGTCCTTGTAGGCGGAGTTGTCGCGCTCGTAGTAACCGTGGGCATAGGAGGGGGCGGCGCCTCCGGGGGCCACACTGACCGCGTCCACGACCCGTGCGGGCAGGACCACCTGGCCGGGTACGGGTTCGAGCTCGTCGACGACCTCCTCCACGGTGACCAGGACCCGGACGGCGGCCATGGCGGCCTCCTTCTGGATCCCGGTGATGCCCCACAGCTGTACGTTGCCGGCGGCGTCGGCGCGCTGAGCGTGGATGACGGTCACGTCGGGGTTGAGCGCGGGGACGGCGGCCAGTTCCTGCCCCGTGAAGGGGCAGACGATGGTCTTGACGTGGGGGTTGTTGCCGATCAGACCGGTGCCGCTGTAGCCGCGCAGCACGGCGAAGGGGAGCCCGGAGGCGCCCGCGACGTAGCGGTTGGCCATCCCGGCGTGGCTGTGCTCCTCGATCTCCAACGGCACAGGCCAGGAACGGGTGACGGCGTCCCGGAAACGGTGGAGCGAACCGACCCCGGGGTTGCCGCCCCAGGAGAAGACGAGCTTGCGCGCACAACCGGCGCCAACGAGCTGGTCGTAGACGATGTCGGGCGTCATCCGCACCAGGGTGAGGTCGCGCAGACCCTGACGGATGATCTCGTGCCCTGCGGCCACGGGGATGAGGTGGGTGAAGCCTTCCAGGGCGACGGTGTCGCCGTCGTGGACGAGCCGCCCGACCGCCTCGTCCAGGGGCACGGCCATAGCCACCCTCCCGTTCTCATGGCGAATGTATGTTCACAGTGCGAACACCTTGGATGCGACAGTAGCGCCGGTCACAGAACGGGTCAAGGGATTCAACATGTGTTCGGCATGAGAACATCGTCCCTGGGCCGAGCAGCGCCCGACGGCGGAACGCACCCGCCCCCCCCCGACCTGGAAGGCTCCATGACCACCGAAGACGCGCCTCAACGCGGAGCCCACTTCGTCCAGTCCCTGGAACGGGGACTGACCGTCATTCGCGCTTTCTCCGCCCAACGACCCTCCATGACCCTCAGCGAGGTCGCCCGCGCCACCGACCTCACCCGCGCGGCCGCCCGACGCTTCCTACTCACCCTGGTGGACCTGGGCTACGTGCGCACCGACGGGCGCATGTTCTGCCTCACCCCGCGCGTGTTGGAACTGGGCTACGCCTACGTCGCCTCCGCCGGCCTGCCCGACGTCGCCCAACCCCACCTGGAGGACCTCTCCCAGCACGTGCGCGAGTCCGCCTCCGTATCGGTGATGGAGGGTGACGACGTCCTCTACGTGGCCCGCGTGGCCACCTCCCGGATCATGGCCGTGGCCATCACCGTGGGCACCCGCTTCCCCGCCGCGGCCACATCCATGGGCCGTGTCCTACTGGCCGGGCTCGGCGAAGCCGCCCTCACCGGCTACCTGGACCGGGTCGAACTCCCACCCTTGACCCGCTTCACCATCACCGATACCGCACGGCTGCGCTCGGAGATCATCAAGGTGCGCGAACAGGGCTACGCCATCGTCGACCAGGAACTGGAGGAAGGTCTGCGCTCCCTGGCCGCGCCCATCCGCGACACCGACGGCAAAGTCATCGCCGCCGCCAACGTCTCCGCCCACGCCGGCCGTTCCTCCATCGACGACGTGCGCCGCGACCTGCTGCCCGCCCTGTTGGAGACCACCGCCCGCATCGAGGCCGACCTGGCCGCCGTGGCCCGCCGCGACGCCACCCGCTGAAGGCCTCGCCCGCCCCCTGACCTGGCACCCGTACATAGGGATCGGGCCTTGCGGAGTCCGAGTCCAGGCTGGGATCCTGCCCCGAACCCGGCGGCGACACGAGCACGCGAAACCGAGCCGCGCCGCCGGTGAACTGACACCATGGCAGGAATTCGGCCCTGGCGCCGCTTCGGAAGGGACACCGTGACCGACGCACACACCACCACCCCCATCGCACGGCAGGCGGGCACACTCACGTTGGGCGGTGACCTGCACGTCCATCGCTTGGGGTTCGGGGCGATGCGTATCGTCGGCGAGGGGGTGTGGGGCCCGCCCCGCGACCGCGACGAGGCTCTGGCGGTGCTGCGCCGCGTCGTCGAACTGGGCATCGACTTCATCGACACCGCCGACTCCTACGGCCCCCAGATCAGCGAGCAGCTCATCAAGGAGGCCCTGTACCCCTACCCCGAGGACCTGGTCATCGGCACCAAGGCCGGGTTCGCCCGCACCGGTCCTTCCGAGTGGCACAAGCTGGGCCGCCCCGCCTACCTCAAACAGCAGGTGGAACTGAGCCTGCGCAGCCTGGGTCTGGAACGCATCGATCTGCTGCAACTGCACCGGATCGACCCCGAGGTGCCACTGGCCGACCAGCTCGGCGCCCTGGTGGAGCTGCGCGAAGAGGGCAAGATCCGCCACATCGGGCTGAGCGAGGTGAGTGTGGACGAGCTCTCGGCGGCCCGCGCCATCACCCCGATCGTCTCGGTGCAGAACCAGTACGCTCCCTCCTTCCGCCAGTCCGAGGACGTGCTCGAACAGTGTGAGAAGGACGGGATCGCGTTCCTGCCCTGGGCGCCGGTCGGGCGCGGGGAGATGGCCGCGCCGGACTCCCCGCTCGCCTCCATCGCCGCCGAACACGGCATCAGCCCGGTTCAGCTGGCGCTGTCCTGGCTGTTGCACCGCTCCCCCGTGATGCTGCCCATCCCCGGCACTTCGAGGGTGGTGCACCTGGAGGAGAACACTGCCGCGGCCGCGGTACGGCTCTCCGAGGAAGAGGTCGAGCGGATCAGCCGCTTCCTGTCC
>NZ_BCSH01000019.1 GCF_001570765.1 Nocardiopsis listeri NBRC 13360 | reverse complement strand
CCCAGGCGCCCCACCCACACACACCCTGGGCAGCACGAGGCCGGCGAAACCAGCGGCTCCCCCAAGATCGATGGGATCACGCCCGCCAACCCCACCACCAGCCCGAACTCTCCGCCTGTGGATAACCCCGGGCTCCACGCCCACCCGACCGCCACCCCACCCACCCGTGACCCGATCCGGGTCCAGGTGGAGCGAAGGGGCGGGCGCCGCTTCCGGCGCCCGCCCCTGGCCTTCCGTCACCGCGTCGAGGATCACCCCTGTTCGGGGTCTACCCCTGCGCGGACTCCCAACGGGTCTTGAGGTCCGTGGTGCCAAGGTCGGTGAGCGAACCGAAGACGTGCAGGCGAGCCATGCCGCCGTCCGGGAAGGCGTCGACGTGCACGTGGGTCACGGTCACCGGGGCGTCCAGGACGAAGCGGTGCGGACTGTCGGGCTCCAGGCGGGTTCGGCCGATGATCTCGAACCAGGCCTCCGGATCGGTGCCCCGGGCGTCACGACCCTTGATGGTGATCCACCCGGCCGCGTTGCCCTTGAGGTAGGCGGTGTCCACCTCCAAGGCGCGCACGGTGGCCTGGGCGGTCAGTCGGAAGCGCACCCAGTCGTTGCCGGTGTCGCGTCGTCGGCGGTTCTCCCAGCCGTCGTCCATCTTGTGCGAACGACCCGGAGCGATGATGTTCTCCGGCGGCGAGTAGAACCGGTCCGAGGCATCCTCGACGGTGCCGCCGTTGAGCAGTGCCGCCACGTCGAAGGAGCCCTGTGCGGCCAGCCAGGCGGGGTCGGCGACGGGTTCGCCGTACACGCGCAGCCGCGCCACGCCGCCGTCGGGGAACTGCTTGAGGCGCAGATGGGTCCAGCGACGGGTCGAGGCGACCTCGAAGCCGTTGGCGGCGTGCCCGTACACGGGGGTGCGGGGCACGAGTTCGGTCCAGTCGGCGGCGAGCAGCTCATCGGTGGTGGGGGTGCCCTCCACCTGGGCGGCCTCCACGCTGATCTCGGTGGGGTGGTTGCCCCGGAAGTGCGCGGTGTCGACGTTCAGGGCGCGGATCACACCGGGCAGGGCCAAGCGGACGAGTGCCCAGTCGTGGTCTTCGGCGGTGGGGTGGGGCTGTTCGGCGCTGACGCCGCGGCGGCGCCTGGTCTCCCAGCCGTCCATGACCTTGCCCTTGTGCCCGAAGGCGTGCGGGTCGAACACGGCGGGTTCGGGCTTGAGGAGGTTCTCGCGCTGGGCGAAGAACTCGTCGTTGGCCGCGAGTACGCCGCCGCCCAGACGTCGGTCGGCGAGGTCGACCAGGCCGGAGAAGTCGAGCTCGGTCTTCTTGTAGTCGGCGTAGGGGTCACCTCCGCCGTAGGGCCGGGCGTTGTAGTCACGAGGATCGAAGGGCTGGGCCCCGCTCATGGTTCTCCTGTCACGTCGGTGGGTGGGGACGTATCCAGGTTGGCAGGAGAGACAGGTAACTTCCAGCGAAAGTTTTTGATCTATATATTCACTTGTACTGAACGGTTGTGCTGTGCAGTTCTCCGGCGACCCGGGTAAGGGCGCGCAGGGCCGTGTCGATCTGGGGACGTCGGCCCGAACCCGCGCGGACCGCCCACACCACGTGCCGGCGGGGCCGGTCCGACCGCGGGGTCCGCAGCACCACCCCGGGCGCGTCGTCGGCCGCGGCCAGCCGCGGGACGAGGGCCACCCCCAGTCCGGCCGCCACCATGTCGAGGATGGCCCGCCAGTCCGAGGCCACGTGCCCCTGCTCGGGCACGAAGCCGGCCTGGGCGCATGCGGCCACGGTGATGTCGCGCCAAGGGCCGGACGCGCCGTAGATCCACGGTTCGTCGGACAACTCGCGCAGGTGCGGTGCGGGTGCGTCGGCGAGCCGGTGCCCGGCGGGCAGTGCCACGTCCAGGGGGTCGGTCAGCAACTCGCCCCGTTCGTAGCGTCCGTCCTGGTCACCGGGGGCTTGGGCGGCCAGGGACAGGCCGATGTCGATCTCCCCGGCGGAGAGCAGTTCGTACACCTCTGCGGCTTCGGCCTGGTGCACCCGTGTGCGCAGGTGCGGGTGGGTGCGGCGCAGGGCGCTCAACGCCGGTACCACCAGGGTCGGGATGGCGGTGGCGAACGCGCCCACGCGTACCCGGCCGGCCTCGCCCCGGACGAATCCGTCCAGTTCGGCCTCGGCCCGCTCCAGCTGGGCCGACACCACGTCGACGTGGCGCAGCAGCACGTGGGCCGCGTCGGTCAGTCGGACGCGGCGCCCGTGCGCCTCCAACAACGCCACTCCCACCTGCCGGGACAGCGACGACAGTTGTTGGGAGACGGCGGAGGGTGTCATGGACAGCGCCTCGGCGGTCTCCCGGACGGTTCCGCGCTCGTGGAGGGTGCGTAGTACACGGAGCTTGCGCAGGTCCCAGTCGGTCACCTTCACAGGCATACCATTCACCTTCGCTGAACGGAATCGGATCCATGGAACGAGAGGGGCGGGCACACGATCTCCGTGCGCCCGCCCCGAAGGGTCGTCGATCAGACCGGGTCGGCCGTGCCGTCGCGGTAGGCGTGCCCGGCGTGGTCGGAGTACTTGGCCTCGCCCGGACCGGCGCTGCCGATGTCCTCTTGGTCGATGTCGGAGAGCGGACCGGAGGACGGTCGCCCGATCACGTTGAAGCAGATGTTCAACAGGATCGACACGATCGCCGCCCCGATGATGCCCGAGTGCGCGATCATCTCGACGGCCTCGGGGAGGAAGGAGTAGAAGGTCGGGTAGGCCAGGGGGATGATGGCGACGCCGATGGAGGTGGCCACCAGGATCAGGTTGAGGTTGTTGGTGAAGTCGACCTTGGTCAGGGTCTTGACGCCGCTGGAGGCCACGGTGCCGAACAGGACCAGACCCGCCCCTCCCAGGACCGGGGTCGGCAGTGCCGCCATGACCCCGCCCAGGATCGGGAACATGCCCAGCAGCAGCAGGATGCCGGCGCCGGCGGCCACCACGTAACGGCTGCGGATGCCGGTCAGGGCCAGCAGCCCGATGTTCTGCGCGAAGGAGCTGGTGGGGGTGGTGTTGAAGATCGGTCCGATGATGGAGCCGCTCACGTCGGCGCGCAGACCGGCGGAGATGCGCTTGGCGTCGACCTTGGAACCGGTGATCTCGCCGACCGCGATGATGTGCGAGGCGCCCTCGGTGAGCACCACCAGCATGATCACGCACATGGTGGCGATCGCGGCGACCTCGAACTCGGGGGCGCCGAAGTAGAACACCGAGGTCGGGTTGAACACGACGTCCGCCTCGCCCACGCGGCTGAAGTCGGCCATGCCGAAGGGGATGGCGATGAGGGTGCCGACGACCAGGCCGAAGAGGATGGACAGACGTCCCCAGATGCCGGGGAACACGCGGGAACCGATCAGGATGACCGCGAGGGTCACCCCGGCCAGGGCGAGGTTGGCCATGGGGGCGGCCGGAACCGTGGAGCCGTCGTCGAGCACCGTGGTGGCGTCGTCCATGATCCAGCCGGCGGCCACCGGCATGAGGCTGATGCCGATGACGGTGATGATCGTGCCGGTCACGATCGGGGGGAAGAAGCGGATGAGCTGACCGAAGAAGGGCGTCAGCAGCAGCGCGAACACGCCGGCGGCCATGGACGCGCCGAGGGCGACGGGCATGTTCTCCCCGTCCTGACCGGCGGCCAGGGTGGCGATGGCGCTGACGGGGACGAACGAACAGGCCACCACGATCGGCATCTGCGCGCCGACCTTTCGGTGCCCGACGGTCTGCAGGAGCGTGGCGATACCCGCCATCAGGAGCGCGCCGCTGACGAGGATTCCCATGGCTGCGGGGTCGTTCGCGAGTCCAGCGGCGCTGCCGATGACGAGGGCCGGTGCCACCGCACCGGCGTACATGGTGAGGATGTGCTGGAGCCCGTAGACGACGAGGAGCCGGAAGGGCAGCTTCTCGTCCTCCGGGCGATCGGGGGTCGTGGCGTTCGTTGTGGCCGAGTCCTTCGCGGACGGACTGTTCGACATGGCCAGTTTCCAGCCTTTGTGATCGGCGGTCGTGGAAGACCTGATTGCGGATCCGGGGGATCCGTGGTGTCGCTACGGCCCGGCGGCCCGATTTCGGGTACGCCTGAGGCCGGCGGGGCCCATTGGAGCGCGGGCCAGGCGAGGTGGTCCTCGGATGGTGCCCTCGGAGCGGCGGAGCGGACGGGAGCATGACCCGGTCGTGGGGTACGCCGACGAGGGACCGGGGCCCGGCCGCACATGCGGGCCCCGGGGAACGGGGGTCCTGTCGAGGTCGGAGCCGAGACGGTGGGGCCTCGGCTCCGTACGTCGCGATCATGGGGACGTGGTCCCTCGACGGGACGCTAGATGAAGCCCGGGACGGCCTTCCACGCGTCGCCCGCCTCGGGGGCGTCGTCACGCTCGACGACGGCCTCGATCTTGCCGTAGGGGCGGTCGGCGGCGAAGAAGACCTCGTTGGGGTTGTCCAGGCCGAACGGGGACAGATCCACCAGGAAGTTGTGGTTGTTCGGCATGGAGAAGCGGATCTCGGCGATCTCCGGGTGGGCTTCGAGGACGGACTTGCCCATCGCGTACAGCGTCTGCTGTAGGGCGAGGCTGTGCGTCTCGGCGAAGGCCTCCAGGCACAGGCCGCGGACGGAGGCGTAGACCTTGTCGAAGTCGTGTTCGGTGCCGACGTAGCGCCAGCGTGCGGTGACGTCGGTGGCGAGGATCCGGTCGTTGGTCTCGGGCAGAGTGGTGTACCGGGTCTTGGGGTAGCTGTGGAACTCCGAGCCGGTGGACTTGAGGACGGTCAGGCCCTCGAAGCCGGAGACCACCCACTCCTTGTCGCCGTCCTTGTTGACGACGGTGGTGCGGGTCTCGGCGCCACGTCGGGTGAAAGCGTGGTCGTGCGGGCCCTTGGTGGTGGTGATGCGGTCCCAGGAGTACTCCTGGACCTCCTGTCGGGCGCCGTACACGTAGTCGTGCTCGTCCACGAAGTGCCGCGCGAGCCGGAGGGCGAAGTCCTCGATCGCGCCGACGCCGCCCCATTCCCGGGCCTTGGCGTAGACGGTGTTCTTCTGGGTGTCGGTCGGCAGGCACTTGGCGTTGTCGCCGACGGTGTGGACTTCCTCCAGGTCTCCGCGGAGCTGGGAGGTGACGTTGACGTCCTTGATCCGGTGGACGTCGGTGTCGCGGTTGATGTGGACGAGGCGGACCTCGGCCTTGCCGTATTGGTTGTCTCCGAGCCTGATGCCCATCAGGGTGAACTCCATCCGTGTGGATTCGTTTCATCGCTCGCGCCGGTGCGCGTTGTGCGTATGAGGGAGGACCGCTGTGGTCATGCGGAAGGACCTGTCACGCACTCGAAGAGTCGGGTGTGCCTTGTGTGCGGCGGGGATGCGGCCTGGTGTTCCTCCTTCTCAGGGGCGGTGGTCCGGGACGGTTCTAGGAGCCCCGGTAGGTCGAGTAGGCGAACGGGCTGAGCAGGAGCGGCACGTGGTAGTGCGCGTCCTCGTCCGCGAGGTCGAACACGATGGTGACCTCGGGGTAGAAGCCCTTCTGCCCGGTCGCGGCGAAGTAGGATCCGGTGTCGAACACGACCCGGTAGTACCCGGTGTGGAGCCGATCGGGGCCGAAGTCGGGGATGCGCCCGTCGTCGTCGGTACGGCCCTCGGCCACCGGTTTCCAGGAGGTGCGCGCGCCGTCGGTGGCCGCCTCCAGACGTACGGGCACGTTCCGGGCGGGCAGCCCCAACGCGGCGTCGAGGATGTGGGTGGTCACGTGGCTCATGCCGCCTCCAACAGTTTGACCAGGCGCAGCCCGGCGATCTTGCGCAGTTCGTCGCCGACCACGGCCAGTTCGGACTCGGGGTCGTTGTCCAGACGGGCGACCAGGTCCGTGAGGAGTTCACGGCCGGAGCGCCCGCTGGCGCAGACGAGGTAGATCTGCCCGAACCGACCCTCGTACTCACCCTGCGCGTAGGTGAAGATCCGCTGGACGCGGTTGGAGGCGTCGTCGGTGTCGGCGGCGAACGCGGACTGTTCCCCGCGTGACCAGGTCGCTTCGGTGTTCTCGCCCTTGGCCTTCTCTCCGATGCGCGGGTGACGGGCCAGGGCGGTGGCGACCTCGTCGGAGGTGATCGCGTGTGCGTGTTCGTCGGCACGGGCGAGCAGGGTGGCGCGGTCGGTGAAGGGCGCCTCGGCGGCGACGGCCTCCACCCAGCGGTCGATGTCCAGGCATTGCGCGAGTTCGGTGCGCAGATCCTCCTTCGACAGCCGGTTCAGGCGGGCCAGTCCCGGCTCGGGGGTGGCCCCCGAGATGTCCGGGGTGGTCTCGGGCATGTGTTCTCCCTGGGTCCGGCCGATGTTCCCCCTGCTCACGGGGCACGGGGCCCACGGGGAGGGGAGTCCCGCGGCTCAGACCTTGGTTTCGTAGGGCAGATAGCTGATTCCGCATTACGGATTGAAGGGACTCTAAACGATGACGGTGTGACCTTGTCAACACTGGCAAGGGGCTTTTTGAGGAAAAGTCCGGGTTCCGTACCCTCGCGCGAAGAATGGGCGAAGTTGCTGTTCGCGGGTGGACGCGTCGATCGTCGGGGTGGGTGGGGCGAAGGGGTGGTTGACAAGAGGTGGTGGGTCGCTGCACACTCAAATCATTCCTTAAAGTGAAAAGTAGTTTCCGCAAAGTGGAAGTAGCTTCTGGAGGCCGCGCATGAGCCACACACCCGGGTACACGGTGAACTGCTCCCTGCTGTTCACCGAGCTCCCCGTCAACGAACGCCCCCGGGCCGCCAAGGACGCGGGCTTCCACGCCGTCGAGTTCTGGTGGCCCTTCGAGACCGCAACCCCCGAGCAGGCCGACGTCGACGCCTTCGTCGCCGCCATCGACACCGCCGGCGTACGCCTGACCGGCCTCAACTTCTTCGCCGGACGACTGCCCGGACCCGACCGCGGCGTGCTCTCCCACCCCGACCGGGCCGCCGAGTTCCGCGCCAACATCGACGTCGTCGTCCAGATCGCCGAACGCACGGGGGCCACCGGCTTCAACGCCCTCTACGGGCTGCGCCAGGACGGTGTCGACCCGGCCGAACAGGATCGCGTCGCGCTGGAGAACACCCTCGCCGCGGCCGAGGGCGTCGCCAAGGTCGGCGGTACCGTCCTCGTCGAACCCATCAGCGGCTCCGAGGCCTACCCGCTCAAGACCGCGGCCGAAGGCCTGGCCTTCGTCGCCCGGGCCAAGGACGCGGGGGCCGACAACGTCGCCCTCCTCGCCGACTTCTTCCACCTCGCCGTCAACGGCGAAGACCTCGCCGCCGTGGTGCGCGAGCACGCCGCCGACTTCGGACACATCCAGATCGCCGACGCCCCCGGACGCGGAGAGCCCGGCACCGGCGAACTCCCCATCGCCGAACTCCTCACCGCGTCCCGGGCCGGCGGCTACCGGGGCCCGGTGGGCCTGGAGTACAAGCCCACCGTCCCCTCCGCCGAAAGCTTCGGCCGGCTCCCGTAGGCAACGCACACACCGACAGACAAGGACCCGCCATGTCCGCCCGCAAGATCGCCTTCATCGGCCTCGGCATCATGGGCCTGCCGATGGCCGTCAACCTCGTCCGCGCCGGTCACACCGTCACCGGCTACAACCGCAGCCCACAGAGCGTCGACGCCCTGGTCGGGAAGGGCGGCCTGCGCGGCGGCGGCGTCGCCGACGCGGTCGCCGACGCCGACGTCGTCATCACGATGCTCCCCGACTCTCCGGACGTCGAGGCCGTCCTGACCGGTGAGGGCGGCGTCTACGAGAGCGCCGAGCCCGGGACGCTCGTCATCGACATGAGCACCATTCGCCCCGACGTCGCCCGCACCCTCGCCGCCGCCGGCGCCGAGCGCGGCTTCCGTGTCCTGGACGCCCCGGTCAGCGGTGGTGAGGCCGGTGCCATCGAGGCCAAGCTGTCCATCATGGTCGGCGGTGCGCAAGAGGACTTCGACGCGGCCCGACCGGTCTTCGACGTCCTCGGGACCACCCCCGTCCTCGTGGGTCCCAGCGGTGCGGGTCAGACGGTCAAGGCCGCCAACCAGCTCATCGTCGCCGGCCATCTCCAGCTCCTCGCCGAGGCCCTGGTGTTCTTGGAGGCGCACGGCGTGGAGACCGAGGCCGGCCTGGAGGTCCTGGGCGGCGGGCTCGCCGGCAGCACGGTCCTGCAACGCAAGGGTAAGGGCATGCGCGAGCGCGACTTCGATCCCGGTTTCCGGATCGCCCTGCACGACAAGGACATGCGCATCATCACCGACTCCGCGACCGCAGCCGGAGTGGCGATCCCGCTCGGGGCCCAGGTGGCGCAGTACGTCGCCGCGCTCAAGAATCAAGG
Organism: Nocardiopsis listeri NBRC 13360; assembly: GCF_001570765.1. GTDB lineage: Bacteria > Actinomycetota > Actinomycetes > Streptosporangiales > Streptosporangiaceae > Nocardiopsis > Nocardiopsis listeri. The sequence continues at coordinate 67,687 of NZ_BCSH01000019.1, read as the reverse complement.
ACACGGCGGGCTCGACCACTCCGCGCTGCTCAAGATCGTCGAACAGCTCTCCGGTCGCGACCAGTAGGAATCCGATCCTTTCGTAGGACACGGGGCGCGGCCGTCGTCCCCGGGTGTTGGCCCACCCGGGATCGGCACGACGGTGCCCCCACCACCCCTGGCACACACAGTCACCCCAGCACTGAAGGGTTCGCTCCCATGGCGAAAATGCCCGCGATGAACGCCGTCGTCGAGGTCCTCAAGGATGAAGGCGTCGACACCGCCTTCGGTTGCCCCGGCGCGGCGATCCTCCCCCTCTACAAGGCCCTGGAGGACGTCGGCGGCATCGAGCACCTGACCGTCCGCCACGAGGAGGGCGCCACCCACATGGCCGACGGGTGGTCCCGCACCACCGGCAAGGTCGGCGTGGCCATCGGCACCTCCGGCCCGGCCGGCACCAACATGATCACCGGCCTGTACACCGCGATCGCCGACTCGGTCCCGATCGTGTGCATCACCGGTCAGCAGCGCACCGACCTGCTCGACAAGGAGGGCTTCCAGGCGGTCGACATCGTCGAGATCGCCAAGCCCGTCACCAAGTGGGCAGTGCAGATCAAGGAGGCGGCCACCGCCCCGTGGATCTTCCGCGAGGCGTTCCGTATCGCCCAGGAGGGGCGCCCCGGGCCGGTCTTGATCGACATTCCGTTGGACGTCGCCCAGCAGGTGATCGAGTACGACCGCGCGCTGGACGCCGCGCTCAAGATCAACACCGTCGAGCCGCACCTTCCGCGCGTGGAGAAGGCGCTGGACCTGCTGCTGGAGGCCGAGCGTCCGCTCATCCTCGCCGGTGGCGGGGTCATCCTGGCCGAGGCTTCCGAGGACCTGCGCGAACTCGCCGAGTACCTCCAGGTCCCCGTGCAGGTCACCCTCATGGGGAAGGGTTCCTTCGACGAGGACTCACCCCTGTACTCGGGCATGACCGGCGTGCAGACCTCCCAGCGCTACGGCAACACGTCCTTCCTGGAGTCTGACCTGGTCCTGGCGGTGGGCGCGCGCTTCGCCGACCGTCACACCGGACAAATCGACGTCTACCGGGGTGAGCGCAAGTTCATCCACGTCGACATCGAGGCCACCCAGATCGGGCGGGTCTTCGAACCCGACCTGGGTGTGGTCTCCGACGCACGCCTCTTCCTGCGCGAACTGCTGGCGGCGGCCAAGCGTCGTGAGACCAAGGCGCGGGTGGGGGAGTGGATCGCCCGCGTCGGCGAACTGAAGGAAACCCTGACCCGTCGCGAGGACTTCGACAGCGTTCCGGTCAAGGCCCCGCGCGTGTACAAGGAGATCAACGAGGTCTTCGACGCCGACACCTACTTCGTCACCGCCATCGGCCTCTACCAGATCTGGGGCGGCCAACACCAGAAGGCGTACAAGCCGCGCCACTACCAGATCTGCGGCCAGGCGGGCCCGCTCGGCTGGGAGATCCCCGCGGCCATCGGTGTCAAGAAGGCGCTCAAGAACACCGAACCCGACGCCGAGGTCGTCGGCATCGTCGGTGACTACGGCTTCCAGTACATGGTCGAGGAGCTGGCCGTCGCCGCCCAGTACGACGTGCCGTACGTGATCATCATGCTCAACAACGAGTACCTGGGCCTGATCCGTCAGGCCTCCATCCCGTTCGACATGAACTTCCAGGTGGACATCCACTACGACGAGTACGGCACCGACAACGTCAAGCTCATGGAGGCCTACGGGTGCTCCGGGCGACGCGTTTGGGAGCCGGGCGAGGTCCGCGACTCCCTGGAGTGGGCCCGCAAGGAGGCCAGGGCGACCTCGCGTCCGGTGCTGGTGGAGATCATGATCGAGCGCGAGGCCAACACCCCGCATGGACCGGCGATCGACGCCGTCAAGGAGTTCGAGCCGCTGCCGAGCGCCTGATCCGAAGACCGCCACGGGGCCGGACCTGTACCCGAGCCCCGTGGCAGGGCCGCTCCGAGACCGGCAGGAGGGGCCCGCGAAGGGCGGCGGTGCCCTCGACGGCACACCGCCGCCCCTCGCGAGCGTCCCGGACCAAGCCGGTGGCTCAGACCCGGCGGACCTTCTGCCGGGTGACCCTCGCGATGGTCTCGAAGTCGTCGTCGTTGTGGGGCAGGGTGAGGCCGTGCGACTCGGCGCAAGCGGCCACCAGGAGGTCGACCGGCCCCGCGCTTCGATGTTCGCCTCGGCCGGTGAGGAGCCTTTGGACCTCCCACGCTCGGGCGAAGTGCTCGTCCGCCAGGTCCACGGGGAGCAGCATCCGGTTCAACAGGCCCACCATCGTCTCGCGGTGGGCCTCGGAGCGCGCACCGTAGAGGAATTCCAGTTCGGTGATGGGACAGACCGCGATGGTCCCATGGACGAGGGCTTGATCCCATTCCTCGCAGCCCTCGGGTGCGCGGTAAATGCGTGCCAGGGCGCTGGTGTCCACCAGATAGACGGCCGGACTCACCGCCGATACTGCCGCTTGTCGTCCAATACCTCGGTGTCCACGCCGCCTCCGGCCACGAGTTCGCGCATCTCGACCAAGGCGGTCGCTCTGTCCAGTCTGCGCACGGTCTCTTGGAGCGCGGTGTTGACCGTGTCCTTCTTGGTCTTGGTTCCGAGGATCTCGGAGGCCCGGGCCAGAGCCTCGTCATCGATGTCGATCAGGACCTTGCTCATCGCCGCACCCCCCTCGTATATACAAACTCGGATCGAGTACATACGACGATGTGCCCGGCCGAAGTGGAAGCGGAGGTTTCGGGGGCGCGGTGGCGATCACAAAGGGGGCATGGATGAGAACTCCGAGTCATCGCCGCTGGTGATCAAGAACGTACGCGTCTTCGATGGGGAGAACGACCGACTCGAGCCCGGGCACGTGGTGGTGCGCGGAAGACACATCGAACGGATCGTCCCTCACACGGAAACGGTCGACGAACCCGACGACGCCCGGGTCATCGACTGCGCCGGAGAGGGAGGAGCGATCACCCGGGTGCTCATGCCCGGACTCATCGACGCTCACACGCACCTGGCGGTCGCCGGCATCTCCGCCCTCGAAGTGTTGACCGGCCCGGACGGGCTGGTGCACTGCAAGGCCCTCGGTGAGGCCCGCCGCATGCTCATGCGCGGTTTCACCTCGGCACGCGACATGGGTGGTCCCACCACGGCGATCAAGAACGTGATCGACGCCGGGGAGTTCCCCGGCCCGCGTATCTATCCGAGCAACGCCGCGATCTCCCAGACGGCCGGGCACGGAGACTTCTCCGCCGTCTACGACGCGCCCACCGCCCTGGGCGGGCCTCTCTCCCGAGCGGACCAGGTGGGGATCATGCGGGTCGCGGACGGTACCGAACGGGTGCTCGCCGCCGTCCGCGAACAGCTCAAGAAGGGGGCGAGCCAGGTCAAACTCATGGCCGGAGGCGGGGTCACCTCCGTGTACGACGACCTGGACGTACTCCAGTTCACCTCGGAGGAGCTGCGGGTGGCGGTCCAGGCCGCCGAGGACTGGGGAACCTACGTCGCCGTGCACGTGTTCACCACCGAAGGGATCGAGCGTGCCCTGGGCGCGGGGGTCCGATCCATCGAACACGGGCATTTGGCGGACGAGGAGACGGTCGCCCTCATCGCGCGCAAGGGGGCGTGGTTGAGCACGCAGCCCTTCGCCGAGGGCGACCACACCTTTCCCGATCCGCGCTCCAAGGAGAAGGACGCCAGGGTCTGTCGAGGGGTGGACCACCTGTTCACCTGGGCCCACGAGCACGGCGCGCGGATCGCCTTCGGCACGGACCTGCTCTTCGCCCCGGACGCGGGTGATCGGCAATCACGGATGTTCGCTCGCCTGGACCGGTACATGTCACCGGTGGACGCCCTGCGCGTGGGCACCTCGGGCAACGCGGCCCTGCTGCGCATGTCCGGCGACCGCGATCCCTATGGTCAGGCCGAGCTGGGGGTGGTGCGGCCGGGCGCTTGGGCGGACCTGCTGGTGGTGGAGGGCGATCCCACCCGTGACCTCTCCCTGTTGGCCGATCCCGGGCGGAACCTGTCCGTCATCGTCAAGGACGGCCGGACGTACCGTAACCGTTTCGGGTAGAGGAGAGGCCCCCGTTCCGAGCGGGCGGACCGGGGGCCTCGACGAGGCGGCTCAGCCGCAGTACGTCTCTTCCTCGTCGATGATGCGGTAGGGGCAATCCGCGTAGTCGAGCAGGCGCAGCACGGCCTCCTCGTTGCGCGAGGTCTCCCGCTCGATCACCGATGACGGCGGGTAGAAGCCACCCTCCGCGGGCGACTTCGGATACATCTCGTAGGTGAAGTTCACGATGCCCTGGTCGGCCCACAACCAGTCGTTGATGGACCCGTCCGTGACGTACAGGTCGCTGGACTGTTGGGGCGTGTACCCGTTGGCCTCGGCCATGTACTCGCCCAGCGCGGCGTGGGTGTCGTATTCCTCCCGCGACATCGCGTCGGTGACCTGGTCGTAGGTGTAGCCGAACGGCCAGAGGATGAGTTCGCTGTAGGTGTGGAAGTCGATGGCGCTGGTGATCTGCTGTTCGCCGTCCACCACGCGGCCGCGCACGAAGTCCGCGACGGCGGCCACCTCGACACCGGACTCGGCCGCGTCGCCCCGGTAGGTGATGCTCTCCGGGTCGTCGGAGGAGCCGCCGCAGCAGCCCCAGTTGTAGGCCCAGTTGCGGTTCAGGTCGGTGCCGATGGCCGACGAACCCTCGCTGGGCTGGCGGTTCTTGCGCCAGTCCCGCCAGGTGTCGCCCGCCATGTCGTACTCGCTACCGTCCGGGTTGACGTTGGGCAGGATCCAGATCTCGCGGCCGTCGACCAGCTCGGTGATCCGGTCGTCCTCGCCGTACCCGTCGGTGAGCAGGTCCATCAGGTGGATCGCCATCTCGACGGTGAGGTGTTCGCGCGCGTGTTGGGAGTGGGTGAACAGCACCTCGGGCTGGTCCTCGTCCACGGACACGTTGTCGCTGATCTTCACCGCGACCAGGTCCTGGCCCTCGTAGGACTGCCCGTAGACCTCCTTGGCGGCGAGGTCGGGGTGCTCGGCGACGACCTCGTCGACGATCTCCAGCAGTTCGGGGTAGGTGGTGTAACCCGGGTCCGGGGAGGCCAGGGTCTCGGGGAGTTCGTAGGGCTCGGCGGCGTAACCGAGGGAGTCCAGTTCGTCGATGTCATCGATCGAACCGGTGACCAGCAACGAGTCGTCGCCGACGTGGTCGATGGCGACACCTGTGGCGGCGATCTGGGAACGTTCCTCGGCGGTGCTCACGCCGTCGATCTCGTACAGACCGTAGGAGGGTTCGGCGGTGGCGCTTCCGGTGGCCAGTGTCCCCAGCAGGAGGGCACCGGCGGCGACGGGGACGAGGGCTCTTCCGACGGGGGTCGTGGGGGAGGGGTGCTCCACTATGCCTCCATGAGCGGGGAGTGAGGCGGCGAATACTAGGCGGTATTGGAGATCGGGCCACCCCGACCTGTCAATGTGGCGGATTTTCCGGGCGTGAGGTAGCGAATCGTCTTGTTTGGAGTACTTGCCACGTGAAGCCCGCTTTTTCCGTGGTCGCGTGCATGCCGAGCGTGGCCGGATCCGGCCACATGGAACCCTGTGCCACGGCGACCGCCACCTCCCGCCCGCCTACCCGATCCTCACCCGCGTCGGGCGCCGTCCGGCCAGATCACCTCCACCGGCAGCCCCCGGTCCCGGGCCGCGACCACCGCGTCGGCGGTACCCCCGCGCCCGTCGGAGGGATGCCCGTCCCAGACCGCGAAGAGCCGTTCCACGTTCGACAGCACCGCCTGGTTGGCGTCCTCGTAGGCGGCGCGGCCGGCCTGCCGGTGCGGCATGTAGCGCACCGACGACGCGCGGATGAGGAACCCGTCGAAGTCCTCGCGGTCCTCCGGCTTGACCTTGTTCTCCCGGTAGTCCGCGGAGGGGAGCACGACCTCGACCTTGCCTCCCGCGCGCAGGACGGCTTCGGCGAACAACCGGTCGGCGCCGCGTGCCAGGCAGGAGATGCCGACCAGGTCCTCGCCTTGGTAGGGCGTCAGGGCCGCGCCGAGCGCCTTGACGACCGCTTCGCGGCTCTCCTCGGTCAGGTTGGAGTGTCCGGTGATCCCGATCCGTGGCATCCTGCCCCCTTTGTCTTCTATGGCGTTGCCAGCAGGGTAAGGGGAAGTTCGTCACGGATCGCCGCCGTGTCCGGGTTTTTGTGCAGGGCGGCTGATTCGACGTACCAATCGTGCAGGCGGCGGCGTACCCGTCCCGAGGCCAGACCCGGGCCCGACCCCAGCGCCGCGCGCACGGAACGCGCCGACTCCGTACCCTCGCCCAGGGCCGCGTACGCGCGGCCGAGCCCGATCAGGTCGAGGGTCCTACCCCGGCCCGTCCCACGTCGCTCCAGAGCGGACGAGATGTACTCGACCGACTTCAACGCGAATCGTTCGGACTCGGGCCGTTCCAGGGACCGGCCCAGGTCGCGGTAGCGCGCGCCCACGACACCGGCCAGTTCGGCCTCGTCGAACCCCTGCGACCACTCGGGGGCGGGACCCTCCTCCCGTGCCAGAAGGTCCTGGGCCTGACCCACCGTGCGTTCGAACGACGCCACGCGACCCATGTGCGCGTACGACCATCCCTCACGTGTGCGTAACAGGGCACGGACCGAGGGCGGAGCCCCGAGCGAGGCCGCCTGGTCCAGGGCCAGTCGCGTGATGTCGAGCGCGTCCTCGGGGTGATGCAGGTCCAACATCTGACGCGCCATGTCGGCCAGCACCCGGACCCCGAAGGAGGAGTGCTCGGGGCCCGCGTACCGGACCGCCCGCAGGGAAAGCGAGTAGTAGCGCTGCGCCGTGCCGTGATCGCCCGAGTCGAAGGACATGGATCCCACCACCCGCGCGAGTTCGGCCATCACCGCGAACAGGCGCTGTTGCACGTCGGGCCGCTGCCGGTGCTCGACCAACTCCGAGACCTCCGAGAGCTGCCCGATCACGGCCTTGCGCCGTGTCCCCATCCGCCACCGTTCGTCCCAGTGGCGCAGGCACACGGTCGCCGCCTCGATCCGTTCCAGTTCCATCACTCCGATGGTGGAGCCGCCTCTTCGGGTCCCCGGTGGGCTCGGTGCGGTCCACCGTTCCAGGAGTTCCGTCAGCGCGGCCCCGACCAGGATCGTGCCGCCGATGGCGAATGCCTCTCTACGTTTCATCAGGTCCCTCAGAGTCTGTTCGGCCATCTCCCGCGCCATATCCGCGGCGGGGGAGGAATCGCTAACGCGCAAAGAGGATTCTGTCCACGACGTCTCCGTTTCATTCTCCGAATCCGAGGCCGCCAGTCCGAGAACCCTTCTGGCCTGCGAGGGCATGGATAAACCATCGGCCACGCGGAGCCAGGTATCGAGCGCGGTGACCGAACGGCGCCCGCACATGATCGCGCTCACGTGAGGCTGGGCCATGTCGATCGCCGAACCGATCGTCTGTTGGCTCGCACCGGTGTGCAGGCGCACGAGCCCCAAGAGTGCACCCGCGTCCCTTCGTGCGAGGCAGCCACGAACGTCATTTCGGTTCCAGAACGGACCCGGCGGGAGTACCCGGGTCTGGAGCTGCGATTTCGCCATACATATCACCGGTGTATATCTGTGCGGGATTCCGTGCCCAGGAGAAAACGAGGTTTGCTCGCCTTGTCCATCCTTACCCGGATTCGGTGGCCGGTTAATGGACCGAAGACCCTGATCGGTTCATGCGCCCGTCACATGTGGAGGCCCCCATGTCCATCTCCCGATCGACACGCGAGCGTTCCATGAGCGTGGGGCCCAGGCCGGTGACCACCGAACGAAGAACGTGTCCGGTCGAAGAAGGGGAGGTGGGGACGTGATCCGGGCCCACCGGAGGATGGTCGACCGTCTTCGCGCGCAGGTGCGGGTGGGATCCGACTGGGAGCGGATCTTCGCCGAGGTCCCGCGCCACCGGTTCCTTCCGGACCGCTTCGTCCCGGACGGTGGGCGGGGCGAGGTCGACCGGTGGCACGACGAGGCGGTGTGGCTGGAGGCCGCCTACGCCGACCAAGGGGTGACGGTCGGACACCATTCGGCCGGCGGACACGGCGGCGCGCGCTCGATCGGCGGTTCCGTGTGTTCGCCCTCCCGGGCCGCCGACCTGCTGGTCCGCGCCGACCTCACCCGCGGTACGCACGTCCTGGAGATCGGGACCGGCAGCGGCTACTGCTCCGCCCTGATGTGCGGGTTCCTGGGAGAGGACGCGGTGGTCTCGGTCGAGATCGACCCCGAGCGCGCCGATCGCGCGCGCGTCAACCTCTTGGGCGCGGGAGCGGTCCCCACCGTGGTGGCCGGTGACGGCTTGGACGGTTGCGCGATCCGAGCGCCCTTCGACCGGGTGGTCTCCTCGGTGCCTGTCGATCGGCTGCCCGATCGGTGGGTGGACCAATGCCTGCCCGGAGGACGGATCCTCACCCGTTGGGGCGGCTCCTTCTCCCACGACCTGGTGGCCGACCTGCGCGTGGGCGCCGACGGTCGTGCCCGTGGCCACTTCGCGGTCGCGCGCCCCTGCGCTCCCGCGCTCGCGGGGGAACACGAGGCCGCCCTGATCTCCCGGTACGTCAGACCGGGTGAGGAGGAACGGTCGCACGCCTTCGACCTGGACGCGTGGGACCTGATGGACGAGGCGAGCGCGCTGTGCTGTGGTCTGGCGATGCCCGGGGTGCGGCGGATAGTGCGGCCGGCGCTGTTGCGGTCGGACCTGCGCGTGGCCCTCTACCTCATCGATCCGGAGTCCGGTTCCTGGGCGCTGGGAGCGGTCGCCGCCCAGGCGCCCCGAGGGGTCCTGGCCAGGCAACGGGGCCCGCGCATGCTCTTCGACGAGTGGGCACGCGCCCACATGGCGTGGAAGAGGGTCGGGCGGCCGGGGCTGGATCGTTTCGGGGTGACGTCCGGGCCCATGGGACAGACCATCTGGCTGGACGACGAGCGCACGGTGTGGGCGGTGACCGAATGAGGGGGTTCGAGGGGCGGGTCGGTCCGCGGGAACGTGTCCGCCCGCGAGCGCGTGGTTCACGTACGGCCTATCCGGGCTTTCCCAGTTCACGTCGGTATCCGCAGGTCGTGGAGGTGCTGGCCAGGGCCAGGTTCGACGCGGCCCGGGACCTGAGGAAGGTGCCCGGCATGAATCCTTCGAAGCAGGCGGCCGTCATCCTCTGCGTCAGCGAGATGCTCACGGTGACCATGAGGCGGGCCGCGCGCGGCGGGCGCAGCGCCGACGTGGTGCGCGTGCTCTCCCTGGGGCGGAACGGTTCCCGCACCGTGCTGAGACTGATCGTCACCGAGCGGCCGGTGGGCAGTGCGGTCGAGGCGATGCCCTACCCGGAAGTGGACGACCCCGAGTCCGAGGGCCGGAACCTGGAGATGGTCGACCACCTCAGTGACCGTTGGGGCGCGAGGCGGCTTCGTTGGGAGTGGGGGGAGCCGGTGATCGCGCTCTGGGCGGAGTTCGCGCTGCCGCCGGTGACGGTGGTCCGAGGCGCCACGGGCTGAGAGAAGAAGGATGTCCGTCGGCGGTACCGGCGCTGCGGTGACTCGGGCTTGCCGGTCTGCCGAGGCCTCGGGTGTTGGCCGCACCCTGGGTTCCGCCGACGGACTCCGTATGACCCCCCTAGCACTGAAGGGTTCCCCTCCAGGGTAGCCCTCATCGTCTGTATCTTGAAGTCGAGGTACCCATTTTGAACGATCATCTCAAATCGTTGTGAGCCTCTCGCGTCGCCTCGGATCACCTGGGTGCTGTCTCAACATGTGAGCAGCGAGTGTCGAAATCTCGTGATCGTCTGCTAGCGTGACGATCGATATGTTGCGCGAGCTGCTCCTCCTTAGTGGCCGCGGCGGGGATCGTTAAAAGGTCGGCCCCTCGTCGCGGGACTTCGGCTTGCCTTGTCGGCCGTTACATCACGTGCCACTGATCTCTCCCGAGGAGCAACACCGTTATGGTGCCGCAGCAAAAATCCAGTTCCATGCCGTTCGAGCGCTACCAGGCCTTCAAGCCGGTGGACCTGCCGGACCGCACCTGGCCCGCCCAGACCATCACCCAGGCTCCGCGTTGGCTGTCCACCGACCTGCGTGACGGCAACCAGGCGCTGATCGAGCCGATGGACCCCGCGCGCAAGCACGAGATCTTCCGGCTGCTGGTCAAGATGGGCTACAAGGAGATCGAGGTCGGCTTCCCGGCCGCCAGCCAGACCGACTTCGACTTCGTCCGGGAACTGATCGAGGGCGACCTGATCCCCGACGACGTGCAGATCTCCGTGCTGACCCAGGCCCGCGAGGACCTGATCGAGCGCACCGTGCAGAGCCTGATCGGAGCCAAGCGCTCCACCGTGCACCTGTACAACGCCACCGCGCCCACCTTCCGTCGCGTCGTCTTCAAGGTGGACAAGGAGGCGTGCAAGGACATCGCGGTCGAGGGCACCCGCCACGTCGTGCGCTTCGCCGAGCAGTACCTGGGTCGGACCGAGTACTTCGGCTACCAGTACTCGCCGGAGATCTTCATCGACACCGAGCTGGACTTCGCCCTGGAGGTCTGCGAGGCCGTCATGGACGTATGGAACCCCGGTCCGGGTCGTGAGATCATCCTGAACCTGCCGGCCACCGTCGAGCGCGCCACCCCCAACATCTACGCCGACCAGATCGAGTGGATGAGCCGCAACCTGTCGCGCCGCGAGCACGTGGTCCTGTCCGTGCACCCGCACAACGACCGCGGCACCGGTGTGGCCTCCGCCGAACTGGCCGTCATGGGCGGCGCCGACCGCGTCGAGGGCTGCCTGTTCGGCCACGGTGAGCGCACCGGCAACGTCTGCCTGGTCACCCTGGGTCTGAACCTGTTCAGTCAGGGCGTCGACCCCAAGATCGACTTCTCCGACATCGACGAGATCCGCCGCACGGTCGAGCACTGCACCCAGCTGCCCGTGGCCCCGCGCCACCCCTATGGCGGTGACCTGGTCTACACGGCCTTCTCCGGCTCCCACCAGGACGCCATCAAGAAGGGCTTCGACGACCTGAACAAGCGCGCCGCCGAGGCCGGGGTCCCCGTCGAGGAGTACCCCTGGGACGTGCCGTACCTGCCCATCGACCCCAAGGACGTGGGCCGCAACTACGAGGCGGTCATCCGGGTCAACAGCCAGTCCGGCAAGGGCGGCGTCTCCTACATCATGCAGCGGGACCACTCCCTGGACCTGCCGCGCCGCCTGCAGATCGAGTTCTCGCAGGTCATCCAGCAGTTCACCGACACCGAGGGCGGCGAGTTCCCGGCCGGCCGCATCTGGGAGATCTTCTCCAAGACCTACCTGGCCGACGAGGGCCCGGTCGCGGTTCTGGCGCACCGCTCCAGCACCGGTGAGGACGGCACGTACACGATCGAGGCCGACGCCCGCGTCGACGGTGAGATCCGTGAGCTGAAGGGCACCGGCAACGGGCCCATCTCCGCGTTCGCCGACGCGCTGACCGACGTCGACGTCAAGGTACGCGTCAACGACTACGTGGAGCACTCCATGGGCGAGGACGGCAACGCCCGCGCCGCCGCCTACGTGGAGGCCGAGATCGACGGCAGGGTCGTGTGGGGCGTGGGCATCCACAGCAACATCACGACGGCTTCGCTGAAGGCCATGTGCAGCGCCATCGGGCGCGTCTGAGCCGCTCCTGAGACCGACCCCTGGCACTGAGGGAACGGGCCGCGCCCCCATCGGGGACGCGGCCCGTCGCGCGTGGTCCTCGGCTCACTCGTAGCCGAACTTCTGCGTCCAGGCCCGGTCGGCCTCGCCGACGCCGATGGCCTGTAGGTCGCAGTTGAGGATGTTCCTGCGGTGGCCCTCGCTGTTCATCCAGGCGTCCATGACCTGCTCGGCGCTCTGCTGCCCCTTGGCGACGTTCTCCGCCCCCCAGGAGTCGTAGCCGTGGCGGCTCGCACGTTCACCGGGGCCCACCCCGTCCGGGTTCTCGTGCGCCATGTAGTCACGGGCGGCCATGTCGTCGCTGTGCTCTTGGGCGGCGGCGGTCAGCCGGTCGTCCACGTGCACCGGTTCGCAACCGTTCGCGGAACGTTCGCTGTTGACCAGGTTCACGACCTCGGTGGCGAGGGGGCCGCCGGCGTTGGAGGTGGTGCCGTCGCCACCGGCGCCTCCGTCACCGCCGTCGTCGCCGTTTCCACCGCCACCGCCGTCGCCGCCCTCGGCGCCGGTCTCCTCGCCGTCCTCCGGGGAGAACGTGGCGGTCGCCTGCGCGCGGAGCGTTCCGCTGTCACCGGAGGGCTCTGCGCGCTCCGGCCTCGCGGTCGGTTCGTCGAAGAAGTCGTCGTCCTGCGCGTTCTCGGGGACCTGGGAATCGTCGGCGACGGCACCCTCCCCGATCTCGCCGACGGCGCTCGCGCCATCGGCCTCGTCCGAACCGTCCTCGCCGACCGTGCCCAGGACCAGGGCCCCGGCCAGGGTCAGACCGACCGGAACGGCGATGACCCCGGCGACCAGGGGCACCAATCGGCGCTTCCCGCGACGCGCGGAGCCAGGGCCCTTCGCGTCGAAGTCATCGTCGTACTCGTCGTCGTAACGATCGTCGTACTCCGATGACGGGTGGTCGCGGAGCGAGCGCTGTTCGCGAGCGCTCATCCTGCGCCTGCCTCGGCGGCCTCGCGCCATTTCGCTGTACCTTCCGTGCGGGGTCGGGGATCGCGCGGGCACCCCCGCGGGGGGTTGGGCCGGGCCCGAGATCGGCCCGATTGGGACTTCACCGCCCGAGATTCGTCTCGGAGGTGGTCGTTCCCGTGCCCGCGTCAGGAGGAGCGTGTGCGACGTCGGGGCATTGCGAAGCCGAGGGGGAAGGGCGGCACATCCCGAACGTCGGAACTCCCTAGCGCGTGAGAGTAGAGCAAATGTCATAAAAAGGGAATCCAAACCGTAATAAACCAGTTCAGGGGCGTGTGCGTCGGTGGGGACCGACCAGGTGGTCTGACACATCCGCGACAATGGAGGGGTGAGCCTCTACCGAGACGAGGGTGTGGTCCTGCGCAACCAGAAGTTGGGCGAGGCCGACCGCATCGTCACCCTCCTGACCCGCCGCACCGGGCTGGTGCGCGCCGTCGGCAAGGGCGTGCGCCGTACCAAGTCCCGCTTCGGCGCCCGCCTGGAACCGTGCACCCACGTCGATCTCCAACTGCACACCGGGCGATCCCTCGACGTCATCACCCAGGCAGAGACCGTCCGGTCCTACGGCACGGCCGTGGCCCACGACTACTCCCGGTACACCGCCGCGACGGCGATGTTGGAGACGGCCGAGAAGGTCGTCGCGGTGGAGAAGGATCCGGCACTGCGCCAGTTCCTCCTGCTCATCGGTGCCCTGCGTACCCTGGGTGAGGGAAGCCACGACTCCAGGCTCGTCCTGGACGCCTATCTCCTGCGGTCGCTGGCCGTGGCCGGCTACGCCCCGGCCCTGACCGAGTGCGCGCGCTGCGGAACGCGGGGGGAACATCGTGCCTTCGCGGTGCACGCCGGCGGTATGGTCTGCTCGGTGTGCCGCCCGCACGGCTCCGTGCACCCCGCCCCCGAGACGGTTCGACTCATGTTCGACCTGCTCGGAGGCGATTGGGACAGCGCGGACGCCAGCGACGGCAGGCACCGCTCCGAGTGCAGTGGGATGGTCGCGGCCTACCTACAGTGGCACCTGGAGAACGGAATTCGATCCCTGCGCCATGTGGAGCGTTCTTGAGCCTGTTCAGCTTCGACAAAGGAGGGCGGGACCGGCGGGAGTACACCGCACCCGTCCCCCATCCCAGTGGGGCACGGTCCCCCCGGATCCCCGCCGACCTGGTGCCTCGCCACATCGCCGTGGTCATGGACGGCAACGGCCGCTGGGCCAAGGAACGCGGTCTGCCGCGCACCGAGGGCCACAAGGCGGGGGAGGCCTCCCTCTTCGACGTGATCGAGGGCGCCTTGGAGATGGGCGTGCCCAACCTGTCCGCCTACGCCTTCTCCACCGAGAACTGGAAGCGTTCCCCCGACGAGGTGCGGTTCCTGATGGGCTTCAACCGGGACGTCATCCGTCGGCGCCGTGACGAGTTGCACGCCCGCGGCGTGCGCGTCAAGTGGTCCGGGCGCGCGGGAATGCTCTGGAAGAGCGTCATCTCCGAGCTCAAGGACGCCGAGGAGATGACCAAGGACAACACGGCGCTGACCCTCCAGTTCTGCGTGAACTACGGCGGTCAGGCCGAGATCGTCGACGCCGCACGCGCTCTGGCCCGCCAGGTCGCCGAGGGCCGCATGTCCCCGGAGAAGATCACCGAGGAAACGATCTCCCAGCAGCTGTACGCCCCCGACGTCCCTCCGGTTGACCTCTTCGTGCGTTCCTCCGGGGAACAGCGGCTGTCCAACTTCCTGCTGTGGCAGAGCGCCTACGCCGAGTTCGTCTTCCTGGAGACGCTCTGGCCCGACTTCGACCGCCGCGACCTGTGGCGTGCCTGTGAGATCTACGCGAGCCGGGACCGTCGGTACGGAGGTGCCGTGCCCAACCCGGTCGAGGGGGAGAAGAAGTGAAGGACCGCGAGGACGCACTGATCCGGCCTGGGATGTCCCTGGTCTCGATGGGGGACAGTTTCACCGAGGGCGTGGGCGACCCCTATCCGGACGGCTCCGGGGTGTTCCGCGGTTGGGCCGACCGGCTGGCCGAACACCTGGCCGACCACGTCGGAGAGATCCGCTACGCCAACCTGGCCGTACGGGGCAAGCTCATCCGACAGATCGTCACCGACCAGCTGCCGCCCACCCTGGAGATGGCCCCGGACCTGGTGACCCTGTGCGCCGGCGGCAACGACCTGCTGCGCCCGGCCGGTGACCCCGAGCGCCTGGCCCGCGTCCTGGAGCACACCGTGTCCCGCCTGCGCGAGGGCGGTAGCGACGTGGTCCTCTTCACCGGCGTGAACATCGCGACCGGGTACATGCGCGGCACCATCGGCCTGTTCGCGCGCTACTACATGAACGTGCGCGCGATCGCCGACGAGTACGACTGTCACGTGGTCGACCAGTGGTCCATGGACGTGCTCACCGACTCCCGCGCCTGGGACGAGGACCGACTGCACATGTCCCCGGAGGGACACCGCCGGTTGGCGCTGCGCGTGGCCGACGTCCTCGGTGTTCCCACCTCCGATCGCTGGGACGAGCCCTGGCCCGAGGCCGAGCCGGTGCGCTGGGCCGAGGCGCGCCGTGAGGACCTGCACTGGGTGAAGGAGTCCCTGGGCCCGTGGATCGGCCGCCGCCTGACCGGGCGTTCCTCCGGTGACACGGTGACCGCCAAACGTCCTGGACTGACGCCCCTGACCAAGGACCGCTGACCCGATCCGGCAGGGACCACGGGTGGTCGCCCCGCGCGACCCAGGGTGCACCGCCCGTGGTGTGAGGTCCACCCCAAAACGTGACGAACCACCAACCTACTGTCGCGTAACCCGGGTCCCGGGTTGCATCATCGGACACCATGAGTGGTGTGCGGACCGGTTCCTCCGGTGAATGGAAGAGCAAGGACATCCTGTCCTACGTCGCCCTCGGTGACAGCTTCACCGAGGGTATGAGCGATCATTACCCGGACAGCGACAGTGTGCCCAACGGCCGCTATCGGGGTTGGGCCGATCGTGTGGCCGAACATCTCGCCGAACACGTCGGTGAGGTCCGCTACGCCAACCTCGCGATCCGAGGTCGCCTCATTCGCCGGATCCGCGACGAGCAGGTGCCGCGCGCGGCCGAGATGAAGCCCGACCTCGTCACCTTGTGCGCGGGCGGGAACGACATCCTGCGCCCCGGCGGCGATCCGGATCAGGTCGTGGCGATCTTCGAGTCGATGGTGGCCGAACTGCGTGCCACCGGCGCGCGGGTGGTCATCTTCACCGGCTTCGACACCAACTGGCAGCCGGTCATGCGCCACCTGCGCGGCAAGATCGCCACCTACAACATGCACATGCGGGCCGTCGCCGACAAGTACGGCTGCGACGTCGTCGACGTGTGGAGCATGCGCGTCCTCGACGACAACCGCGCCTGGAACCGGGACCGCCTGCACCTGTCCTCGGAGGGTCACCGGCGCCTGGCCCTGCGCGTGTGCGAGGTGTTGGACGTGCCGGTCGAGGGCGACTGGAACGAGCCCTGGCCCCCGCCGGAGCCCCGTGACTGGCGTACCGCCCGCCACGAGGACCTGCACTGGGCGCGGGAGTTCCTGGTCCCGTGGATCCACCGTCGGCTGACCGGTCGTTCCTCCGGCGACGGTGTGAGCCCCAAGCGCCCCACCCTGCAACGCTGCGAGCCCACGCACCCCCGCATCGACTGATCCCGCGTCCGGAGCCCTCCGAACGCGAGTGAGGCCCCCACCGGTCGGTGGGGGCCTCACCCATGAAGACGAGCGGAACGGGTCAGCTCTTGGAGCACTCGGCGCAGGTACCGAAGACCTCGACGGTGTGGGTCACCCCGGTGAAACCGTGTTGGGCGCCGATCTCGGCGGTCCAGCGTTCCACGGTGGGACCCTCGATCTCCACCGCGGTGGAGCACACCCGGCAGACCAGGTGATGGTGGTGGTCCTCGGTGTCGCACGCGCGATAGACGGCTTCGCCCTCGTCGGTGCGGAGCACGTCCACGTCGCCCGAGTCGCTCAGCGCCTGGAGGGCGCGGTAGACGGTGGTCAGGCCGATCTTGGATCCGTCGGCCCGCAGGTCCGCGTAAAGGTCCTGCGCACTACGGAAACCGGAGGAGGCCGTCAGTGCCTGATGCACGGCCTCACGTCGTGTACTCATGGTGTCACCTTCCCCCGATCGGTCTGGAGCATCGTATCCGTGGGGTCTCCCGATGGCGGCGCCACCCCATGGCCCTTGGTGGCCCGGCGCAGAACCCCACCGGCGACCACGGCCACGCAGTACACCGCGAGGGCGAGGAGGACGATGGTGGCTCCGGGAGCCAGGTCCGAATAGAACGCGGTGGTCAGTCCGCCCACCGAGGACAACAGGCCGATGAGCACGGCCAAGCCCATGGTCACACGGAAACTGCGGCTGAGCTGCTGCGCCGCGGCGACGGGGACGATCATCAGGGCGCTCACCATCAGCACGCCCACCACCCGCATCGCGATCACCACGGTCAACGCCGCGGTCACCGCCAACAGGATGCTGAGGAAGCGCACCGGTAGCCCGTGGGCCCGTGCCACCTCCTCGTCCTGGCAGAGCACGAACAGCTCCCGGCCGAAGATCGCCAGGATCGCCAGCACGCCCACGGCCAGCACGCCCACGACCCAGATGTCCTCCTCCGCGACGGTGCTCACCGAACCGAACAGGAAGGAGGTCAGGGTGGCGTTGCTCGCCCCCGGGGTCAACCCGATGAGCAGCACGCCACCGGCGATACCGCCGTAGAACAACAGCGCCAGCGCCACGTCACCGCTGGTGCGGGTGCGGACCCGGACCAACTCCATGAGGACGGCGCCCAGGGTCGCCACCACCGCGGCGGTCACCACCGGGGAGGTGCTGGTCATCAGACCCAGCGCCACGCCGGTCAGCGCGACGTGGCCGATGCCGTCGCCCAGCAGGGCCAGACGTCGCTGGACGAGGAAGGTGCCGATCACCGGGGTGACCAGACCCACCAGTACGGCGGCGATCAGTGCCCGCCGCATGAACTCGTATTGCAGCAGTTCAGTCACGGTGGGGCACCTCTAGTCGGACGATCTCCGCGTTCACGTCGGTGGACGCCACGCGGGGGTCGGGGTCGTTGGGATCGGGGTGGGGGTGCTGGTGTTCGTGACCGGGACGCGCGCACTCACCGGTGGCCTCGGGCGGAGCGCCGTCGTGTATCGGCCGGCCGTGCTCCAGGACCACGGCGCGTTCGATGACGTTCTCCAGCGGCCCCAACTCGTGCAGGACCAGGACCACGGTGCTGCCCTGTTCGCGCAGGCGTGCGATGGCGCGGGCCAGTGCCCGTTGGTTCTCGGCGTCCACCCCGGCCATGGGCTCGTCCATGACGAAGGTGTCGGGGCGTCCGGCCAGCGCGCGGGCGATGAGCACCCGCTGCTGCTGGCCGCCGGAGAGCTCGCGTACGGCGTCGCCGGCCCGGTCGCTCAGGTCGACGGCGGCCAGGGCGTCCTCGACGGCGGCGCGGTCGGCCTTGGTGGATAGCGACAATCTGCGGCGTCGGGCGACCTGACCCGAGGCGACGATCTCGTGGACGGTGGCGGGTACGGCGCCACCGGCGGTGAGTCGCTGGGGCACGTAGCCGATGCGCTTCCAATCGCGGAAGCGGCGTAGCGGCGTGCCGTGGATCCGAATCTCACCGGAGGTGAGGGGGACGATGCCGAGCATCGCGCGCATCAGGGTCGACTTGCCCGAACCGTTGGGTCCCAGGACGGCCATGGTCTGACCCGCAGGGATCCGAAGGTCGACGCCGTTGAGGACGGGAACGCCGTCGTAGGCGGCGTGCGCGTCGATGGCCTGGAAGGCGGGCGGGGTCTCGGGGGCGTTCGTCCTCGCCCCGCTGAACTGGTCAGACACTCACACATTATGGCGAAAACGAAAATGGTTGTCAAAACTTGATGTTCGGTTCGCCGCGGGTCAATAGCCCAGGACGCGGGCCACCGCCAACACCGACACCACCAGGATCATCAGTACCCGGGGCGTCCGTCGGCGTCGGTCCAGGGTCGGCCAGGTCAGGTACGCCAACCATGAGAAGAACACCACCACCAGGGCCAGGCAGAGCGCTCCCGGAACACCCGGCGCCATCAGGCCCGCGATGAACAGGGCGCCCAACGCCACCGGCGCCGACCAGCGAGGACGTTGGTGCAACCACACCAGTGGAACCGCGCTGCGCCGCTCCACCTCGCGGCGCAGTCGGCCCGCGCCCGGAGTGAACAGGGAATCCCCCTCGGGAAGTGGGCGCTCGTCTTCGTGCTCGGGAGAGGCCATCGTCGCCCGTTTCCCCTTCATCCGTGTCCATCGGGACGTCCCGTCCCGCTTGCCTGGTAGATTCACATGCGTGTCCGCCGCAGGTGGCGGGCGTGCGCGGGTAGGCGATCCGTGCCAGTCTGCCGAGACCTCTGGGTCACACCATGCCGGTGAAGCCCATGTCAGTGAAGCAGGAACCGGCCGCCGCCGCGAGGTGTGCGGCACCACTCGAAGGCCGAAGACCGTCGAGTGGAGATCCCCTCCAGGGAGGAAGCCGACCTCGTGGGTCAGACCCTGTCGCAGGGCACCGCGGCGTGGGAGTGGGCGTCGTCGCCCTCTCCTCGCAGCCCCTCTCCCCCCGGTTTCCGCTGTCCGGGGCTCGGTGCACGAAGGGTCAAGTACCTTCTACATGCAGTTAGTGACCGTCTGATCAGCGCGGACCGTCCGCACTACGGTGCCCGCACGTCGCACCGCGACGAACCCTCCGGAGGGTGTCAACTTCCGTGCCCGAACCCACAGTCATCGTGACGTTCGACGTCACCGAGCCTCATCTGCAGAACTGCCTCGACTCACTGGCCCGTCAACGAGACGAGGTCCAGACCGGGGACGCGTCGCCCGCCGACGTCGGCGCCGACGTCGGGACCGACATCGAGGTCGTCCTCGTGCCGGTCCGTAACGGCGGCGGCGACACCGTCGACGAAGCCACCGATCCGGAGGTCCCCGAGGGGCGGACCACCGAACCGGATACCAACGAAGACAATGGAGACAACGGGGACAGCGTGGACGAGGAGCCCGAAGCCGGCTCCGAGGGTCCCGGTCCCGAGGAGGACGAGCAGGGCGACGAGGCCGTCGCCTCCGCGCGCGAGGACGGGCTGGCGACGGCTCGCGTCTTCGCGCGGACCCCGCCCGCCGGCCTGCGAGTTCGGCTCCTGGACGGGGAACCGGCGCCGCACCACCCCGAGGCCCGCGCACGCGGCGCGGCCGAGGCCGGTGGTAGCCACCTGCTCTTCCTCACCGGCTCCGACGCCCTGACCGGTTACGCGGTCGCCCACCTGCTCCACAGCGCCACCGACACGCGCTCGGACCTGGTCATCGGCAACGTGTACCGGTTCAACGAGTTGGGTGCCTCGCCCTCCAAAGCGCACAAGAGGCTCTGCGGCCGTCTCCGCCTGGCCGAGGACCCCCGAAACATCGGCGGCCTCGTCTCCGACGCCACCCTGGGCAATCGGCTCTGGCGCAAGGAGTTCTGGCTCTCGCGCACCTCGCCCGAGGTCGACCCGCAGGACGACGACCTCGCCGTCCGGAGACTCTCACTGAGCGCCGACGCCGTCGACGTCCTGCCCGCCCCGGTGCTGCTCAAGCGCGAACGCACCGACACCCGGCTGCCGTTGGAACAGGCAGTCCTGAACCGGCGGCTGACCGCGATGCGCCGGATCGCCGAGGACCTGGGGGCGACCGACCGCGAACTGTGGGACCGCACCCTCCTCCAAGGTGAGATCCACAACCTCCTCTTGCGCCTGGACGACGCGGACGAGCAGGTGCGCGAGACGGTCATGGACCTGGTCAACGCCTACCTGGACCACGTCTCCCCGTCCCTGCTGCGCGGTCTGTCGGTCCTGAACCGACTCCTGTACCACCTGGTGCGCAAGCGCCGCTCCCAGGACGTGCTGGAGGTCGCCACCTTCGCCAAGAGCGTCGAGATCAAGAAGGCGCCCGCCGTCCGTCAGGGGTTGGGCTACTACATCCGCTACCCCTTCTTCGAGACCGACGACCAGACCAAGTCCGTGCCCCGGGAGATCTACCGGCTCGAGGACGAGATCAAGGTCCGGCAGAAGACCGAGGCCCTCCACTGGGAGGACGGGCGCCTGCACATCAAGGGGCGCGTCGGCATCCGTCACCTGCGCGCCCACAAACGGTGGCACCAGCACATCGTCGCCTTCGCGGTCAACACCGCCACCAAGCGACGCATCCGCGTACCCGTCCAGGTCCGCTTGGCCGCCGAGTACCGACTGCCAGACCTGCCCGACGCGGCCCGCCACGACTATGGGGGCTTCACCGCCATCGTGGACCCGCGCCGACTGCGCTCCTCGCGCACCTGGGAACCCGGCGACTGGAAGATCGAACTGGTCGTGTTCAACCGCGGCCTGACCCGGCGCAAGTTCCTCTCCAACCCCGTCTCCGGTCAACCCGAGCGCCCCGGCTACCACAGCGTCGGCGGCGACATGTGGATCCGTCCGCACTGGAGCCGGGAACGCCACCTGCTCATCAGCGTCGAACCCGCCCGTGCCCGCGTGGTCGAACACCACTTCGACAAGCGGGACGCCGAACTCCACATCGAGGGCGAACTACTGGCCCCGCCCGCGGCGGAGGCCACCGGTCTGCGCCTGATCCGTCGCCCCGGCACCGCCCGCCTGACCTACCCGGTCCGGATCGAGGGCGGCCGGTTCAGCGCCCGCGTGCGCGCCGACGAGCTCTTCGCCAGGAGCCTGAGCGAGTGCGGCGGTGTGATCCGCCAGGAGGAGTGGGACGCCGAACTCGTGACGGAGGAGGGGGCCCGGGTGCCCCTGATCCTGCCGGACGAGGTGCCCGGACGCCCCTACAACTCCGACGGGGCCCAGCAGGAACTCGTGGTGCTGCGCAGCGCCACCGGCCACCTGAAGCTGCGCGCCGGTCGTGCCCGTCCCGTAGTGGACAGCGCGGAGTGGCGGGAGCGCACCCTGGTGCTGGGCGGCGACTTCCCCGCCGGGGTGGACCTGCGCATCGTCGCCAAGGCCCGTGGCCGCGACGAGGAGCACGAGCTCGAAAGCGAACGCGACGGGGGCCGCTTCACCACCCGCTTCGATCCCTCCCGTATCCGCACCCTGTCCGGCGAGATCTCCCTGCCGGCCGGCTCCTACCAGCTGTGGGGGCGTATCGGGGAGGAGGGCGCCGACGAGGGCTCGGAGGCCACCGTCGACGTGGGCGTGGAGTTCGCCGACGCCATCATCGGTGAGCTGCCGTCGCAGACCGAGAGCCCCGAGCGCACCTACACGCTCACCTACCAGAACCGCGGCATCCCGGTGATCCAGGTCGGTAGCGACCTGCGCCCGGTGGAGCGGGGCACCTTCGCCCAGCGGCGCCTGCGCGAGGTCTTCTACCCGGCCCAGCGCGAACTCTCGGTGACCGATGGCGTCCTGTTCGACACCTACACCGGTCGTCAGTACTCCGACAGTCCGCAGAGCATCTACGCGGAGCTGCGTGAGCGCCAAGGCTGGGCCGACTACCCGATGTCGTGGCTGGTCGCCGATGGGCAGGTGCGCCTGCCCGACGACCTCACCCCGGTCCGGCACAGGGGCGAGGAGTTCTATCGGGAGCTGGCCCGCAGCCGCTATCTGGTGACCAACTCCCGCCAGCCCGCCTGGTTCCACCGCCACCCCGACCAGTTGGTCGTGCAGACCTGGCACGGGTCGATGCTCAAGCGCATCGGCTTCGACGTGGAGAACATTCGGGGCAAGTCGCGCGACTACTTCGACAAGCTGGCCTGGGAGACACAGCAGTGGGACTACCTGGTCTCGCCCAGCCCTTGGGCGACACCGATCCTGCGCAGCGCCTTTCGCTTCGACGGCGAGATCCTGGAGACCGGATACCCGCGCAACGACATCTTCTTCTCCGCGGACAAGGAGCGCATCGCCGAACGCACCCGGCGCGTCCTGGGCCTGCCCGAGGGCAAGAAGGTCGTGCTGTACGCGCCGACCTGGCGTGACGACAAGTACTACACGCGGGGCAAGCACAAGCTCGACCTGCACCTGGACCTGCGCCGGATGTACGAGAAGCTCGGCGACGACCACGTGCTGCTGGTGCGCCGCCATCCCCGTGTGGTCGACAGCGTGCCGATCGTCGGTGAGGACTTCGTCTACGACGTGTCCCTGTACCCGGAGATCATGGAGCTGTTCCTGATCACCGACGTGCTCGTCACCGACTACTCGTCGATGATGTTCGACTTCGCCAACACCGGTCGTCCCATGCTCTTCTTCACCTACGACCTGGAGGGCTACCGGGACAACCTGCGCGGCTTCTACTTCGACTTCGAGGAGACCGCGCCGGGCCCGTTGCTGACCGAGTCCGACGACGTCATCGAGGCCCTGCTCGACATCGACGAGGTCGCGGCGCGCGGCAGCGCCAAGTACCGCTCGTTCGTCGAACGGTTCTGCCCGCTGGACGACGGTCGGGCCTCCGCCAGGGTCGTGGACAGGGTGTTCGGTGTTTGATTCGGGCCTCCGCTAGCGCTTTGGTCCGTATTCGGTGCTTTTGCGGAGGGACTCTTCATCCTCGTCGGCGCCTGACGAGCGACCCCCGGGGGCCGAGACCGAGCGCAGAGGGTGGGCGGGCCGTTCCGGGACTCCCGGGACGGCCCGGCCCGTCCACTGGGCCACAATGGGATCGTGATCGTCATCACCCGTTACTCCGTGCCCGAGGCCGACACCGAGGCCTTCCGAACCGACGCCGACGCCGCCGTGGCGGTACTCGCCGAACGCCCCGGATTCCGGTGGCACCGCATCGGCCGTGCCGCCGACGATCCCACCCTGTGGACCGTCGTGACCGAGTGGGACGGAGCCGGCTTCTACCGTCGCGCCCTGTCCTCCTACGAGGTCAAGGTCACCGCCGTGCCGCTGCTGTCCCGAGCCATCGACGAGCCCAGCGCCTTCGAGATCCTCCACGCAGTGGAGACCCCTTGACCTGATACGCGGCGGGTCGGCCGGCTCCGGTCCTGGGAAAGGAGTGCCCGAGAGTCCTTTGGGTGCTCTAGCCTGGGGTGACGCGGTCGCCCGGTGCGCCACATCCGTGGCTCCGCGCGTGATCCGCGTTCCCAACACACGACGATGTATCGCGAACAGCGATCCACCGACCGCCAGCCGGATGGAGAGTCACCCATGGCCGCCAAGTCAGAGGCAATGGACGCACTGGTCAACCTCGCCAAGCGCCGAGGTCTGGTCTACCCCTCCAGTGAGATCTACGGAGGTCTGCGCGCCGCCTGGGACTACGGCCCCTTGGGCGTGGAGCTGAAGAACAACGTCAAGCGCCAGTGGTGGCGTTCGATGGTGCAGGAACGTGACGACATCGTCGGCCTGGACTCCAGTGTGATCCTGGCCCGCGAGGTCTGGGAGGCCTCCGGTCACGTCCGTGAGTTCGCCGACCCGCTCACCGAGTGCCAGGCCTGCCACAAGCGCCACCGCGCGGACCACCTGATCGAGGCCTACGAGGAGAAGCACGGCCACGAGCCCGCCGAGGGCCTGGCCGAGATCGCCTGCCCCAACTGTGGCGCCAAGGCCTCCTTCACCGAGCCGCGCATGTTCAACGGTCTGCTCCGCACGTTCCTGGGCCCGGTCCAGGACGACAAGGGCCTCGCCTACCTGCGTCCGGAGACGGCGCAGGGCATTTTCATCAACTACAAGAACGTCGAGCAGAGCGCCCGCCGCAAGGTCCCCTTCGGCATCGGCCAGATCGGCAAGTCGTTCCGCAACGAGATCACCCCGGGCAACTTCATCTTCCGGACCCGCGAGTTCGAGCAGATGGAGATGGAGTTCTTCTGCAAGCCCGGCAGTGACGAGGAGTGGCACGAGTACTGGATCGAGCAGCGCCACCAGTGGTACCTGGACCTGGGCATCGCCAAGGACAACCTGCGCCTGTACGAGCACCCGCAGGAGAAGCTGTCGCACTACTCCAAGCGGACCGTCGACCTGGAGTACCGCTTCAACTTCCAGGGCAGCGAGTGGGGTGAGTTGGAGGGCGTGGCCAACCGCACCGACTACGACCTCAAGACGCACTCCGAGGCCTCGGGCGTGGACCTGTCCTACTTCGACCAGGAGAGCAACGAGCGTTACTTCCCCTACGTCATCGAGCCCGCGGCCGGTGTCGACCGGGCGGTGCTGACGTTCATGTTGGACTCCTTCAACATGGACGAGGCCCCCAACGCCAAGGGCAAGCTGGAAAAGCGCGCCGTCATGCGTTTGGACCCGCGTCTGTCGCCGGTCAAGGCCGCGGTCCTGCCGCTGTCGCGCAACTCCGACCTGTCGCCCAAGGCCCGTGAGCTCGCCGCCGCGCTGCGCAAGCGCTGGAACGTGGAGTTCGACGACGCCGGTGCGATCGGTCGTCGTTACCGTCGCCAGGACGAGATCGGCACCCCGTTCTGCGTCACGGTGGACTTCGACACCCTCGAGGACAACGCGGTGACCGTGCGCGACCGCGACACCATGTCGCAGGAGCGCGTGTCGCTGGACAACGTCGAGATGTACCTGGTGGAGCGCCTGCCCGGTTGCTGATCGGTACATCGCTGTCTCGGGCCCCGTGCTCCGCGTTCGTGGAGCACGGGGCCCTTCTCGTCGGAGGGATCGGGGACGTTCGTCCCTGCCCGTCCCACCCGAAATGCCCTGGTGCGATGGGAGCCGATCTGTACCTGTCGGCCCGACGGTTGTAACGTGACGCGGACACACGACCGGTGCGGACCGGCGTCGGAACGGGGGGCACATGGGACGGGTCACCACACGCCAGAGGATTCTGCGGATCAGGGACGGCGTGGTGAGCGAGCGGGCGGACACCCTGGTGGCCGAGGAGCCGCTGGAGGTACGGATCGACGGTTCCCCGCTCACGGTCACCATGCGCACCCCCGGCAACGACTTCGATCTGGCCGCGGGGTTCCTGGTGGGGGAGGGCGTGGTCCACCACACCGAGGACGTACGGGTCATCCGCTACTGCGCGGGCGCCACCGAGGACGGTTCCAACACCTTCAACGTGCTCGACGTGTCCCTGGCCCCGCACGTCCCGGCGCCGGACACCTCACTGGAGCGCAACTTCTACACCACCTCCTCCTGTGGCCTGTGCGGCAAGGCGAGCCTGGACGCGGTGCGTACCCAGGCCACGTGGTCGGTGACCGAGGACGAGGCGGGGGTCGGGTCGTCGACGCTGACGCGACTGCCGGATCGGTTGCGCGAGGCCCAGCGGGTGTTCGACCGTACGGGTGGCCTGCACGCGGCCGGGCTGTTCACCACCGAGGGAGAGCTGTTGGTGGTGCGTGAGGACGTGGGCCGGCACAACGCCGTCGACAAGGTGGTGGGGTGGGCCCTGCGAGAAGGACGTCTGCCGCTGCGGGAGAGCGTGCTGATGGTGTCCGGGCGAGCCTCGTTCGAGCTGGTCCAGAAGGCCTGGATGGCGGGGATCCCGACACTGGCGGCGGTCTCGGCGCCGTCCTCGCTCGCTGTGGACCTGGCGACCGAGGCGGGGATGACGCTGGTGGGGTTCCTGCGCGGGGAGTCGATGAACGTCTACGCGGGCCGGGAGAGGGTGCTGATCGAGGCGGCCTCCCCGGTGGCCTGACGGTCCCGAGGAACACGTTCCCGAGGAATGCAGAGACGACCGGACCCGGGGGGATTGGTTTCCGGTCGCCTCCTGGAACCCGGGGCCGCACACGACCGCGGGAACCGGTAACAAGGTAGCGGTAGGGCGCGGGGGTTCCGGGCTGTTCGGGGCCCGTTGTCCTTCTGCGTAAGCGAATCGTGACGAGTCGGCCGGAAGTGGTCATCGCCGGCCGTCGGGCGGATCAGCCCGACGTGTACACGACGAAGGACACCGCGATGTAGTGGCACACGAACGCCGCGATGGTCAGCGAGTGGAAGATCTCGTGGAAGCCGAACCAACGGGGCGCGGGGTCGGGCCGCTTGAGCCCGTAGACCACGGCGCCGACGCTGTAGAGCACGCCGCCGACCAGGATGAGGATCCACGTGGCCGGGTGCGTGCCGTTGACCAGGTCGGGGATGAACAGCACCGCCACCCAACCGATGGCCAGGTACAGGGCGGTGGAGAGCCAGCGCGGGGCGTTGAGCCACAGGAGCTTGAACGTCACCCCGGCGATCGCCCCGCCCCAGACCAGGGCGAGCATGGCCACGCGCAGGGTGCCGTCCAGGACCAGCGCGATGAACGGCGTGTAGGTGCCGGCGATGATCAGGTAGATGTTGGAGTGGTCCATCCGCCGCAGTACACGTTGGGCGGGCGGTGACCAGCGGCCCACGTGGTACACGGCCGAGGTACTGAAGAGCAGGACCGAGCTGAGCGCGTAGATCGCGGCGGCGAGCATCGCGGGCAGGGTGGGGGAGAGCGCCACCAGGACCACGCCGGCGGCGAGCGCGAGCGGGGCGGTGCCCAGGTGCAGCCAACCGCGCAGTTTGGGTTTGACGGCCTCCAACAGGTCACCGGCGGCCGTCGCGGCCCGTTCGGGCACGGAGGCGTTCGCCTCGGTGTCCACCCGCCCTTGCCTCTTGGTCACGTCGCGCACCCTTCTGCCCGGTCCGGGCCCGCCCCTTGACGGGTCCGAGTGAAGCCTAACTTACGGAAGCGTAGGTTACTTGAAGGTAGAGCTGTGTCGCCCCGCACAGTATGGGCCTGGAGTGGCGGCCGGGGCGGGGAAGTGGTTCCGGGGCCGATGGTGGAACCGACATGGTCGGGTCCTGCCGTGATCGCACGGCCTTGACCAGTGGGTTCGTCTTGTCGATGCGCGCCGATCCCGAGGAGGTCGAGGTGGGCGCACTTGTCAATCAATAGACCATTGGTGTAGACCTCTTTAGAGGCTTTGACCTGCGAATATGTCATGAAGTGGTGGTGTCTGGAGGGTCGCTTTTGCCGGATGTGGATAGAGTCGCGCCCAGATTCAGGGGCCGGCCCGGAACGCCGGGTCGCCGAGAGACCGAGGGAGCACCCCCGTGACCAAGTACGTCTACAAATTCACCGAGGGCGACAAGGACATGAAGGATCTTCTCGGGGGCAAGGGAGCCAACCTCGCCGAGATGACCAACATCGGTCTCCCCGTTCCCCCCGGCTTCACCATCACCACCGAGGCGTGCCGCCACTACCTCGACAGCGGCACCATGCCCGCCGGACTGGACGAGGAGATCGAGGCCGACCTCGTCGAGCTGGAGAAGACGATGGGCCGTGAACTCGGCAGCCCCGACGACCCGCTCCTGGTGAGCGTACGTTCGGGCGCGCGCTTCTCCATGCCCGGCATGATGGAGACCGTCCTCAACATCGGCCTCAACGACGAGTCCGTCGTCGGACTGGCCATCCAGGGTGGCGACGAGCGTTTCGCCTGGGACTCCTACCGCCGTCTGATCCAGATGTTCGGCAAGACCGTCCTGGACATCGATGGCGAACTCTTCGAGGCCGCCATCGACGAACTCAAGGCCGAGAAGGGCGTCACCGACGACCTCGACCTGGACGCCGCCGACTTCCGCAGGCTCGTCGAACGGTTCAAGGAGATCGTCGCCGACCAGACCGGGAAGCCCTTCCCTACCGACCCGCGCGAGCAGATGACCCTGGCCGTCAAGGCCGTCTTCGAGTCCTGGAACGCTCCCCGCGCCGTCCTCTACCGCCGCCAGGAACGCATCCCCGCCGACCTCGGTACCGCCGTCAACGTCTGCTCCATGGTCTTCGGCAACCTCGGCATGGACTCGGGCACCGGAGTGGCCTTCACCCGCGATCCCGCCACCGGGCGATCCGGAGTGTACGGCGACTACCTGCGCAACGCCCAGGGCGAGGACGTGGTGGCGGGCATCCGCAACACCGTGCCCCTCACCGACCTGGAGGACATCGACGCCCACAGCTACGAAGAGCTCATGGGCATCATGGACAAGCTCGAGAACCACTACCGCGACCTGTGCGACATCGAGTTCACCATCGAGCGCGGCAAGCTGTGGATGCTCCAGACCCGAGTGGGCAAGCGCACCGCCGCCGCGGCCTTCCGCATCGCCGACCAGCTCGTCGACCAAGGCATGATCACACTCGAGGAGGCCGTCCAGCGGGTCACCGGCGACCAGCTCGCCCAGCTGATGTTCCCCCGCTTCGACGAGAAGGTCGCCGTGGGTGACGACTTCCACCTCCTGGGCCGTGGCATGAACGCCTCTCCCGGCGCGGCCGTCGGCAAGGCCGTCTTCGATTCCTACACCGCCGTCAAGTGGTCGCGCAGCGGCGAGAAGGTCATCCTGTGCCGCCGTGAGACCAACCCCGACGACCTCGAAGGCATGATCGCCGCCGAGGGCATCCTCACCAGCCGAGGCGGCAAGACCTCGCACGCCGCCGTCGTGGCCCGAGGCATGGGCAAGACCTGTGTCTGCGGCGCCGAGGAGATCGACATCGACACCAAGAACCGGCGCATGACCGCGCCCGGCGGCGAGGTGGTCGAGGAGGGCGACGTCATCTCCATCGACGGCGCCAGCGGTCGGGTCCACCTCGGTGAGGTGCCCGTCGTGGACTCCCCGGTGGTCCGCTACTTCGAGGGCGAGATCGACCCCGCCTCCGACCAGGCCGACGACCTCGTGCGTTCGGTCGACCGGATGATGCACTACGTCGACGCCGCTCGCCGCATGTACGTGCGCGCCAACGCCGACACCCCCGAGGACGCCGCCCGCGCCCGCCGCATGGGGGCACAGGGCATCGGCCTGTGCCGCACCGAGCACATGTTCCTCGGCGACCGTCGCCAGTCGGTGGAACGCCTCATCCTCGCCGACACCCCGCAGGAGCAGCAGGAGTCCCTGGAAGCCCTGCTGCCCCTGCAACGCCAGGACTTCAACGGGATCCTCGGAGCCATGGACGGCCTGCCCGTCACCGTGCGCCTGCTCGACCCACCGCTGCACGAGTTCCTGCCCGACATCACCGAGCTGTCGGTGCGCGTGGCCGTGGCCGAGGCCCGCGGCGAGAGCCACGAGAACGACCTGCGCGTCCTACAGGCCGTGCACAAGCTGCACGAGCAGAACCCGATGCTGGGCCTGCGCGGTGTGCGCCTGGGCCTGGTCGTGCCCGGCCTGTTCACCATGCAGGTGCGCGCCATCGCCCAGGCCGCCGTCGACCGGATCCGTGAGGGCGGGCGGCCCCGGCCGGAGATCATGATCCCGCTGGTGGGCACCGTCCAGGAACTGGAGATCATCCGCGACGACGCCCTACGGGTGCTGCGCGAGGTCGGCGAGGAGAACGGGATGGAACTCGACTTCCCCGTCGGCACCATGATCGAGCTGCCACGGGCGGCGCTCACCGCGGGTCAGATCGCGGAGAACGCCGCGTTCTTCTCCTTCGGTACCAACGACCTCACGCAGACCGTGTGGGGGTTCTCCCGCGACGACGTCGAGGCGTCGTTCTTCTCCGCCTACCTGGAGAAGGGCGTGTTCGGGGTCTCTCCGTTCGAGTCCCTGGACGTGGACGGGGTGGGTCGGCTCATCCGCATCGCCGTCGAGGAGGGGCGAGTCGCCCGACCGGGCATCAAGTTGGGTGTGTGCGGTGAGCACGGCGGCGACCCCGCATCGGTGCACTTCTTCCACGAGGTCGGGCTCGACTACGTGTCCTGCTCGCCGTTCCGGGTCCCCGTGGCCCGCCTGGAGGCCGGTCGCGCCGCCGGGCGGGCCCACTGACGTGCTCCGGGTCACCGCCCGTGGTGACGCCTGTTCAGAGGCGTTCCCACGGGCCGTTTCGTGACTACACTCGGTGTGCGGGGCCGCCTCGCGCGAACCGGTGCCGTGACCTTGTCGTGATGTATTCTGGCGGCCGCGACGGTCTCCCCGCCGACGCTTCCGGCACTCCCACACCCTCCTCACCACGTTCACGTGGGGTTCGCGAACCAGCGGAGGGCGCGGGACGTCCCAATCGGGGACAGATGGCCCGGTGACGATTGTGTGGAGGTGAGCCGGTGCGAATGGTCGGCGACGATCGCGGCGACGAGGCGTGGGACGGTTCCACGGGCGGCTCGACCGACGACGAGGCCACCCAGGTCTTCTCCCGCGGTGATCTCGCCTCCTCCGGTGAGGCCACCAGAGCCTTCACCCGTGCCCAGGACACCGAGCCCACCCAGGAGTTCGGTCGGGCCGAGCCGCCGTCCGGCGGGGACTCGGCGGACGAACCGGACAAGTTCACCCGCAAATTCGTGCGGGAACGGCCCAGGTCCCGGCCCCGGACCCGTTCCCGTGAGGAGCGCCCGCCGGACCCGCCTCCCGATCCCTACGACGACGAACCTTACGACGACGGGCCCTACGGCGGCGGGCCCTTGGACGAGGACCCCGAGCCCAGGCCCCGACCCCGACGACGCAAGCGTCGCCGTTTCCGGCTGGGCCGGATCATCACGCTGGTCCTGCTCGTCGCCCTGGCGATCCCACCCGCGACCTGGGGTTGGGTCTGGTACACGGCGCGACAGGACGACCGCGAGGCCTCCGACGCGATCATCGTGCTCGGCGCCAGCCAGTACAACGGAGTGCCCTCGCCCGTCTTCGAGGCACGACTGCGCCAGGCCCAGGCCCTCTACCTGGACGGGGTCGCCCCCGTCATCGTCACGGTCGGAGGCAAACAGCCCGACGACAACTTCACCGAGGCCACCGCCGGACGGAACTGGCTGCTGGACGTCGGAGTCCCCGCCGACCACGTCGTCGCGGTCGAGGAAGGAAGGGACACCCTCCAGAGCTTCCAAGCGGTCTCGGAGGTGTACGAGGCCAACGAGTGGGAGACCGCCATCCTCGTCTCCGACCCCTGGCACAGCCTGCGCTCCAAGGTGATGGCCTCCGACTTCGGAATCGAGGCGGGAACCTCGCCCGCACGTTCGGGGCCCGCCGTCATCGAACGCCGCACCCAACTCTGGTACATCACCAGGGAGACCGCTTCCCTTTGGTACTACTGGATCTTCAATGACAGCAGCGAATTCCGCGTCAACGCCGCCTGACCTCGGCGAGTAGGGTCACGAACATGACGACCACCCCGGGAGAGGCCACCGACCGCGGCTACACCGCCGACGACACCGAACGCTTCGCCCTCGAATCCCGCAAGAGCCGAAGACGTGGTCCGTTCGAGCGCGACCGCGCCCGTGTCCTGCACAGTTCCGCGCTGCGCCGGCTCTCGGCCAAGACCCAGGTGGTACAGCCCGGAGTCAGCGACTTCCCGCGTACCCGACTCACCCACTCACTGGAGTGCGCCCAGATCGGCCGAGAGCTCGGACAGGCGCTGGGCTGTGACCCCGACCTGGTCGAGGCCGCCTGCCTGTCCCACGACCTGGGACATCCGCCCTTCGGGCACAACGGCGAACGAGCCCTCGACGAGGCCGCCGCGGCCTGCGGCGGGTTCGAGGGCAACGCCCAGAGCCTGCGCCTGCTCATGCGACTGGAGGGCAAGGTCGTCGACCCCGACGGCCGCAGCGCCGGACTGAACCTCACCCGCGCCACCCTCGACGCCACCGTCAAGTACCCCTGGGGGCGAGGGGAGGGCGGCGACACCCACAAATTCAACTGCTACCCCGACGACGTCGAGGTGTTCACCTGGTTGCGCAAGGGCGCGCCGACCGGTCGGACCTGTTTCGAGGCCCAGGTCATGGACTGGGCGGACGACGTGGCCTACTCGGTGCACGACGTCGAGGACGCCATGCACGCCGGGATGGTGCGCATGACGGCCCTGCGCGACCCGGTCGAACGCGCCGAGGTGGTGCGCATCGCCGGTGCCCACTACTGCGACGCCGAAGCCACCGAACTGGAGGACGCCTACCTCTCCCTGCTCGCCGAGCCGATCTGGCCCCGCGAGTTCACCGGAGACCTCGCCTCCCTGGCCGGGCTCAAGAACCTCACCAGCGAACTCATCGGCCGGTTCTGCCGCGCCGCCGAACTGGCCACCCGCGAGGCCTACGGTCCCGGCGCGCTCACCCGCTACGGCGCCGACCTCATCGTGCCCCGCCGCGCCCTCCTGGAGTGCGCCCTGCTCAAGGCCATGGCCGCGCACTTCGTGATGGACCGCGAAGAGGCGCGCCGCTACCAGGTCGAGGAACGTCGCGTCCTCACCGAGTTGGTCGACGTCCTCTGGCACGGTGCTCCCGGGGCCCTCGAACCCCTGTTCCAGGTCCCGTACGAGACCGCGCCCGACGACGCCGCCGCGCTGCGCGTGATCATCGACCAGGTCGCCTCACTCACCGACACCTCGGCCTCGGCCCTGCACAAGCGGCTCCTGGGCTGAGCCCGGAGCCGCCGGGCCCGGTCACCGGTAGCCGCGGATCTCCCGCAACGCCTTCGCCACGGGCCCGTAGGTCGGCATCACCATGGGGGTGCTGAAGGGCCGGTACCGGGTGGTCACCCCATCGGGCGTGGTCGGGCCCGGACCGCGGATCCGGCAAGGGGGCCTCCCGGGGGAAGAGAAGGAACGCTCCCCGGCACGTCCACCCGAATCGGAGGGGACCGAATAGCCGGTGACACCGCGGTCGCGTCGGTGCGAACCCGGAGGGAGTGGCCGGACCGCCTCGGGAGCGAACTAGGCTGAAAACCGTGGCAGGACGGATCAAAGACGAAGACATCGCACTCGTACGCGAGCGCACCCCCATCGCCGACGTCATCGGCGAGTACCTCCAGCTGCGCAACGCCGGAGGCGGTTCCCTCAAGGGGCTGTGCCCCTTCCACGACGAGAAGTCGCCCTCCTTCAACGTCACCCCGTCGAAGAACCTCTACTACTGCTTCGGCTGTAACGAGGGCGGGGACGTCATCTCGTTCGTGCAGAAGATCGACAGCCTCAGCTTCGTTGAGGCGGTCGAGACGCTCGCTCGGCAGACCGGCCTCACACTGCGCTACGAGGAGGGTGGGCGCAGCACGCCCAGGCGGGACGAGGGCAAACGCCAACGGTTGCTCGACGCGCACAAGGCCGCCGCGGAGTTCTACGCCGAGCAACTCCTGACCCCGGCCGCGGTGACCGCGAGGCAGTTCCTCGACGAGCGCGGATTCAACCGGGTGCACGCCGAACAGTTCGGGTTGGGCTTCGCCCCGGCGGGCTGGCAGAGCCTCGTGGACCACCTGCGTCGGAAGGGCTTCACCGACGCCGAGGTCATCGAGGGCGGCCTGGCCGGTCAGGGGCGACGCGGCGCCTACGATCGCTTCCGCAACCGGCTGCTGTGGCCGGTCCGTGAGGTCACCGGAGAGGTGGTCGGCTTCGGCGCGCGCAAGCTGGACCCGAGCGAGGACGGCCCCAAGTACCTCAACTCGCCCGAGAGTCCCATCTTCCACAAGGGGCGCCTGCTGTACGGGTTGGACCTGGCCAAACGGGAGATCTCCCGCAAGGGCGAGGCGGTCATCGTCGAGGGCTACACCGACGTCATGGCCTGCCACGAGGCCGGGGTGACCACGGCGGTCGCCACCTGCGGAACCTCCTTCGGCGAGGACCACCTCAAGATCCTGCGCCGCATGCTGTTGGGCCGCTCCAACCAGGGCGGCCGGGTCGTGTTCACCTTCGACGGGGACAAGGCCGGGCAGAAGGCGGCCGTGCGAGCGTTCGCCGAGGAACACGGGTTCACCTCGGAGACCTTCGTGGCCGTCCAACCCGACGGTCTCGACCCCTGTGACCTGCGACTCCAGCAGGGGCCCCAGGCGGTGGCCGACCTGGTCGACGGCGCCAGCCCGCTGTACGAGTTCATGATCCGCACCATCGTCGAGGGTTACGACCTGACCAACGCCGAGGGCCGCATCGCCGCCCTGGACGCGGCCGCGCCCGTGGTCGCCAGCATCCGCGACGAGGGCGTGCGCCTCACCTACGGCAAGAACCTGGACCGCTGGCTCGGGCTGATGGACGAGGCCTTCGTGCTGCGCCGGGTCCGCCAGCACATGGGCCGAGGCCGTGGACACGCTGCCGCCCCGGCCCCCGTGACGCCCACCCCGGACGCCCGAGAGGCCCCCTACGACCTGGCCGACCCGTCGGTGCAGCGCGAACGCCAGGCGCTCAAACTCGCGATCCAGCAACCGCACCTGGCCGTGGGCTTCGACGCCCTGGGGGAGGAGGACTTCACCGTCCCCCAGCACCAGGCGGTGCTACGGATCATCCGGGAGCAGGGTGGTGTGGCCGCCGCGGGAGATCCCCAGCACTGGCCGATCGTTCTGCGCGAGGCGGCGCCCAACGATCTCCAACGCGATTTCGTCACACGCCTCGGTGTAGAGGAGATCAAGTTCTATGGAGAACTCGACGAACATTCCTCAGGAATAATGTTGAGCACAATCAAGACTCATTCCATCAATCGGCGCGAGGCAAACCTCAAATCCGAGTTGCACCGTATCGATCAGGCCGCTCAGCCGGAGGAGTTCAACCGGGTCTTCGCCGAACTCATGCAGCTCGGCCAGCAAAAACGCGCACTGAGGGAGTCGGGGATCGAGGGCATGTAGCACGGGGGTGACAATAATGGTTCTCCCCATTTCGCTAGCATTGTGGGCACAATGTACGGGTGGCTCCCACGATCGTGTCCCAGGAAATACCGTCCATTCGCCAGGTCGTCCCACTTCTCCCCGACTCGGGTCGGGGAACGGTCAGTCGTGGGGAGGTCGCGTCCGCGCTGGAACGTCTGGACGCGCCACCCGACTCCCTCGACCGGACGATCTCCGGCCTGTCCCGCGTCGGGGTGGAGGTGGCCGAACCGGAGGAGACGCCCGTAGTCCTCGACCAGGGCCGCCGCTCAGGCTCGGACCTGGTCCGTATGTACCTGCGGGAGATCGGCCGGGTGCCCCTGCTCACCGCGCGGGACGAGGTGGACCTGGCCAAGGCGATCGAGGCGGGTCTGTACGCCGGACGCAGGGACCCCGAGGAGGGGTTCTGCACGGCGGAGGAACTCACCGAACTGGTCGAGGAGGGCCACCGGGCCAAACGGCGTCTCATCGAATCGAACCTGCGCCTGGTGGTGTCGATCGCCAAGCGCTACATGGGGCGCGGCCTGATGTTCCTGGACCTGATCCAAGAGGGCAACCTGGGGCTCATTCGCGCCGTGGAGAAGTTCGACCACGGCAAGGGCTTCAAGTTCTCCACCTACGCCACCTGGTGGATCCGCCAGGCCATCACCCGCGCCATCGCCGACCAGGCGCGCACCATCCGCATCCCCGTGCACATGGTGGAGATCATCAACAAGATCACCCGGGTCCAGCACCGGTTGCACCAGCAACTGGGCCGTGAACCCAGCCTCGCCGAGATCTCCGCTGCGGCGGGCTTCGGCGGAGAGCGCGTCCTGGAGATCCAGCGCATGGCCCGCGAACCGGTCTCCCTCCAGGCCCCCATCGGAGTGGAGGAGTCCGACTTCGGCGACTTCATCGAGGACTCCGACGCCGTCATACCGGTGGAGGCGGCCGCCTTCAGCCTGCTCCAGGAACGGTTGCGGGTGATCCTGGGCGAGTTGTCCGACCGTGAACGGCGCATCATCCGACTGAGGTTCGGGCTGGTCGACGATCATCCGCGCACCCTGGAGCAGGTGGGCCGGGAGTTCGGGGTGACCCGGGAACGCATCCGGCAGATCGAGGCCAAGACCCTGGCCAAACTCCGCCACCCCTCGCGGGCCGGCGCCCTGAAGGACTTCCTGCACGGCGGTTGATCTCGGTCCAACGTCCGGGGACCGCCCCGGGTTCCCCAACGTCCGGGAACGGCCTCATGTGGCCGACATGGGACGAACCACCACCCCCACCGCGCTCCTGCCCCTACGGTCGTGGTGTGAACGCCCTGCCGACACCCTTCAGGCCCCGACCGTCCCCCGGGCGGCGTCCGCTGCTGGTGGTGGGAGCGGCCGTCGTCGCCGTCGTACTCATCGTGGGGAGCATCGTGCTCCTGAACAAGCGACCGCTCGAACGCATCGGTTACTTCGCCGACTGGAACGTGGCCAACCGCGGATTCACCGTCGAACGGCTCAGACAGAGCGGCGCCCCCGAACACCTGACCCGCTTGATGTGGGCCTTCGGCGACATCGACCCCGAGGGCCTGTGTCACATCCCCGAGGGCGACCACGATCAACCCTGGGAGCTGTACCAGCGTCGCTACGACGCCGACGAGAGCGTCAACGGGGAGGCCGACGAGTACGAACAGGAACTGGCCGGCAGCCTCAACCAGCTCCGACAACTACGCGCCCTGTATCCGGACCTGGGCGCGAGCCTGTCCCTGGGCGGATGGAACTGGTCGGTGCACTTCTCCACCGCCGCCCGCACCGAGGAGTCCCGAGAGGCCTTCGTGTCCTCCTGCCTCGACCTGTGGCTGCGCGGGAACCTGCCGGTGCGCGGGGACGAACCCCAAGGCGGAGACGGGGCCGCCTCGGGTGTCTTCGACGGCATCGACCTGGACTGGGAGTGGCCGGGCGGCCAGGGCAACGCCTCCAATGTCGAACACCCCGACGATCCGGCCGGCTTCACCCTCCTGCTGGCCGAGTTCCGCCGCCAGATGGACGAACTCTCCGCCGAGACCGGCCAGGAGTACATCCTGTCCGCGTCCCTGCCCGGTGGGGCCTCCCAGAGCCAGACCTACGAGGCGGAGATCTTCGACCACGTCGACTTCGCCACCGTGCAGGGCTACGACTTCTCCGGTCCCTGGAGCGAGAGCACCGCCCACCACTCCAACCTCCACGTCCCCGAATACGACGACGAGGCCAACAGCGTCGACCAGGCCGTCCGCCGCTACCTGGATCTGGGTGCCGACCCCGACCGGTTGGTCATGGGCATTCCGGCGTTCGGGCGCGGTTGGCAGGGTGTGCCCGCGGACGAGGACGGCCGCGACCAGACCGCCGAGGGGCCTGCGGACGACGACTACGACGGCCCGACCCGCCCGTTCGACGAGCTGGAGGAGATGGAGGGGCGCCGCTTCCTCGACGAGGAGGCCGGCTCCTACTGGATCTACGACGGCGACGAGTGGTGGACCTACGACAACCCCGACGTGATCGCCCTCAAGGGCGAGTACGTGCGGGAGGAGGGTCTGGCCGGGATGATGGTCTGGAACCTCGACATGGACGCCGACGGCGACCTGGTACGCGTCATGGACGAGTCCCTGGAGGGATCCGCGCCGACGCGGTGAACCGATGGTCGCGCGGCGTGGTTGCCAGGACGACGTGCGTCACGCCACGCTGATCCCATGGCCGACCCGAGCAGCACCACCGCACGACCCGATCTCGCCGCCCTGCGCAGGGACCTGGAGGATTCCGTCCAGGGGACCGTGGCCCTGGACGCGGGAACCCTCGCCCTGTACACCTCCGACGCCTCCAACTACCGCCGCGTCCCCCTGGCCGTGGTCATCCCCGAGACGGTCGAGGACTGCGTGGCCGCGGTCCGTGCCTGCGCCGCGCACGGGGTATCGGTGATCCCTCGCGGGGGCGGCACCTCCATCGCGGGGAACGCCATCGGCACCGGCGTGGTCATCGACACCTCACGCCACCTGCGGCGCGTCGTCGAGGTCGATCCCGCCTCGCGCACCGCCACCGTCGAACCCGGGGTGATCCTCGACGACCTACGGGCCGCGACCGCCGAACACGGCCTGACCTTCGCCCCCGACCCCTCCACGCACAGCCGCTGCACCATCGGCGGCATGGTCGGCAACAACGCCTGTGGCTCGCACTCGGTGGCCTGGGGCACCACGGCCGACAACATCGTCGCCCTGGACGTGCTGTTGTCCGACGGCACCCGGATGACGGTCGGCTCCGAGCACACCGCCGAGGAGTTCGCCGCACTGGCCGAACGCCCCGGCCGTGAGGGGCGGGTCCACGCCGCCCTGGCCCGCCTGGTGGAGACCCACCGCGCCGAGCTGCGCACCGCGATGCCCGAGTTCCGCCGTCGCGTCTCCGGCTACGGACTGGACCGGCTGCTGCCGGAGAAGGGCCGCGACGTGGCCGCGGCCCTGGTCGGTACCGAGGGCACCTGCGTGATGGTCCTGGGCGCCACCGTCCGCCTGGTGGAGTCACCGCCCGCCCGGGCCCTGGCCGTCCTGGGATACGACGACGCGCCGTCGGCCGCCGACGCGGTTCCCGCCCTGCTGGAACACTCCCCGCTCACGGTGGAGGGCATCAACGACCGCATGGTCGCGGCCCTGGACCGTCAGGGGTCGAGTTCCCGGGTTCCGTTGCCGTTGGGCGGGGCGTGGCTGCTGGTGGAGATCGCCGGGAAGGACCCACAGGACGCGGCCGAGGCCGCCGAGGCGATGATCGCCGCGCTGGAGGACGAGAGCCGACCCCGGGACGCGTCCGTGGTGGTCTCCTCCGCCCACCAGAAGGCGTTGTGGCGCATCAGGGAGGAGGGCGCGGGACTCACCTCCCGAACCCCTACCGGCGCCGAGGCCTGGTCGGGATGGGAGGACGCCGCGGTGCCCCCGCAGAACCTGGGCGACTACCTGCGCGACTTCGACGCCCTCATGGCCAGGCACGAGCGGTACGGGCTCGTCTACGGGCACTTCGGCGACGGCTGTCTGCACGTGCGCATCGACTTCGAGCTCACCCACGAACAGGGACGGCGCGAGTACCGGGCGTTCATGGAGGAGGCCGCCGAGATCGTCGTCCGCCACGGTGGATCACTGTCCGGGGAACACGGTGACGGTCAGGCCCGTTCGGAGCTGCTCTCGCGTATGTACCCGCGCAGCGTCATCGAGGCCTTCGCCGAGTTCCGACGGATCTGGGATCCGGAGGGGCTGATGAACCCCGGCATCATCGTCGATCCGCTACCCCTGGACGCCGATGTGCGCGTGGCCACCGATCTGCGTCCCGAACTGCCGCTGCTCTCCCAGACCACGCTGGCCTACACCGAGGACGACGGGGACTTCGTCAAGGCGCTGCGCCGTTGCTCGGGCGTGGGCAAGTGCCGCAGGCAGAGCGGGCCCGGGGTGATGTGCCCCAGCTACCAGGTCACCCAGGAGGAGAAGCATTCCACGCGCGGGCGCGCCCACCTGTTGTTCGAGATGGCCAACGGCGAGGTGATCACCGACGGGTGGCGGTCGGAGGAGGTGCGCGAGTCCCTGGACCTGTGCCTGTCCTGCAAGGGCTGTCTGAGCGACTGCCCGGTCAACGTGGACATGGCCTCCTACAAGGCCGAGTTCCTACACCAGCACTACCGGGGCCGGGTGCGGCCGGCCGCGCACTACTCGATGGGGTGGTTGCCGGTGCTGGCCCGTCTGGCGTCGCTGGCGCCGGCCGAGACCAACCGGCTGGCGCGGCTTCCGGGGGTCTCGTCCCTGGCGAAGAAGGCCGCCGGGGTGGCCGCCCAACGCGACCTGCCGGCATTCGCGCGCACCACCTTCACCAGGGCCTTCAAACGGCGACTGAACCGGGGGGAGGGACGCCAGGGCGGCCCCAAGGTGGTGCTGTGGCCGGACACCTTCGGGAACCTGCTCAACCCGGGGGTGCTGACGAGCGCGGTCCGGGTCCTGGAGGACGCCGGGTTCTCGGTGGTGCTGCCCAAGGGACAGGTGTGCTGCGGGCTGACCTGGGTGTCCACCGGACAGTTGGACGTGGCCAGGGCCGTGATGCGCCGGGCGGTGTCGGCCCTGGCCCCCCTGGTCTCCCAGGGGTTGCCGGTGGTGGGCCTGGAGCCCAGTTGCACGGCGGCGCTCAAGCACGACCTGGTGGAGCTGTTGCCGGGGGAGGAGAGCCGTCGGGTGGCGAACGCGACGCACACCTTCGCGGGCTTCCTGAACGAGTACGCCCCGGACTGGATCCCGCCGCGGGTGGACGCCTCGGCGTTGGCGCAGGTGCACTGTCACCAGCACGCGGTGAGCGGATTCGACGCCGACCGGGAGCTCATCGCCCGCGCCGGCATCGACGGCGAGGTCCTGGACTCGGGCTGTTGCGGCCTGGCCGGAGACTTCGGGTTCACCGAGGGGCACTACGAGGTCTCCAGCGCCATCGGTGAACGCGAACTCCTACCGCGCGTGCGCGAGGCCGAGCGGGACACCCTGGTGCTGGCCGACGGGTACAGCTGCCGCACCCAGATCGAACAGGGGACCGGCCGCCGGGCCCTGCACCTGGCCGAGGTCCTCGCCCGGGCGCTCGGTAAGTCGGACTAGTGCCGCGACGGGGTCGACCTTGACTGACGCGGCACTAGACGCCCATCTGTTCGCGGATCAGGGCCAGGGCCCGGGAGACGGCGTCGGAGAGACGCGGGTCGTTCGGGTCCAGGCCCTCGCCCAGGTGGACCCGCCAGTCGATCTCGCTGCCGAGCGGGGCACGCCTGGCGACCAGACGGAAACCCTCGGTGGAGCCGGGGGAGGGGAACGGGACGAAGCGGTTGACCAGGATGCTGGACGTGACCCGCTCGGCGACGGTCTCGGCCATCCGTCGATAGTCGACGACGCCGCCGGTCAGCTCGGTGCGCAACCGTACGGTGCGCTCACCGTGCCCCTCCTCGATGAACCTCAGCTCCTCGGTGCCCCACTTGGCCTGGTCGATGTCCTGCCAGCGGACGGCGTGACCGTCGGGCAGGTACAGGGAGCGGGTGGCGGCCACCAGAACCGATGGCCGCCCCTCGGGGGAGGGCCCGGTCCCGGCCGGAGCGGCGACGGGCGCGTGCGCGAGCACGCGTTCGCCACGCTCCAACCGGGAACGGATCTGGGCGGGTACGTCGCCCCGTCCGAACCACGCCATGTTCACAGGTCCCGGTCGGGTCCGGTGCGGGGCTCGGGCGCGGTCCCGTTGACGGTGCCGGCCTCCCACTCGAGCAGTTCGGACTCCTCCTCGGTGGGGCGGGACAGGAAGTCCCGCACGGAGGTGATGGGCATCTTGTCCACGGCCTTGTCGTAGACGGCGCGGCCGGCGTTGCTCGCCTGCGCGCCGACGAGCCCGGCGACCTCCTGCACGAGCGGACTGTCGGCCACCTTGCGCGCGGTGCGGGTGAGCTGCTCGTAGCGGGCCCTGCCCGCCTTGGCGCCCAGGACGTAGCCGATGGCCAGTCCGGCGACGAATGTGATCCGATAGCGCATGGGTCCCTCTTTACAGCCTTGGTGACGGTCGGAGTGGTCCATTCCCGACGTTACCGCCTCGTGGTCCCCACCACACGGGCCGACACCGGTCACGAGCACTCCGCGAGCGCGCTAGTCTAGTGATGTCGCCGAGGCCCGAAGGGCCCCGGGAAAAGCGCGATCCCGCGTAGCTCAATCGGCAGAGCAGCCGGCTGTTAACCGGCAGGTTACTGGTTCGAGTCCAGTCGCGGGAGCTGTGGACAACGGTTCGCGTCCCTTTCGAGGTGGCGCTAGGCTTGTACCCGAACGCGATCCCGCGTAGCTCAATCGGCAGAGCAGCCGGCTGTTAACCGGCAGGTTACTGGTTCGAGTCCAGTCGCGGGAGCGGTGAGCGAGGCCCGTCGGAGGAATCCGGCGGGCCTTCGTCGTGTGCGGGGTGGAAGCGAACAGAACGCGGCCCCCGTCCGCTGCCGGTCCTTTGGGGCTCCAACGCGGGTACGGGGGTGTCGCGGTCAGATGCGGCCCATGCCACCGATGATCAGTCGACGGTTGCGGTGCGGCATCTGGTAGCTGCCCGGGATCGGGGGAGCCACCGGCATGGTGCGCCATTTCTGGGCCTGGAGCAGGCCGGGCGGAACCGATTCCCACCCGTCGAAGAACGCGGTGATCTGCTCCTCCGTACGCCAGTGGCCGTGACCGAGTCGCTGTAGGAACAGTTGTTCCAGCTGTTCGGCGCGACGTGCGTCCTTGGGGTGGCGCACGGGATCGGGGCGACAGTAGTGGCTGAGGACCATGTGACTGCCGGGGGCGAGGGCGTCGCGCAGGGTGGCGATGTTGTGGGCGGCGGCCTCTGCGCTCGGGGTGTGCGAGACCGCACCGGTGAGCAGGAGGCCGACCGGTCGTTCCAGGTTCAGGAAGCGGCTGCTCTCGGGGTCGTGCAGCAGTCGCGCGGGGTTCTCCAGACCGACGGGCACGGCGGTGGTCGTGCGGCCGTCGCGGGTCAGGGCACGGTGGTGGGTGAGGACGATCGGGTCGGAGGTGGCGTAGACGACGCGGGCCTCGGGAGAGACCTCCTGGGCGATCTGGTGAGGGTCACCCGGCGCCGGCAGACCCGCCCCCACGTGGAGGAACTGGGTGATGCCCAGATCGGTGGCCATGTGCCGGACGGCGCGCTGCTGGAAGGCGCGTTCCCCCAGAACGAGGTCGACGAAGCCGGGCGCGACCCGGTCGGCCTGGGCGGCGAACTCCCGATCCACCTCGAAGTGGTCCTTGCCCTTGAGGTGGAAGGAGTGCAGCCGGCTGACGCTGGCCCTGGTCAGGTTGACGGGCGGCGGGGGTTCCGCCCGAACGTGATTTTCCCCCGCCTGCCTCAGGAAATCGGGGGAAGTGAAACGAGACATCGCCGTCCTCTTGTTCTGAGGTGGGGAAGTGTGGCCGACTCCCAGGATTGTATTCGGAGTTCGCCTGGTTGTTAACCGAGTCCAGGATACATGTGGTAAAAAAACGCCGCCCGAGGTCGACCTCGAAGAGCCCGGTCCTGTGGGTAGGGTTCGACCTGGGGTCTCCTGTG
Organism: Nocardiopsis listeri NBRC 13360; assembly: GCF_001570765.1. Classification (GTDB taxonomy): domain Bacteria; phylum Actinomycetota; class Actinomycetes; order Streptosporangiales; family Streptosporangiaceae; genus Nocardiopsis; species Nocardiopsis listeri. The sequence continues at coordinate 24,504 of NZ_BCSH01000019.1, read as the reverse complement.
TTTTTATGCCTAATGTCCATTATGAGAGGAATGGGCTCAGGGGTGTGGGCGGAGACCACGGGCCACCGGGGATCCGGGGCGCCGAACGACCCGGGCACTCGGTCACCAACGGCCGCCAACGGGCGACCATGGGAGCTCATGCAGGTAACGGCCATGGTGAAAATACTCCGCCACCCTAAAGGAATTGACCCGATCAATTAGCGGAACCGCCCACTGCCAGCGAGAATCCACCACCGAAGAGCCCGACCGTATTCGTTCGACGTGGTCCCGAACCCCTCATGAAATGTACGACGCAGGGAAGGGAACGCGCCGTGCAGATGTCCTCGCCCGGCTCCGCACCGGGTCCGGCTAGCCTGAGTGCATGGACCGTCCCTACACCATCCTGAGCTGCGCGATGTCGGTCGACGGGCGCATCGACGACACCGGACCCGAACGCCTCCGGCTGTCCAACGAGGCCGACTTCGCCGAGATCGACGAACTGCGCGCCGGATGCGACGCCATCCTCGTCGGCGCGGGCACCCTGCGGGCCGACAACCCACGTCTGCTGGTCCGTTCACCGGTCCTACGCGAGCGCCGCCGCGAACAGGGACGCACGGAGAACCTCCTCAAGGCCGTGGTCACCCGCGGTGGAGACCTCGACCCGAAGGCCCGGTTCTTCGCCACCGGTGACGCCGGCGCCGTGGTGTACACCGGGGGAACGGGCGTGCACACCGCCACACGACTGCTCTCGGAGCGGCCCCAGGCCCACCCGCCCGTGGACGTCGTCGACGCCGGTGACCCGCCCACCGTCCAGGGGATCCTCACCGACCTCGCCGATCGCGGGGTCGAACGTCTCCTGGTCGAGGGCGGCGGCCACATCCACACCCTCTTCCTCACCTCGGGGCTGGTCGACGAGTTGCGGTTGGCCGTCGCCCCCTTCTTCGTGGGGCGGGAGGACGCCCCGAGCTTCGTCCGGCCGGGCGCCTATCCCTACACCCCGCACAAGCCCATGCGTTTGGTGGAGGCCCGCGCCCTGGGCGAGGTCGCCGTCCTGCGCTACTGTCTCGCCCCGGAGGAATGATGATGACCATGGCACACGCGACGCGCGGACCCGACCCCGCCGAGGGCGACGCCGACACCCATTGGCTGGAACACGCGGTCACGCTGTCCCGCTCCTGCCCGCCGTCGGACACCGCCTACTCCGTGGGCGCCGTGATCGTCACCGCCGACGGCCTGGTCCTGAGCCAGGGGTACTCCCGCCGAGACGACCCCCACGACCACGCCGAGGAGGTGGCCCTGCGAGGCGTGGACCGCGACGACCTCCGGCTGGCCACGGCCACGATCTACAGTTCCCTGGAACCGTGCAGCGCCCGCGCCTCCCGGCCCCGATCCTGTAGCGCCCTGATCCTGGACACCTCGCTCCCGCGGGTGGTGCTGGCCTGGCGCGAACCCGAGGTGTTCGTGGACTGCGACGGCGCCGAACGCCTGGCCGCGGCCGGTCGGGTCGTGGTGGAACGCCCCGACCTCGCCGCCCACGTGCGGGAGGTCAACGCCCACCTGATCCACTGAACCGGCCCCCACGCGAGCCGGAACACCGCCTGCCGAGACCGGACTACATCCGGTCCACGTCGATGACGTGGACGACCGCCCGGCCCTCGGCGTCGGAGGCGGCCAGGTCCACCTCGGCGCTGATGCCCCAGTCGTGGTGCTCCTCGGGGTCGGCGAAGACCTGGCGGAGCCGCCACACGTCCTTCTCCTCCTCGATCTGGAGCATCTTCGGGCCGCGCGCGTCCGGGCCGATACCGATCTCGTCGTGTTCGGCGTAGTAGGCCTCCAAGGCCTCGGCCCACTCCTCGCCGTCCCATTCGTCGTCCTCGGACATCTTGCCGAGTTCGCCGTAGCGGCGGCGGGCGGCCAGTTCCACGCGGCGGAACATCTCGTTGCGCACCAAGACGCGGAAGGCACGGGCGTTGGCGGTGACCGGGCGGACCTTCTCCTCGACCTCCGCCTCGTCCTCGCCCTCGACCTCGTCCTCGGGGTTGGTGAGCTTCTCCCACTCGTCGAGGAGGCTGGAGTCGACCTGACGGACCAGCTCGCCCAACCACTCGATGAGGTCGCGCAGTTCCTCGGTCTTGGCGTCGTCGGGCACCGTCTGGTTGAGGGCCTTGTAGGCGCCGGCCAGGTAGCGCAGGACCAGCCCTTCGGAGCGGGCCAGCTCGTAGTGGCCGACGTACTCTACGAAGTTCATCGCGCGCTCGTACATGTCGCGGGCGATCGTCTTGGGCCGCAGCGGGTGGTCGCCCACCCACGGGTGGCCTCGTCGGTACACGTCGTAGGCGTGTTCGAGGAGCTCTTCCAGCGGCTTGGGGTAGTCGACCTCCTCCAACAGCTCCATGCGCTCCTCGTACTCGATGCCGTCCATCTTCATCTGCTGGACGGCCTCACCACGGGCCTTGTTGAGCTGCGCGCCGAGGATCTGCCGCGGGTCGTCCAGGGTGGACTCCACGATGGTGAGCACGTCGAGCGGATAGGTGGTCGACTCCACGTCGAGCAGGTCCAGCGCCGCCAGCGCGAATGTCGACAGGGGCTGGTTCAGCGCGAAGTCGGCCTGTAGGTCGACGGTGAGTCGGGCGGTGCGTCCCTGCTCGTCGGGTTCGGGCAGGGTCTCCACGATGCCGCCGTCCAACAGCGAACGGTAGATCGCGATGGCCTCGCTGATGTGCTTGCGCTGGGCCTTGCGGTCGTCGTGGTTCTCGGTGAGCAGATGCTTCATCGCCGCGAAGCAGTTGCCGGGGCGGGCGATGATGCTCAACAGCATCGCGTTGCTCACCCGGAAGCGGGAGTCGAGGGGTTCGGGCTCGGCCTCGATGAGCTTGTGGAAGGTCGCCTCGTCCCAGGTGACGAAGCCTTCCGGGGCCTTCTTGCGCACGACCTTGCGGCGCTTCTTGGAGTCGTCGCCCGCCTTGGCGAGGGACTTCTCGTTCTCGATGACGTGTTCGGGCGCCTGGGCGACGACGTTGCCGACGGTGTCGAACCCGGCTCGGCCGGCGCGTCCGGCGATCTGGTGGAACTCGCGGGCCCGAAGCCTACGCACCCGCACCCCGTCGTATTTGCTCAGCGCGGTGAACAGCACGGTGCGGATGGGCACGTTCACGCCCACCCCCAGGGTGTCGGTGCCGCAGATGACCTTCAGCAGCCCGGCCTGGGCCAGCCGTTCCACCAGACGCCGGTACTTGGGCAGCATCCCGGCGTGGTGGACGCCGATGCCGTGCCGCACGTACCGGGACAGGTTGCGACCGAACTTGGTGGTGAAGCGGAAGTTGCCGATCTCCTCGGCGATCTTCGCCTTCTCCTCTTTGGTGCACATGTTGATGCTGGTCAACGACTGTGCGCGTTCCACCGCCTGCGCCTGGGTGAAGTGCACGATGTACACGGGGGCGTCGCCCTCGCCGAGGAGCTGTTCGAGTGTCTCGTGCAGCGGGGTGACCCGGTAGTCGTAGTAGAGGGGGACGGGGCGCTCGGCGGAGGAGACCACGGAGGTGGACCTGCCCGTGCGCTTCTCCAGGTCCTCCTCGAAACGGGTGACGTCGCCGAGGGTGGCCGACATCAGCACGAACTGGGTCTGCGGCATCTCCAACAGCGGCACCTGCCACGCCCACCCGCGGTCGGGCTCGGCGTAGAAGTGGAACTCGTCCATGATGACGGTGTTGATGTCGGCGTCCTTGCCCTCGGCCAAGGCGATCTGGGCGAGGACCTCGGCCGTACAGCACACGATGGGGGCGTCCGCGTTGACGGAGGCGTCACCGGTCATCATGCCGACGTTCTCGGTGCCGAAGATCTTGCACAGGTCGAAGAACTTCTCCGACACGAGCGCCTTGATGGGCGCGGTGTAGAAGGCGCACTCGTCCCGTGCCAGGGCGGCGAAGAGGGCACCGGTGGCGACCATGCTCTTGCCGGAACCGGTGGGGGTGCTGAGGATGACGTTGGACCCGGAGACGACCTCGATCAAGGCCTCCTCCTGGTGTGGATAGAGGGTGAGGCCCCGCTCCTCGGCCCACGAAGCGAAAGCCTCGAAGAGGGTATCGGGTTCAGGTTCGGCCGGAAGCACATCGATGAGACTCACGGTCTCTATACTGCCCGCTCCCGAACCCCCCTCGCGACGATCGTGGGGTATGACCGTTCACCGGCGGCCCGAACACCAAGGTCCGAAGACGACGGCGGGCACCCCATGGGAGGTGCCCGCCGTTCGTACTCGCGAAGGCCCTACCTGACCAGACCGAGCTTGCGGACGGTGTCGCGCTCCTCGACGAGCTCCTGAACGGAGGCGTCGATGCGGCCGCGGGAGAACTCGTCGATCTCCAAGCCCTGCACGATCTCCCAAGCACCGTTCTTGGACACGACAGGGAAGGAGGAGATGATGCCCTCGGGCACACCGTAGGAGCCGTCGGAGGGGATGGCCGCGGAGGTCCAGTCGCCCTCGGGGGTGCCGTTGACCCAGTCGTGGACGTGGTCGATGGCGGCGTTCGCGGCGGAGGCGGCGGAGGACGCGCCACGGGCCTCGATGATCGCGGCGCCGCGCTTGGCGACGGTCGGGATGAAGTCGTTCTCCAGCCACGACTGATCGTTCACGGCCTGGGCGGCGTTGGAGCCGTTGACCTCGGCGTGGAACAGGTCCGGGTACTGGGTCGCGGAGTGGTTGCCCCAGATGGTGAGCTTCTTGATGTCGTTGATCGACACACCGAGCTTCTTGGCGAGCTGGGTGAGCGCGCGGTTGTGGTCCAGACGGGTCATCGCGGTGAAGCGCTCGGCCGGAACGTCCGGAGCGTGGTTCTGCGCGATGAGGGCGTTGGTGTTGGCGGGGTTGCCGACCACCAGGACGCGGACGTCGTCGGCGGCACCGGCGTTGATGGCCTCGCCCTGGGGCTTGAAGATGCCGCCGTTGGCCTCCAGGAGGTCACCGCGCTCCATGCCCTTGCCGCGGGGACGTGCGCCGACCAGCAGGCCGACGTTGGCGCCCTCGAAGGCCTTCTTGGCGTCGTCGAAGATGTCGATGCCCGAGAGCAGGGGGAAGGCGCAGTCGTCGAGCTCCATCGCGGTGCCCTCGGCGGCCTTGACCGCCTGGGGGATCTCCAGGAGACGCAGCTTCACCGGGGTGTCGGCGCCGAGCAGCTGACCGGAGGCGATCCGGAACAGCAGGGCGTAGCCGATCTGGCCGGCGGCGCCGGTGACGGTGACGTTGACGGGTGCTTTGGACATGCGTGAACTCTCCTGACGACGATGTGCGACCCGCGATGTTACCAACGGGTTCGAAGCGGTTCCGGCGCCGGGCCCAGGGGGTACGGCCTGGCGAGCACCGCACCAACCCACCCTAGACCGCCCGTCTTCCATGTCCGTGACCAAGGTCGGGTCAGTCGCCACGGGGCGTGTTCCGGGTGGTCGGGCAACCCCTGCCGGGTAACGGATTCGGGCGCGGAAACGGCGGACGTACCCTGTTAGGATGACGTTTGCCAACGGTGGAGGGCCGGTAGCTCAGTTGGTTAGAGCAGGGGACTCATAATCCCTGGGTCGCGGGTTCGAGTCCTGCCCGGCCTACCCCTTCCCCGCACGCAAAAAGCGCCGCCGGCCTGCGGATACGGGCCAGCGGCGCTTTTCTTGTTATCCGAGTGACCACGGACCGGCGCGGCACAGGTCAGGGCGGTCGACCCCGTGTCGTTCGGTCGTCGTTGTTCCCGACTCTCCCGAAACGGTCGCTCTGGGTAGTATCAGGCAACTCTCTCGACTTCCGCGACCTTTGTCCGAATGGTTCTCCCGTTTATGCATATGGGGGATTTCTCGAGCAAAACCGAAAGGCCGTTCGGAATCGATACATGTTGGGTCCGTCCGTCGCTACCGATGAGGGGCGGGCCGGCACCCCCGATCTCCCCCTAAACTGGCCGCCGACCCGAGGGGACCGACGTGTCCCAGGTCTCGGCGACCAACGCCGGGACGAGTACGTCGGACGGGTCGAAGGACATGGTGCGACCGGGGGGAAGGCGTGGGGTGGACGGAGGTCGATCGACACGAACGGGGCGGCGACGCCTCCGACTCGTCCAGACTCTGCGCTTGCTCGCGGTGGCCGTGGCGGGCGCGGTCCTGCTGACCGGGATCGGTCCTGAGGACGCCTTCGAGGTGACCTACCGCTCCGTGCCGGAGTCCGAACGCTCGGACGCCCTCCCGTTGGCCGCCCTGCTGGACCGAACCGGTGTCTCCGAGGACGGTGACGCCGACGGAGGCGATCTCGACGGCGCGGGCAACAGCCTGTCCGCGCGCACGCTCGAATCCGCCGGTTGGCTCCCCGGTGGAGAGGTCACCCTGCTGGACACCGAGCTGAGCCTGCCCGCTTATGGGGAGGGACGCCCCGACCACATGATCGCCGAAGGTCAACGACTCGCCCTGGCCGACGTCCCCACCCGGATGGACTCGGTGACCTTCCTGGCCACCGGGACCCGCACCGACGGCACCGGGGCCGACGTTCGCGGTGTGGGCAGCGTGGTCTACACCGATGGCGAGGAGCACAAGTTCGACCTGGTGGTTCCGGAGTGGGCGGCCGGCCCCGCCGGAGACGCCGCCCTGACCCTTCCCTACGCGAACTTCTCGACCGGCTTCGGGCAGGACGCCATCGGTTCGGTGCGCCTGTACGCGCGCTCGATCCCCTTGGACCCCGGCCGTGAGGTCGACCACGTGGTCATGCCCGAGGTCGCCGACCCCCGAGCGAACATGCACGTGTTCTCCGTGGGCGGGCGCCCGGCGGGACAGGAGTGGACCGGAACCTGGGCGCGAGCCACCTCCGGATACGCCGAGGTCGGCCCCTGGGAGGACCAGACCCTGCGCCTGGCGGTGCGCTCCACCACCGGCGGCCACAAGGTGCGCGTGCGGTTGGACAACACCTTCGCCGCGCGTCCGGTCACCATCGGAGCGGCGTCCATCTCCCTACAGGGGGATGGCCCGGCCACGTACGGCGCGGCCGTCCCACTGACCTTCGACGGGGCGCCCGGTGCCGTCATCCCCGCCGGCGGTCGCCTGTTCAGCGACCCCGTGGAAATACTGCTGCCACCGCAGACCGATGCCCTGGTCAGCATCCACCTGCCCGAACAGGTGCGGTCGGCGCCGATCCACTACGCGGCGGTGGACACCAACTACACCAGCCCCCCGGGCAGCGGAGACCAGACCCTGGACCGCTCGGGTGAGCCCTACACGGGTGTGGTGGACCAATGGCCCTTCCTCACCGGGATCGAGGTGGCGGACGGTCCTGGCTCGGTGGTGACCTTCGGGGACTCCATCACCGACGGCATCCGTTCGACCAGGGACGCCCACCGGCGCTGGCCGGACGTGCTCGGTCAGCGCCTGCACGCGAGCCGGGACCTGCCCGACCCGGGCGTGCTGAACCTTGGGGTGGCGGGCAACAGGGTCACGGCCGACGGCTACCCGGGTGAGGGAGTCTCGGTCTACGCCAACGGTGTGAGCATGCTGCACCGGGCCCAACGGGACGTGTTCTCGCAGAGCGGCGTGGGCACCGTGGTGGTGTTCGCGGGCATCAACGACCTGCGCTGGGGCGCCTCCTCCGAGGAGGTGATCGCGGGTCTGAACCGGCTGGCGCGGATGGGTAGGGAGCACGACGTGCGGGTGTTCGTGTCGACGTTGGCGCCGTGTGCCGGATCGCCGCGTTGTACGGCCACGGTGGAGGAACAACGGCGCCGGGTCAACTCCTACCTGCGTGAACAGGCCTACGACCCGGAGTCGTCGTTCACCGGGGTGTGGGACTTCGAAGCGGTGTTGCGCGACCCGGAGTCTCCGACGCGGATGCGGCCCGAATACGACTCCGGTGACCACCTGCACCCCAACGACGCGGGTCTGCGCGCGATCGCCGAGTCGGTGGACCTGTACGAGTTGCTCGGGGTGTGACCCGGAGGTGGGGCGGCCCGGGGCGGAGGCCGCACGGTTCACCGAGGGCAGCCCAGTTGGTGGTGGATGACCAGGTCGACGTAGACCTCGCTCAGGTCCCGCAGGCTCAGCCCGGCCTCGGGTTCGTACCAGTGCACGAGTGAGTCGAATGTCTCCAGGACCTTGTCGGCGGCCCCGCCCGTGTCGGTCACCATGAAGCGGCCTTCGGTGACCCCGGCGAGGACGATCTCCCGCACGCGTTCGCGTAGGGCGCGGTACAGACCGGCGAGTTCCCGGTAGCGCGCGGGGTCGATGGCGCGCAGAGTGGGCATGAGTTCGCGGCTGAGCGCGAGGGCGGTGCGGTGCTTCCAACCACCGGTGATGTGGCCGCGGACGAGGCCGGCCATGCGTTCGGTGGCGCTCGCACGCGGATCGTCGGCGGCCAGCCGGTCCTGGACGTGCTCGTGGGTGGCGTGCAGGACGACCGCGTGGATCAGGTCCAAACGTGTGGGGAAGGCACGTCGTAGGTCGGCGGCGTCGATGTCGGTCTCGACGGCGAGCCGTTGGGTCAGGACGGACATGGGCATGCCGCGAGAGCCGTGTTCGTCGAACAGGCGGGCGGCGCGTTCCAGGACGGGGGCCGTGGTGCGCAGGGCGTGAGGGGAGAGGTCGGCCGTCATTGCTCTGGTTATCTCAGTCGGTCGTCGTACGCCTTTAAGGGACTTTAAGGGAAGGGTGCCAAGGATATCGCCGAAGGGGTGGCGGATTGGGTGGAACGGCGAAACTCGATGAGAAATGTCGAGTTGACGATACGTATGTTGACGATGTTTCGGTCGAAGTGGTCTATGTTCCTTTCGGTGTTTTTGTCAGGGGTGGACGGACCCCTCCCTCCACCCCTGACACCTGCGGATCCTCAGGGAACCCGATTCTGGCCGGCCGCCCCGGGGGCAACGGGGGGAAGGGCACCGGAATCGGCTTCTACGGGTATCGGAGGCGCCTGCGCCCGGCCGGTGGTCAACGACACCAGGTCATCGACGCGTTCGGTGGCCAGAGCGTCCACTCCCATTCCGATGAGCCGTGCCATCTCCGGGAATTCGTTCACGGTCCAGGCGACCACCCGGTGACCGGAACGGTGTATCTCACCGATCGTTTCCCGGTCCAACAGGGTGTGGTGGGTGCCCAGGAAAGTGGGACGCAGTGAACGCAGCAGGTCCTGCGGTGGGGTCCCCGGCAGATCCCAGGCCAACATCAGCCGCGTGCTCGGGCCGTGCTCGCGCAGCGCCCGGAGCACCTCCACCGGTCCGGTGAACAGGGCCTGGTCGACGAAACCGTGTTCGCGCAACACCTTGTCGGCGGCCAGGGCCGCCTCGGGTGTGAGCGCGTCGATCATCAGCGGGGAAGCCTCCCGGCCGCAGAACTCGGCCAGGACCTCCATCAGTGTCGGGACACGCCGCTCCACGTCCTCGCGAGCGGCGGCGAGCTCGGCCAGGGTCAGTTCACCCACCTGGCGAGCCTGGGAACCCGGGACGGTCACGACACGTTCGTCCACCAGGACGGGATACCCGTCCGCGGTCAGGTGGACGTCGATCTTGACCAGGTCGACCCCGCCGCGCAAGGCTGAACGTAGGGCCGGCAGCGTGTTACCCGGGTAGCGTGCGGTGTCTCCGCGTAGTGCGATGGACAACGTCATGTGTCCAAGGGTCGCAAAAACCGGCGCCGCACGTGGCGCAAACAGGAAAAACGCCTACCAAGACCGTCCCCGTCGGGCTTGTGGACGCATGGACGGGTCCCATACGGGCCCAGTGCGAGCGTTGTCACGTCGCGTCGGTCCGTTCCGACCGCGAGGAACTGGGAAACTTTGTTATCGGGTGTCGTGATGGCACGGCACCCTCAGGCAGGCCCCGAGTGTGAGGCGAACGATGATTCCGGACCAACGGCGAGAGCACATCCTCAAACTCCTCCAGGAGCGCCATGTGCTGAGTATCAACGAGCTCACGTCGATGCTGTCCGTGTCCCACATGACGGTGCGCCGGGACATCCAGGCCCTGGAGAACGACGGCAAGGTCCTGTCGGTCACCGGCGGGGTGCGCCTGGCCGCCCGTCTCAAGAGCGAACCTTCCTACCTGGCCAAGGCCCAGCTGGAGGTTCCCGCCAAGCGCGCCATAGCGCGCGCCGCCGCCGACCTGGTGCGCGAGAACTTCACCATCTACCTGGACGCGGGCACGACCACGTTGCAGATGGTGCCGCTACTCACCGACAAGGTGGGGTTGACCGTCATCACCAGCGACTTCAACGTCGTCGGCCACCTCATGGAGTACCCGGGCATCGAGCTGATCCACACCGGTGGCGTGGTCTCGCACTCGGACCACTCCTCGGTCGGCCAGTTCACCGCGGACTTCCTGCGCAAGGTCAACGTGGACCTCGCGTTCATCGCGAGCAGTTCCTGGGACGTCGACCGCGGCTCCACCACCCCGTCCGAGGCCAAGGTGATCGCCAAGCAGGAGCTGTTGCGCATCGCCTCCAAGAGCGTCCTGGTGGTGGACAGCACCAAGTACGGCAAGTTCGGCACCTTCCGAGTGGCCCGTCTGGAGGAGTTCGACCTGATCGTCACCGACGACCGGCTGCCCCGTTCGGCGGTGGACGAGCTCACCGAGAGCGAGATCCGTCTCCAGATCGTCCCCAGCGAGTAACCTCCCGGTCCCGACGGCCCCGGTGGCGCACCGACTACGTCCTCAACGAGGGGGCGGCGGGCGCCTCCGGGGCCGACTCGTTCCGGCGCCTGTACCAGTGCCCTCGCATCGCCAGGGTGGTCACCGCCAGCGAGACGAGACCACCCGCCGTTCCCAGCGCGAACGCGCCGTGGTGACCGTGGGTGTCGGCGAGGGCCCCGGCGACCATGGAACCCAGGGCCTGCCCGAGGATCAGGCAGCTCAGCACGATGGCCATGGACTGGGAGAGCCGTTCGGGCGGAGCAGCCCGCTCGATCAGACCGAACAGGCTCACGATGTGCGGGCCGATCGCGAAACCGAGAGCGAAGAGCGTCACGGCGAGTGTCGCGGGACCGTGTTCCAGGTACAGCGGCAGGGTGAGCAGGGCCAACCCCGCGGCGGCCACGCGCGTGCGGGCGGTCAGGGTGAACCCGACCGGCAACGAGGCCATCAGCAGGCCCGCCACGGCGCTGCTGGTCCCCATGACCGCGTACATGAGCCCCGATAGGTCGCCGTGTCCCGCGTTGTCCGCGAAGGCGGTCACACCCGTGGACATCCCGCCGAAGAACAGACCCTGGCAGAACATGGGGACGGTCAACACCAGCAGGGCCGGGCGAAGGATGCGCCCGCCGCCGCCCGGCACCGGCGCGCTGCCGGCCGGGGCGGTGGGGTGCAGGGCGAAAACGGTGCCGAACACGCCCAAGAGCACGGCGGCGCCGATGACGCTCGCTGTGGGGGACATGGTCACGGTGAGGATGCCCACGAGCGCCGGGCCCAGGACGAAGGACGCCTCGTCCAGCACGCCCTCCACGGACATGGCGGCCGACACCGAGCGTTCGCGCTCCAGGCCGTGCTCGGGCCCCTTGCGGATCAGTACCACCCAACGGGTGCGTGCCATGGGGCCGACCTGGGGCAGGCACAGGCCACCGAGTGCGGCGAGTGCGATCAGCACCGCCAAGGGGGCGTCGGCGATCACCGCGATGACGAGCGCGGCGATCAGGGCGGTGTCCACCAAAGCCGTGATCAGGACAGGGAGGCGTTGCCCGTGGCGGTCGGCGAAACGGGCGATGACGGGGCCGCCCAGAGCCTCTCCGAGGGCGAACGCGCCCGAGATCAGACCCGCCGCGGCGACGCTGCCGGTGGTGACGGTGACGAGCGTGAGGAGCCCGATCAAGGTCATCGAGATGGGGAGACGGGCCAGGAAGGTGGCGAGGAGCAACGGCCAACCGGCGATCCGGTGCATGCGCCGCAGGGTTTCAAATGGTGACATCCGCCCTCGTTCTGTACTCGCCCTCGGCCGCGAACCATCCCATGATAGGTCCACCGAAGTCCCGATTCGGGCGCGCGGATGTGTAGGTTCCCTCCCATGAACCACCCCCATCCCCTCGGCAGGCTACGCCCGTTCCTCACCCCCGGACCCGGCTGGCCCGACCGGAGCGCGGTCGTACGCGACGTCTTCCTGACACTGGGTTTCCACCTGCTCATGGCCGCCGAACTGCACGCGTTGTCGGTGATGGGCCTCGTCGGCCCTTGGCAGGTCCTGGGCGCGCTCATCGGGCCGGTGGTGGTGGTACTGCTCAGCCGACTCCATCCGCTGCTCGCACCCTGCGCGGCCGTCATCCTCGGCAACTTGCTCGCGGCCTACATGGTCGTGCTGACGTGCGCGTCCTACCTGGCCGGACGGCGTTCCCCGAAGACGAGACCGGTGGCGATCCTCATCGTGTTCGCGGTCATGGTGTTCACCGACGTGTGGCGCAGCGGGATGGGCGAGGAAGCGGTGATCTGGATCCTCTCGCTCCTGGTGACCGTGTTGTCCGTGGCCGTGCCGTGGCTGGTCGGTGTCTACCGCCGCCAACAGGTGGAATTGATCGAGGGCGGGTGGGAGCAGGCCCGCCGGTCACGCCGGGAGCAACGGCTGACCGCCGACCAGGCCAGGATGCGCGAACGTTCCCGCATCGCCCGCGACATGCACGACTCCCTGGGCCACGAACTCACCCTCATCGCGCTCCGGGCGGGCGCCTTGGAGGTCGCCCGCGACCTGGACGAACGGCACCGGGAGAAGGTGGTCGAGCTCCGGGAGACCGCGGTCTCGGCCACCCGGAACCTGCGCGAGATCATCGGGGTTCTCAACGACGACGAAGGCGAGCGGTCGGCGCCCACCAGTCCCACCGGCGAGAGCGTCGTCGCGTTGGTCGAACGGGTCCGTGGCTCGGGGCTCCGGGTGATGCTCGTCCAGGAGGGGCCGATGAAGGATCTACCCCCGATGGTGGACCGTGCCGCCCACCGGGTGGTGCAGGAGTCCCTCACCAACGTCGCCAAGTACGCCCCGGAATCGCGGGTCACGGTGTGGCTCACCACCGACAGCCGAAGGTTGGAGGTCCGCGTCACCAACACCGCCACCGAGGGCGCTCCCGGCGAGGGAGCGGTGAGCGGCCACCGTGGACTCGCCGGCCTGCGGGAACGGGTCCGACTGACCGGCGGCACCTTCGCGGCCGGTCCCACCGAGAACGGCTGGGAGGTGTGCGCGATCCTGCCCCTGGACGGCGAGGCGGTGCCGGACGAGGAGATCCGCACCGACGGCGCCGCGGAGATCGACCGGCTCCAGGACAACGCCCGTCGCGGGGTCCGGAACTGGTCCGTGGCGCTGTTCGCCGTTCCCATCATGTTGCTCATGGCCATGGTCGTCTTGGGGTACCTGCTCTTCCTCGATGTCCTCACGGACTCCACGCTCTCCCCGGAGGACTACGCCGAGGTCGAGGTGGGACGCGACCGGGACGAACTCGCCCCCCTGCTGCCCGGCTACCCGATCGACCTGGAAACGGCACGGATCGAAGAGGTCACCGATCCCGCCCCCGACCCCGACTGTGACCAGTACCGGGTCGATCAGGGAGCGTCCGACGCCGACGCCGACCTCTACCAACTCTGCTACGAGGACGGGGTACTGGTCACCAAGGAGGAGTTGCGGGGACCGTGATCGGGCCATTGTGGGATGCTTTCCGCGGACCATCGACCCCCAGGAGGAACGTTCGTGATCAGGGTGCTGCTCGCCGACGACGAGGCGATGATCCGGGCGGGTGTGCGTGCCATCGTGGAGAGCGATCCGGACATCGAGGTGGTGGCCGAGGCGGCGGACGGACGCGAGGCCGTGGAACTCGTCCTCGCCCACCGCCCGGACGTCGCCCTGCTCGACATCCGCATGCCCCGGATGGACGGCCTTGCCGCCACGGCCGAACTCCGCAAGATCGCGCCGGACGTTCGGGTCGTCATCCTGACCACCTTCGGCGAGGACGAGTACATCTCCCAGGCGCTCGGTGACGGGGCCGCCGGGTTCCTGCTCAAGGCCGGTGACCCGCGCGAACTCATCTCCGGGGTGCACGCCGTCGCGGACGGTGGCGCCTACCTGTCCCCACAGGTGGCGCGGCAGGTGATCAGCCGAATCGGCTCCGGGAGGGCGGCCAGGGAGGCCGCCGCCGCCGAACGTCTGGCCGAACTCACCGATCGTGAACGCGAGGTGCTCGCTCTGCTCGGCACGGGATTGTCCAACGCCGACATCGCCGGACGGCTCTTCGTGGTGGAGGGCACCGTCAAGAGCTACGTCAGTGCCATCCTCGGCCGGTTGGGGATGAAGAACCGGGTCCAGGCCGCCATCTTGGCCTACGAGGCGGGCCTGGTGGAACGTGACGCCGACCGGTGACGGGCGCCGCTCCCGCCGGGGAGGGCCCCAAGGCTCGGGCGGACCAGGGCCGCGTCAGACCTTCGACGAGGGCCGGCCTCGTTCGTCGGGCACTCGCCGGTGCTTGGGCCTGCGCAACCCCGAGGCGCGCAGGCGGGCGACCAGCTCGCGCCCGCTGACGTGTTCGGCGCCGAGCGCCACCGCCCGGGCGTGCAGGTGCTCGGGGATGTCGTAGTGGTCCCGTTCGAAGGCGCGCTCGGGAACCCCGAGCTCGCGGGCGAACGCGTGCAGTTCGTCGAGGGACACGTCGCTGACCAGGTGTGCGAAGCACCAGCCGCGCGGACCGGGCCAGACGGGGCTGTCGACCAGGATGCTCACGACGCCTCCGGTGCGGTCACCGCGCGCCAGGGCACCGGGCTGGACATGACCATGGTGCTGGAAGGTCGACCGTGCTCGGCGAGCTGGTCGATGACCTCCTCGAAGTGTTCCATGGAGCGCACCGCGATGAGCAGGAAGCAGCAGGCGTCCCCGGTGACCCGATGGACCTGGAGGATCTCGGGCAGCTCCAGCGAGGACCGTTCGCGCAGCAGACAATGGGCGCCGAAGCACTCCATCCGGACCAACGCCGTCACAGGCAGTCCGGCGGCGGCCGGGTCGACGTGTGCGTGGTAGCCGGTGATGACCCCGCGGTCGGTGAGTCTGCGGACACGGTCGGCCACGGCGGGCGCCGAGAGGTTGACGCGCCGGGACAGCTCGTTGAACGACAGGCGCCCGTCCTGTTGGAGCTCGTGGAGGATCCGCTGGTCAACGCCGTCCAACGGGAGGGGAGTGTGTGGGGTCATACTTTTCGCTCCCAAGGTCGAGATCGTTTTCCGGTAATGAATGTAAACCCGATGGGGGATCCGCGTCGCCATCGGCCATTCCTTCCCTGGGTGATATGTCCGATCATGTGAGCTCACGTTCACGGCGCCGTGCACGGCGGAACCCGGTGGCGCCGCAGGGCGTGCGAACACCGAAGCCACGCCGTACCCGAGGGATAGAGACCATGCTCTCCAACACGTCCGTCCAGCAGTGCCCCTACGCACCCGCCGAGGGCGGCACGGAGGACGCCGCGACGGCCCGGGCCCGCAAGGCCGAGAGCAACAAGGGCGAGCCGACCCTGGCCTTCGACCACAACACCCCCTACGTCGACTACGTGGGCATCGACACCCTGCTCGACCTGGAGCGACCGCGCACCGACGAGCCCGCCGAGTCCGCGTTCATCGTCACCACCCAGGTGATGGAACTGCTCTTTCCGCAGGTGCAGCGGCGGTGGGAGGCGGCACGTGACGCCCTGGAGACCGACGACGTACCCGCGGCCCTGGTCGCGCTTCGCGGCGCGTGCAACGTCCAGGACGTGCTCAACTCCTCCTGGGGGCTGCTCTCCGACATGACCCCCACCCAGTTCAACCGGTTCCGGGACGCCTTCGGCGAGGCCTCGGGCTTCCAGTCCTACGGCTACCGAAAGCTGGAGTTCCTCCTCGGCAACAAGTCCGCCGCCATGATCCGCCCGCACAAGGGCATGACCGGCGTGGCCGCCG
Source organism: Nocardiopsis listeri NBRC 13360 (assembly GCF_001570765.1). Lineage (GTDB taxonomy): Bacteria > Actinomycetota > Actinomycetes > Streptosporangiales > Streptosporangiaceae > Nocardiopsis > Nocardiopsis listeri. The sequence continues at coordinate 8,644 of NZ_BCSH01000019.1, read as the reverse complement.
AACTCGCGGAGGTCCTGGAACGCCCCGGTCTGTACGACGCCGCGCTGCGTCTGCTGGGCCGACGAGGTCTGCCGGTCCCCACCACGGTCACCGAGCGCGACTGGACCGCTGAGTACGAACCCTGTGCCGAGGTCGAGCGCGTCTGGCTCGGGGTCTACGAGGACGACCGTCCCGGCAACGACCTGTTCCTGCTGGCCGAGGGACTGCTGGACGTCGCCGAGCGGGTCACCCGGTGGCGTCACCTGCACCTGATGGCGGTGAAGCGCACCATGGGGGGTAAGCCCGGAAGCGGCGGGTCCAACGGACTGAACTGGCTGGCCCGCAACGTCGAGAAGGACGTCTTCCCCGAACTGTGGTCGCTGCGCAGCACGGTCTGACGCCGGCCCGAACATTTCGAACCACCCCGGCCCACCGGCTCTATGTAGGAAGCGGGACCCCATGACACCCACCACCCGTGAGGAGTGCGCCGCGCTGGACGCGGCCGACCCCCTCGCCCACCTCCGCGAGGAGTTCGTCCTGCCCGAAGGGGTGATCTACCTCGACGGAAACTCACTGGGCGCGCTGCCGCGTTCCACCCCCGGTCGGGTGGCCGACATGATCGAGCGCGAGTGGGGAAGGGACCTCATCCGTAGCTGGAACGACGCCGGTTGGTGGGACAAGCCGCGCACCCTGGGCGCGAAGGTCGCCCCGTTGGTGGGCGCCGACCCCGACGAGGTGATCGTCGGCGACGGCACCTCCGCCAATTTGTTCAAGTGCCTGGTCGCGGCGTTGCGCCTGTCCGACCGCTCGGTCGTGTTGGGGGAGGCGGGCAACTTCCCCACGGACCTGTACGTCACCGAGGGCGCCGTCTCCCTGACCGGTGCCCGCCAGCGCCGGATCGACCCGGACGGCCCCGCGTTGGCAGTCGAACTCGCCCGGGACGACGTGGGCGTGGTGCTGCTGAGCCACGTGGACTACCGCAGTGGTGTGCTGCGCGACATGGCCGGCATCACCCGATTGGCCCACGAACACGGCGCCTTGGTGGTCTGGGACCTGTGCCACAGCGCCGGAGCCGTCCCCATGGACCTCTCGGGTCAGAGCGTGGACTTCGCCGTGGGGTGCACGTACAAGTACCTCAACGGCGGTCCCGGAGCGCCCGCGTTCCTGTACGCGGCCCGTCGCCACCACACCACGGCGGAGCAGCCGCTGAGCGGCTGGCACGGTCACGCCCGCCCCTTCGACTTCACCCCCGAATACGAGCCCTCCCCGGGCGTCTCCCGGTTCCTCAGCGGCTCACAACCCCTGGTGGCGGACGCCGCGCTGGAGGCGGGGCTGGACGTGTGGGCCAAGGCCGACATGGCACGGGTGCGGGCCAAGAGTCTGGCCATGACCGACCTGTTCCTGGCCCGTGCGGCTTCGGTGGGACTGTCCTCGATCACCCCGGCCGAACACGACCGTCGTGGCAGCCAGGTGGCCCTGCTCGAACCGGTGGAGGGCGCCGGGTACCCGATCGTGCAGGCGCTGATCGAACGCGGCGTGATCGGTGACTTCCGGGCCCCCGACGTCATGAGATTCGGGTTCACGCCGCTGTACCTGCGTTACGTGGACGTCTTCGACGCGGCCGCACACCTGGTGGAGGTCGTGGAGTCGGGTGAGTGGCGAGACGAGCGCTTCAACCGGAGGTCACAGGTGACCTGACCCGGATGACCGGGATTCGACTCCCCGGTGGGACGAGCCACCGGGGAGTTCTTTACGTCCGATGGACCTCGATCGATGTGACCTGACCCCGGGCCGTCACAGACTTGCGTGGCCTTTACCACGACAGCACCTTCCGAAACCAAGCCCGACGTGTGCGGCGTGTCGTGACCTACCGGCCGGTATGAGGGCTTTGGGAGGGGTTTTCGGTGCTCTCGCGCCATGCGTCTCGGTTTATGGCGAGGGTCACTATCGACCCCCTTCGCCACCTTCGTTCAGTCCCCGAATCCCCTGGCGCCAGGGGGTTTTCGTGGTTTCAGGCCCTTTGTCGGGTGGCGTCATAAGGTAATTTCACGAATACTAACCGTCATTTTACCCAGAATCCTTCGGTACTTTGCCAACCGCTGGGTTAGTGTCCTTCGTGACCGGTTCGTTATTGATCTTTAACGAGCCGGTGCCGAGCCCTTGACCGGCCACAGGCCGGAAGGGAAGACGAGGCCTTCTTTTCGTCTCAGGGAACGAGCCGCGCGAATCCAAGTGCCGGCTGTTACGGCGGAGCCGATCCGGACCCCCGTTCCCACCCGCCGTTCGCCGCAGGCGACGCGGGAAGCCCCATGACCTGATCTCACCCACCGGGTGCCGCTCCGCGTGCCCCCGTGTGCCCCGACCTGTCCTGGGCGGCCTTCTCGGCCCTGTCACCAACCTGGCTGATAATCCATGAGCAACGACACTCCCATCCAGTACGGCGAAGTCACCGCGACCTATTTCTGGGACGACGGTTCCGGCATCAACGGTGACACGGGTGCTCCCGCAGGTGGCGAGCCCATGCAGAAGGGGCTCTTCTCCAGCCCCAGCTGGCCGTTGGGTACCGAGGGCTACATCGAGTACGAGGGTGAGCAGCACGAGTTCTTCATCGGCGACCGCGGTCCCGGTGAGCCCTCCAACGACTGTGACGTCCTCCTGGACATCGACGGCAAGACCTTCGCCGACATGATGGGCGAGGAGTGGAACGACGAGAGCCTCGTCGTCAACGGCGGCAACGGTCACGCCGAGGTCGAGTACTTCATCACCGAGTGGGGCGACGGCAACGGTGAAGAGGGCGCCCCACACCCCTTCCAGCAGCCCGACAACAAGTGCGAGGACGCCGTCGCCCCGGTTCCCGAGGAGCACCTGCCCCAGGAGGAAGAGGACGAGGAAGAGGCCGAAGAGGAACAGGCCGAGGAGGAGCAGGCCGAGGAAGAGTCCGAGGACTCCTCCGAGAAACAGGACGAGCAGGAGGCCGAGGAAGAGGAGCAGCAGGACGCCGCTTCCGCGACCTCCGAGGACGAGGGTTCGGACGACGGCGTCACCGCCGAGACCGCGGCCAACGACCTGTCCGGTTTCGGACTGATGAACGCCGAAGGCACCCCTTCGGCCGCGGGCCTGCTGACCCTGGCGATCATCCCCGCCATCCTCATCGCGTTGGCCTTCGCTTGGATCCGTCGTCCCTCCGGCGCCCACGCCGGCGTCACCGACGACAGTGGCAAGGGACTCATGGCCCAGAGCGAGGGCCGTCACGGCATCGCCTCGATCATCGATCGTCTGCGTGGCAAGGACGAGTAACCAAGACCACCACCCCGGACGGTTCACCGGAGAGTGGGCAGAGGAAGGGCCGCGCACACCGCGCGGCCCTTTCTCACAGGTCGCCGAGCAGGAGTTCGGGACGCTCCACGCAGTCGGCCACCCAGCGCAGGAAACCGCCCGCGACACCGCCGTCGCACACACGGTGGTCGAATGCCAAGGTGAGCTCCACCACAGGACGCGGCACCACGTCCTCGCCCACCACCCACGGGCGACGCAGGATCCGGCCCAGGCCGAGGATCGCCACCTCGGGATGGTTGATCACCGCCGCCGAGCCGTCCACCCCCAACACCCCGTAGTTGTTGACCGTGAAGGTCCCGCCGGACAACTCGCCGGGGCCGAGGGAACCGGAGCGCGCGGCCTCGGCGCGCTCACCCAACCGCGCCGACAACCCACGGGTGGTGAGACGGTGCGCGTCGGCGAGCACCGGGACCACCAGGCCGCGCGGAGTCTGCGCGGCGAACCCCAGGTGCACCGCGTCGAAGCGCACGGTCTCACCGCGTTCGGTATCGAAGTGACCGTTGAGTTCGGGAAAGTGGGCCAGACCCAGCAGCGCGAAGCGGGCGATAAGACCCAGCACGCTCACCGGTCGGTCCGGCGCCGCCTCGTTGAGTCGCGAACGTAGCTCCATCATCGCGCCGGCGTCGGCATCCACCCACACGGTGGCCTCAGGGATCTCCCGGCGTGAACGCGACAGTCGTTCGGCCATGGTCCGGTGCGCGCCCCGCAACGGCGCGCGGTGTACCCCGGGTTCCTCGGGCGTGCGAGATGGTCGGGCGGAAGGGATCCGTGACTCCACGTCTCGGCGCAGCACCAGCCCGTTCTCCCCGCTGCCGCGCAGCGCGGACACGTCGACGCCGTGCTCCCGCGCCAGCCGTCGAACCAGGGGCGATACCACCCTGGTCGGCCCATCGGAGGTCGTGGACGGGCCGTCGATCGCCGTTGACCGATGCGGCCCGCCCGACCCGCGGGCGGCGCGACGCGAGGGCCGCGCGCCCGTTCCCGTGCCGTAGCCCACCAGGACCGCACCCGAATCCGTGCTGTGGTCGGCGGCGCCGTTGCCGCCCACGGAGTCCGGGGCCTCCCGTGTGCTCGGCACGGTGGTCCGAGGGTCGCCACCCGCCCCGGAGGGTCGGGCGGGGACGACGGAGATGAGCGGAGCGCCGACGGCGACGACCTCGCCGATCGCTCCGTGCAGTTCGGTGACGACGCCACCGAAGGGACAAGGGACCTCCACGGTGGCCTTGGCGGTCTCCACCTCGACGACCGGCTGGTCCACGACGATCACGTCACCCGCGTTCACCAGCCACGACACGATCTCGGCCTCGGTCAATCCCTCACCCAGGTCGGGGAGTTCGAAGGTGTTCACCGGCCCTCCACCCACTCGGACTCCCACTGCAAACGGTCCACGGCGGTCAGGATCCGGTCGACCCCGGGCAGGTGGTGTTCCTCCAGTTTCGGCGGGGGATAGGGAACGTCCCATCCGCCCACGCGCAGCACCGGGGCCTCCAAGTGGTGAAAGCACTGTTCGGTGACGCGCGCGGCGACCTCGGCTCCGTAACCGCCGAAGACCGAGGCCTCGTGCACGACCACGGCGCGGCCGGTCCGGCGCACCGAAGCGGTCACGGTGGCGTCGTCGAACGGGGCCAGTTGACGCAGGTCCACCACCTCCAGGTCGCGCCCCTCGCCGGCGGCGGCCTCGGCGGCCTCCAGCGCGGTGGCCACCATGGGTCCGTAGACGATCAGGGTGGCGTCGGAGCCGGACCGTCGCACGACCGAACGTTGCATGGGTTCGGTCCGCACGGGCAGTTCGACGGTCTCCCTGGCCCAGTAGCGGCGCTTCGGTTCGAGGAACAGCACCGGGTCGTCGCAGTCGATGGCCTCGCGCAGCATCGAATAGGCGTCCGCGGGCGTGCCCGGGGTGACCACCCGCAGTCCGGGAGTGTGCGTGTAATAGGCCTCGGAGGAGTCGCTGTGGTGTTCCACCCCGCCGATCCCACCGCCGTAGGGGACGCGGATCACCACGGGTAGGGTCACCGCGCCGCGAGTCCGGTTGCGCATCTTCGCCAGGTGCGAGGTGACCTGCTCGAACGCGGGGTAGGAGAAGGCGTCGAACTGCATCTCCACCACCGGGCGCAGCCCGTACGCGGCCATCCCGATCGCGGTGCCCACGATCCCCGACTCGGCCAGGGGTGAGTCGAAACAGCGTTCCTCGCCGAAGTCCGCCGTCAGCCCGTCGGTCACCCGGAACACCCCGCCCAGGGGACCGACGTCCTCGCCGTAGACCAGCACGTCCGGGTCGGCGGCCAAGGCGTCGCGCAGGGCACGGTTCAGGGCCGCGCCCATGGTGGTCTCGGAGGTGGGGAACGTGTGCGCCATCAGACCTCCCGCAACTCCTCGGCGAGCTCGTTCCGTTGTCGCTCCAGTACCGGCGGGACTTCGGCGTAGACGTCGGTGAACAGGGACGCGGGGTCGAGTCGGTCCTCGCCCGCCATCCGGTCGCGGACCACGGTGGCGATCCGTTCGGCGTCGCGCTCGTAGACCTCCAGGAGTCCGTCGTCGACGATCTGCTCGTTGCGCAGCAGCGTCTCCATGCGGATCAATGGGTCGCGCTCGACCCAGTACTCCACCTCGCCGTCGTCGCGGTACCGCTGCGGGGCGTCGGCGTTGGTGTGCGGGTCGACCCGGTAGGTGAGCGCCTCCACGATGGCCGGGCCGCCGCCCTCGCGGGCCTCGGTCAGGGCGTGGGCGACCACGGAGTGCACGGCGGCGGCGTCGTTGCCGTCCACGTGGTAGCCGCGCATGCCGTATCCCACCGCCTTGTGGGCCAGGGTGGGAGCCACGCTCTGCCGGTGCAGCGGCACGCTGATGGCCCAGTGGTTGTTCTGGACCAGGAACACCACCGGGGTGTTCCACACGGCCGCGAAGTTGTAGGCCTCGTGGGTGTCGCCCTCGCTGGTGGCCCCGTCACCCATCAGGACCAGGGCGGCCACGTCGTGGCCCTTGTGCCGGGCGGCGTAGGTGAGGCCGACGGCGTGCGAGGCGTTGGTGGCCAACGGGGTGCACTGCGGGGCGCAGCGGTAACGGTGCGGGTCGTAGCCGCAGTGCCAGTCCCCGCGGAAGAGGGTGAGCGTCTCCACCGGGTCCACGCCGTGCGTGAGCATGGCGACGCTGTCGCGATAGCTGGGAAAGAGCCAGTCCCGTTCGCCCAGGGCGAGCACCCCGCCCACCTGCGCGGCCTCCTGCCCTGTGGAGGACGGGTAGACCGCGAGCCGTCCCTGGCGAGCGAGGGTGCCGGCCTGCTGGTTGAAGCGGCGTCCGATGACCATCGCCCGGTGGAGTTCGGCGAGCATGGCGGGGTCTGGAACGGTGAACGAGGAGTGTTCGCGACGGACGCCGTGTCGGTCCACGAGGCGCACCGGTTCCTGGGAGGGCAGGGGAGGAACCGGACGAGTTCGCTCATCGGTGTGCTTCATGTCTTGAATATGAGCCGAATCACCCCATATTGTCGATCCCTCCACGCCGATGCTGGACGAATTGCCCGGCACGGTGTCCCTCGATACAGAACATCTAATGTCCATCACCTGGACGGTATGAGGTAAGACACATGGCCGTGCAGCTGGATGACACCGATCGTCGGATCATCGCCCTCCTTCGCGACGACGGTCGTATGTCGATCCGCGCCGTCGCCGAGCGCGCGCACATCTCCCGGGCCAACGCCTACTCTCGACTCGAACGCCTCCGCAACGACGGGGTGATCAGGGGATTCACCGTCGTCATCGACCCCGAGAAGTACGGCACAGCCCTGTCCGCCTACGTGTCGGTGCGCATCGAACAGCACTCCTGGGAGCGATTCCGCGAATACCTGCGCGACATTCCCGAGGTCGACCACGCCGCCCTCGTCTCCGGCGACGTCGACCTGCTCCTCCTCGTACGCGTCACCGACGCCGCGGCGCTGCGCACGTTCGTCCTCGAACGCCTCCAACGCCTGCCCGAGGTCAAGAGCACCCAGACCATGTTCATCCTGGACGAGCCACATCTACAGTGACCGCCACGTCCTACCCTGAAGGTATGGAATATCGAGTCGTCGACGCCTTCACCGACCGACCCTTCAACGGCAACCCCGCGGCCGTACTCGTCGTGGACGGCCCCTACGACGAGGCCTGGGCCCAGCGGGTGGCGGCCGAGTTCAACCTCTCCGAGACCGCCTTCACCCGACCCCTGGCCGACGGCACGCGTGAACTGCGCTGGTTCACCCCCGAAGTCGAGGTCGACCTGTGCGGGCACGCGACCCTGGCCACGGCACACGTGCTCACCGAACTCGGTGTCGAGGGGCCCTACCGCTTCAGCAGCCGCAGCGGTCCCCTCACCGTGACCGCCGAGGACGGGCGGCTTTGGCTGGACTTCCCCTCACGACCGGCCGAGAAGATCGACGCCCCCGAAGGACTCGCCGAACACCTGGGCGTGGAGCCCCTGTGGGTCGGTCGCGGCGGAACCGACGACCTCCTCGTCGAGGTCGCCGACGAAGCCATTGTCCGAGGCCTGGCACCGAACCTGTACAGCCTGCGCGACATCCCCGCGCGGGGAATCATCGTCACCGCGCACGGTGACCGGTACGACATGGTCTCGCGGTTCTTCGCCCCCGGTTCCGGTGTACCGGAGGACCCGGTGACCGGCAGCGCCCACACCGTGCTCGCGCCCTTTTGGGGCGAACGCCTGGGCCGCACCGAACTCACCGCCCACCAGGCCTCCGCGCGCGGTGGCGACCTGCTGCTGCGTTGGCGTGGTGAGCGGGTCCACATCGGCGGGCACGCCGTCTCCGTCGCGACCGGCGACCTCAAGGTCTGAAAAGGATCCCCCATGGAGCAGTGGAACACCAGGGACGAGATCGTCGCCGGTCTCACCCGTATGGAAGAGGAGCACCCGGGTTGGGAGCGACCCGCCGCCTACGCCGTCGGCGTGCACCGAGGGGGCGAGACCACCTTCACCCTGATCAACGTCGGTGAGCGCCTCCTCCCCGCCATCGCCCTGGGACGTGCCTGCGGGCACACCTGCGGGACCGCCACCTACGAGCTCACCCCCGAGCAGCTGGACACGGCCATCGCCGGCCTGTCCCCGGCCGTGGGATGCACCGAGATGGAACACCCCAACTATCACCACTGGGTGGAGGTGTCGGAGGAACTCCGGGTGAGTGGTGGTCGGGCCGTGGCGGTGTTCGTCGCGTCGCTGGAGGACGCGCCCGTCGACGACCACGACCGCGCGTTCCGCGCCGCTATCGCCGGTACCGCTGAGACCGCTGGCACCGTCGGTGGCTGACCAGGGGTCGTCGGGCAGGTGTCGGGTGTGTGGG
>NZ_BCSH01000018.1 GCF_001570765.1 Nocardiopsis listeri NBRC 13360 | reverse complement strand
TTGCTTCGCTTCTGGTAGCAAGATCAACACGGTTCCGGGCCTGGTGGAGGGGCGGGGCTTGGTTTGGCGCAAGTGTGAACGGGAGGGGCGACCACTGCCGGCCAGGGCGGTGCTGCCAGTACCTGTAGTGGGGGAGCCCCGGCGGTAGTGGCTCCGGAGATTGAAGGTCTCCGGGGCGAACAGGACCGTGTTCACTGCGGAACTCCTTGTCTGGAAGGGCCTCTAGGCAAAGTAGTCGCCCGGTCCGCGACACGGCAACGTTGTCCACAGGCTCGGAGCGAGAACTTCGGGAAAGTCCTAACCTGGCGGGGCAGCGCAGTACACCGAACTGGGGGAAACGATGTCGGGACGTCAGGGGAACGGTCACCGCGGTGGAGGTGGCGGAGGCCGTGGGGGCGGCCGCGGGAGCGGTGGCCGCAGGCCCGAACCCGAACCCATCCGCGGCGTGCGCGACGACGCCCGTCTGTCCCAGGAACTGCTGAAGATGGACGGCGCCTCCTACGGGCGCTACAAGTCCCTCAAGGGCGACTGGGACTTCGGCGACTTCACCCTGACCGTGCAGCGGGTCCAAGCCGACCCGTTCGCCCCACCCTCGCGGGTGCGCATCCTTCGTCCCGACGCCGGGATCCCGAGCAGCGCCTACACCGATCCGGTGCGCCGCCGGGCCACCGCGGACTTCCTCGGCCGGTTGGCCCGCCGCCGACTCAAGGGGTCGCTGCTGCGGGTCGACACCGGTGGCCAGGAGGTCATCGCGCGTTCGTCCTGCCAGGTGGGCGCGGACGGCTCACTGGACCTACGGATCGGCCTGGACCTGCCCGGGCACGGGCGGCGCATCGACGGCCGTACCGCCGAACGCGAGCTGTGCCGCACCGTCCCCGACCTGGTCGACGACCTGGACTGGGAGGAGATCGACCAGGACGCCGCCCGGGCCTTCGCCGACAGCGTGGCCGACACCGTCGCGCTGCGCGACTCCCTGGCCGAGCGCGGTTTGGTGGCGTTCGTCGCCGACGGAGCGATCCTGCCCCGTATCAGCGGAATCAGCGACGAACCCATGCGCGGTGAGGGAGTGGTGCCCTTCACCTCCCCGGATTCCCTACGGGTGAGCGTGGACCTGCCACACCGGGGCACGGTGACCGGGATGGGGGTGCCCGAGGGCATCACGCTGATCGTGGGCGGTGGATTCCACGGCAAGTCGACCCTGCTGCACGCCTTGGAACGCGGGGTGTACGACCACGTACCCGAGGACGGCCGGGAACTGGTGGTGACCAGGGACGACGCGGTGAAGATCCGCGCCGAGGAGGGCCGCCGAGTGGAGCGCGTGGACGTCAGCCCGTTCGTGCGCAACCTGCCCACCGGGGCGGACACCCGCGACTTCCGCACCGAGAACGCCTCCGGATCCACCTCGCAGGCGGCCAACATCTGCGAGGCGGTGGAGATCGGTGCGCGCACCCTGCTGGTGGACGAGGACTCCACCGCCACCAACCTGATGATCCGCGACGAACGCATGCAGTCCCTGGTGCACGGAGACCGCGAACCCCTGGTGCCCTTCGTGGACCTGGTGCGCCCGCTGCGCCGCGAGCACGGCGTCTCGACCGTGCTGGTCATGGGCGGCAGTGGCGACTACTTCGACGTGGCCGACCACGTCATCATGTTGGACGCCTACCACCCGCACGACGTCACCGAACGCGCACGCGCTCTGGCCCGGGACCGTACCGACGCGGAGTTCGCGCTGCCACGTGCCCGGGTCGTCGATCGCGCGTCGGTGGACGACCGCACCGACCGGGGCCGATCCAAGCTCAAGCGACGAGACATGGACGTGCTGGTGTTCGGCGAGAGCGACATCGACGTGCGCGCGGTGGAGCAGTTCGTCGACGCCGGGCAGATCACCGGGGCGGGGCTGGCGTTGCGCGCCCTGGTGGCCGGTGGCCACCTGGATGGTGAGAGGACCCTGGCCCAGGCCCTGGACTCCCTGGAGGAGGGGCTGGCCGAGCGGGGCGTGACCCTGCTCGGCGAGGACTTCGGCGGGGACTACGCGCTGCCGCGCAGGCAGGAGATCGCCGCCGTCCTCAACCGGTTGCGAAGCATGCGTGTGGCCGAACAACGCTGAGTTCGCACCGAAACCGCCCGCTAGGTGGCCGCGGTGTGGCCGTGGTCACCTGCGGGGGGTCGAGGTCGGTCGTTGGTCGGGGCGGGTCGGTATTGTGGAAACGCAGGGTGCGGCAACCCCGAAGGACATCGAAACGGAATATCTCGGGTCGATGTCGGTGTGAGGCCATCCTGCGATCCCGACCCCTTTGGAGACGAGAATCCGGTGCGTGACCCCGCAGATCTGTACCAACTCCACCCCGGTTTCGACGATGTAGCCGGGCAGGCGATGCTGGTCTGCCTGGACGGCTTCGTCGACGCCGGACACGCGGGACGACAGATGGCCGAGTTGCTCTTCGAACGGTTCTCCGCCGAGGAGATCGCGACCTTCGACAGCGACCGGCTCGTGGACTACCGCGACCGTCGACCATCGATGACGTTCCGTGAGAACACCTGGATCGACTACACGGCGCCCAAACTGGCCCTGTACCGGATGTACGACGACGAGGGCGCGCCCTTCCTCGTCCTGCACGGACCCGAGCCGGATCGTGAGTGGGAGCTGTTCGTCGCCGCCGTCCAGCAGCTGGTCGACCGCTTCGCCGTCTCGCTGTCCGTCAGCGCCCATGGGATCCCCATGGCGGTGCCGCACACCCGGCCGGTGACGGTCACCCCGCACTCCACGCGCCCCGAACTGGTCGCCGGTCACACACCCTGGATCGGTCGGGTCGAGGTGCCCGGCAGCGCCGTGTCGCTGCTGGAGTTCCGCCTGGGCGAGAGCGGTCACGACTTCATCGGCTACGCCGTCCACGTACCCAGTTACCTGTCCCAGTCCCAGTACCCGCGCGCGGCCATCGCGGCCCTGGGCTACGTCACCGGGGCCACCGGCCTGGCCGTGTCCACCACCGAGATGGAGGAGACGGCGGCCACCACCGACGTGGAGATCGCCGAGCAGGTAGCGGCCTCCGAGGAGATCCAGCGCGTGGTCACCAACCTGGAACGCCAGTACGACGACATCATGTCCTCGCACTCCGAGGGCGATACCCCGGGCTCCCCGCTGGGCGAGGACGAAGTAGGCCTGCCCACCGCCGACGAACTCGGCGCGGAACTCGAACGCTTCCTCGCAGAGCGCGAGGGCGACGGAAACGGATAGCCGTGTTCTACCAGATCCTCTTCAGCTCGGTCCTTCGGCACATGGACGCCGAGAAGGCCCACAAGCTGAGCTTCGCCGCACTACGCGGAGTCACCGCGATCCCCGGCGTGGCCGAGACCATGACCCGGGTCCTGGGGCCTCGTGAGCCCGAGCTGACCGTGCACGCCCTGGGCCGGGACTTCCCCGGCCCCCTGGGCATGGCCGCCGGGTTCGACAAGAACGCGGAGAGTCCACGCGGCCTGGCCGCGCTCGGCTTCGGCTACGTGGAGGTGGGCACCGTCACCGCCCACCCGCAGCCCGGCAACCCACGGCCCCGCCTGTTCCGCCTGGTCGAGGATCGCGCCATCGTGAACCGGATGGGCTTCAACAACGAGGGTTCGGCCCTGGTCGCCGAGCGGCTGCACCACGAGCAGGTCCGTCTGGAGCGCCAGGCCGGCCGAGCAGGTCGGGAACGTCCCCTGCTCGGGGTCAACATCGGCAAGACCAAGGTCACCCCGGAGGCCGAGGCTCCCGCCGACTACGCGCTCAGCGCCCTGCGACTGGCCCGCTACGCCGACTACATGGTCGTCAACGTCAGCTCGCCCAACACCCCCGGCCTGCGCGACCTCCAAGGCGTGGAACGACTGCGTCCCCTGGTGGCCGCGGTCCGCGGGGCGTTGGTCGAGGCCGGCCGCCCCACGCTGCCGCTGCTGGTCAAGATCGCCCCCGACCTGGCGGACGAGGACGTCGACGCCGTCGCCGACCTGGCCCTGGCCGAGGGCCTGGACGGGATCATCGCCACCAACACCACCATCTCCCGGGAGGGGTTGGACGCCCCGGAGGAGCGGGTGGCGGAGACCGGCGCCGGTGGTCTGTCCGGCGCCCCGCTCAAGGCGCGTTCCCTGGAGGTGCTGCGCCGGCTGCGAGCCAAGGTCGGTGACCGCGTCACCCTGGTGGCCGTCGGCGGTATCGAGACCCCCGAGGACGCCTGGGCGCGCATCCGCGCCGGGGCGACCCTGGTGCAGGGCTACACCGGTCTGATCTACGGCGGTGCGCTGTGGCCGCGCCGCATCCATCGTGGGCTGGCCCGCCTGGTACGCGCCGCCGGCTACCGGTCGATCCAGGAGGCCGTGGGTGTGGACGCCCCGGCCCCCGCCCTGAAGGCGGTCCCGCAGACCACCGAGGCAGGCTGACGTTCGGGACGGCGACCGGTCACCAGTCGCCGTCCCAGTCCTCGGGGAAGCTATAACCGGGGTCGGGGTGGCCCATCGCCTGGGTCGGGGTGACGAACACGTAGTCCAGTCCCCGCAGGCGTTCGATGATTTCGGGGACGGCCGCCAGTGTCTCGGGCAGCGGGTCGTGCATCAGTACCACCGCACCCGGCTCGACCCGGCCGATCACGTTCTCCACGATCTCGTCGCGCTTCAGGTTCTCCCAATCCCGGCTGTCCACCGTCCACATGGTCTCCACCAGATCCTGCTCGGCGATGGCCCCGTGTACGTCCTCGTCGGTGGCGCCGAACGGTGGCCGAAACAGCTCCACCGTGTGTCCGGTCTGCCTGCGGATCATCGCTCCCACCGCCGCGACCTGGCCGGGCAGTTCCTCGGCTTCCATCCGGTTCATCGGGTCGTGCACGTCGCCGTGGCTCGCGATCTCGTGCCCCTCGGCGTAGGCGCGACGCAGGACCCCCGGCCGGGTGAGGGTGGGCCCTCCGTTCAGGAAGAACGACGCGGTGACCCCTTCCTCGGCCAGGATGTCCAGCAGGTGCGGTGTGGCCTCCACCGGGCCGTCGTCGAAGGTCAGCGCCACACAACGCGTTTCTCCGTCGTGGCAGTTCACGTCCGGGACGTGGGGGACGAACACCCCGGGCGGCGGGTCCTGCGCGTCGTGGTCCTCGGCGGTGGGCAGCCTCGGATCGGCCTCCTCCACCAGGGAGGCCTCCCTGGCCCGCTCGCCCAGGTCGGACAGGAGCGGCGCGGCGGTCTCGTGGTCGACCACCACGGCCTTGCGGCCGAACTCGGCGGAGGGCACGTGCCCCTCCTCCACGGGTGACAGGTGCCCGTCATCGAACTCCACCACCAGGTCGCCGTCGCCGTTGAAACCGATGGAGTCGTAGGTGCGAAGGATCGGGAAGAGGGAGTCGGGGTCGACCTCAATGTCCTCGGAGAGGCCTTCGCGGACGATGTCGTTGAGCGTGTCCAGCTCCTCCTGCCCGGCGAGCAGCTCGGTGGAGTAGGCGGTGTGCCGGGAGGACCCGTCGTACCAGTAGGTGGCATAGCCCTCGCGTAGGCCGTGCATGTCCTCCTCGGTGCGCAGGAGTCGCACACCGAGCACTCCGTCGGCGGCGGCCACCAGCTCCCAGTCGATGTCCAGGCTCACCGGGTCGCGGGTTCCCGCGCGAAAGTCCTGGACCTCGTCGTCGGCTCGGGCTGCGAGGGTCTCGGTGAAGGGCTCGGCGTTCGCGAACTCGGGAAGGGAGACGGAGATCGCGACCTCGGTCTCCGGGACGTAGTGGTGGTCCTCGTATCCCTCCGCGCCGGTCGTCCGTTCCCGGAGACCGTCACCGGTTTCCGCGGACAGGAGTCCGATCGACTCGGGGTCGTCGCCGCCCACCGTGTCCTGCGCACACGCGGTGAGAGGGAGGGCCAGGGCGACCATCAGGGATCCGGGCCAGATCCGTCCCCCACCGCTCCCACGACGTCGGGCGGTGGTGTGTCCCGGTGCGTTCTCGCTCGACGACAAACCCGGTTCCCTTTCCCTGAAAGCGGATGCTCTCGTACCTGATCAATTCTTAGCGGCGCAGAACCCCTGCTTCAACCGTGAGGTTAGACGCTCTTCGTATCCGGGAGACCACTTTTCGTTCACGACAGCCAAGTGGACACGCGCCGCAGGGCATGCGTGCCGGCCGGGCCCCCGCTGCGCGATCATGGCGAAGCCCGCGCAGTAGGGGCGGGAGACCTCGCCGTTGGGCGGTCCGTGAAGCAGGAACCAGCCACGGCCGCGAGGCGCGTAGCGCCACCCGGCCGTCAGGTCGGGTCGGAATCCCCCGGCTTCAGCCGTGGGGAGGAGGTCAAGGGAGCAACATAGGGGATAAGAACGCCGGGCCCGGGGCGCTGTCCACATGTGGACAGCGCCCCGGGCCCGGTAGTCTCAGGGTCCCCGTCAGCCGTCCTCGGCAGCCCCCTCGGCCTCGTCCTCCTCCGGAACCCCGTCGACGTAGCTGTGACCCGGCTTCGGAGTGCCGAGCAGTTGTGACACCGTCACCATGGTGTAGCCCTGTTCGTCCAGCTCACGGACGATTTCGCGGGCCGCGTCGATGGTGGAGTCGTGGATGTCGTGCATCAGGATGATCGCCCCGTCCGAGGCGCCGTCCACGGCCCGGTCGGCGACCACGCCCGCCTTGCGGTCCTTCCAGTCGTTGGTGTCCACGCTCCACAGGATCTGGGCCATGCCCATCTCCTCGGTGACCTGGGCGACGGTGCCATCGGTGGAACCGTAGGGCGGACGCATCAGGTCCATCGTGTACCCGGTCTCCCGGTACACCAGCGCTTGGACCGGTTCCAGGTTCGTGCGCACGCCTCCCGCGCCGAGCGTGGCCAGGTCGGGGTGGGACAAGGTGTGGTTGGCCAGTTCGTGGCCCTCCGCGTAGGTGCGGCGCACCGTGAACGGATTCTCCATCACGGGGTGGCCGGTGACGAAGAAGGTCGCCCTGGCGTCGTACTCGGCGAGTGTGTCCAGCAGTTCGGAGGTCCGGCCACCGGGGCCGTCGTCGTAGGTCAGCGCCACGCAGCGGGTCTCGGGATCGGCGCAGTCGATGCCGTCGTCCACGGGGGAGAACTCACCGGGGGAGGCGACGCCGGTTCCGTCCTTCTCGGCCTCGGGGGCCGCGGCCACGGTGAACTCCTCGACGCCCTTGGTCGCGGCCTCGCGCGCCCGCACCCCGAACTCCGACAGCAGTTCCTCGGCCTCCTCGCGTTCGATCACGACGTCGACGCGCCCTTCCGAGGTGGGCGCGACCTGCCCGTCGTCGAACTCCACGATCAGGTCACCCTCGGGACTGAACGCGAGGGAGTCATAGAGGACGCTGATCGGGTACAGGGACCCGGTGGAGACGGTGTCCGGGACCTCGTCGAGCACGAGGTCGTTGAGCGCGGCCAGTTCGTCCTGGCCGGCGAGCAGACCGCTGGAACCGTGCACCGAGCCGTCATCGGTCTCGTACCAGTAGGTGCTGTGACCGACGCGGGTCTCCTCCGAGTCGGTCTCTGTGGTGGTGATCCGCACACCCACGACCCCGTCACGGGCGGCGGTCAGGCGCCATTCGCCCTCGAAGGACGCCGCGCCGGGGTTGGCGGCGTCGAAGGCGTGTACCTGGTCGGTCAGGGTGCGGTCCAGGAAGTCGGTGAGGGGGTCGGCGTTGGGGATGACCGGGTAGGCGACGGCCACCTCACTGTCGCCCTCGTAGTCGACCGATGTCTCCTCGGTGCCGGGGAGCGCGGCCGTGTCCACCACGGTCATCCCCTCCTCGGAACCTTCCGCCGGAGGGTCGTCGTCGGTTTCCACCGCCGCGTTCCGTGTGATGCTCTCGATGACTTCGTCCTCGGGCAGGACCGGTGGTCGTGTCGCCGACAGCACCAGTCCCAAGAGGACGACCACCGCGATCGCTGCCGCGAGAACGGGGCGGTCGGGGGCCATGCCGGGACCGTCTTGCTGCTTCACCTGGGGGCTCTCCACGCTCATCGTCAGACGAACGTTCGCGAAAGGACGGGGGTCTTTCGCGTAACGCTGGTTTCGGGTGTGATGCCGGGCACACGAAATGGGTTCGCTCGTGTTCTCCGGGCCAAGGGGTCACGCCGGGTGCAGGGGCGAAGGGGATGCTCCCTATACTTGCAGGCGTGGAAGGTACACACTCCCACCATCGGTTCCCGGAGCCTGCTCCGGTCGGTCGGAGTGTGTCGAAAGAGGGAACCCGGTGCGAATCCGGGACTGCCCCGCAGCGGTATGTGGGAACGAGCGTCGCCATGAGCACTGGTGATCCGACCGGAAAGGTCGGAAAACCGGGAAGCGGTGATCATTAGGAAGACCGGCGCGCAGCGCCGGAAACGCCCACGAGTCCGAAGACCTGCCTCCACCCGGTGGCGCGCCTGTGCCGCCGGTGGTCCCGCGCCCCGAGGGAGGGCCGAGGTCGTCAGGCACGTGCCCCCGGGTGCGCCCCTCGTCGTGCCGCGCTCCTCGCCCTTTCCTCGTGGCCGGTACCCGGCTTTCGACGAGGGAGAGAAGCTTCATGGTCAGCAACCCCGCGGCCTCCGGGCCGTCCGTGCGCTCCACGGTCCACGGTTACCCGCGCATCGGTCCCGCCCGCGAACTCAAGCGCGCCAGTGAGTCCTACTGGAAGGGCGACACCACGGCCGCCGAACTCGACGCCGTCGCCGCCGACCTGCGCAGGGGCGTCTATGCCCGGCTGCGCGAGGCCGGGGTGGACGACATCCCGTCGAACACCTTCTCCTACTACGACCAGGTGTTGGACACAGCGGTCCTGTTCGACCTCGTGCCCGCCCGTTTCACCTCCCCGGCCCAGGCCGAGGAGCGGGACGAACAGCTGCGCCGCTACTTCGCCCTCGCCCGGGGCGAGCAGGGCGCGCCGCCGTTGGAGATGACCAAGTGGTTCGACACCAACTACCACTATCTGGTCCCCGAGCTCTCCCCGAGCACCCGCCCGCGCCTGGTCGGGGACAAGCCCCTCGCCGAGTTCCGTGAGGCCGCCGAGGCAGGTTTCCAGACCCGACCGGTCCTGGTCGGTCCGTTGACCTTCCTGTTGCTGGCCAAGGCCGCCGAGGACGCCCCCGAGGGCTGGGAGCCCATCGAGCTCCTCGACCAGCTCCTGGACGCCTACGCCAAGCTCCTGGGCGACCTGTCGGCCGCGGGCGCCACCGAGGTCCAGCTCGACGAGCCGATCCTGGCCACCGACGAGGGTCGCGCCGCCGTCGACCACCTGGAGCGCGTCTACCGGCGTCTGGGGTCGCTCACCGAGCGCCCCTCGCTCCTGGTGTCCACCTACTTCGGTTCCATCGGCGCCGCCGCCCTGCGCGTGCTCAAGGACTCTCCGGTCGAGGCCGTGGGCCTGGACCTGGTCACCGACTCCGAGGGTGCCTCCGACCTCACCGCCGTATCCGGTCTGGGTTCCACCCGCCTGGTCGCGGGCGTGGTGGACGGCCGCAACGTCTGGCGTACGGACCTGCCGGCCGCCGTCGCCGAACTGGGCACCCTCCTGGCGCTGACCGACGAGCTCACGGTGAGCACCTCCTGCTCGCTGCTGCACGTGCCCATCGACCTGGACGCCGAGACCTCCCTGGCGCCCGGGCTGCGCTCCACCCTGGCCTTCGCCGAGCAGAAGACCCGGGAGGTCGCGCTGCTCGGTCGGGTGCTCTCGGAGGGGGCCGACGCCGACTACCAGGGCGCGTCGGAGCCGCAGGACGCGTCCTTCACCGACGCCCGGGTGCGCGCACGCCTGGACGCCCTCGGCCCGGACGCCTACGAGCGCCCCCAGGACCGGGACGCGGCCGCACTGCGGCCACTGACCACGACCACCATCGGCTCCTTCCCGCAGACCGCCGAGCTGCGTCGCGCCCGCGCCGCGCACCGACGGGGCGAACTGCCCACCGAGGACTACAAGGCACTCCTGCGCGCGGAGATCGACCGGGTCATCGCGCTCCAGGAGGAGATCGGTCTGGACGTGCTGGTGCACGGTGAGCCCGAGCGCAACGACATGGTCCAGTACTTCGCCGAACAGCTGGAGGGCTACGCCACCACCGAGAACGGATGGGTGCAGTCCTACGGTTCGCGGTGCGTGCGCCCGCCGATCCTGTTCGGTGACGTCTCGCGTCCCGAGCCGATGACGGTGGAGTGGATCACCTACGCCCAGTCGCGCACCGACAAGCCGGTCAAGGGCATGCTGACCGGCCCGGTCACCATGCTCGCCTGGTCGTTCGTGCGCATCGATCAGCCGCTGGGAGAGACCGCTCGTCAGGTGGGTCTGGCCCTGCGTGACGAGGTCTCCGACCTGGAGCGGGCCGGCATCCGGCACATCCAGGTCGATGAGGCGGCTCTGCGCGAGCTGCTTCCGCTGCGCGAGGAGCATCGTGCGGCGTACCTGAAGTGGGCGGTCGACTCGTTCCGACTGGCCACCTCCGGGGTCGCGTCGAGCACGACCATCCACACGCACATGTGCTACTCGGAGTTCAACCAGATCGTCGACGGGATCGAGGCGCTGGACGCCGACGTCACCAGCGTCGAGGCGGCCCGGTCGCGCATGGAGCTCGTGGAGGCCTTGGGCGAGCGCGGTTACAAGCGCGGGATCGGTCCGGGCGTGTACGACATCCACTCGCCGCGGGTGCCGTCGGTCGAGGAGATCGAGGCCTCGCTGCGGCTGGCGGTGTCGCACGTGGACGCCGCGAACCTGTGGGCCAACCCCGACTGTGGTCTGAAGACGCGCGGTTACACCGAGACCGAACAGGCATTGCGCAACATGGTGGAGGCGGCCCGCCGGGTGCGCGCCGACCTCTGATCCCACCCCGACACACGAAGAGGGGGCCGCGGCGCGAAGCCGTGGCCCCCTCTCGTCGTCTCTTCCGGGGAGGAGTCGGTGGTCGCCTACTCGGCGCCGAGCAGGGCGATCGCCTCTTCCGCGGAGTTGGTGAGCAGGGCCTCGACGTCGTCGACCATCGTCAGGTCGGCGCCCTCGAAGTCCGAGACCTGGTAGGTGATCTCGATGTTCATGTTGGCCGAACGGACCAGCATGATCGCCGTGGGAGCGGGGTCGTCGAGGATGATGTTCTCGGTGATGACGAGGTGCGCCTCATCGCCGAGACCGTCGATCTCCTTCTCCTCCTCCAGGTTCTCCTCCGGGTAGTAGTCGCTACCACCGGTGTAGTTGGCGAGGGAGTCCTGGTAGTCCGACGAGGCGCCTTCGACGGAGTCGCTGCCGGCGTAGGGCGTGGCGTACTCCAGCCAGAGGCTGCTGTAGGCGCGCTCCGGGTTGCCGTCGGGGGCGTCACCCGTGGCCGTGCAGCTGGCGCGGTTGTCGGAGACGCTCTTGCTGGGGTTGTCCCGCAGGATGAAGTCCGTGGAGACCTGCTCGGTGATGGCGTCGCAGGGCTCGATGGGCAGCGCGTAGGGCGGCTCCCCGGCGGGCCCGTCACCGCCGCCCGAGTCGGGTTCCTCGGTGTCGTCGTCGACCGGCTCGTCGGTCTCTTCGGTGCCCTGGGTGGTGTCGGGGCCGGTGGCGATCTCCTCGCCGCCGGTTTCACGCGTGACGAGCATGACGATCACGGCGATGACGAGCACCACGATGATCGCGCCGCCGCCGATGACCACCCAGAGGCCGGCCTTGCTGCCGCCGCCACCGCTCTGGGGCGGCGGGGGCGGGGGGTATCCGCCGGGTCCACCCGGACCGCCGGGGCCGCCGTAGGGCGGCTGACCGCCCGCGTACATGCCCTGGTCCTGACCGGGGCCGCCCTGGTAGGGGCCCTGGCCATAGCCCGGCTGCCCGCCGGTGCCGCCCCCATAGGGGTTCTGCGGAGGCTGGTTGTAAGGTCCGTTTTCGCTCATGGCTCCCCTCGCCCGGTGAAGTATTGGCCGTGTTCTCTGGGACGCGTGTGTCCACTGGTGGGTTCTCACGAGTTTCCCGTGCCGACCGTCGGCGGATCGCCGGGTGGGTGACGGCGCGGGAGACCGTGGGGGAGGAGAGCCCGGGACCAACGCCGCTCCGCGGGCGAGTGCGGTACGGCGAGGAGCGGGAATTCCCCGTGTCGTGAGTGGATGCCCCGACTGCGCGCGGGGTTCTTTCCGACCGCCGAGACGATGCCGAGGGGACGGGCCACGGCGACCGGGGTCGGGACGACGAGCATCCTAACCGTGACCTTAAGGGAAGCGGGGTAGCGGACCAGGGGTAACGGGGCGAATCGTCATCGATTCGTTCCGCTCGAGCCGCACGTCACCCTTGGTGTTGCTTGATCGTGATTATCCTGTGCGGGCTTTCGAGTCGTTCCACCGGTAGGAGGAGCCATTTTCTGCCCTTGGTCCCGAGAGGGCGGTGCGAGGAAATTCGTTCTTCCATACCCGCCGGGGTCAGAACATCGAGATGTGCACGTGGTCGAAGTGGTTCTCGGTGATGCTGCCGCGGTCCGACATCGGGCGCCAGTCGGTGTCGCCTCGACGCACGTCCCAGATCTGTTGGCGGTAGATCACGTACATGACCCCGAGGTCGTCGGCGTTGTCCCTGGCCCAGTTCGCGATGTCCCAACCGCGCTCGACCTGGTCCTCCGAGGGCATGGAACCGTTGCCGTCCACCATGAAGTCGCAGGCCCGGCCCTTGGGGTGCTCACCCACGACCCAGCCGCCCACCGCGCGGTAGCAGCCGACACCGCCCACTTCCGACCCGCGCCCGAAGATCTCGATGCCCAGGTCGCGCATCTGCTCGGTGCGCGGGGTGATGTTGTCCGGCGGCCGCATGGGCTGTTCCGGGTGGTCGGCGATGAGCCGGCGGACGTCCATGCGACGCTCCTCCAACTCGTCCATGTCGGCCTCGGCCTCGGCCAGGCGGTCCTCGGCGTTGTCCTGGGCGACCTCGTCCCGGGACAGGGCCTGGTCCAGCTGGTCGATCTTGTCCTGGTTACTGGTGGACAGGTAGTCGATGACGATCGCGCGCTCGATGACCTCGTCCGGCTCGGCCTCGACGAACAGCGACATGGAGGGGTCGATGCCGCTGCTGGTGTAGGTGGCCACCGCCAGGGAACGGACCTGCCCGCGGGCGGCCTCCACGTCCTCGCGGGTGGAGTCGGCGCGCGACTGGGCGCGGTCGGCCTCCTCCATCACGTTCTCCATGTCCCGGAGTTCGCCGTTGTACTCCTCGGTGAGGGTCTCGGCGCGCGACTCCAGGGTGCTCATGTCCTCGTTGTCCCGGGGAGCCGGCGCGGCTACGGCGGGCGAAGGCAGGGCGAAGGCGGCCAACAGCGACAGGACCACCGCCGCGGTGCGGCCCGGGCCCGGGTTCGTGCGCACGACCGTCGGAAACGGGCGCGCGCAGTCGGCGATCAGCTCCCGCCAGGTGCGGACGGGAGGATCGGGTGCCCAGAAGTCGGCGTGGTCGGCCACTCGGCTCGGATCGTCTGACTGCAAGGTGTGGTCGCTCCTCGTGCCCACACGCGGACCCCCTGGCGGGCACGGGGGCGCTGTGGACGCAGATGCTCGTCTTTCCCGGACAGGGCACGGGGCGCGACGTCTTCGCGGGCCGCGCCGCACTCACCCCGCTCGAAGGGGGAAGGTCACGGGACGGTAATGAGTCTAAGCATTCTCACGGGTCTTCGGGAGGGACGAGAGGATCACATCCCCTAGCAAAGCCGTAGATGTGGTCTAAATAACCATATTCGGGTCAAGGATTTTGCCGAATCGAGGCGTTCAAGATGGTTGAGTTGGTGCCGTGATGGCTCCTGAACACTACGAAACGACCTCCGCCACCTTGGCGGAGACCACCCGGCGGTGCGTGCCTCTGCCCGGTGGCCGTTGTCGTCCGTCCCGTCGTTCCTGAGCCCGAGGCGAGAATCCGCCCCGTTCGGCGCCACCGCGCCCTCCGACCGCCGCTTCGGCGCGTCGCCGCCGCTCGCCCACCGCGCGCTTCGTACGCTCGGACGCGGGCGTCGACCCCCCACGCTGAGTCCGGTCTCCTTTCGCGCCCGCACGCGCGTGGGAGCCGTGACACCACCGCCAGACGTCGATGGGAAAACCGTGATTGACGCAGTGGGTCTCCACAAGACCTACAGGTTGAAGAAACGTCGGATCGAAGCCCTGAAGGGGGTCGATCTGCACGTCGAGTCCGGCGAGATCTACGGGGTCGTGGGCCAAAGCGGTGCGGGTAAGAGCACCCTCCTGCGCTCGGTGAACCTTCTGGAACGCCCCGACGGCGGCACCGTCCGCGTCGGAGACGAAGAACTCACCTCGCTGCGCGGTGCCCGCCTGCGCCAGGCCCGACGCCACATCGGCATGGTGCACCAGCACTTCGCCCTGCTCGCCTCGCGCACGGTCGCCGGCAACGTCGGCTTCCCGCTGGAGGTCGCGGGGGCGTCCCGCGCCGCGCGCGCCACCCGGGTCGGCGAACTCCTGGAGCTGGTCGGCTTGGGCGACAAGGCACGCGCCTATCCCTCCCAGCTCTCCGGCGGCCAGAAGCAGCGCGTGGGCATCGCCCGCGCCCTGGCCTCCGACCCCAAGCTGCTGCTGAGCGACGAGGCGACCTCCGCCCTGGACCCGGTCACCACCGAGTCCATCCTCGCGCTGCTGCGCCGACTGCGCGACGAGCTCGGCCTGACCATTCTGCTCATCACGCACGAGATGGACGTGATCAAGCGGATCTGTGACTCCGCCGCGATCATGGAGGACGGCGAGTTCCGTGAGTCCGGCCGGGTCCTGGACCTGATCGGGACCCCCGGTTCGCTGTTGGCGCGTTCGCTGTTCCCGCTGCCGGAGCACGGGGGCCCGGAGACGGTGTTCATCACCTACCCGCGTTCCTTCGACGAACCGTTCATGTCCGAACTGACCCGTCGGTTCGACGTGGACGTCAACATCCTCGGTGGTGGTGTGGAGCAGGTCGCCGGTCAGTCCGTGGGCCGGCTCAGCGTCGACATGCGCGGAAGCCGTCGAGGTGAGGCACTGACCTACCTGTCCGAGCACGGCCTGCTGGTCGAGGAGGCCGGAAAGTGATCACCAACGAGATCCTCTACCTGGCCCAGGAGGGCAACGCGGTGACCGCGATCACCGACTTCGTCCAGGACTGGCCGAACATGTGGCCGAGCCTGTGGCTGGGCACCATGGACACCGTCTACATGGTGTGGTGGGCCACGGTCTTCAGCGTCCTGTTCGGTCTGCCCCTCGGTGTGCTGCTCGTGGCCACCGACAAGGGCGGCCTCATTCCGGCTCCGACTGCGCGCGCGGTGCTCAGCGCCATCGTCAACATCGGCCGTTCGCTGCCGTTCATCGTGTTGATGGTGGCGGTGCTGACGCTGACCCGCTTCCTGGTGGGCACCACGCTCGGCCCGACGGCCGCCATCGTGCCGCTCAGCATCGGCGCCATCCCGTTCTTCGCGCGCTTGGTGGAGACCGCGCTGCGCGAGGTCGATCGGGGCGTCGTCGAGGCCGCGCACGCCATGGGCACGCGCAAGTTCACCATCGTGGGCAAGGTGCTGCTGCCCGAGGCCATGCCCGGGCTCATCGCCGGCCTGGTGATGACCGTGGTCACGCTCATCTCCTATTCGGCGATGGCCGGCGCCATCGGCGGCGGCGGTCTGGGCGACCTCGCCATCCGTGAGGGTTACCAGCGCTTCAACGACCACTACCTGTGGGCGACCGTGATCCTGCTCGTGGTGATCGTGCAGGTTGCGCAGAGTCTGGGCGACCTGCTGGTGCGCCGACTGTCCAGGCGCTGACGTGCCCCTCTCGATCCCGTCCCCCGTGATCCCCCTGAGTCGTCCGGTACCAACGGCAAGGAGACAGCCATGACAGGGAGAGCGAACGTGCTGCGGGGCGCCGCGGTGTTCGGCGCCGCGACCGTGCTGCTGGCGGGGTGCGGGAGCCCGAGTGAGCGGGCCGACGAGGGTGGTGGCGACGACGACGTGGTGACCCTGAAGGTGGGGGCAACACCGATGCCGCACGCGGAGATCCTGGAGTTCGTGAACGATGAGCTGGCGGCCGAGGCGGGGCTGGCCATCGAGGTGGTCGAGTACACCGACTACAACCAGCCCAACGCCGCCCTCGTCGAGGGAGAGCTGGACGCGAACTACTACCAGACGGTCCCGTTCCTGGAGGAGTATCAGCAGGGCAACACCGACGCCGACCTGGAGTACGTGAGCAACGTGCACCTGGAGGCCTTCGGTCTGTACTCGGAGGAGTTCTCCGACCTGGCGGAGCTGCCCGAGGGCGCGGAGATCGGGGTGCCCAACGACGTGTCCAACATGGGCCGGGCGCTGAACCTGCTCGACGCGAACGACGTGATCACCCTGGCCGAGGACGCGGGGGACAACGCGACGGAGTCCGACATCGAGGAGAACCCGCTCGACGTCACCCTCACCCCGGTGGAGGCCGCGCAGTTGCCGCGTTCCCTGGAGGACCTGGACGCGGCCGTGGTCAACGGCAACTACGCGCTGGAGGCCGACCTGGCCGAGAACGCGAACGTGCTGTCCTGGGAGGAGACCGAGGGCAGTGTGTATGGCAACGGTTTGGTGGTGCGCGCGCAGGACGCCGAGTCCGAGGAGATCGAGCGACTCGACGAGTTGCTGCACAGCCCGCAGGTGAGCGACTTCATGGAGGAGCGCTGGCAGGGCGTGGTCATCCCCATGGGCGGAATGCGGGACGACGAAGACTAGAGGTCTGGTGCTCGGGCGTCGAAGGCGGATCGGCCTTCGACGCCCGAGCCATGTCGGTAACGGTTGGGTTTCGGGGGGCTACTGGCGAGTTGACTTGACCCTCGGGTTCTGCTTCGGTTATGGGAGCGCTCCCAAGCTGATTTCGCTCGTCATGGAAGGTGCGTAACAAAGCAGTGAGTAACCCCAACGATTTCCCCGAGGGCTTCCTCTGGGGGGCGGCCACCGCCTCCTTCCAGATCGAGGGCGCCACCACCGCCGACGGCCGAGGCCGCAGCATCTGGGACACCTTCGCCGATACCCCGGGCAAGGTGCTCAACGGGGACACCGGTGACCCCGCGGACGACCACTACAACCGGTACGCCGAGGACATCGCGCTCATGAAGCGCCTCAACCTCGGCTCCTACCGCTTCTCCATCGCCTGGCCGAGGATCCTGCCCGAGGGCGGCGGCAAGGTGAACCAGGCCGGCATCGACTTCTACGACCGACTCGTCGACGGCCTCCTCGAAGCCGGTATCCAGCCCTGGGCCACGCTCTACCACTGGGACCTGCCCCAGACACTGGAGGACGCGGGCGGCTGGCCCGAGCGTGACACCGCGTTGCGCTTCGCCGACTACGCCAAGGTCGTCGCCGACGCCCTCGGCGACCGGGTCTCCCACTGGATGACCATCAACGAGCCCTGGTGCTCGGCCTTCCTGGGCTACCACAACGGCCACCACGCCCCCGGTCACCGGGATGCGGAGAAGGCCCTGGCCGCCACCCACCACCTGCTCCTCGGCCACGGCCTGGCGGTCGAAGCGATCCGTTCCACGGGTCGCCCGGCCACCGTGGGCCTGGCCCACAACCAGGCGGTCATCCGACCGCACGGAGCCAACGCCGCCGACACCCGGGCCGCCCGACGGGCCGACGGTGTGCGCAACCGCATCTTCACCGACCCCCTGTTCAAGGGCGCCTACCCGGCGGACGTCCTGGAGGACCTCGCCGACATCAGTGACTTCTCCTTCGTCAAGGAGGGGGACCTGGCCACCATCTCCGCCCCCTTGGACTTCCTGGGGGTCAACTACTACTCACCCGAGTTCGTCGCGGGTTCGGCCAAGGGCCTCGACCCGGCCCTGGTCAGCGGCGAGGGCCAGGCCTGGCTGGGCGCCGACCCCGAGGAGGTGCACGTCTCCCAGGGGCTGCCCGTCACCCACATGGGATGGGAGATCGACCCCAGCGGCCTGTTCGACGTCCTCCAACGACTGGCGGGCGAAAGCGGCGGCATCGACCTGTACGTCACCGAGAACGGCTGTGCCTTCGAGGACACCGTGGTCGACGGTGCCGTCCACGACGTGGACCGCACCGACTACTACGAGGGTCACCTACGGGCCGCCAAGGAGGCGATCCACGCCGGAATCCCCCTGCGCGGCTACTTCGCCTGGTCCCTACTGGATAATTTCGAATGGGCGTGGGGATACTCCCGCCGATTCGGCATCGTGCACGTGAACTACGAGACGCAGGAGCGCATCGTCAAGGACACGGGCCACTGGTACGCCGAACTGGCCAGGACCGGCAGGTTCCCCACACGGTGAACCACGAGAGTTCGTGGGGTGTCCCTCCGGGGCACCCCACGCGCTCCGGGACGGGTTCGGCCCCGGGCACGGGACCGGACCCGTCCACGCCCGCCGTCCGGAAGGTCCGGTCGGATCGGTAGAGAACGCGCAAGGAGCCTCGAAGTGGCCAAGAGCGGCGGTCGACAGCGACCGACCCTGGAAATGGTGGCGCAGCGGGCCGGGGTCGGCCGGGGAACCGTGTCCCGGGTGATCAACGGATCCTCACAGGTCAGCCCCCGTACCCGCGAGGCGGTCCACGACGCGATCTCGGAACTGGGCTACAGCCCCAACCACGCCGCGCGAACCCTGGTCACCCGACGCACCGACACGGTCGCGTTGGTCGTCTCGGAGTCCAGGGACCGACTGTTCGAAGACCCGTTCTTCGCCGACATCATCCGTGGCGTGAGCTCGGTGCTGCACGAACGCGACCTGCAGTTGATGCTCACCACCGCCCGGGGCGACGCCGAGCACAAGCGGGTAGGCGAGTACCTCAGCGGCTCGCACGTGGACGGTGCCATGCTCGTCTCCCTGCACCGGGACGACCCCCTCACCTCTCGGTTGGCCGACTCCGGCGTGCCGGTCGTGCACGGAGGTCGGCCCTACTCCGAGGTGGTGCCCGCGCGCTTCTTCGTGGACATCGACAACGTGGAGGGCGGGCGCGTGGCCACGCGCCGGCTGCTGGAGACCGGACATGAGCGCGTGGGGACCATCACCGGCCCCCAGGACATGAACGCCGGCATCAGCCGCCTGCGGGGCTTCCGGGAGGCCATGGCCGAGAGTGGTCGTGAGGTCGACCCGAACCTGGTGGCGCAGGGCGACTTCAGCGTCGAGGGCGGGGCCGTGGCCATGGCGGGGATGCTCGACCAGGGCGGGAACCCGGACGCCCTGTTCGTGGCCTCCGACATGATGGCCATCGGTGCCATCCGCACCCTGCGCGAGCGCGGCCTGAGCGTGCCCGAGGACGTGGCCCTGGTCGGGTTCGACGACAGCCTCATGGCCCAGCACAGCACCCCGGCGCTGACCACGGTCCACCAGCCCACCGTTCAGATGGGTCAGGAGATGGCCCGACTCCTCGTGGACGTCGCCATCCCGCGTGCCGCCGACTCCGAACGCGTCACGCTGGAGACCCACCTGGTGGTTCGCGAGTCGGCCTGAACCGGGATCCGGATCGGTACGGGAACCCCGACCACGCCGCTGACCCGGACTTTCGTCCCTTTCGTCCCTCTGGACTCGTCGGTCCGGCCTGTGCGAGGCTGGTCCAGGTTTCGGGACGGTGGGAGCGCATGGATTCGACGGGGGAGCCCACCCACGCCCGGTGCGCCATCGCCGAGTGCGGTTGGTGCGATCGGGACGGGCTGCAATGCCGATACTGCCGTGGCACCGGATGGTGGCGGCCGGAACGGCCGTACCGGGAGGTCAGCGGTGTGATCGTCTGGTCGCGGATCGACGAGCCCTGTCGGGGTTGCGCCGGGACCGGAAAGGAACACGGCCCGGTGGCCGCCATCTGAGGGCGCGGTGGGATCATGGCCGCGTGAGATGGACGATCGCGGGGACCGACCTCGCGAGGAGCCTGACCAGTACGGGGGAGTGGGCGCATTGCGTTGGGTCACCTATCTGTCGCCGAGCGGCGGCGGTACCCGAGTGGGGGCGCTCGACGACGGCGACGTGATGGGCAGCCCCGACGAGGGCACCCTGGACCGGCTGTTGGAAGGCGGTCCAGCGGTTCTGGAGGCCGCACACGAGCGCGCCGTGGAGCACGCCATCGAGATCATCGTGGAACCGGAGACGCGGATGTGCGCCCCGGTCGCGCCCACCACACTGATCCCGGTCCGGATCGGCGACCGCGAGCTGGAGATCCACCCTGAGATGGTGCGCGGCGTCGACGACGCCGTGCTCTCCGAGGCCCGCGTCGCCTGTGTCGGCGTGGCCGCGCTCACCGTCGGCCGGGGCGAGGCCTTGGCCTACACGCCCGCCTGCCTGTGGCTGGACGCCACCGGAGACGCGGTGCAGCTGATGTTGGGTCCGGTCCTGACCACCGCCGACGAGATCGTCGGCGGCACGGTGGAGATCGCCACCTCGGTGGAGGACGAGGAGAACGGCCGCGGCCGGATCGACCTGGAGGACGAGGAGCTCGCCCACGGCCCTGGTCGGGTGCGGGCGCTGCTCACCGTCGTCACACCGGCCCTGGAGGTCGACGACGAGCTGTTCGTCGACGTGGGCGAGCTCGGTACCTTCGAGGTCAGGGTCGGCTCCCAGGTCTGACCGAGGGGTCAGGGCGTGTACTCCCAGTGCCAGGGCTCGAAACCGCCGCGAGCCCAGTCGGGGTTGTCCCATCCGTACCCGGGGGCGTGTTCGAGCATCCAGCGGTGTTCGACGGTCTCGGGTTCGTTGACGCCGCCGCACAGGTCCACGGCCACGCCCATCCCGTGCGCGCTGGTCCCGGGGTGGGCCGCCATGCCGGGCAGCATCTCCTCGAAGAGCCGCACCTGCTCGTGGTAGGGCCGGTAGGAGTCGGTCACGCACATCGGACGGCCGAACTCGGACCGGTAGGCACCGTCCAGTTCGATGAAGGCCTCCGCGGCGTCGGAACGCAGGCTCTCCCCGCCCTGGGGGAGCGGGCACAGCATGGTGTTCGGGACATGACCGTTCTTCAGCCCGGTGGTGTCGCCGGGATCGCACGCGCTCCCGTGGGCCGGCCGGGCCTCGCCCGGCCCACGATCCTCCGCCCCGTCCGCCGTGGGCTCCGTCCCCGCCGGGTCCCGGGGTGTGTTGGCGGCCCGTGCGTCGGCCAGAGCCTCCTCCAGCTCCGTCTGCTGTTCGAGCAGCTCCCGCGCGCGCTCCTGCTGCTTCTCGATCGCGTCCTCGGCCTCCTTGCGGGCCTCGTCGGCGGCGTCGGTCGCCTCGGCCTGTTCCTCCTCAGCGGTACCGGCGGCCTCGGCCAGAGTGGCGGCGGCGACCTTGGCGGCCTCCGCTCGACTCACGTCGGCGGAGCGGTGCTCGCCGAGGAGGGTGAGGTAGGCGCCGCGTTCCAGGAGTCCCAGGGGACCTTCGGGACCGGCCCAGGCACGGGTGATGCTCAGGTCGGCCCCCTTGTAGGCGCCGGCGGCCTGGCGGGCGGCGCCCAGGCGACGGTCGTCGTGGCGTTCCGCCGCGGTTTCCGACCGTCGGTCGGCGGCCTTTCGTGTTCGGGTCGCCTCCTCCAGCCGCCCGGCCTCCTCCTTGTAGAGGTCGATCTTCTCCGTGGCCTCGTCTCGAAGGGTGGCCACCTCCGAGCGGGCGGTGGCGAGCTCGACACGCAGCGTCCGGAGTTCGTCGGCGGGCTCGGCCGCGGCGGGTGCGGCGAGGGAGAGCGAGCACAGCAGGGTGACGCTCAACGGGAGCAGACCTATGACCGAAATATGTCCGAGTACGCCGGTCCGATCCGATTCCATGGTAGAGCCCAGGGTGTCAGAATCATCACTCTGGGTGTTCGTATTCGAGCGTCGTGCGGTGTGCATTCCCGAAAACTCCCCCGGACCTGCATATGTGGCCTGTCAGGATGTCACGGGTCGTCGCTCTTGGTAATGAAGCGGGGGGTGTGTCCAAATAGTTACCTCAATGTCTGAGGTGGTTTCGGTCTCCCCGTCTGACCTGGGTGATTGGTCATAATGTGGGCGTAGGGGGCATTATGTCCCTGGGTGAACGATGATGATCTTGCTGATCGGCACCAAACGACCGAAGCGAGTGCTTCGCGCCCATTGATACGCTATCCACCGCACGCGCACCTCGAAATCTCTAGGTGTGCGGCTCCTCTCCTCCCAGGCGAGTCCGGCGGACAGTCTTCACATCTCCCCACACTCCCACCGCTTTCTGCATCTGGTGGACCATGTGGTCTCAACCGATTTTCCGGTCCGGAGCGGTCCAACCCCTGGGTTCAACAGCCGTTCGAGGCGGTGACACGAAAGGTTGCGAGGGTCCGTGTCGACACGAGCGACGAAAAACGGGGCCGGCGCGCAGAGTGAGGCCGCGCAGGCCGACAGCGCCGATGCCACGCCCCGGCGCAGAGCCAATTGGTGGCGGCCACGTAACTGGCGGGTGCGCTCCCGACTGGTGGCCCTCATCGTCATTCCCACCGCCGTGGCGCTCGCGCTCGGTGGTCTGAGGGTCTACGAGGCCTCGGTCTCGACCGTCACCCACGCGCACATCGAGGACAGAGCCGAGGTCGGCGTCCTCATCGTGGAGTTGGCCAACCAACTGGGTCGTGAGCGCACGGCCAGCGCGGTCTACATCTCCGACAGTGCGGACCCGAACAATCGTTCGGACTCCCTCCGTCAAGAACTGGACGAAGAACGGGACTCCTCCCGTGACCTCCAGAGCACACTGACCGCTCGCCTGGACGACATGGGCGAGATGGACGGGGACCTTGCCCAAGGTCGCCTTTCCACGATGCGCAGTCAGCTCGCCACCCTCGAAGCCCTGCGCACCGAGGTGGACGAGACCCGCATCACGGTCCTTCCGGTGGTCACCAAGTACCGCACCATCGCCCGGTCCCTCGCGGACTTCAACCAGACGATCGCGGACGAGACCAACGACACCGAGCTGCGGGAGAGCGTCCGCGCCCTCACCGCACTGTCGAACGCGCGAGACCAGCTCTCCTACGAGACGGCGCTGATGGGCCACTCCCTGGCGCGGAACTCGATGACCGGCGGTATCTCCGAGGCCATCGACTCCAGCCGGGCCCGCTACGAGAACGAGATCTCGAACTTCGTTCAGGCGGCCAACCCGAACCAGCGCGCGATCTTCGACGAGAACTTCACCGGTCTGGAGGTCAGCCAGGTCTCCACCATGCGCATGCGCGTCATGTACCGCGCCGAGCGCGGGGACGACCTCACCGGTGTGACCGCCAACGACGGTCCCGAGGACTACAAGGCCATCGCCGAAATCGCCCTGGAACGTCTCCAGCTGGTCGAGACCGGCCTTGCCGAGGGCATCGCAGAGGACGCCAACGACCTGCGCGGCACGGCCCTGCTGCGCACGATCATGGACCTCGTCATCGTCGCCGGCGTGCTCCTGGCCGTCTTCATCCTGACCTCGCTGGTGGTCCGCTCCCTGGTGCGCCCGCTGCGCATCCTGGAGGACGGCGCCCGCCGAGTCGCCGAACGCGACCTGCCGGACGCGATCAACCGGATGCAGGAGGCCGGAGCGGTCCCCGACACCGTCAAGGTGACACCCATCGAGGTCGACACCCACGACGAGATCGGCGAGGTGGCCCGTGCCTTCGACGACGTTCACCGCGTCGCCCTGACGCTGGCCTCCGACGAGGCCGCGCTGCGCAGCAACGTCAACGCGATGTTCGTCAACCTCTCGCGTCGAAGCCAGACCCTGGTGGAACGGCAGCTGCGTCTGATCGACGGTCTGGAGCAGTCCGAACAGGACTCCGACCGCCTGTCCGACCTCTTCCAGCTGGACCACCTCGCGACGCGTATGCGTCGTAACAACGAGAACCTCCTGGTTCTGTCCGGCCAGGACAACACCCGCAAGTGGGCTCAGCCCGTCCCGCTGGTCGACGTCCTCCGTGGCGCCGTCTCCGAGGTCGAGCAGTACGAGCGCGTCAACGTGCGCGCCCCTTCCCACATCTCGGTCCTGGGCCGTCCGGTCAACGACGTCATCCACCTCGTCGCCGAGCTGGTGGAGAACGCCACCGCGTTCTCCCCGCACGACACCGAGGTGCTCGTGAGCGCCAAGAGCCTGGACAGCGGAGCCGTCCAGGTCGACGTCACCGACAGCGGTATCGGCATGGCGCCCGAGGACCTGGCCGCGGTCAACGCCCGACTGGCGGCCCCGCCGGTCATCGACGTCGCGGTCTCGCGCCGCATGGGTCTGTTCGTGGTCTCGCGCCTGGCGCACCGCCACGGCATCAAGATGAACCTGAAAGAGGCGCACGGCGGCGGCACCACCGCGGTCGTGACCTTCCCGCCGGACCTCCTCATCACCCCGGTCGACGGTCAGCACGCCCTGGGAGGCCCCGACGCCCGTCCCGAGCTCTCCGCTGGAACGCCCGACACCTTCGCCGACGCCCAGGCGGCCTTCGCGGCCACCCCGGCGGCGCAGGAGCCGGGCAACGACCCCTGGGACGACCAGGACGGCGCGGGTCTCGCCCCGGGCGACCTGGGTGGCCTGCCCAAGCGCACGCCCGGCGCGGGTACCCGTGCGGACGAGCACCCGCCGAGCGGGCAGGACCTGTGGAACACCGACAAGAGCGGTGACACCGGTTCGGTCTGGGAAGCACCCAAGCGGGCCGAGGGGATCTCTCCCACCAACGGCGCCTTCGGCGACAACGTCGGCTCCGTGGTGGACCCCTACGACAAGCCGGAAGAGGACGAGCCGAAGCCGGAGCAGACCGGTCGCAGCCTGTTCGACCCGGCGCCGCGCAACACCGACACCGGATCGTTCTCCGCACCGGATACCGGAGCCTTCCGTCGACCGGGCGCCGACACCGGCGCCTTCCGCCGGCCCACCGAGGCCGAGCGGCGGGAAACCGACTCCTACGACGCTTTCGGCGGTCGTACCGATGCCGCTCCCACGGACACCGGGACCCACCGCACGAGTGCGTTCGACACCGGCTCCGGTCGGGGCGCGGGTCGCCACGACGAGGCCGGCACCGAGTCGTTCCCCGCGGTCTCCGCCTGGGACCCCGCGCCGGCCGGCCCGGAGCAGTCGCAGCAGCCGTCCCAGACCGACCCCAACGAGACCGGTGGCCGCCGCAGCGGTATCGGCGACAGCCGTGAGGGTTACGGCTCCACCGCCTACCTCTCGCGCCGCTATGGTGGGGCTCAGGGGCCGAACAACACCGTTGTTCCCCCCACGCCCGCCGGTGAAGGCTTCGACTCGCTGCCGATCTTCGACGCGATCGAGTCCAACTGGTTCAAGCGTCGCAGTGGTGGACCCACCGTGGACGCCACCGAGACCGGTCCGATCCCGCAGGTCTCGCCGGCGGAGGGGCGCGCCCCGGCCGCCGAGGCCGCTCCGCGCGCCGAACGGGCTCCGCGGGCCGAGTCGACCCAGGGTTCCGAGCAGGATTGGAACTCCGCCGCGGACCGTGGTTGGAAGGCCGCACGTACCGCCGCCGAGCCGCTCGCGGGTGGCCTGACCACTTCGGGCTTGCCAAAACGGGTTCCCAAGGCAAACCTTGTCCCAGGGACCGCACCCAAGCCGGAGAACTTCAAGCAGATGCCCACACGAAGCGCGGACCGCGTCCGCAACCGCTTCACGGGCCTGCAGAAGGGCGTCCGGGACGGGCGCACCCGACTCGGCGACAATCCGGTGGAGGAGTGACTCACGTGGCCAGTGGTGGGACGGGGTCCCTCTTATTCCGGGAAGCAGGATGCAATAGCATCTATCGAGCTTCTCGGACGCACCACACCCGTCACTTGACCAGAACAGAACACCAGACTCCCGGCCTCCCCCACGGGAGGGGCCGGGCAGTTCGCAGAGGCAGTGCTGTCACATGCCGTGCCGGCGGTAGCAGTGCCGAAAGACCAGCCGGCGAACTTGGACAGGAGATCAGATGAGTCGACAGGTCAATGAACTCAACTGGTTGATCACTGACTTTGCCGACCGGGTACCCGATGTCGCCCACGCGATCGTCGTCTCCTCGGACGGCCTTCCGTTGGCGTCATCCTCGGGCTTCCCCACCGACAGGGCGGACCAGCTGGCGGCCATCGCCTCCGGCCTGTCCAGCCTGACGCAGGGAGCGTCCCGGGTGTTCGAGGGTGGAGCGGTCGCCCAGACCGTCGTGGAGATGGAGCGGGGGCTGATGCTCATCATGGCCATCAGCGACGGCTCCTGTCTCGCGGTCCTCGCGGCGGCCGAGAGCGACCTCGGTCTGGTCGCGTACGAGATGACCCTGCTCGTAGAGCGGGCCGGGAGGGCGCTGACACCAACGGCGCGTACCTCGGGAATCCACTGATCCACCACCGACAGGAGGAAGTGGTGGCACCTCACAGTAGAGATGCCGGGAGCGCCTCGTGGTTCGGCCAACAGCCGGGCCATCCCCCCACGGGAGGGATGCCGGCCGTGCCGGGCGGCGGAGATGTTCCTCGACCAATCCAACAACCGTATGACCAACGACCCGCGTCGAGCAGCGCGCCCAGTTCGCTGGTGCGTCCGTACGCGGTCACCAAGGGCCGTACCAAGCCGAAGTCTCAGCTTCCACTGGAAGCGCTGATCTCGGCCACGGAGGCGGCCCGGAACGAGTCGGGCATGCTGACGCCTGAATGGCAGGCGATCAGTGACCTGTGCCGGGAATGGCGTTCCGTCGCGGAGATCTCCGCGTTGTTGCGGATGCCCCTCGGCGTGGCGCGGGTGCTTGTGGCGGACATGTCCGAGCAGGGACTGGTCCAGATCAGGTCTTCGCTCAACAACGAAGCTCGCCCCAACACCAACCTGCTTGAAAGGGTGCTCAGTGGACTTCGCAAGCTCTAGCCCAGCCGAGGAAGGCGGTGCTGGGGGGAACGCGATGACGTCGGTCAAGATCGTCGTCGCCGGGGGCTTCGGTGTCGGGAAGACGACATTCGTTGGCTCTGTCTCCGAGATCGTGCCGCTGACGACCGAGGCGGTCATGACCAGCGCCAGCGTCGGTGTGGACGACCTCGCCAAGACGCCGGACAAGCAGACCACCACCGTCGCCATGGACTTCGGTCGTGTCTCCCTCGACTCGGACCTGATCCTGTACCTGTTCGGCACCCCCGGACAGCACCGGTTCTGGTTCATGTGGGACGACCTGGTCAAGGGCGCCATCGGTGCCGTCGTGCTGGTGGACACCCGCCGGTTGGCGGACTGCTTCCCCGCGATCGACTACTTCGAAGAGGCGCGTTTGCCCTTCATCGTGGCGATCAACGGGTTCGACGGCTACTACCCCCACGCCGCGGACGAGGTCCGGGACGCTCTCACGCTCAGCCCGGAGATCCCCATCGTCCAGGTGGACGCCCGTGACAAGGGCTCCACGAAGTCGACGCTCATCACCCTCGTCGAGCACGCCATCACGGTGGGGGACCCCGAGGGCGCCGCAGGGCAACAGCCCACCTCCACCGGGGGTCAGAACTCCTGGCGGTGACCGGAACCTCCCGGGCCGGGGTCCCGCACGAGCACGGCCCGGTTCCCGTCTGACGGGAACCGGGCGTCCGTGCCGGCATCATGGCCGGATGAGCTCTTCCTCCGACGCCGCCGCGATGACCCGACGGTTCCGTGAGGTCGCCGAGCGGGTGCTCGACGCGTTGCTGGAGGACGCGCCCGAATGGGCGTTGGACCTCGGCGACGTAGGCGGCGCCCACCGGTTGACCGATCACACGGTTCAGGCCGACACACGCCGCGTGGCGACCCTCACCGACGCACTCGGTTCCCTCGACGAGATCGACCAGGACCTGTTGCCGACCGAGGACTCGGTCGACCTGGAGGTCCTGCGTTCACGTGTGTCGGCCGATCTCTGGCACACCGCCGAACTGCGACCGCACACCTGGGACCCCCTGACCTACGCGCCGGGAGAGGCCCTGCACGTCCTCCTCGAACGCGACTCCCTGCCGTTGCCGGAGCGCTTGGAGGCCCTGGCGGCCCGCTGCGCGGCCCTTCCCGACCACCTGGCCACCGCCCGTGAGCGACTCTCGGAGGGGCCGGGCGTCCCACGTGTGCACGCGGAGACCGCGTTGGCCCGACTGGCCGGCGCCCGCACGCTGCTCACCGACGAGCTTCCCGCACTCGCCGCGACCGCTTCCACCCCACCATCCCGGTTGGAGGGCTCCCGTGAGGCGGCACTGGCGGCCGTGGACGAGTACACCTCGTGGCTGCGGGCGGAGAGCGAGTTCGCCACCGCCGATCCCCGTCTGGGTGAGCGGGTCTTCGCCGCTCGGCTCTGGTACACCCTCGACTCCGAACTCTCACCCGAGGCCCTGCGCGTGCGCGCCGAGAGCGACCTCATCGCCACCGAAGAGGAACTGGCGGAGGTCGCCGCCGAGTACGAGGGCCGCCCCCGACACCCGGGGCAGGCGAGCGAGGTCCTGGCCGCCCTGGCCCGGGAGAACGCCACCGACGCGGACACGGTCCGACCCATCGCCGAACGGGCCCTGGCGCACCTGTACGAACGGGTGCGCGAACTCGACCTGGTCACCGTGCACGACGACCCGGTGCGGGTGGTGCCGATGCCCGAATCGCGCCGTGGCGTGGCCGTGGCCTACTGCGAACCGCCCGGTCCGCTGGACCCGCGCATGGCCGAACTGCCCACCCTGGTCGCCGTCGCCCCGCCGCCCGCGGACTGGCCCCGCGAACAGCGGGAGTCGTTCTTCCGTGAGTACAACGGAATGCTGCTGCGCAACCTGATGGTCCATGAGGCGCTGCCGGGGCACGCCCTCCAGTTGGCCCACGCCGCCCGCCACGACGGTTCCACCCGGGTGGGACGGGTGCTGTGGAGCGGTACCTTCGTCGAGGGGTGGGCGGTGCACGTCGAGTCGGTCCTGGCCGGACACGGTTGGACCGACGGAACCGACGAGGCCTCTCGCAGGGAGAACCTGGCGCTGCGCCTGGTCCAGCTCAAGATGCGGCTGCGCATGATCCTCAACGCCATCCTGGACGTTCGGGTGCACACCAAGGACATCACCGAGGCAGAGGCGATCGCCTTGATGGTCGAGCGCGGCCACCAGGAGGAGGGTGAGGCACGCGGCAAGTGGCGCCGGGCCGAACTCACCAGCGCCCAGCTGTCCACCTACTACGTCGGTCAGGCGGAGATGGCCGACATCGCCCGTGACCTCGAGGTCGCCCGACCCGGGGCGTCGGAGCGAGAACGCCACGACGCGATGCTCGCCCACGGGGCCCCGCCCCCGCGTCACCTACGAGCCCTACTGGGGCTCTGAGCGGCACGCCCGTTCACCGCGCGCTCGTCGGAGCGCCCGTGGTCCACGACACGGGCGCTCCACCACGCTTCTATGCTGGGACGAGACGCAGGAAAACGGTCATCGAGGGAACGGACGAGTCATGCGCGGCGCCGACGACGAGCCCGACAAAGCGACCCCGCCGGGGGTGGGGACCGGTGTCCCCGACGGTCGGGAACGGCTCTGGACCCCGCACCGCATGGCCTATGTCAAGGGCGAGGGCAAGCCCACCGGCCCGCGGGCCGAGGACGGCTGCCCGTTCTGTCGCGCTCCCGAGGTGACCGACGCCGAGGGCCTCGTCGTGGCGCGCGGCGAGACCGCCTACGTGGTCCTCAACATCTACCCCTACACCAGTGGTCACCTGCTGGTCTGCCCCTACCGTCACGTCTCCGACTACACCGCGCTGGACGAGACCGAGACGGCCGAGATCGCCTCCCTCACGCAGGCGGGCATCCGAGCGCTCACCGACTCCCACCGACCGCAGGGCTTCAACGTCGGTCTGAACCTCGGTACGGTCGCCGGAGCCGGGATCGCCGCCCATCTCCACCAGCACGTCGTGCCCCGGTGGGGTGGCGACACCAGCTTCATGCAGGTGATCGGCGACACCGGGATCCTGCCCGAGATGTTGGAGCAGACCCGGAGCCGCCTGTCCGAGTACTGGCCGCGAGGGTGACCCCGATCGGTCCCGGGCCCGAGCCGTGAGACCGCCGTTCCAGTGACGCGCCACCCCCAGCGGGTAGCGGCTCCCACCCCCACGCCCGTTCCCGTCCTACGATCACAAGAAGACATGCTGAGAATCCTTCGTCCCATGATCTCCCGGGTCACCGCTCCGCTCGGCCGGAGCCTGGCCCGGATCGGCCTGACCCCCAACATCGTCACGATCGTCGGCGCCGCGGGTGTCGTCATCAGCGCCCTGTACTTCTATCCCCGCGGCCAGCTCTACGCGGGGTCGGTGGTCATCACCGTCTTCGCGCTCTTCGACATGCTCGACGGCGCGGTGGCCCGAGCCGGGGACAGCGCCAGCGCCTTCGGGGCCTTCCTGGACTCCAGCCTCGACCGGATCGCCGACGCCGCCGTCCTGGCCGGACTCATGTGGTGGTTCGTCGGTGAGGGCGACGACCCGCTGCTCGCGGGGCTCACGTTGTTCTGCCTGATCGGCGGGTTCATGGTGTCCTACATCAAGGCGCGCGCGGAGGGTCTGGGCGTCAACTGCGACGTCGGTGTCGCCGAACGCACCGAACGGCTGGTCATCATCCTGGTCGCGGTTGGTCTGAGCGCGCTCGGGGTGCCCTACGTCCTCGCCGGCGGTCTGTGGCTCCTGGCCGGAATGAGCCTCATCACCATCCTCCAGCGGCTCATCGAGACCCGCGCCCGCCTCAACGACCCCGACTTCACCGAAGAACAGGGTGAGGACTCCGACCACAAGACCGACAAAGACGTCTGAGCCACACGGCCGGGCATCGTGACGACGAAGAAGCAGCGGGACGAGG
Organism: Nocardiopsis listeri NBRC 13360; assembly: GCF_001570765.1. GTDB lineage: Bacteria > Actinomycetota > Actinomycetes > Streptosporangiales > Streptosporangiaceae > Nocardiopsis > Nocardiopsis listeri. Next base: position 17,890 of record NZ_BCSH01000018.1, on the reverse strand, counting down.
AAGCACGACGTGGACGAACGCATGGCCGACCTGGCCTACGCGGCCGGGTGGTCACTGGTCCGCCGCTCACCGGAGAGCGTCGGGCGGGCGGTCTTCCGCCGGATCGCCGACCGTTCCTGGCGCACCCACGACGCCGGCACCAGGGGCCTGGAACGCAACCTGCGCAGGCTGTTGGGCCCCGACGCCTCCACCGTCCGGCTCAGGGCCCTGTCCAAGGCGGGTATGCGCTCCTACATGCGCTACTACTACGAGCTCTTCCGCCTGCCGGCCATGGGGTGCGACCACATCCTCTCCCGCACCCGACAGAGCGGCGTGGAGGTCCTGGAGGAGCACGTCCGCTCCGGCAGGGGAGTGGTCGCCGCCCTGCCGCACATGGGCAACTGGGACCACGCCGGTGCCTGGATCGCGGCACGCGGCACCCCGCTGACCACCGTCGCCCAGCGACTGAGCCCGGAGAGCCTCTACCGGCGCTTCACCTCCTACCGCGAGTCCCTGGGCATGGAGGTGCTGCCTCTCACCGGAGGGGGCGCCCACACCGTGGGCGTGCTCGCCCGGCGCCTGCGCGAGGGCGGCCTGGTGTGTCTGCTCGCGGACCGTGACATCCACGGCAACGGTCCGGAGGTGGACTTCTTCGGGGAGAAGGCGCGCATGCCCTCCGGCCCTGCGGCCCTGGCCCTGAACACCGGCGCCGCCCTGATGCCGGTCTCCCTCTGGTACGACGGTCCGTACTGGAACATCCGTGTGCACGAGGAGATCCCCGTCGCCGAGGCGCCCACCCGAGCCCAACGGGTACAGGAGACCACCCAGGCGCTGGCCCGGGTGTTCGAGGGGGCCATCGCCGAACACCCCGAGGACTGGCACATGCTGCAGCCGGTCTTCGGCTCCGACCACGAGGCGGACCATGGGTAGGGCCACGACCGCGCCGGAGGCGTCCGTTGAGGGTGGTGGGCGACGGGTGGGCATCGTCTGCCCCTACTCCTGGGACGTTCCCGGCGGGGTCCAACAGCACGTGGGAGACCTCGCCGAGTCACTCATCGGGATGGGTCACCACGTGTCCGTCCTGGCCCCCGTGGGAGACCCCGAACATCCGACCCCGGCCTACCTCGTCTCGGCGGGTCGCCCCTTGCCCGTTCGCTACAACGGCTCGGTGGCCCGTATCCGCTTCGGACCTCGGGCCTCCACGTGTGTGCGCCGTTGGATCGCCGAAGGGGACTTCGACCTCGTGCACGTCCACGAACCGGCCGCGCCCAGCCTCTCCCTGCTGGCCTGTTGGTCGGCGAACGGTCCCATCGTCGCCACCTTCCACACCTCCAACCCGCGCTCACGGGCGATGTCGGCCACATCCACCGCCCTGCGTTCGGCCATGGAGAAGGTCAACGCCCGCATCGCCGTGTCCGAGGCCGCGCGACGCACCCTCGTCGAACACGTGGGCGGTGACGCCGTACTGATCCCCAACGGGGTGTCGGTGCGTCGTTTCGCGCACGCCGACCCGCTCCCCGGGTGGCCCGGCGAGGGTGGCTCCATCGCCTTCCTCGGTCGCCTGGACGAACCCCGCAAGGGCTTGGAAGTGCTATTGGAGGCCTTCACCCGCCTGGCCCCACACCGGACGGGCCTGCGGCTGCTCGTCGCCGGACCGGGTGATCCCGACCTGTCCGGTGTCCCCGACGACCTGCGCGAACGCGTGATCCTGCTCGGTCGACTCGACGAGGCCGACAAGGTCCGCGCCTACCATTGCGCCGACGTCTTCTGTGCGCCCAACCTGGGTGGGGAGAGCTTCGGTATCGTCCTCACCGAGGCGATGGCCGCGGGCGCCGCCATCGTCGCCAGCGACATCCCGGCCTTCGACGCGGTCCTGGACGGAGGCGAGGCCGGGGAGCTCTTCCGGGTCGGCGACGCCGAACACCTGGCCGAACGTGCCGCCGCCCTGCTCGACGCCCCCGACCGGCGCGCGGAACTGTCCCGCGCGGCCCGCGCCGCCGTGCGCGCCTACGACTGGGACACCGTCGCCGCAGACATCGCCCACGTGTACGAAACGGTCCTGGCCGGAAACAGGCCCCTGACCCCCGCCTCGTACCGCCGGGGTGAGCGGCCCTGATCGGTGACGGCCCCTTCGCGGGCACGGTGGCCGCAATCCTGCTGGTCCTGGTCCTGGTCGGCTTCTACCTGTCCTGGCGGGCCACCCGGCTGGACCGGCTCCACCACCGCGTGGAGACCGCGCGAGCGGCGCTGGACGCCGCCCTGCTGCGCCGGGCCGCGGCCGTCCTCGACCTCGCCGCATCCGGGCACCTGACCCCCGAAGCGTCGGCCGGACTCTCCGAGAGCGCCAATCGGGCCCGCCGCGCGGACGACCACCGTGAGCTCGCCGAGAGCGCGCTGTCGGTGACCCTGCGCGAGACCCTGGACGCACGCGCCGACCTCACCACCGCCCCGGAGCTCCAAGAGGTGCGGGTCGCCGCGCGCGGGGTCCACCTCGCCCGCGTCTTCCACAACGACGCGGTCGGCGACACCCGTCGCGCACGACGTTCTCGACTCGTCCGGCTCCTACGCCTGGCCGGTACCGCCGCCCTGCCCGAGTTCTTCGAGATGGACGACCAAGCGCCCGGAGCCGCCGCCCCGGGGTCCCGCTGAACCCGTCGTGTTCCACTGTGGAGTGGACGATCCGCGACAATCGACCATCTGGCCAAAAGTCCCGAAAAGGGCCTGACTAGGATGGTGGCCTGGTCGACCCAGGGTGCGCGGCGCCGATGGTGCCCGCGTGACCTTCACGCGTGAGCCGGTGAGCCGCGGGCCCAGGATGCACCAAGGCCCGCACGTCAGGGCCGAGCCCCAACCGGAAACGACAACGGGAGCCCACCACCGTGGCCGAGAACGCAAAGAACAGCTCCGACAACGCCGTCGGTACCCAGCGCGTCAAGCGCGGAATGGCCGAACAGCTCAAGAACGGCGTCATCATGGACGTCGTCACCCCGGAGCAGGCGAGGATCGCAGAGGACGCCGGTGCCGTGGCGGTCATGGCCCTGGAACGCGTCCCCGCCGACATCCGTAGGGACGGCGGGGTCGCCCGCATGTCCGACCCCGACATGATCGACGGCATCGTCGAGGCGGTCTCCATCCCCGTGATGGCCAAGGTCCGCATCGGTCACTTCGTCGAGGCCCGGGTACTGGAGTCCCTCGGCGTGGACTTCGTCGACGAGTCCGAGGTCCTCACCCCCGCCGACGAGGCCCACCACATCGACAAGTGGGCGTTCACCGTCCCCTTCGTGTGCGGTGCGACCAACCTCGGCGAGGCCCTGCGCCGTATCTCCGAGGGCGCCGCCATGATCCGTTCCAAGGGCGAGGCCGGCACCGGAAACGTCGTCGAGGCCACCCGCCACATGCGCTCCATCCGGGGCGAGATCAAGCGCCTGGGCACCCTGGACGAGGCCGAGCTGTTCGGTGCCGCCAAGGAGCTGCGCGCCCCCTACGAGGTGGTCGAGGAGGTAGCGCGACTCGGCAAGCTGCCGGTACCGCTGTTCTCCGCCGGTGGCGTGGCCACCCCCGCCGACGCGGCACTCATGCGGCAGCTGGGCGCCGAGAGCGTCTTCGTGGGTTCGGGCATCTTCAAGTCCGGTGACCCGGCCAAGCGTGCCGACGCCATCGTGCGGGCCACCCTGCACTACGAGGACCCGGCCGTGATCGCTCGTGTCTCGCGAGGCCTGGGCGAGGCCATGGTCGGCATCAACCTGGAAGAGCAGCCCGACTCACAGCGTTACGCCGGTCGAGGCTGGTAGGAACGCGTCCGGGAACGAACGGGGACGGTGGAGCCCACGGCGGCCCCACCGCCTCCGTTCCCGCAGGCCGAGAAGGAACCGTACTTGAGCGCCGCACCGCCTTCGGCCGCCGGACCGAGTCGTTCCAGGCGCGCGTGCACGTGGACGGCATCGACGAGGGCCCCTCGACGCGGTCTTCATCCGTGCTCCGTGGGTGGAGAGGGTCGGGCCGACGGTCACCGTTCCGGGTCGTGCCACCGGTCCCGGTGGGAGGGATAGAATCGTCGCCGTACGACAGGGCGGTCTGATCGCCACGTCCTTCCACCCGGAATCGACCGGCGACATTCGTATCCACCGCCTGTTCGTCGACATCGTGAAAGGACTCCCATGGCCGGCCACTCCAAGTGGGCCACCACCAAGCACAAAAAGGCCGTCATCGACGCCAAGCGCGGCAAGCTCTTCGCGAAGCTGATCAAGCACATCGAGGTGGCGGCCCGTACGGGCGGCGGTGATCCCGACGGGAACCCGACGCTCTACGACGCCATCCAGAAGGCGAAGAAGAACTCCGTTCCGCTCGACAACATCGAGCGTGCCCGCAAGCGTGGCTCCGGTGAGGAGGCCGGTGGAGCCGAGTGGGAGACCATCATGTACGAGGGCTACGCCCCCGGAGGGGTGGCCCTGTTGGTGGAGTGCCTCACCGACAACCGCAACCGCGCCGCCTCCGAGGTGCGCGTGGCGGTCACCCGCAACGGCGGCAACATGGCCGACGCCGGTTCGGTGTCGTACCTGTTCAACCGCAAGGGCGTCGTGATCGTGCCCAAGGAGGGCACCACCGAGGACGACGTGACCCTCGCGGTCCTGGACGCCGGCGCCGAGGAGGTCGAGGACATCGGCGAGTCCTTCGAGATCATCTGCGAGGCCACCGACCTGGTCCCGGTCCGCACGGCGCTGCAGGAGGCCGGCATCGACTACGACTCGGCCGACTCCAACTGGCTGCCCAGCATGGAGGTCCCGGTCGACGCCGAGGCCGCCAAGAAGGTCATGCGCGTGGTGGATGCCCTGGAGGACTCCGACGACGTCCAGAACGTCTTCACCAACGCCGACATCCCGGACGAGGTCCTGGCCGAGCTCTAGGCAGTGTCTTCAGAGCCTCCGCCGGCGCTTCGGCGCCCGAACGGGTGACCTCCGGTGGTTCACAAACCAGAACCTGGCTCCCGTTCCTCCTCTTCAGCGCCTGTGGCCGCACCCCGGGGTGCGGCCACAGGCGTTTCCGCGTCGTTTCGTCAGGCGGTCATGTTCATCGCGGCGACGACCTTGGTGGGCCGCAGCCGCACCACCAGTTCGCCGGGCACACCGTTGCGGCGGCCGAACTCCTCGGCGAGTTCGGCACCCATGTAGCGGCGGGCGATCTCCGTGGCGGTGCGGACCAGCTCGCCGGGGTCCTCGGTCACCAGTGCCTCACCCTGCACCTGGACGAACCCGAACGGAGGTTCCTCCAGGTCGACCACCAGGGTGACGCGCGGGTCCCTGGCGATGGAACGTGCCTTGGCGGTGTCTTGGCCGGTGTTGAACACCAAGGTGTCGCCCTCCAGAACGAACCACACCGGGACGGCCAGTGGGCGACCGTCCGCGGAGGTGTAGGCGAACTTGCCGGTACGGGTTCCCTCGGTGAGGAACGCGCGGACCTCGGGGTCGGTGATGGAAGCCATGCGCTCACGCTAGATCGACACGCGCCCGCGCCCACGCACTCGACACGCCGGGTCCCGGTCGTCCACGGGTCGAAGGGCCCGAGACGGCGCGGCCCCTTTCGGTGACCACGCGCGCGTCGGCACGGGTCGGGCCGGAGAACACCGCGGCCAGTGGCGTCCCGAGGGCGTGGGAGATCGCCTCGGCCGGATCCTCGGGGATCGACGCGAGCACCGGGCGGGCGTCGGCCAACCTCCGGGTGAGCGCGGCCTGCCGGTCCAGGTCACCGGCCGGGCCCGGGGTGATGTCCAGTGACGCGCCCGCGCCGTCCCGGTAGTCCGTGCACCAGCGCAGGTCCCGTCCTAGCCGGTCGGGGGCGTCGGCGTGCGTCACCACCAGGGCGTCCACCCCGCCGGTCGCGGCCAACGCGTACCGGGCCGCCACCAGGTCCAGGTGCCCCACCCGGAACGCCCCCTGCCAGGGATGGTCGCGGTTGTGCCGATCGGGCAGCCGGGCGCAGAGCACGGGGTCCTCGGTCACCAGCGGACCGGCACCGTGCCTGGTGGTGAAGGTGCGCAGCACCCCGAGCCGGTGGGCGTCTCCTGAGCGCCCCGCCTCGGCGAGCAGGGTCAGCGGGTTGGCGGTCGTGGTCGTGGACCAGGTGGTGTGCGGATGGAAGCCGTGCCACTCGTCCAGCAGTACACCCTGAGCCCCCTCGAACACCACCGGAGTCCGAGCCAGCAGCCGGGGCAGGTACGTCTCGTCCACAAGGCGCACTCGTTCGGCGAACGCGGCGTAGGCCTCCAGGCACTCCTCCAGATCGGGGCCGGACTCCTCGCCCGGGCCCCGCACCCCGAGCGCCTCGTCCAGGGCCGTCAACTTGCGGCGCAGCCGCGCGGGTGTGGCGCAGTCGTCCACCGTGGGTGCCAGGCCGGGGTGGTCCAGGGCGTAGGCCATGGTCTCGCCCACGCCCATCCCGCAGGATCCGTGCCGGTCCGCGCCCCGGGCGCGCTCCCGCGCCCGGTTGGCCGCCCGGTGCCACGGGGTGCTGATCAACGCCCGCCGGTCCACGGTGACCAGGGACAACGGATCCGCGACCCCGAGCGACACCAGGTGGGCGGCCTCCATCGCCAACGCGAACGGGTCCACCACCATGAATCGGGACAGGTGGGTGGGTACCGGCCCACCCGGGGCGAGCGTGCCCGCCCCGAACTGGGAGAAGGTGTGGTGTCGACCATCGGGGGCGACCACGTTGTGCGCCGCCTGTGCGCCCCCGTTGGCCCGAACGACCGCGCCGTAGTCCCCGGTCGCGCACAACAGGTCCACGGTCACCCCCTTGCCGGCGTCACCGAACCCCAGGTCGACGACGATCGCGTGCGCGGTCACAGCCGCTCCACCCCCGGTCCGTCACCGGCGAGCCCGCTCACGTCCGAGTCGGAGACGACCGCTCCACGGCCCCGCGACAGCGGTCGCAGCGCCTTGCCGACGGCCTCACCGGCGTCCGACCCGGAGTCGGCCAGGTCCCGCAGCCCTTCCTCCAGGTCGATGGCCTCCTCGCCCAGACCGACGGTGACGGCGATGGTCTCGCACACCGCGTCCAGGTCCTCCAGCAGGATCAGGTTCTGACCCAGGTGCTTCTCCCAGAACGTCCGGACCCGGTCGTCACGGAAGTGGGCGCTGCCGGTCGGCATGATGAAGAAGACCTCGAACCGGCGTCGCAGCTCGTCCAGGATGGCGGGGAAGGCGATGTTCTCGTCCAGGTCGTCGCCGATCACCTCGCGCACCTCGCGGGCCTTGACCGCGCCGTAGGCCATCTCGTCGCCGACGATGAACAGGTAGCCGCGTCGGCCGCGCTCGTCCAGGCAGTCCATGGCGGTGTGCCGGGCCATGAAGTACATGGCCAGCTCGTAGGACTCGGTCATCTGGCCTCCGCCCCCGCCCTCCAGGAGCAGGTTGCCGAGGTCGTCCTCCAGTTCGTTGCCGGACTCGAACTGGCCGATCTGCAATGGAACCCGGTCGCACGTGGCGTCACCGATGGCACCGAACAGGATCTGTGGGTCCTCCACGTATCCCTTGCGCAGCAGTAGACCGAACAGGTCGGGCAGCTTGGTGCGCAGCACGCGCGGAACGCTTCCCATGGAGCCCGTGACGTCGAACAGCACCGACACCGCCAGCGAGTTCGGGTGGGCGTCGGAGTCGCGGCTCTCGCGGACGGTCACTCCGTGCGGGTCGAGGGTCGGGTGCGGTTTCCAACCGGAGCGCGCCTTCTTGGTCGCTTTGTCGTGGTAGTCGAACGCCCCGATGCCGCGCGAGTCCCGGAAGGCCTGGCGGGCGTGGTAGGCGTCGGTGGACCAGTGGCTGCTTCCCATGTCTGTCTCCTTGGAGCGTGATGAGGGTGGGTTCGGAGGTGGGATTTCAGTCGGGCATGTGGAAGGGGTGGAACCGAGGTGGCCCAAAGGCACGTTCCAGGGCCTGGTCCAGCTCGTCGAGCAGAGCGAACGCGTCGGATGGTCTTCGCCCGGGCGCCGGCAGCGAACTGCCGTGTGCGAACGCCGCCAACGGTCGCGGTAGCCGGCCCGCGGTCACGAACTCCACGCACCTGGTCGCCATGTACACGTCGGTGGCGGGCCGCGCGGGGCGCCGGGCGGCGACCTCGGGCGGGTACAGGTCCTTGCGGCGCGGCACCATCGCCGGGACGTGCGGGGCGGTGCGGGTCGCGTCGAAGGTCACCGAGTAGCACCAGTCCACGAGCACCAGACCGTGCTTGTCCGGGTGGATCAGCACGTGTTCGGGCACCACGGCACCGTGCACGACCCCGGCCCGGTGGGCGTCGCCGATCGCCACCAGCAATCGGCGCCACATCCAGGCGGCGTCGCGGGGGTCGATCCCGTCGGGGTAGGCACGCCGCACCTCGGCCAGGTCGTGGAACCCCGACAGTCGCCGCAGGACGTTGCCGTGCCGCTCCACCCGCGTGGCCGGGTCCCGGTGCCGGAGCGTCCCGACCAGTTCGGGCCTGAACGCGCGGTATCGGGGCGCGCCGCGTTCGTGGATACGCCGCAGCGCGTTCGCCTCGGCTCGCACCAGGTCGTTGTCGCGGGGCGCGCGGGGAAGCTTGAGCACCGCTTCTCGCCACCGGTCCTCGTCCCGGTAGCGCACCGCGCGCAGGTCGGCGATGTCGCCCTCGTACAAGGGGCGACCGCGGTCGACGTGGTAGGTGTGCTCCTCGGTGGTCAGGACCAGGTCGCCCGGGCCCGGGCCGCCCTGGACCGCGTTCCGGTAGCGGTGCCAGGCGTCGGTGAGACGGGCGAACCCGTCGGCCGCGTCGTCCCGTCGCCGAGTGGGTGCGGTGTCGGGGTGCAGGAGTCTGGCGAGTCGGCGGTAGGCGGCGGTGGCGTCCGGTGGGACCCGGCCGTCCCGGGGCGGCGGTCCGAACAGGTCGGTGGGGTCGTTGACCATGTCGACCTCGCGCAGGGCCGAGTCGAAGTCCTGGTGCGTGCGCGATTCCCCGTACACGCCGTCCTCCCTTCTGGGATGTGGGTCGAGGTCGGTCATTGGGCGCCGCGGAGCAGTGGCGGGTGCAGCAGTGCGGCCTCGCCCGCCCGGTACAGGCGGGCGCGTCGGCCACCACCGGAGCCGCCGCGGTCGGCCAGTTCGCTGGTGTCCTCGACGAAACCGGGTGTGGCGAGGATCTTGCGGTGGAAGTTGGCGGCGTGCAGGGCGCGCCCCCAGATCGCCTCGTAGACCCCGCGCAGGGCGGTGATGGTGAAGGTCGGGGGCAGGAACGCGGTGGCCAGCGACGTGTACTCCAGCTTGGAACGGGCCCGTTCGACGGCGTCGTCGAGGACGCGGGCGTGGTCGAAGGCCGTCTCCTCCTTCGTCGTCCAGGGCACCCACGCGGCTTCGGAGATGTCGCGCCCCGTCCCGGGGTCGGGCAGGTCGGGGGCGAACACCATGTACGCCACCGAGATCACCCGCATGCGCGGGTCGCGGTCGAGGGCTCCGTAGGTCCCCAGCTGTTCCAGGTGGATCTCGGCGGGCATCGGGGTCTTCTCGGCGAGGACCCGCAGCGCGGCGTCGGGAAGGTCGGGGTCGGCGGGTCCGGCCTCGGAGTCCTGGGCGCGGACGAATCCGCCGGGCAGTGCCCACAGCCCGCGTTGGGGGTGCGCGGCGCGGCGGGCCAACAGGACGTGGGGGAGGCCCTCGCGGATGGTCAGGGCGACCACGTCCACGGTCACCGCGGCGGGCGCGAAGACGTGTGGGTCGTAGGAGGAGAGGAACCCGCGCTCGTCCTCGTCGTGGTAGCGGCCATCGATCCCCTCGGACACCGTTGCACCCCTTGTTGTTCTCAAGTTGAGTAATTCTCTTGTTGAGAACAACATAACCCGCGCTTCGCCCGGTGTCCAGTCCAAGGGCGCCGACGTCGACACGCCCGCCGGGCGGCGGGCACTGTCACTCCACGCCGCTAGCATGGTGCGAACGAACGTTCGATGAATCAACGGAAAGCAGGGTGGCCACGTGCGCGTGCTGGGGATCGACCCGGGGCTGACCCGTTGCGGCGTCGCCGTGGTCGAGGGATCCATCGGCCGCCCACTGCGTCTGATCGCCGCCGACGCGATCCGCACCAGCTCCGACACCGACCTGCCCCAACGCCTCCTGGGCATCGAACGCGGCATCGAGGAGTGGCTGGACAAGTACGAACCCGAAGCCGCGGCCGTCGAACGCGTCTTCGCCCAGCACAACCTCAGCACCGTCATGGGCACCGCCCAGGCCAGCGGCCTCGCCCTGGTCTGCGCCGCCCGCCGCGGCCTGCCCGTCGTCACCCACACGCCCAGCGAGGCCAAGGCCGCCATCACCGGCAACGGCCGTGCCGACAAGGCGCAGGTCGGCACGATGGTGGCGCGTATCCTCGGTCTCGACGGCCCGCCCAAACCCGCCGACGCCGCCGACGCCGTGGCCCTGGCCATCTGCAACATCTGGCGCGGCGGTGCCCGGTCCCGGGTGGCCCAGGCCCAACAGGACTTCGCCCGCAAGGTGGAACTGGCCCGCCGAGCGCGCGGCCGCTGACACCTCCCCCAGGAAGGAGACGGACACCCCTCCCGGTGTCCACGACAGATGATCGCGTTCCTCACCGGCCGGGTGGCCGCACGCGGCGCGGGAAGCGCCGTCATCGACGTCGGCGGGGTCGGCATGTCCGTCCAATGCACCCCTTCCGCCCTGTCCCGACTGCGCGTGGGGGAGGAGGGCACCGTGGCCACGAGCATGGTCGTGAGAGAGGACTCCCTCACCCTGTTCGGATTCGTCGACGACGACGAGAAGCACCTGTTCGAGCAGTTGCAGACCGCCTCGGGGGTGGGCCCTCGTCTGGCCCTTGCCATGCTCGCCGTGCACAGCCCCGACAGCCTCCGCCAAGCAGTCCACGCAGAGGACACCGCGGCCCTGACCAGGGTGCCCGGCATCGGCAAGAAGGGGGCCCAACGCATCGTGCTGGAGCTGAAGGGCAAGCTGGAGGCGCCGATCGGCACCGACGGCACCCTGCCCGGCGCGGACCCCACCGCCACCGCCCGACCCAACGGCGCCTGGCGGGGACAGGTGGTCTCCGGACTGGTCAACCTCGGTTGGTCCGGCAAGGACGCGGAGGCGGCCGCCTCCGCCGTCGCCGCCGAGGCCGAGACCACCAGCGACGTCACCGTCCTGCTGCGCAGCGCCCTGCGCAAACTCAGCCGCGCCTGAGTTCTGTTTTGTGAATTGTCCGTTCGGAGCCCGAAGGGTTCTGCGAGAGGAGTCAAGCCGCGAGCGAGGAACGAGCGGCAGGCGCAGACGACGATGAAGAACCCTCCGCCCGAGGCGCCGAACACGGGCCGAAGCGCTAGCGGAGGCCCCGAACAACAAGGCCTGAAGGAGAACCCCGTGCACGAACGCGATGCGGTCTCACCCGAGGCCGACGTCGACGAACTCCGGATCGAGGGTGCGCTGCGCCCCCGAATACTGGACGAGTTCGTCGGTCAGGAACGGGTCCGCGAACAGCTGTCCCTGGTCCTGCACAGCGCACAGCGTCGCAACCGCGCCCCCGACCACATCCTCATGTCCGGCGGTCCGGGTCTGGGCAAGACCACCCTGGCCATGATCATCGCCGCCGAACTCGGTGCTCCGTTGCGCATCACCTCCGGCCCCGCCATCGAACGCTCCGGTGACCTGGCCGCGGTGCTCTCCACCCTCCAGGAGGGCGAGGTCCTCTTCCTCGACGAGATCCACCGCATGGCCCGGCCCGCCGAGGAGATGCTCTACGTCGCCATGGAGGACTTCCGGGTCGACGTCATGGTCGGCAAGGGCCCCGGTGCCACCGCGATCCCCCTGGACATCGCCCCGTTCACCCTGGTCGGAGCCACCACACGGGCCGGGATGCTGCCCGCCCCGCTGCGTGACCGGTTCGGGTTCACCGCGCACATGGACTTCTACGAACCCGCCGAACTGGAGCGCATCCTGCACCGGTCGGCGGGACTGCTCGGTGCGCCCCTGGACGAGGACGCCGCCCGCGAGGTCGCCGGGCGTTCGCGCGGCACGCCCCGTATCGCCAACCGGCTGCTGCGCCGGGTCCGCGACTACGCGGAGGTGCGCGGCGACGGGCAGCTCACCCTGGCCAACGCGCACGCCGCCCTGGAACTGTACGAAGTGGACGAGTTGGGCCTGGACCGACTGGACCGGGCCATCCTCGACGTGCTCATGAACCGCTTTCGTGGCGGACCGGTGGGACTGTCCACCCTGGCGGTGTCGGTGGGGGAGGAGGCCGAGACCGTGGAGGTGGTCGCCGAACCCTTCCTCGTCCGCTCCGGTTTCCTGGCCCGCACCCCACGGGGGAGGGTCGCCACTCCGCAGGCCTGGGCGCACATGGGACTCACTCCGCCGCCCGACGCCGCGTTCGGTGCCGCCCAGACGGCCGCGAACACCGGCGGTACCACGAGCGACAACGGCGCCACGCCCTGAAGCCCGGGCGTCGACCGCTCCCACCTGTCACGATGGAGCCCGCGAACGAAAACGGGGCCGAACCGTTAGCCCGCCGAACCCGGGGGGATGGCGACCGGTGACCCGTGCCACGTAAACTGGGACGTATCGGCCAAGAGCGGGGCACCACCCCGTGAGGTGTCGTTTCGACATCGGCGGAACGAGTTGGCACTCTGGTGCGTTGTATAAGCCGGGTGTGAATCCGGCCGCCGTGGTCGGGCGACCCGCAAGGTGGTCGTCACGGGTGTCACGAGTCGACAGCCGTCGTCCACGAGAACCGTCAGGAAGGACGCCCCGTGCAGGGCCTTATCAATCTCGCAGCGGACGCCCCCCAGGGCGAGGGCAGCATCATCGGCATGTTGCTTCCCTTCGTACTGATCCTCCTGGTCTTCTGGCTCCTGTTCTGGCGCCCGAACCAGAAGCGTCGCCAGCAGGAGATGCAGATGCAGACCTCCCTGGTTCCCGGCGTCGAGGTCATGACCAAGGCGGGTATCTTCGCGACCATCGTCGAGATCCACGACCAGGACGTGCTGCTGGAGATCGCTCCGGGCACCCGTATCCGTATGCTCAAGGCCGGTGTCGGAGAGGTCATCACCCCCGCCGCCGACGACACCCCGGTCGAGGACCGTCCCGACTTCGGGGACGACGACAAGCCCAAGGGCTAGGAGCCCGGAGGACTCGTTTCCTCCCGCGCCCATGGCGCACCACAGACTTCGGTACCGGCCCCCGAACACCGGGGCCGGTACCGCTGCTTTTCGGTGACTTCAGCCGAACCCGCTTCCCATCTGAAACGAAGGCCTGAGCCGCCATGACCAACGACACCGTGACGCCCGACGCGGACCTCGCCTTGATCGAGGCCAACATCCGCGACGTTCCGGACTTCCCGCACGAGGGCATCCTGTTCAAGGACATCACCCCGCTGCTGAACCACCGGGAGGCCTTCGCCGCCACGGTCGACGGACTCAGTGCCCCCTACCGCCGGGTCGGCGTCGACCACGTCGTCGGGCTGGAGGCACGCGGCTTCATCTTCGGTGCCCCCGTGGCCATGGCGCTGGGCGCGGGCTTCGTTCCGGCGCGCAAAGCGGGGAAACTGCCCGCGGACACCATCGATCAGGCCTATGATCTCGAATACGGCACCGCGACCGTCGAGATCCACGCCGACGCGATCACTCCGGGCAGCCGTGTCCTCATCGTCGACGACGTGCTCGCGACGGGTGGCACGGGCAGGGCTGCGGTGGAGTTGGTCCACAAAGCTGGTGGTACGGTCGTGGGATTCTCCGTTCTGATGGAGCTCTCCGCGCTCCGAGGACGCGAGAAGCTGCCCGACGTGGAGCTGCACACCCTCCTCTCGGTCTGACCGGACGGCCTCGCGCGCACGGTGGGAATAGCGCGACGGTTCCTCCTCGTTGACCTACACCAGCACTCGGTGTGACGCAATCGGTGACCAGGGTCACGACGCGTACCATCGGGTCGCCGGAGTACGGCGACGCATGAGGGGTCCGGTTCCACCACCCCGCCCCACCTGGGCGGGCGCCACTAGACTGGTGGGAGAGGTGACCGCGGCGGCCACGTCGGTGACGGGCCCTGATGACACGCACGCGTTCCGGAGGCAGCCGATCCTTGGACTGTCGGCTCCACCGGGCGGATCCGCGGGAGGTAGGCATGCCAAGCGAAGTGGTCTCGACCGGAGCGGTGTCCGCACGGGAGCAGGGGTCGAAGGACCCGCGGGGTTCGGCCGCCGAACCGGAGACGACCGCCGACGAGGGACGTGCCTCGCGGGGGGACACCGACGCGGACGCCGGTATGCCGCAGGGGCGTAACGACGGGGACCACACCAGTCCCGACGACAGACCACGTGACGAACGGCCGGAGGGCGCTGCGGAACAAGCGGCGCCCTCCGACGTATCCGAGCAGGACGACTCCGGGCAGGAGGCCCAGGGACGGCAGCCGGCGACCACCACGCCCTCCACCGTGCGAGTACGCAGAAGGCTCGCCCGACTCGGCGCCCAGCGGGGAGTGACGATGAACCCGGTGCTCGAACCACTGATCAAGACGGTGCGCGCCACCCACCCCAAGGTGGACGTCCGGCTGATCGAGCGCGCCTACGAGGTCGCCGCACACCACCATCGCCACCAAAAACGCAAGAGCGGCGACCCCTACATCACCCACCCGCTCGCGGTGGCCACCATCCTCGCCGAACTCGGCATGCAGGAGGCCACCCTCGCCGGAGCCCTGCTGCACGACACGGTCGAGGACACCGACTACTCCCTCGACGAGCTGCGAGCCGACTTCGGCGACGAGATCGCCCTCCTGGTCGACGGCGTCACCAAGCTGGACAAGGTCAAGTACGGCGAGGCCACCCAGGCCGAGACGGTCCGCAAGATGGTCGTGGCCATGGCCCGCGACATCCGCGTGCTGGTCATCAAGCTCTGTGACCGCCTGCACAACATGCGCACCCTGCGCTACCTGCCCAAGAAGGCCAAGCGCGAGAAGAAGGCCCGCGAGACCCTGGAGATCTTCGCGCCGCTCGCCCACCGCCTGGGCATGAACACCATCAAGTGGGAACTGGAGGACCTGGCGTTCGCCACCCTCTACCCCAAGCGCTTCGACGAGATAGCCCGACTGGTCTCCGAACGCGCTCCCCGGCGCGACGTGTACCTACAAGAGGTCATCGAGGCGGTCTCGGGTGATCTGCGCGAGTCCAAGCTCAAGGCGACCGTGCGCGGTCGTCCCAAGCACTACTACTCGATCTACCAGAAGATGATCGCCCGCAACTGCGGCTTCGACGAGATCTACGACCTCATCGCGGTGCGGGTCCTGGTGGACAGCGTGCGGGACTGCTACGCGGCGCTGGGAACCATCCACGCGCGATGGAACCCGGTGCCGGGCCGGTTCAAGGACTACATCGCGATGCCGAAGTTCAACATGTACCAGTCGTTGCACACGACGGTCATCGGCCCCTCCGGCAACCCGGTCGAACTCCAGATCCGCACCCGCGCCATGCACCGGCGCGCCGAGTACGGCATCGCCGCGCACTGGAAGTACAAGGAGGACCGCAACTCCTCCGGGGCCGAGACCAGGCCCAAGGGCACCACCGACATGCAGTGGCTGCGTCAGCTCATCGACTGGCAGCAGGAGACCAAGGACCCGGGCGAGTTCCTGGAGTCGCTGCGCTTCGACCTGTCGGTGCAGGAGGTGTTCGTCTTCACCCCGCAGGGCGACGTGATCTCCCTGCCGGAGGGCGCCACCGCCGTGGACTTCGCCTACGCCGTGCACACCGAGGTCGGCCACCGCACCGTCGGCGCTCGCATCAACGGCCGTCTCGTGCCGTTGGAGAACGGGCTGCACAACGGCGAGGCCGTGGAGATCCTCACCTCCAAGGACCCCGACGCCGGGCCCAGCCGCGACTGGCTCAACTTCGTCAAGAGCGCTCGTGCCCGCAACAAGATCCGGCACTGGTTCACCAAGGAGCGACGCGAGGCCGCGATCGAACAGGGCAAGGAGGAGATCGCCAAGATCATGCGCAAGCAGGAGCTTCCGGTCAAGCGCCTGTTCAGCGGAGAGGCGATCATCGCCCTGGCCGGCGATCTGCGCTACACGGACGTGGACGCCCTGTACGCCGCCGTGGGCGAGCACCAGGTGAGCGCCCAGAGCATCGTGAGCAAGCTCGTGGACTCCATGGGCGGGCTGGACAGCCACACCGAGGACATCGCCGAGTCCTCGCTGCCGACCAAGGCCGCCACCACGCGCCAACGCTCGGGCAACCCGGGCGTGGTCGTGGCGGGCGACAGCGACGTGTGGGCGCGCCTGGCCAAGTGTTGTACGCCGGTGCCCGGTGACGACATCGTCGGTTTCGTGACCCAGGGGCACGGGGTGTCGGTGCACCGCGCCGACTGCGCCAACGCCGCCAGCCTGGACCAGGAACGCATGGTCGACGTCGAGTGGCGGCCCACCGAGGACTCCATGTTCCTGGTCGCCCTGCACGTAGAGGCCCTGGACCGCTCCCGGCTGCTGTCCGACATAACGCGCGTGTTGTCCGACCAGCACGTCAACATCCTGTCCGCCACGGTGCAGACCAGCCGCGACCGGGTGGCGCAGAGCCGCTTCACCTTCGAGATGGCCGACCCCACCCACCTGGGCAGCGTGCTGCGCGCCGTGCGTGGTGTGGACGGGGTCTACGACGTCTTCCGGGTGCGTAACTGACCCGACACTCGGTTCGCTGGAAAACCGATGGTGCCCTCCGGACGCCGGTGGTTAGCGTGTACGCGTACACGCCCCCATCGGTGAAGGCAGGCCCTCGTGCTCGAACTCCGTCCCCGGTGCCCTGAGGACACTCGCGCGCTCGAAGTGCTCGCCCGGCGCTCGTGGCCGATGGGGACCCACCCCGGTGGTCTGGGTTGGCAGTCGGCCACCGAGGACATGCCCCGGCCGATGGCGGTGGCCGAACGAGACGGTGAGGTCGTCGCCTGGGCCGGGGTCACCGGTGCCAACGCCATCTCCGAGCACACCAGGATCACCCTCGAAGGGGCCGATACCGACCCCGAGGCCGGGGCCGCCCTCCTGGATTGGGCCCTGGAGCGCACCGAGGGCGAGACGCACCTGCCGGTCTTCCACGGTGACGAGGAGCTCCGATCCCTGGCCGAGAAGGCGGGCTTCGCGCACGAAGGGGCTCTGGACACCTGGATGCGCCGAGCCGCCACGGAGGAGTCCCCGGCCCTGCCCGAGGGGTACGTGATCCGGCCCGTCCGCGCGGGTGAGGAGGAGGCCCGGGTGGAGTGCCACCGCCTCGCCTGGAAGCCCGCCGACCTGCCCTGGCCGGAGAGCGTGGGTCCGGTGGACCCGTCGCTGAACAGCCGTTTCTCCCGGGCCTACTACGACGCGGCCCGTGCCTCCCTGCTCTACGATCCCGAACTGGACCTCGTCGTCCAGGCCCAGGACGGCGCCCTGGCCGCCTGCTGCGTGGTGTGGTTCGACGCCGAGAGCGGCACCTCGGAGGTCGAACCCCTGGGAGTGGTCCCCGTCCACCGCCGTCGAGGCCTGGCGGCCGCCCTGGTATTGGAGGCGTGCTCCCTGACCGCCCGCCGAGGTGGTGACCACGTGTTCATCAACACCGCGCCCAACCCGCTGTACCCGGCTCCGGCGAGGACCTACGCGAAGGTCGGCTTCGAGGAGGTCGACCGCGGCCGCGTGTACGTGCGTCGCGCCAGGTGAGCACCATGGCCCCGGAGCCCGGACACCTCGACGGTTTTGTCCCGTCGGGAAGCGGGATATGGGAAGCGGGTTGCGGGTGTTGGCTTCCCCTGGGTTATCCACAGGCGGGGGAGTTCGGGCTGGTGGTGGGGTTGGCGGGCGTGTTCCCATTGATCTTGGGGGAGCCGCTGGTTTCGCCGGCCTCGTGCTGCCCGGGGCGCCTGGTGGGGCGCCTGAGGTAGAGACCCTTGGGGTTGTTGGGCGGG
>NZ_BCSH01000017.1 GCF_001570765.1 Nocardiopsis listeri NBRC 13360 | reverse complement strand
GAAACCTGAGGCTCCCCACCACCCCCCGGTCAACACGAACAATCCCAAGGCTCCCGGCCCCAGGCGCCCCACCAGCCACCACCCACCCGACACCCGCCCACCCCTTGGAATCACTCATCTAGTCTGGGACGGATGGTCACGGTGACGGGACACGGAGGATTCATGCGCATCGGAGAACTCGCCGAACTCAGCGGCGCCAGCGTGCGCTCCCTGCGTTACTACGAAAAACGCGGTCTCCTGACCTGTGAACGGGCCGAGAACGGGTACCGCGAATACGGACCGGACGCGGTCGAGCGGGTCCGCAACATTCGGTTGCTCCTGGAGTCCGGTCTGACCTCCGAGGACATCGGGGAACTGCGGGCCTGCCTCGAACTGGACCTGGTCCGCGAACCCGACTGCGCGGAGGCCGTCGCCCTCTACGAGCAAAGGCTCCGGGCGGTCCGCGAACGCATCGACGCGCTCTCGGCGACCGAGGAACGTCTCGAACGTCGCCTGGCCGAGAACCACGGGGCGTAGGGCCCCGTGCCCCTCAGCGGTGGTGGGGGTTCAGGCGGTGGTGGTGGCCAGACCGACCGCGTGGGCGACGAGCGCGGCGTTGTCGTAGGCCTCCGTACCGTCCGGTAGCCGCATCGTGTCCTCCAGACCCATCCGGACGTCGTACCCGGCGTCCAGGGCGGTCTCCAACATCGGCCACGCCGTGGCGTCCGCTCCGTGCAGCAACCGCGGGGTCCGCACCTTCGCGCGATCCAACAGGCCGTTGATCGCTTCCGCGTTGCGTCGTGCGTCCTGGATGGCCACCTGGGTGGGCTCCACCAACACGGTGGTGACCTCGATCCCGGTGGCCACCAGGATTCGGGCCGCTTCCACCGTCCACACCCCGGCCTCGACCGCCACGCGGCGATCGCCCAACAGGTGGACCAGGTCCACCGATCCCGCCTCGTGCAGGTTCACCGAAACCGAGTCGGGCAGGGTGGGCGAGGCCCATCTCTGCACCAGGTCGTAGCGTCTCCACGGGTCGGACTCGGCCGACAGGGACGTGGTCAGGGACACCGGGACGTCGGGACCCTCGGCACGTAACCGCTCCATCAACGCCGACACCACGGACGGCTCCAGCGACTCCGCTCCACTCGGATCGCGTGGGTGAACGTGGAGTGCGGTCGCACCCGCTTCCACCACGGAGTGGGCGTCGGCGACGAGTTGGTCGACGGACACGGGCAGGGAGGGGTGGGCGCCCGGGCGGCGATCCCCGTTGAGACAGGCGACGATCCTCATACGGGCTCTCCTTACGCGCTCTGTAAGCCGAATGTGCCCGCTTGCGCCCGGGCGCAAGCCACTTGTGCCCGCCCCTGGCAGGATGGCCGGTATGAGAACTCCTCTGGCCCTCTTCGCGGCTGCCCTGTTCCTCCTCGCCTCCGCGGTGCCCGCCGCGGCCGAGACGGAGATCCCCGAGGACGGGGACGGAGGGACGGACTACCCACGCGGTGGGGAGGGGCCGGAGGGGTCGGAGATCGCCTTCGAGTTCCAGGACCCGCGGATCTCCGAGTCCAGCGGGTTGGCCCCGTCGTTGCGCCACGAGGGCGTGTGGTGGACGCACAACGACAGCGGCGACCACCCCAGTGAGGTGTACGCCGTGAACGAGGACGGCGAGACCGTCGCCACGGTCACCCTGAACCTGGAGCGCCGTGACTGGGAGGCCGTAAGCGTCGCCGAGGGGCCGGAGGGGGAGCCGGCGGTGTTCGTCGGCGACATAGGCGACAACTTCGGCGGTGGCTGGCCGAACATCCGGGTGTACCACTTCGCCGAGCCCGAGGTCCTGGGCGACATGGTCCTGGATCCGGCGGTGCTGACCTTCACCTACGAGGACGGCGGTCGTGACGCCGAGGGCATGATGATCGACCCGCGCGACGGGCGTCTGTACGTGGTCTCCAAGGAGTTCTCCGGCGGTGTGTACGCGGCCCCCGAGAACATGGCCCCCGAGGGGGAGAACGTGTTGGAGAGGATCGACTCCGCGCCCCTGTTCGCCACCGACGCCGCGTTCAGCGCCGACGGCACCCGTTACGCCATCCGTACCTACTGGGGCGTGACGATCTACGACTCCACGGACGGGGTACCGGGGACCTCGGTGGGCTCCTTCGACCTGCCGGAGAGCGACCAGGGCGAGTCGATCGCCTTCACCCCGGAGGGGACCGCGCTCATGGCCGGCACCGAGGGCGAGCACGCCCCGGTCTGGCGGGTGCCGTTGGAAGACGATCAGCGGCCCGAACACGCGGTGGTGGACGAGCCGGCGGAGTCGTCCCCGGACACCCCGGAGGGGGCGGCCGAGGACGCCGAGGAGGAGCAGGGCGCCGCCATCGGCTCCACCCCGCTCATCCTCGGGGGCGTCGCCGTCGCGGTCGTGCTGATCGGCGCCATCACCTGGCTCGCCCGCCGAGGCTGAACGTTCCTCGCCGGAAGGGTGTTGGGGCGTCATCGGCGACGTGCCCGCGTTCTGTCCCACCCGACCGGTACGACTGGAACCCGCGAGTGGGTTCGGTCCCGCTCCCCGACCGGAGGATGGACGATGGCTCTCGACTACCAGATCGTCGTGGACTGCGCCGAACCGCTCACGCTCTCCCGCTTCTGGGCGGCGGCGATGGGCTACGAACCGGAGGACAACAGCGCCCTCATCGAACACGTGCTCGCCGAGGGGATCGCGGGCGAGGACGACTACACGGTCGTCGACGGCCGCAAGGCCTGGCGCACGATCGCGGTCATCCGCCACCCGGAGGATCCCGTGCACGAGTTCACCGGGGCCGGCCTGGGGCGGCGCGTCCTGTTCCAGCAGGTGCCCGAACCCAAGACGGTCAAGAACCGGATGCACCTGGACCTGCGGACGGCACCGGGGGAGCGCGACGCCGAGGTGGCCCGCCTGGAGGGACTGGGCGCCGTCTCCGTCGCCGTGGTCGAGGAACCCGGGGCCTCGCACGTGAGGATGCGCGACCCCGAGGGCAACGAGTTCGACGTGCAGTAGGCCTCGGTCGAGCGGCCGAGGCCCAGGCCGCGATCTGATCACCCCTGGCCGCGCCGAGTCGTGAGTGCCGGTGCGGCCTTGGGGTAGGTCTTGTTCGGTCAGCTCAGGAGGGTGATCAGGGGTTGGACGGCGGCGCCGGCCATGGCGGCCAGGGCGTAGCCGGTGAGCAAGTGGCCGATGCGGCGGCGGGGTTTGCGGTGGCTCGCCGGGCGGCGCGGCCGGTCGGACCTGCGCGGCAGCGGCGGAGGAGGTGCCTGTTCCCGGCGCGGGCGTGGAATCGGGAGCGGGTGGGCGGGTTCGATGTCATCGTCGGGTTCTCGGGCCGGTTCCAGGACCGGTGCGGGCGTCGGGGTCGGCTCGGGGGTTCGGTCGGGCACCTGGTCGTGCCACCACGGGGGCTGTTGGGGTCGGTCGGTTTCTTCGACTCGTCGTGCGGCGGCGAGGCGCATCCATTCGGGTAGGTCTCCGCGTTCGAGACGGCGACGGAGTCCGGGGGTGTCGGGCATGTGGGCCAAGAGGGCACGTTCCCTGGGGGTGCGTCCCAGCGAGACCAGCGGCGGAAGCGGGTCGGGAGTGGTTGCGGGCGCCGCTTCGACCGGCGGGTGCGGTGCGGGTCGTGGTGCCGGTCGGATGGCGGGGCGGTGTGGGGTGTGGCTGAAGCGTCGGCCTCGGGGTGCGTCCAGGACTCGGCGTAGGTCCATGGGTATGGTCGCGTTGCTCATCGCTCACCCCCGCAGACGCAAGTGACGGTCGAGGTGCCGGTGGTGGGGGTGGGGTAGGTGAATTCGGCCCACAGCACGGTGCCGAGCACGGCGGGCAGGGCGGGGTCGGCCCAACGCTGGGCACCCCACTCGCTCGCGAGTTGGTGGATGAGCAGCAGCCCGCGCCCGGATTCGGCTTCTTCCCACTCCTCGATGGAGTTTCGGGCCGGCGGGCACACCGGGCGCGCGTTCAGGGGTCCGTCGTCGATGATCGACAACCGCAGAGTGGTCTGACGCCCCATCACGATGGGGGTGGAGAGTAGGCGGATCACCGTGCCACCGGGCCGCTGGGAACGCGAGTGGGTGACGGCGTTGGTGAAGGCTTCACTGCCGCACAGTTCGATGTCCTCGGCCAGGGAACGCGGAACGCCGGTGAGGGCGGCCAGGTCGGAGCGCAGTTCCGCCCGGAAGCGGGTGCAGGTGGAGCGGGTTCCGGGGTAGTGGCGGGCTTGCCAGCGCCGCCCCGGGTAGGCGGGAGTGGGGTTTTCAGGGACAATGGACATGTCGGCAACTCCTGTTCAAGGGATGGTTGTCGGCCCGGCCCTGGCGGGTGTCACTAGCACCTGCCAGGGCCTTCTTCATGCCCGGCCACATCGAGGTCGGGTCAGGCATACGAGTCCTCGCACCTAGGCAGAGAGCAGACTCCGAAGGCCGGACCGGCGAAACATCCGATCTTGCCGAGCTCTCGTCACCCTTAGGGGGCTGGTGGAATACTCGTTGTAACCAGAAGACAGCGATCCCATGGGAAAGTCAAGTAGAATTTCCACTTACACTGAACCAGGCCACCAGGTTAAGGCTCGAAATATGGACGAATCGGACTTCAAAGGCGGACTTAAACCATGGTGACCCCGGGGCCACGGGTGCTGCGACTCCAGCTGGGCCGTGAGATTCGGCGACTTCGGGAGAGCTCAGGACTCTCCAGGGAGGAGTTGGCCAAGACGCTGAGCTGTGGAACTTCAAAGATCAGCAAGCTCGAACTCGGCTACAGCACGCTGAACGCATCCGAGTGCAGCAAGCTCATCAGGCTGTTCGAGTTGGCTGGTGATGAGGCGACTGTCTTCCGCGACTTGGCCGCTTCCGCTCGTAAGCGTGGCTCATATGGCAAGGTTCTCGACTTCGCCCGTGGCTACGTGAGCATGGAGGCAGACGCCACAGACCTGAAGATCTTCTACGAGGAGCTCATACCAGCGCTGTTCCAAACGCAGGCCTACGCCAAGGCTGTCTGCTCTACCTCGGTGACCATCGCACCGGCTGACATCAGCCATGTCGTGGAAGGGCGTATCCGCCGTGCCGCCGTACTCACTCAGGATGGCCCGCCCAACGTTTCACTGATCCTTGGTGAGGGTGCGCTGAGACGGACCGTCGGCGGTAAAGAATCCTTCCGTGAGCAGCTTCAGCACCTTCATCGACTCGCTCACGCGCCACATATCGACCTCCAGATTCTTCCCTACGCATCGGGTGAGCACGCCGCGATGGGGACTGGCTTCACCCTGCTCCGACTGGACGAGGTCGAGGCGACCTACGTCTATCTAGAGGACCTCACCAGCTCAGACTTCTGGGATCGCGCTCAGCACACCGGTGTCTACGAACTGGTCTTCAACAAGCTGCAAGTGGCCGCACTCGGCAAGCGTGAGAGCATAATTCACATAGAGGAACGCATTGCAGAACTAGACGCGGGAGCCGGCTGATGTCTCAGCAGAGCCGATCGTCAGCAGCGTGGCACACGAGTAGCCACAGCTCTGGAGCCAACAACTGCGTTGAGGTCTCGGAAGGACCGGCCATAGCTGTCCGAGACACTCAGAACCGTGAGCTGGGCGCATTGACCTACGGCCCGGCCGAGTGGCGTGCCTTCCTCGACACCGCCAAGAACGACCTCGGCTGACCGGACGTGACCCCTGAGATGACACGGGTGGAGTCGCTGGACTCCACCCGGTGTCGGGACGGTCTATTGCGGTGACCGAGCCGGTGAACCTGCTCGGTCACCGCCCTAATCGATCGGCTGGGGGTCCAGGAAGTGTTCGCGGCACAGGAAGGCGTGTCGGGAGAAGTCGCTGAACACGCCGTCCACACCGACCTCGAAGAACGCCTCGTACTCGGCGGCGAAACCCCCGTAGTCCTTCGGGTCGCCGTCCGAACGCAGGTCGGTGGGCAGGAAGTGGTTCTCGCTGCGGAACGTGAACGGGTGCACCAGTAGTCCGGCCTCGTGGGCGTCGTCGACCAGGGTGGTGGGCTGCCCCAGCGATCCGTCCTCGTTGGTGGTGATGACCAGGCTCTTGTGCGGTCCGATGGCGTGCGCGAACGTCGCCACCTCGGCCAGCCCCTCCGGCGTCGTGTAGTGCAGCCAGTGCTCCTCGGTGCCCATCAGGTACACCAGCGGCAGCCCGGTCTCGGCGAGCTTGCGCAGGCTCTCGGCCTCGAAGGACTGCAGGAACACCGGGACCCTGGGCTCCTCGCCGACCAACTCCGCCTCACGCAGCGCCGCGATGAGCTTCGGCTCCAGGTCCAAGCCCTGCTCGACGTGGTGGGCGGGGTGCTTGGTCTCGGGGTAGATCCCGACCGGGCGGCCCAGCTCCTGGGTGAGGGTCAGGGCCAGCTCGATGACCTCCTGGAGCGTGGGGATCTCGTAGGTGCCGTCCATCACCGCGTTGTCCGGCCGCACCTTCGCCATGCGCTCGATCGCGCGCAGGGTCTTGATCTCGGCCAGGGTGAAGTCCTGGGCGAAGAACCCCTCCACCGTGCGCCCGTCGATGGTCCGGGTGACCTTCCGATCGGCGAACTCGGGACGGCCGGCCACGTCCGTGGTCTCGCCGATCTCCTGTTCGTGCCGGCAGATCAGGTGGCCGTCCTTGGTGGAGACCAGGTCCATCTCGATGAAGTCGCCGCCGTGCCTGGCCGCCAGCTCATAGGAGGCCAGGGTGTGCTCGGGCCGGTGACCCGAGGCTCCCCGGTGCGAAATGATCTTGATGGGGATTTCTTGCTTGTTCCTGCGCACAGTCGAACCGTCCTGAGAAACGATGAGCGGTAGTAAGAGGAGGAGGCCGACCCACGCGCGGCGGGTCGGCCTCCATTCTCCAACCTCGTCGGACCGGGTCAGGACAGCTTGGTCAGCACGTGGTCGATGCACTCGGTGAGCGCGTTGACGTCGCTGGGCTCCACCGCCGGGAACATCGCCACCCGCAGCTGGTTACGGCCGAGCTTGCGGTAGGGCTCGGTGTCCACGACGCCGTTGGCGCGCAGCACCTCGGCGATCCGGGCGGCGTCGACGTCCTCGGAGAAGTCGATGGTGCCGACCACCTGGGAACGCTGGGCCGGGTCCGCCACGAAGGGCGAGGTGACCGAGGTGCGGTCCGCCCAGTTGTAGAGGATCGAGGAGGACTCGTGGGTGCGCGCCACGGTCCACTTCAGCCCACCCTGCTCGTTCATCCACTCCAGCTGCTCTGCCAGGAGCAGCAGGGTGGCCACGGCCGGGGTGTTGTAGGTCTGGTCCTTGGCGGAGTTGGAGATCGCGGTGGGCAGCGAGAAGAACTCGGGGACGTAGCGTCCGCTCGCGGCGATCTCCTCGACCCGGGCCAGGGCCTTGGGCGACATGATCGCGATCCACAGTCCACCGTCGGCGGCGAAGCTCTTCTGCGGGGCGAAGTAGTAGACGTCGGTCTGGGTGATGTCCACCGGCAGACCGCCCGCGCCACTGGTGGCGTCCACGAGCACGAGGGCGTCCTCGTCGGCGCCGGCCACGCGCTCGATGGGCGCGGCCACCCCGGTCGAGGTCTCGTTGTGGGTGAGGGCGTACACGTCCACGCCGGCCTCGGCGACGGCTTCGCCGTGGGTGCCGGGGGCGGTGCTGATGACCGTGGGCTCCTCCAACCACGGAGCGCCCTTGGCGACCTTGGCGAACTTGCCGGAGAACTCACCGAAGGACAGGTGCTGCGACTTGGAGCGCAGCAGTCCGTGCGCGGCGATGTCCCAGAAGGCGGTGGTGCCGCCGTTGCCCAGGACCACCTCGTAGCCGTCGGGCAGGGAGAACAGGTCGCGTACCCCGGCACGGACCCGACCCACGAGGGACTTCACCGGCTTCTTGCGGTGGGAGGTGCCCATGTAATGGGAACCGGAGGCGGCGAGGGCGTCGAGTTGCGCGGCTCGGACTTTGGACGGGCCGCTCCCGAAACGGCCGTCGGCGGGCAGCAGGTTCGCGGGAATCTGGATCTCGGTCACACCGCACAGCGTAGTGGTGGACCCGGTGACGCCGCCGGTCAGGGCGGCGATTGGTCGCGTGAAATCACGTGAACGTCGATGGTCCCCTTCACATGATTCGTTCCGCTGTCCGGTATTGGACAGTGACGATTTCGCTTCGCCCGGTGAAAAACCGTTCACCTTGTTGTCTAATGGGGCGCTTCCCAGGGGTGATGAGCGATACGAACGGTGGAAGGAGGGCGCCTCGTGGCGGACCGGAAGGGCGGCGACCGAGCGAACGGAGTATCTCAGGGAACCGGTGCCCCACCCCTGTTCCTCCAGGTCTTCGAGGCGCTGCGCGCACGCCCGCGACGGAGCCTGCACCGGCGGCTACGTCGTATGGAGGCCCGTGTCGCCCATCGGCGTCCCGCGGGCAAGGGCAAGATCCAACGCGGCGATCTGGCCGAGCCCTCGCCCGTGCTCGACCTGGTGCTGGAGGACGCCGACGATCACGCCGAGGTCCGGCGCATGCTCGTCCAGCAGTGCGCCGTCGATCCCGTGTGGCTGCTGCCGCTCCGCTCCACCGAGACACCGGAGGAGCCCGGGGAACCGGGGGAGACGAAGGTGGCCGCCTCCGCCCACGACGCACGCGCATGGTTCAAGGACCAAAGAGCGCGTTTCCTGCGTCCGCAGGCCCGCCCCGAACCGGCCGACACGGTGCCGCGCGGCCTGCCCCGGGACCGTTACGAGGTGCGTGACTCCGACACCGACGTCACCACCGACGAACTGTACGACTACATCGAGCACTTGGTGGACGACGGGTTCGCCTGGAAGGATTCCCCGCCGAAACCGAAGAGGGGCCGCAGACCTCCACCCCCGCCGCGTCTGCCGAGTCTGAACTCCCTGTTGTGGCTGCGCCGCTGCGACCTCACCGAGATCAGGAGCAGGGCGAGCGGTGACCGATCCGAGAAGACCCCCGAACACGGCCGCCTGGAGAACACCAGCCAGGGGCAGACCGCGGTCATCAACGGGTTGCGCGAGGCCCGCCTGAACTACGCGATCCAGTACCGGGCAGACCTCCTGGACCGCGCCGAACAGGCCGGACACGGTTCGGACAAGGACAAGGAAGAGCCACCCTCGCGCGGCGAGATCTTCAGCGCCACCGCGCTCGTCCACTGGCGCAGGCTCGCGCGGGCCGCCGCCGTCACCTCGCGTTGGGTCACCCGGATATCGGGCAAGGCCACCTTCGGGCTGGCGGATGAGAAGATCCTGACCCCACTGGCCTTCATCGTCTCGCTCGTCGTCACCGCCACGCCCTTCGCCTTCGTCGGTCTGGCCGCCCAACAGCTGAACGAGATCGTGTCGCTGCTGACCGGTGTGCTCCTGGCGGCCGTGTACCTGCTCACCGTTTTCTTCTTCTTCCTGCCGTGGCGTCCCTACCGGTGGCTCAACCACCACCGGTACGTCATGGACCTGGTCGAGGACGAGTCCCGGGAAGCACAGGAACCCGCGCCCGATGATGGCCAGGGGCGGGTCGGCCGGCACCGCGCACGCGGTGTGCACCTGCTCAACGAGCTCCACCACCCCCAACGCAACAAGGGGCGGATCGGCGGTGCCGACCAGCCGAAGGGGACCCGCCCGCCCGGTACCCATCGCATCGCGGTGAACGCGCTGCTCGACGACCTCCACCGGATCTATGGTGCGAATCGAGGTCGCGGGCGGGCCCGCGCCTACCGCCCCGTCCTCCTCTACGACCAGCAGGGCCTGGGCCGCGTGGGCCGCTACCTCATCAGATTGATCGAGGACGAACGGCTGCGGCGCGCCCTGCCCGATCCCCTGCTGCTGGTGCAGATCCGCGACCGCGACGGGGAGGGACCGCTCGTCGACGGTGGGATCGACGTCGACCGGCACCCGTACCTGCCGGAGTTCGACGGGACCGACACGGTTCCCGAGCAGATCCGTGGCTGGCACCGTGAACGTCACCTGTCCGGCGCGCTCGGCGCCCGACGCACCCTTACCCTGCACGTCGCCGAGCGGCCACCGGAGTCGCGGGAGAGGAGTTGGCGGTCCGAACCCACGTGGGTGATGACCCGACCCGTCAAGGCCGCGGTACTGAGCGCCGGCGGGGCCGTTACGGTCGGTGTCCTCGTGCTGGCCGGTCTGGTCCTGGTTCCCGCCCAGGCGCAGGCGCTCCACCCGTGCATCCAGGAGGGCGCCTGGGTGCCCCCGGGCATCACCAAGGTCGGTCGGGAGTGCGTCGGGGTGACCTTCGGCGACTTCGTGTTCCACGAACGCCTGAGGGAGGTCACCGAACTGATCGAGGAACAGAACGACGAGGTGGACGCCTCCGACGACCCCTACGTCACGGTCGCCCACATCGCGGAGCAGAGCGTCACCGACCCGGAGGACCCCTCCCTGTCCGGAGCCCAGGGCGAACTGCTCGGGCTCGCCTACCAACAGCGCGAACACAACGAGCAACGGGAGGCGGGTCGACCCGCCATCAAACTCCTCATCGGCAACGCGGGGGAGGGTTGGGAACATTCGTTGGTCACTGCGGAGGAGATCGTCGAGAGGGCCGAGGACAAGAGCCTCGGCATGGACCGGCCCATCGCCGCCGTCGGGTTCGGGCACAGCGTGGTGAACAACAGTCGGGCCATCCAGCGGGTGGGCGAGGCGGCCCTGACGATGGTGGGCACCACGGCCACCTTCGACGACGTCGCCCAGTTCGGGGCCCGCGAACACAGTGAGTTCTACTTCCCCGTGGCGCCGCCCAACAGCCGCATCGCGACGCAGGCCGCCAGTTGGGCCAGACACGGCGTCCCCTGGGCCGACCCCGAGGGGCAGGAGCACGGTCTGCCCGGGCACGAGACGGCTGTGGCGATCGCCAGCGCCGAGACCGACACCAAGGGCGAGGAGCACGAGCAGTACGGACCGCACCTGGCGCAGGAGTTCATGGCGACCTTCGTCGAATCCGAAGGGGGCGAGATCTGGCAGGGCGCAGAGGAGCTCGACTCCGACGAGTACGACGACCAGGGGGTGCTGCTCTACCAGAGCGGCCACCTGGAGACCGACACCACCTACCGGGAGCACCTGGACCGATTGTGCTCGGACGAGAACCCGCCCGACCTGCTCTACTACGCCGGTCGCTCGGACGACTTCACCCGGTTCTACCGCGACTTCATGCGCTCGGGGGGTGAGGAGTGCAACGGAGGTGGGATGACCATCCTCGGTGGTGACGACATCTCCAAGTTCGTCTCCGACTCCGAGGTGCTCATCGAACGCAACTCCGTGCACCATCCGGTCTTCTACACGCCGCTGGCGCCCAGTGGTCCCTGGGGAGTCCAAGGGGACGGCTCCGCCGGCAGCGACCAGGGTTTCTACGACGACATGGGCGAGCTCCTGACCGAGCTCTACACGAAGGACGAGAAGGACGAGGACGGGAAGGGCGACGGCGACGAGGAAGAGGGGGAGTCGGGCATGCCGCCCGCTGACGAACTGCCTTCCATCGCCCACGCGGCCGTCGGCAACGACGCCCTCCTGGTGATCGCCAACGCCCTGCCCTCCACCGGACTGACCAAGGAGGAAACGGCGAACGAGGGGCTGCGGCAGCGGCTGGGTCTGGCCCGGATGCCCTTCCTGCACACCGAGGAGGACTACGAGGAGAAGCGGGACGCGCTGCACGGTCAGGTCAAGACGTCCGGGACGTTCACCGGGGTCTCCGGGTACATCACCTTCGATGCCGCCAACGACGGCAACTGGTTCGGCGGGCGCATGGTCCAACTGGTGCTCGTCGGTCCGAGGGTACGCAACGACGAGACCGGTGACGTGCAGCGTCAGCACGTCCTCCAACGCTGCGGCATGCGCAACTCCACCACCGTGGAACCGGGTGCGGGGTGTCTGCCCGTGAAGACGGACGAGGAGCCATGACGGCCGGCGGGGCAGCACCCGTGGACACGCGGGAGGCGGGGGTCGGCCGGCGCCCTTCCTCTCCGACGCGAGATCATGCCGGGTGTGGACCACCAGAACCCCGCCGAACTGCGGAAACCGTACATGGGTGAGCCCTTGCGTCGATCGGATCTGGCGGAATCGCCGATGACCCAGTTCCACCTGTGGTTCGACCAGGCCTGCGAGTGGAATCTGGCCGAACCCAACGCCATGGTGCTGTCGTCGGTGGAGCCGTCGGGTCTTCCCCGGTCGCGCACGGTGCTGATGAAGGGCTATGACGGCTCGGGCCTGCGCTTCTTCACCAACTACACCTCGCGCAAGGGTCGGGCCCTGGCCGCCGATCCGCGGGCGTCGGTGGTGTTCCCCTGGCACGCGATCCGCCGACAGGTGCTCTTCGCGGGTGTGGTGGAACGCCTCGACGACGAGGAGAACGACCGCTACTTCGCGTCCCGACCACGCGGCTCCCAGCTGGGCGCCTGGGCGAGTGAACGGCAGTCACGGCCGGTCGCCGATCGCGAGGAGTTGGATCACCTGTTCCACGAGTTCGACTCGGTGTGGGGCGAGGACGAGACCATCCCGCGGCCCGAGTACTGGGGCGGATATCGGCTGATCCCGCAGGAGGTGGAATTCTGGCAGGGTGGTCCGGATCGCATGCACGACCGGTTCTGCTACCTGCTCGGTGCGGACGGGAAGTGGACGATCGACCGCCTCGCACCCTAGGGAACCGGATGGCCGGGCTGCTATGGGGTGATGTTGGTCGCTTCGTACATGAGTTCGGGCGCCGTCGAGTCACGGTCCGGGACGTGGCCAGAGGTCTTAGGTAGTTCATTTTTCAACCGAATGGCCTGCGCACCTGTGACCTCGGTCCCTTGCGTCACATGAGTCTCACGGGTCATTCGTGTCCGCATCGTGAGACGAAGGGGAAATTCAGGCTCGGCGCGCCAGGATATGCTTGGTCCATCGGTGGTCGCTCCAGCGGTACCTCGGACGTCCCGGTCCCACTCGGCCCCAGGGAATCACGTGGTCCCGGCCTGTGTTGAGAGAGACCTGCCGTGCTTGTCGTGACCGCGCGACGGGCACAGAGCCTTGGGAGGGGAGTCTTGACCGCACACGGGCTGATCGACACCACGGAGATGTACCTCCGTACGGTCTTCGAGCTCGAGGAAGAGGGCATCGTCCCGCTTCGAGCGCGTATCGCCGAGCGCCTGCACCAGAGCGGACCAACGGTGAGCCAAACGGTCGCTCGCATGGAGCGCGACGGACTACTGCGGGTCGAGAACGACCGTCACCTGGTGATGACCGAGGAGGGGCGCAGACTGGCCACCCACGTCATGCGCAAGTACCGGCTCGCCGAGCGCCTTCTGGTCGACGTCATCGGGCTGCCTTGGGAGGACGTCCGCATCGAGGCCTGCCGCTGGGAGCACGTCATCTCCGAGGAGGTCGAGAAGCGCCTGGTGACGCTGCTCAACGCCCCCTCGGTGTGCCCGCACGGCAACCCCATCCCCGGCCTCGACGAGCTGGGCCTGGAGGGGTACGCCCCCGAACCGTTCACCGACGACTCCATCGTGCCGATGGTGGACGCGGCCTCGAACACGGACACCACCGTCACCGTGCGTCGCATCAGTGAACAGCTCCAGCCGGACGCCGACATCATGCTCACCTTGCGCGAATCCGGGGTACAACCCGGGCAGGAAGTGGTCCTTCGGGCTTCGGACGGCGGAGTACGGATCATCGGCGAGGACGGTCACAGCGACCTCCCCGCGGATGTCGCCGGGCACATCTTCGTCGCCAAGCCGTGAAACGTCCGTACACGTTGATTGGTTGCTCATCGGGATTGTCTCATTGCGCTGCGGGAACGTTGACGGTGTTGCTACGCTCGCCCCAAGGTGCGGTCGTTCGGGGTACCCGGAGCGGGCATGTATGCAGCTCATGACGGCGAGGTGGCGGCTAGATGACACGGTGGGGTGAGCCCTTCCGGGAGAGTGACGCGCTCGCCACGGCAGAGGTCGTGGATCAGGCCGAGATCGCGATCGTCGTCATCGACCGGTTCAGCCTCCTTCGGTACTGGAACCCCTACGCTCGCGAGTTGTTCGGGTTCATGGGCGGTCGTGACCACATCGGCCTGTCCCTGCTGGACATCGGCATCCACGAGTCCGACCGCGAGCACGCCTCCCAACTGGCCCGACGCGTCCTTCGCGGCGAGCCGTGGGAGGGCACCTTCGCGGTGCTCAAGGGCGACTCCACCTGGATCCACGTGCGCGCGCAGGCCGTGCCCATGCGCGACGACTCGGGCGAGATCGACGGCATAACCCTCATCGCCCGTGAGGCCCTGCGCAGCGGTCGGGTCGAGGAACAGTACGGGCTGCTCGAACGGATCGGCAGCCGCTTGGCCGGCTCTCTGGAGTTCGACTCCACCGTCAAGGGCGTGGCCGGGATCCTCGTCCCCCAGTTCGCCGATCACTGCTTCATCGACCTCTACGACCACGAACGGTTGGTCCGCCAGGTCTCCGTGCACGCCGAGGGCTGGACGCCCCCGCCCCGCACCTGGTTCGACGTCGGGGACGAGGTCCGCTACCCCGAACGACACTTCGTCACCCAGGCGCTGCGCCGACTCGAAACCGTGGTCAGCAGCGACTACCTGTACGAGAACTCGCCCAACGACCGCTCCGACCGGATCTCTCGCCAGGTCGGCGTCACCTCCGCGATCGCCGCGCCGCTCCGTGCCCGCGGTGAGGTCCTGGGCGTGCTCACCCTGGCCCTGTCCGGCCTCTCCCCTCGCCAGAAGACCAGCTACGGCGGCTTCGACCGCGACCTGGTCGGGGCCATCGCCTCCCGGGTCGCCCTGGCCATCGACAACGCCCGCCTGTTCGAGCAGGAACGCTCCACGGCGCTGGCCTTCCAGAACAGTCTGCTGCCCGGCGACTTTCCTCCCCTGGACGGACTGACGGTCGCCAAGCAGTACCTGCCGGCCGGCCCACTGGAGGCGCACGGCCACGGGGTACAGACCCAGGTGGGCGGCGACTTCTACGACGCGATCCCCCTGTCCGCCGGGCGGGTGGGCCTGGTCATCGGTGACGTGGAGGGTCGCGGCCCGCACGCCGCCGCCGTCATGGGCCAGTTGCGAGCCGCCCTGCGCGCCTTCGCCCAAGCCGACCGCGAGCCCGCCGACATCCTGCGCGAGCTGGACGAGTGGGTGCGCCAGCTGGGCACCCCCGACGACAAGGGCGGGGTTTGGATCCCCAGCGTTAGCTGCCTGTACATGGTCTACGACGCCTGGTCCCGGGAGTTGTCCTACGCCAACGCCGGGCACGCGCCACCCCTGCTCATCAACTCCGACACCGTGGAGACCCTGGACCTGGAGGTCACCGACCGCATGCTCGGCGTTCGCGCCAAGGGCGGGTCGGGGGAGGACATCGTCTACCACCAGGCCGACCTGCGTCTGCCCACCGGCGCGACCCTGCTGATGTACACCGACGGTCTGGTGGATCGCAAACCCCTGGGCGGCAAGGTCGACTCCGAACGCGCCCTGGCACAGCTGACCGAACGCGTCGCCGAGGTCGCGGACAAGGACGTCGAGCAGATCGCCGAGGCGGCCGTGTACAGCGTGCCGGGCGAGCTGGACGACGACACCGCGCTGTTGGTCGTGCGCACGCACTCCGAGGAGCTGGCTCTGCGCGAGGGCTGGTTCCCGTCCGAGGCCTCCACCGTGGGTGAGGCCCGGCACCTGGCGGCGGACACCTTCAAGGAGTGGGGCGTGGATCGGGACCAGGCCGAACTGGCCTGTCTCCTCGTCTCGGAGATCGTCACCAACGTGGTCATCCACGCCACCCCTCGCCCCGTTCACCGTGAGTTCACCGGTGGCGGTGTGCTGGACTCGGAGACCCCGCTGGAGGGCGGCGGGGTGACCGACGAGTTCGACGAGGACTGGAGCGACCTTCTGGAGGCCGTCGCGGAGGAGGACGAGTCCAGCGACGACTCCGGCGACAAGGAGTTCCTGCTCCGATTGCGCCGTGGCGCCAACGCCGTGTGGGTGGAGGTCTTCGACCACGACCTGCGACTTCCCCGAATTCGCAGCGCCGCCGCCGACGATGAGGGCGGACGTGGCCTGTACCTGGTGGAGCAGCTCGCCAGCCGTTGGGGTTCACGTCCCACCCCGGACGGCAAGGCCGTGTGGTTCGAGATGCCGATGCACGCCCCGGAAGAGGACGAGGGCGTGGCGGCCGACGAGGCGGAGAAGATCGACGAGGACGTCTGATCCGGTGCCGGCGGTGTGCCGGGTGGGTCACCGCCGCACGCCGCCGCCTCGGCCGTCCCCGCCCTCCCGGTCCTCCCGGTCGGTGGTCACCGCCGTGGGCCATAGGAATCGCGAAGCGCCGATTCGACGTTTCACCCTCTTTTCCCAGGTGGGGTAACGTGCCCCGTTAAACCTGTTTCGGGGCGCAGAAAAAAGCCCTTCAGTACATCTTGCCTTGCTGTAGTCGGATGGTTACTTTATCCAGTGGTAAACGGACATCCCGCTGCGGAAATGGTGGTGTGTGCATTGTCGTCCGGGGCGGGGAAACTGGTCCTGAGTTCCACTTGTGATTTCGAGGGAGAAAGCCCCGTTGGGATCGCCGGCCTCCTTCGGCGACCCTGGGCGCTCGCCAAGAAGGGTGGTGTGTCCCTCCTTGGGGCCTTCGCGATCGTGGTCGCCTTGGCGGCTCCGGCGTTCGCCGAGCCTCCGGCCTCTCTGCCCGCGAATTCCTCCGGGGCCGAAGCGAAATGGCAGCCGGCCTTCGACTACGACACGGACGGTTGTTATTCGACGCCCGCGATCGGTCCCGATGGCAGTGTCGCCGAAGGGTTGAACACCTCGGGGGCGTTGAACGGAAACTGTCGCGACCAGTCCGACCTGGACAACACCAATTCTTATTCTCGCGTCAAGTGCGATGACAGTGGTTGGTGTGCTTACATGTACGCCCTCTACTTCGAAAAGGACCAGGTCCTGCCCGGATGCTGTGGGCACCGGCACGACCTGGAACACGTCGTGGTGTGGGTCCTCGACGAGGAGGCGCGCTACGTGTCGGCCTCGGCGCACGGAGACTACGACACCCGGGCGGCGGAGGATCTGCTGTGGGAGGACACCCACCCCAAGATCGTCTACCACAAGGACGGCGCCTCCACCCACGCCTTCCGGTTCGCCGCCGACCACGACGACCCGCCCGAGAACCACTACGGGGTCTGGCAGTACCCGGACCTGGTGGGCTGGGACGGCTATCCCGAGGGGGTCAGGGACGTCTTCGTGAGGGCCGACTACGGTTCCGCGCAGCTCGACCTCAAGGACGAGCGGTTCGGTGACTCGCTCGCCAAGGCCGTTCCCGACGGGATCGACTTCGACCCGCACGCCTGAACCATCGCGGCCGAGGCTCGGGCGGCCGGTCCCCACCCGCCTACGGGATCGTTCGTCCGTGCCTCGCCGATTCTCCGGGCGCCGAAGGGCCCGCCTCGCGAGGCGGGCCCTGGGCGCGTTCGACGTCTGTCAGCGCCAGGACCAGGCCCACAGCAGCATGCAGACGAAGACGAAGACCAGGACGATGGCGCTGGTCTTCCACGGAATGTGGACCTTCGGACGGAGCTTGCGGACGCCGAGGACCAACAGGATGACCAACAGCCCCATCACGATGAGGCCGTCCCACGCTCCGCTCATGACCGGGACCCTTCCGAACGGGGGTTCAGGGCACGTTCGGCGAATACATACCCTGCTGCGCGGCGCGTCCACGGAACACGCCCTAGAGACCCAGGCCCCGGCCCACGATCTCCTTCATGATCTCGGTGGTGCCACCGAAGATCGTCTGGACGCGTGAGTCCTGCCAGGCCCGTGCCACGGGGTATTCCATCATGTACCCGTACCCACCGTGAAGCTGGAGGCAACGGTCCATGACCCGGTTGCACATCTCGGTGGTCCACCACTTGGCCTTCGCGGCGTCCTCGACGGTGAGCTCACCCCGGTTGAGCAGCTGGACCGCCCTGTCCACGTAGGCGCGGCCCAGGTCCACCTCGGTGGCCGACTCGGCCAGGACGAAACGGGTGTTCTGGAAGCGTCCGATAGGCCGACCGAAGGCGGTGCGGTCACGGCAGTACTCGATGGTGTGCTGGAGCATGAAGTCGGCCGAGGCCACCGCGCAGGTGGCGATGGACAGCCGTTCCTGCGGCAGGTTCCGCATCAGGTGGATGAAGCCCTGACCCTCGGTACCGATGAGGTTGGCCGCGGGCACGCGCACGTCGTCGAAGAACAGCTCGGCGGTGTCCTGCGCCTTCATGCCGACCTTGTCGAGGTTGCGGCCGCGCTCGAAGCCGGGGGTGCCGCGTTCGACGCAGATCAGGGAGAAGCCCTGCGCGCCCGCCTCGGGGTCGGTCTGGGCGACCACGACCACCAGGTCGGCGTTGATGCCGTTGGTGATGAAGGTCTTGGCGCCGTTGAGCACGAACTCGTCGCCGTCGCGTACCGCGGAGGTCTTGATCCCCTGAAGGTCGCTGCCGGTCCCGGGCTCGGTCATGGCGATGGCGGTGATCAGCTCACCGGAGGCGAAGCCCGGCAGCCAGCGCTTCTTCTGCTCGTCGTTGGTCAGGTCCACCAGGTAGGGGGCCATGACGTCGTTCTGGAGGGTGATGCCGAGGCCGGTGGCGTGGGCGCGGCAGATCTCCTCGTTGACGATCTGGTTGTAGCGGTAGTCGTGGACGCCGGTGCCCCCGTACTCCTCGGGCACGCCGTGGCCGAGCAGCCCGACCCGGCCCGCATCGAGCCACACCTGGCGGGGGACGACGCCGTCCTTCTCCCACTGGTCGTGGAAGGGCTGGACCTCCCGCTTGAGGAACTCCGCGACCGATTCGCGGAAGAGTTCCTGGTCGGCGTCGAAGAGTTCCCGCTTCATGTGCTGCTCCGAGGGTGTCGGGGATCACTGTGTTCCCACACGGTAACCGAATCGCGTTCGGTTATGAAGGTCGGGAGGCAAGTGGGGGCAAAGTTCCCGTTCCCTCGGGCGGTTCCCTCGCCCGGGGCGGAAAAGGATTCCTAGTGTGGCCGCAGCGGGGGCGCCGGACGGTGAGCGTCGCCTGCCACGATCGAGGAGGCGATCCGATGGCCCGTGGCAGCGGTGCCGACCAAGGGACGGAGGGTCGGCGCGAGCACCGAGGTGCGCGGATCGCGTTGGTCATGACCGCCTTGATGGTCACGGTCCTGTTGTCCGCGCTGGACCAGACGATCGTGTCGACGGCGCTGCCGACGATCGTCTCCGACCTGGGCGGGCTCAACCACCTGTCCTGGGTGATCACCGCCTACCTCCTGGCCGTCACCGCCAGCACCCCGCTGTGGGGCAAGCTCGGCGACCAGTTCGGCCGCAAGAAGCTGTTCCTCACCTGCATCGCCGTGTTCCTCGTGGGCTCGATGCTGTGCGGGATCGCCCAGAACATGCTCCAGCTGATCCTCGCCCGCGGCTTTCAGGGGATCGGTGGGGGCGGTCTCATGGTGTTGGCCTCGGCCCTCATCGGCGACGTGGTCTCCCCACGTGAGCGTGGCAAGTACCAGGGGCTCTTCGGCGCGGTCTTCGGCGTCTCCAGTGTCGCGGGCCCTCTCCTCGGTGGGTTGTTCGTGGACCACCTGTCGTGGCGATGGGTGTTCTACGTGAACCTTCCACTGGGGCTGCTGGCGTTCGTGACGGTCCTGCGCTTCCTGCCCGGCCGCTCGCCCACCGGCAGGCAGAACATCGACTACGCGGGCATCGTCCTGCTCGCCGCCACCGCCGTGTGCCTCACCCTGGTCGCCTCCTGGGGCGGGAACATGTACGGCTGGCTGTCCTGGCAGATCATCGGCCTGTCGGCGGCCGCGGTGGTCCTCGGCCTGGGCTGGTGGCTCACCGCGCGTCGGGCCACCGACCCGGTCATACCGCTGGGTCTGTTCCGCGACTCCACCGCGGTGGTGGCCATGGCCATCGGCTTCTGCGTGGGCTTCGCGATGATGGGGTCGATGGCGTTCCTGCCGTTGTTCCTCCAGATCGTGCACGGACTGTCTCCGACGGCGTCCGGTCTGCATCTGCTGCCGATGGTCGTGGGCATGCTGATCACCTCCGTCACGAGCGGTCGCCTGGTGACCCACACCGGAAGGTACAAGCCCTATCCGATCGCGGGAATGGCGCTCACCGCGACCGGACTGTTGCTGATGTCGCGTATGGGACCGGACAGTTCGCTGTTGGAGATGAGCCTGTACTTCTTCGTCCTGGGCGTGGGCCTGGGTCTGGTGATGCAGGTGGTGGTCGTGGTGGTGCAGAACGCCGTGTCCTACGACGACCTGGGCGTGGCCACGTCGACGGCCACCTTCTTCCGGTCGATCGGCGGTTCGTTCGGCACGGCCGTGTTCGGCGCGGTCTTCGCCGGACGACTCGCCTCGAACCTGGCCGAGCGCGCGGAGGAGATCCGGTTGCCGCCCGGAGTGGAGCCCACGGACCTGGAGTCCGACCCCAGGGTGCTGGACCAACTGTCGCCCGGCGAACAGGCGGGTTTCCTGGATGCCTACGCCGACGCTATCGACGTCGTCTTCCTGACGGCCGTCCCCGTGGCGATCATCGGGTTCGTGCTGGCGGTGTTCCTGAAGCAGATCCCGCTGCGTACCACCATCACCACCCCGGACCTGGACGAGACCTTCTCCCCGGTGGCGGCGCCGAGCCGGACCACGATCGATCAGGTCGAGCGCGAGATCTACCAGGCCACCGGGGCCGAGGGCGCCGAGACGATGTACGGCAGGTTGCGGGAGGCCGCCGGTCTGGACGTGTCCATCGAGGGTTGCTGGGCGCTCAGCCACCTGGGTGTCAAGGGTCCGCTCTCGGTGGACCAACTGCATCGGTTCTCCGGTCTGGCGGTGTCCCGGTGGGAGAGCGTGCACCAGGAACTCCTGGAGAGCGGCTACCTGGTCTCCGACAGCGAGCCGTGGGAGTTGAACTGGCGCGGTGAGGACGCCGTCCGCAGGCTCTACGAGGCGCAGCGCACCGCGTTGCGCTCCCTGCTCTCGGACTTCGACCCGGACGAGCATCCCGACGTGTTCGAGGTCCTGGAGAGGGTCACCGGGGACACCCTGGGCGACCAACGCGACGCGGGCCGCCTGGGCGACGCCGACGGGGGTCCGGATCGAGAGCGCGGCTGAACCGGGCCAAGGACGGGAAGTCGGGGGCGGGGGCTTGCCAGGGAAGTGAAACCGAATACAGTTCGGTTCAGTAGGTCGTCACATCCCAGCCCCTTGGAGGACCCCGTGGCCGAGGCATACATCGTCGGCGCAGTTCGTACCCCCGTCGGCACCAAGAAGGGCGCGCTCGCCGCGGTGCACCCGGCGGACCTGGGGGCGCACGTCCTCAAGGAACTCATCGAGCGCACCGGGGTCGACCCCTCCGCCGTCGAGGACGTCATCATGGGCGTGGTCAGCCAGGCCGGACCGCAGGCCCTGGACCTGGCCCGCACCGCGTGGCTCTCCGCGGGGCTGCCCGAGACCGTCGCCGGCGTCACCATCGACCGCCAGTGCGGCTCCTCCCAGCAATCCATCCACTTCGCCGCCCAGGGCGTCATGTCCGGCACCCAGGACCTCGTCGTGGCGTCCGGTGTGGAGAACATGGGCATGGTGCCGATGGGCTCCAACGTCCAGCACGCCATCGAGAACGGCATCCCGCTGTACGGCGAGGGCTGGATCGAGCGCTACGGGATGCAGGAGATCTCCCAGTTCCGCGGCGCCCAGCTCATGTGCGAGAAGTGGGGCTACAAGCGAGAGCAGCTGGAGCGGTTCGCCCTGGAGAGCCACCAGCGCGCCGCGGCGGCGCTGGAGGCCGGCTATTTCGACTCCCAGATCGCGCCGATCGCCGGCGTCTCCCAGGACGAGGGCGTGCGCCCCGACACCACGATGGAGAAGATGGCCGGACTCAAGCCGCTGCGTGAGGGTTGGGAGCTCACCGCCGCGATCGCCAGCCAGATCTCCGTCGGCGCCGGTGCCCTGCTCATCGCCTCCGAACGTGCGGTGAAGCAGCACGGCCTGACCCCGCTCGCCCGCGTCGTCCAGCTGTCGCTGATCGGTGACGACCCGGTCTACATGCTCACCGCGCCCATCCCCGCGACCAGGATCGCCCTGGAGAAGGCCGGTCTGAGCATCGACGACATCGACGTCACCGAGATCAACGAGGCGTTCGCACCGGTGCCGATGTCCTGGATCGACGAGCTGGGCGCCGACCCGGCCAAGGTCAACCCGAACGGTGGTGCCATCGCCCTGGGCCACCCGCTGGGCGCCACCGGTTCGGTCCTGATGACCAAGCTGGTCAACGAGCTGCACCGCACCGGCGGCCGCTACGGTTTGCAGACCATGTGCGAGGGCGGTGGCCAGGCCAACGTCACCATCATCGAACGCGTCTGACCCGCGGACCCGAGCGGGCCGCGCACCTTCTGGGCGCGGCCCGCTCGCCGTTCCACCCCCGACGGCGAAGCCGAATCCCTATGCTGATCTCCATGAAGGAAGTCACGCTGGAGTTCGACGAGCGAACATGGGCGCGTCTGTGCGGAGCGGCCGCACACCGTGCCATCAGCGTCAACGAGTATGTGACCCGTGTGATGAGGGTGGCCGTCGAAATCGAACCGTGCGCTGGCCATGCCCGGGAGCTTCGGGCCCGGCTCGCTCAGAGCGGATTGATCGGCCGGGAGGCCCTGGGGTAGTGAGGTGGGCTCGCGGCGCTCCTGTCGGGTGCGCGAACCATTGACGTTCTCGGAGTTCTTCCGGTTTTCCTGAAGTAATACCTTGAAAGTATTACCCTTAGGGCATGAGGATCACTGAAAAGGGTCAGGTGACCATCCCCGTCGAGGTCCGTAGAAGGCTCGGCCTCTCGCCAGGAGACGAGGTCGAGTTCGTACTGGATGGGAACGGGGCGCGTGTGGTTCGTGCCGCGATCGTGCCCTCACGTGGACAACGCCTGGTGGAGCGCCTGCGTGGCAAGGCCGAGACCACGATGAGTACCGACGAGATCATGGCGTTGACCAGGGGAGACGATGAGGACTGCTGACTCCGGAACGTCTTGCCTGGCAGCCGGAGGACCGATTTCTTCCACCACCCTGGTCGACGCCAATGTGTTGCTCGACGTCTTTACACAGGACCCCACCTGGATGGAGTGGTCCGCGCACGCACTGGCGGAGGCGGCTGATCAGGGATCTTTGCTGATCAACCCGATCATCTACGCTGAGGTCTCCGTGGGCTTCGACCGGATCGAGGACCTGGACCTTGGACTGGCGAACGACTTCGTCCGATCGGATCTACCCTGGCAAGCGGCCTTTCTGGCCGGGAAGTGCCACCTGCGCTATCGAAAGCAGGGCGGGAGCAAGCATGCTCCGCTACCGGATTTCTACATTGGCGCCCATGCGGCGATCGAGGGGCATCAACTCCTCACACGGGACTCTCGACGTTTTCGTACCTATTTTCCGTCGGTGAAACTGATCAGCCCGAACTGATCTGGAGGAAACCGGTCAGCGTGGGCCGGGGAGGGCCTCGCCGGCCACGCCGTTGTCCAGGCCGAGCCAGTCGGCCATCTCCGTCAGCTGCTCCACGAGCGCCGGCATGGTGTCGGCCGGGGCGTCCTCCTCCAGGGTGATCCGGCGGGCCAGGAGGGTTCCCGACGCGCGGTCGGCCTTGAGGTCGACCCGGGCGACCAGGTCCTCTCCCAGCAGGAACGGCAGCACGTAGTAGCCGTGTACGCGCTTGGCGGCCGGCACGTAGATCTCCAGTCGGTAGCGGAACCCGAACAGCTCCTCGGCCCGGTCGCGTGTCCACACCAGGGAGTCGAAGGGGCTCAGCAGGGCACGGGCCTCCACCTTGCGGGGGATTCGGGCGTCCTTGTGCAGGTAGGCGGTGCGGTCCCGACCGCGCACGGACACCGGGACCAGTTCACCGGCCTCCACCAGGTCGCCGATGGCGGCGCGGGTCTCGGTGCCCTTGAGCCGGAAGTAGTCGCGCAGGTCGGGTTCGGTGGCGACGCCGTGCGCCCGGGCGGCGATGGCCACCAGCTCCCGGTGCGCCTCTCGCGGGGTGGGGTGCGTGAGCCCGTGGATCTCGGAGGGCAGTACGCGTTCGGGCAGGTCGTAGCGGCGTTCGAACTGGAGATTGCGGCCGTTGGTGGTGAGGTCACCGATCCAGAACAGGTACTCCAGGCACTTCTTGACCTCGGACCAGTTCCAGCCCCAGTGCTCCTTGGCCCGGGGCGCGTCCTGGGCCAAGGAGCTCTCGACCTCGCGGGCGGTGGCCGGACCGACGCGGGCCACCTCTTCATAGACGGCCTTGACCAGGTGCGGCTTCTCCTCGCGAACGCCGTTCAACCAGCCGACGTGTTCCTGGGCGCGGTTGCGTTCCATCCGGTGCCGCATGAGCCGGTGGGTCCCGGGTGGCACCAGGCTGGCCTCGTGGGCCCAACACTCGACCAGCCGGGCCGGGCTGGACCCGACGGCGGTGGTGGTCGCCCGGTCCAGCAGAGCGGTGTCGTAGGAGCCCAGGCGGGCGAAGACCGGCAGGTACTGGCTTCGGGCCAGAACGTTCACGCTGTCGATCTGTAGGATCCCGATCCGGCGCAGCACCCGTGCCAGGTGGGCGAGGGTGGGTTCGCCCTCGGGGCGTGGGTCGGCGAAGCCCTGGGCGGCCAGGGCTATCCGGCGGGCCTGGGACGGGGAGAACTCGGCGTCGCGGCGGGGATGCGGTTCGACCATGCGACCCAACCTAACCTTCGGCACCGACGATCCCAGGTCTTCCCGGTCCAGGAGGGCTCCGGTCGATCGACGAAAAAACCTTGCGCGCAATGCGAACCGTAAGGGGGACTCGGCCGTCCAACGAAACGCGACGGAAAACAACCGAGCATGTGCCGGGAGTCGCACGACCCCGGTGCGGAGGACGGCCGCACCGGGGTTTCCTCATGTCACAGGCCTGCCCGGGGTCGGGGCGTCGGTGGGATCATCTAGCCTTCTGCTGTGCGTATCGCGACATGGAATGTGAACAGTGCCCGTGCCAGGGCCGAACGGATCGGTGACTGGTTGGACCGCAGCGACGTCGACGTCGTCGCCATCCAGGAGACCAAGGCCCGTGACGACCAGTTCCCGGCGTCGGTCTTCACCGACCGCGGCTACGAGGTCGCCCACCACGGCCTCTCCCAGTGGAACGGGGTCGCGATCGCCTCGCGGGTGGGCCTCGACGACGTCCGGATCGGCTTCCCCGGCCAGCCCGGCTTCGGAGACCCCGAGGAACGCGAGGCCCGTGCCATCGCCGCCACCTGCGGTGGTGTCCAGGTGTGGAGCCTGTACGTGCCCAACGGGCGCGAGATCGGCCATCCCCACTACGACTACAAGCTGCGCTGGTTGGAGGCCCTGCGTCAGGCCGGCGCCGCCCGTCTGGCCGAGGACCCCCGAGCGCAGATCGCCTACGTGGGCGACTTCAACATCGCTCCCCAGGACGACGACGTATGGGACATCGCGGCCTTCGAGGGGCTCACCCACGTCACCGAACCCGAGCGCGCCGCCTTCACCGGGCTGGTCGAGGCCGGGTTCGAGGAGGTCGTGCGCGAGTACACGCCGGGCCCGGGCGTCTACACCTACTGGGACTAC
Organism: Nocardiopsis listeri NBRC 13360; assembly: GCF_001570765.1. Lineage (GTDB taxonomy): Bacteria > Actinomycetota > Actinomycetes > Streptosporangiales > Streptosporangiaceae > Nocardiopsis > Nocardiopsis listeri. Next base: position 60,280 of record NZ_BCSH01000017.1, on the reverse strand, counting down.
AAGGGGCTGGCGTTCCCCAAGCGCAAGGGCATGCGCATCGACTTCGTGCTCGCCTCACCGGCGCTCAGGGCCCGGGTGACCGGCGCGAGCATCGACCGCGAGGAACGCAAGGGCAAGGGCGCGTCGGACCACGCGCCCGTCATCGTGGCGTTGGACGGGGCCGACAGTCGGCCCGTCGACCGGGAGAAGAAGTGAGTGACGACGTGAATTCCAGAGTGCCCCGCCTGGCGGTCTTCGGCAGCGTCAACATGGATCTGGTCGCCTACGTGGGCCGGATGCCGGGCGGTGGCGAGACCGTCACCGGGACCGACTTCCGTCAGGTTCCCGGCGGCAAGGGCGCCAATCAGGCCGTGGCCGCGGCGCGGGCGGGTGCCCGGGTGGCCTTCCTCGGCGCGGTCGGTGAGGACACCTTCGGCTCGGAGTTGCGCGCCAACCTGGAGGCGGAGGGGGTCGACGTCGACGGACTGCGCACCGTTCCGGGCGCCTCCGGCATCGCCCACATCGTGGTGGAGGGGGACGGCGGCAACCGCATCATCGTGGTCCCCGGCGCCAACGGTGAGGTCTCCGGGCCGCCCGAGTCCGATCGGGGGCTGCTGGAGGGCGTCGACGCGCTGTTGCTCCAGTTGGAGTTGCCCATGGAGGCCGTGGTGGCCGGCGCGCGGATGGGCCGTGAGACGGGCGTGCCGGTCTATCTGACCCCCGCGCCCGCGCGTGAGCTCCCCGACGAGCTTTTGGCCGACGTGGACGTGCTGGTCCCCAACCAGCACGAGGCGGCGGCGATCACCGGACACGACGAACCGGTCGCCGCGCTGGCCGCGCTGCTGGAGCGTGTTCCGGAGGTGTTGTTGACCCTGGGTTCGGCGGGGTCGTTGTACGGACGTCGCGGCGAGGAGCCGGTGGCGGTCCCGGCGCGGAAGGTGAACGCGGTGGACACCACCGCGGCCGGTGACACCTTCTGCGGGTCCTTCGCGGTCGCCCGGGCCGAGGGGCGTTCCGCGCGCGAGGCGATGGAGTTCGCCGCGGCCGCGGCCGCGATCTCCGTGGGACGGCACGGAGCGAGTTCCTCGATGGCCACGCGCGATGAGGTGGAGGCCCTGCTCAAGGGTTAGGCCAGGGCGCGAGCGTCGCTCTGTCGGGCGCACGCCTTGGGGGTCCGGGTGGGTACGGCACCCGGACGGTTCAGGGCGTGTGCCCGATCTGCTCGAGGAAGGGCGCGGGATCCTGGTTCTGGACGCGGACCTCCAGCACGACGTCGACCAGGTCGCCGACCATCCGGCCGCCCCAGGGGAGCGGGCCGCCGTCTCCCACGCCGAACTCGGACAGGTTCAGCTGGGTGGTGGCGGAGAAGAAGTGTCCGTAGGTGTCGTTCGGGGACACGTAGTCGGGTGCCTCACCGACCCATTCCGCGGCCAGGCTGATGGGCCGTGACCGGCCGTGCAGCTCCAGGTCTCCGTGGACCCGAAAGGAGTTCTGCCGGCGGCCGGGTTCCAAGGAGGTCGAGGTGAAGCGCAGCTTCGGATGGTTCGTGACGTCCAGGAAGTCGGCCGAGCGCAGGTGGTCGTCTCGGGCGTTCACCCCGGTGTTGACACTGGCGGTGGCGATCTCCACCTCGACGGAGGAGAGGGTGGGGTTGTCGGTCACGTGCAGTTGACCGTACGCGTCTCCGAAGGTGCCCTGTACCCGTCCGAAGCGTAGGTAGTGGGCGACGAAGATCAAGCTCGAGTGCAGTGGATCCAGGTACCAGGTACCCGGCCCGGGGCCGAAGCCCGCAGCGGCTGTCATAGGCGATATCTCCTGCTTGTCTGGTATAGGGCTTTTGTCCACATACTGTAAGTGTGATGTTCCACCGCGACGTGGGGTTCCGGTCCGAGCCACCACGAGAGATTCGACTCGCTCCGTCCGGAAGACCCTCGAAAGCGACCATGACCAGCGACATCGGACCCTCTGGAAGAGGCTCTCGGACGGTCGGTCCAGGGCGGCCCGACCGGTTCCGGCCACCGCGGGGCGGAAGGGGACCGGAGAACGAGAAAGGGCCGGGGCGTCGACCCCGGCCCTTCGTCCACTCACCACTACATGTACTCGGGGGACTCCACACCGAGCAGGTCCAGGCCACGCACCAGCACCCGCAGCGCCACCGCGACCAAGGCCAGCCGCGACTCGCGCTCGGCGTCGGTCCGGGCGGTCAGCACCGGGCAGTGCTCGTAGAACGCCGTGAGCGTCTGAGCCAGCTCGAACAGGTACGAGGACAGACGGTGCGGCTGTAGCAGGTCGCCGGTCTGCTCCACCACCGGACCGAAGCCCAGCAGCTTCAGCGCCAGGTCGCGCTCGGCGCTCTCGGACACGGTGATCCGACCATCGATCCCGGCCGGGTCCACCTCGCCCTTACGGAAGATCGAACGGATCCGCGCCTGCGCGTACTGAAGGTACGGGCCGGTGTTGCCGGTCAGCGCCAACATCCGGTCGAAGTCGAACACGTACTCGGTGTCGTGCGAGACCGACAGGTCCGCGTACTTCACCGCGCCGATGCCGACCTTGCGGGCGATCTCGGCCCGGCTCGCCTCGTCCAGGTCGGGGCGGGTCTGGGCGACCACGGCGGTGGCCCGGTCGACCGCCTCGTCCAGCAGCTGCATGAGCCGGACCGGCTGACCACTGCGGGTACGCAGGATCTTGCCGTCCGCCCCCAGCACGTTGCCGATCTGCACGTGCGTGGTCTCCACGTCCTCCGGCAGCCACCCGGCCTTGCGGGCGGTGGACCACACCATCTTGAAGTGCATGGCCTGCGGAGCGCCCACCACGTACAGAACGCGGTCGGCCTTGAGGTCGTCCACCCGGTGGTGGATGGTCGCCAGGTCCGTGGTGGCGTAGCCGTAGCCGCCGTCGCTCTTGCGGATGATCAGCGGCACCGGCTTGTCCTCGCGGCCGGTGAAGCCGTCCAGGAACACGCACAGGGCGCCGTCGCTGACCTCGGCGATGCCCTTGGACTCCAGCTCCGCGCACACGTCGGCGAGCATGTCGTTGTAGCTGCTCTCACCGGCAAGGTCGTCGTCGGTGAGGGTCACGCCGAGTCGGGCGTACACCTTGTTGAAGTAGACCTTGGAAAGGCCCACCAGCTTGCGCCACAACCGCAGCGTCTCCTCGTCGCCGCCCTGGAGGGCGACCACCCGACGGCGGGCGCGCGCGGCGAAGTCGCCGGGCTCCTCACCGGAGGAGTCGAACTTGGTGCGGGCCGCCTGGTAGAAGGCGTTGGGGTCGGTGGTGAGCAGGTCGGACTCGGGCGAGTCCTCCCCGACCTCCAGCAGGTGCTCGATGAGCATGCCGAAGGGGGTGCCCCAGTCGCCGATGTGGTTCTGCCGGATGACGTTGTGACCCAGGAACTCCAGGGTGCGGGCCAAGGAGTCGCCCACGACCGTGGTGCGCAGGTGCCCGACGTGCATCTCCTTGGCCACGTTGGGCGCGGAGTAGTCGAGCGGGATGTTCTTCCGCTCCTGAAGGGGCACGCCGACACGGTCGTCGTCGAGGAGCAGGCGCGCCTGGTCGGCGATCCAGTCCTCGCGAAGCGTGAGGTTGATGAAGCCCGGGCCGCTGACCTCGACGTCACGGCAGACGTCGGAGACGTCCAGGTGTTCCATGATCGCCGCGGAGACCTCGCGGGGCTTTCGGCCCAGACGCTTGGCGAGCGCGAGTGCGGCGTTCGCCTGGTAGTCAGCGAACTGGGACGGGCGGATGACGGGGTCGGTGTCGGCGAACTCGGGACCGAAGGCGGCGCCGAGGGCGGACTGGACCCGTCGCGAGAGTACTTCCTGCGGGTCGGCCATAGCCCTAAGCCTACCGACCGGCCACACCCTTCCCTACTGGTATGGCCCAGGCCACGTCCAGGACTTTCGGGGGCTGTGCCGAGCCCGAACCCCTGCCTAGGCTCGAAGACATGAGAGACAGGAACCAACTGTGGGATCCGGCCTCCCCCGGAGTCATGCGACTGCCCTCCGGACGCCTGGTGCGCGGTCGTGGGCTCGTCCTGCCGCTGCCGGCCGGCCCGCGCCCGGAGTTCGCGGTGTACCTGCTCGACCATGAACCGCCCACGGTCCAGTGGGTGTCCAGGTGGGTGCGCTGGGAGGACTTCGGGCTGCCCGCGGACGACACGGACACCCTGAAGCGTCTACGGGAGGCACTGGAGCGTTCGACGGAGCAGCGGGTGGAACTGGGCTGTCTCGGTGGGCGGGGGCGTACGGGAACGGCGCTGGCCTGTCTGACGGTCCTCGACGGAGTCCCAGCGGAAGAGGCGGTGGGCTACGTGCGAGAGCACTACTCGACGCTCGCCGTGGAGACCACCGAACAGGAGGAGTACGTCCGCGGCCTCACCGTGTAGTTCGGCGCCTCCGCCGGCGCTTTGGCGTGTTCGGGCACCTGGGAGTCAGGAAGGGGTTGCGGGAGAGGCTGTGGCACCTACGGTGTGATGGCTCGCCCACCCGTCGCCCGCCACCACCCTCAACGGGCGACCTGGCGGCCGACAGTTCCTCTTCGAGCGATCACACCTGCGGCACCTCCACGGGTTTTCCGAGAACAGGGCCTGACGGTGCCCGAACGGGCGACCCCCCGTGGTCTGCGTGGAGCTTCGGCGGGGGTCCGATCAGCGTTCGTCCTGTGGGCGCCGGTGGAGCCAGACCGGTGAACGGTGGGGCACCCGTCGGCGTATCCGTTCGTCCATCCGGCCACCCGCCAGGTCGTTGGCGAGCCGACAGGCGTGGGCGATGCTCGTGCGGTTGCTGTCGCCGTGGGCGATCACCACCGTGCCGTTCAGTCCGAGCAGGGCGGCGCCCCCGTAGGTCTCGCTGTCGAAGCGCTCGCGCAGTCGGCGCAGCGCGCCTCGTTGCAGCACGGCCCCGGCCTTGGCGATGGTGGAGGAGGTCATCGCCTCCTTCATGGCGTCGAGGGTGAACCCGGCGGTTCCCTCGACGGTCTTGAGCGCCACGTTGCCGGTGTGTCCGTCGGTGACCACCACGTCCACCTTCCCGGTGAGCAGGTCGTGGCCCTCGACGTTGCCCTGGAAGTCCAGGTCCGGAACCTCGGCCAATAGCTCCACCGTGCGGCGGACCAGCTTGTTGCCCTTCCCCGGTTCGGAACCGATGGTCAGCATGCCCACCCGTGGGTTCTGGACGCCGAACGCCGTCTGCGCGTACGCGCAGCCCAGGTGCGCGAACTGCACGAGCATCTCCGGCTTGGCGTCGGCGTTGGCGCCGGCGTCCACCAGGATCGTGGGAGTGGGCAGGGTGGGAAGGGTCACCGCCAGCGCGGGGCGCAGGACCCCCGGTCGGGTGCGCAGGCGGACGGTGGAGGTGGCCACGATCCCTCCGGTGGAACCCGCGGAGACCAGGGCGTCGGCGTCGCCGCGTCGAATGAGGCGGCAGGCGACGGCGGCGCTGGAGCGGGGTCGCCGCCAGCTGGCCAGGGCGCCCTCGTCCATCGCGATGCTGTCCTCGGCGTGCACGACCGGAATGTCGCGCAGGGCGCCCTCCTCGGCGAGCATCGCCGCGATCTCGGTGCGTCGGCCCACCAGCAGCACGCGAAGGCCCAGTTCACGAACGGCCGTTACGGCCCCGCGCACGATCTCTCGGGGCGCGTTGTCGCCACCCATGGCGTCCACCGCGATGATCGGCGGTGACGTTCGCGGAGTGGGGGGTTCCGCGTCGGGTGTGCCACTCATCGTCGGTTGGTTCCTCACAATCCGGGGATGGTACCGCGTCACCCTCGTCACGCCTTTATCGGGCGAGTTCGTACACTCATGCGAGGATACTTCCAGAATGTCCAGGTCAGGGCTGGATTTCATGCGGGATGGGTACAAAACCCCCTGTGGGGGTATACCCGCTCGCCGGCTCCCCTGCTCGGAACACTCCGTGCACGGGAGACAACCGAATTTTCATCCAGAGGTGGTCCACCGGTACCCGTAATGCCGGAGCCGCCCGCTCAGGGCTGCCTTCCGGGCGCCCTGCCTACCGCAGGAGAGGAGAGGCGTGAGCGTTACGCCTGACGCGGCACAGTCCCCGTCCGCCGGACGTCGGTTTCGTGCCTACACGACGAAACACCTCGACGAGTTCACGGCGCGAGCCGGTCTCTCGACCGACGAGCAGCTCGCGGTCAAGGCGGTGGCACACGTGCTGCCGTTCCGCGTCAACAGCTACGTCATCGACGAGCTCATCGACTGGGACGCCGCTCCAGACGATCCGATCTACCGACTGGTCTTCCCCCAGTCGGACATGCTCCCGCCAGAGGACGTCGCCCGCATCGCCGACCTGCTGAGCGCCGGTGCCGGGCGCAAGGAGCTCAACGAGGCCGCCAACCAGGTCCGCGCCAAGCTCAACCCGCACCCCGCCGGTCAGATGGACCTCAACGTGCCCACCACGGGCGACGAGGAGCCCATCCCCGGCATCCAGCACAAGTACAAGGAGACGGTGCTCTTCTTCCCGAAGCAGGGGCAGACGTGCCACGCGTACTGCACCTACTGCTTCCGTTGGGCACAGTTCGTCGGTGACGCCGACCTGAAGTTCGCGTCGGGCGAGATCGACCAGATGGTCGAGTACGTGCGTTCGCACCCCGAGGTCACCAGTGTCCTGTTCACCGGTGGCGACCCGATGATCATGGGTGAGGGGGTCATCTCCCGCTACATCGAGCCACTACTGGAGATCGAGCACCTCGAAGCGATCCGGATCGGTACGAAGGCCCTGGCCTACTGGCCGCAGCGCTTCACCACCGACCCGGACGCCGACGACACGCTGCGCCTGTTCGAGAAGGTCGTCGCCTCGGGCAAGAACCTCGCGTTCATGGCGCACTTCTCGCACCCGAACGAGATGCGTCCGGAGCTCGTCCAGGAGGCCGTGCGCCGCATCCGCGCGACCGGTGCCGTCATCCGCACGCAGGCTCCGCTGATCCGCACGATCAACGACGACTCCGCCACCTGGGAGAGCATGTGGCGGACGCACGTACGGCACGGCATGGTGCCCTATTACATGTTCGTGGAGCGTGACACCGGCCCGCAGGACTACTTCGCGGTGCCGCTGGCCGAGGCCTACGACATCTTCCGTGGCGCCTACCAGAAGGTCTCGGGCCTGGCCCGGACGGTGCGTGGGCCGTCCATGTCGGCGACCCCGGGCAAGGTGTGCGTGGACGGGGTGACGGAGATCGCGGGAGAGAAGGTCTTCGTCCTCCACTTCATCCAGGCACGCGACCCGGAGCTGGTCGGCAAGCCGTTCTTCGCCCAGTACGACGAGAAGGCGGCCTGGTTGTTCGACCTCAAACCCGCTCTGGGAGCCACCCACCTGCCGTGGGAACAGGCCCCGGTCGGCGCCAACGGCCTGGTCGACCCCACCCGCATCTGACACGGAACGCCGGACGCGGGAGGTTCACGCGACCCCGTCGGCCCACCCCTTAGGGCGGACGGGACCGGGTGAGGTCGGCGGTCCCTTACCGCCGACCTCACCACGAACCCGAACGACTTCCCATGAACAGACGGAGCCCGGCACCTGGTTTGGTGCCGGGCTCCGTTCGTGTGTACGCCGTGGACGGATGTCGGCCCGCGCGGCACGGGAGTGGACCACGCGGACCTCGACGTACACACGTTCCCGGGCTGGCTCTTCCTGGGGGGTGAGGGTGCCCGGGGCGGGGGCGAGGGTCAGCTCAAGAGGGCGTCGAAGTCACCGGTCTTGGCGCCTCGGACGAAGGCCTTGATCTCCTCGGGGGTGTAGACGAGGGCCGGCCCCTCGGGATCTCGGGAGTTCCGTACGGCGATGTCGCCGTCGGGGAGGGTGGCGACCTCTACGCAGTTCCCGTCCGGGTTGCTCCAGCTGCTCTTGGTCCAATCGACCCATAGCCGGTCCGCGGGAACGCCGTTGTAGATCGGATACATCCTCAACCTCCTGGAACTTCGGGGGACTCGCGGGTGGTCCACACGCGGCTCCAGCGCGCCGCACTCGTCGGATCGGGCCGCCACGGTCCCGCCGATCGGGTCGGCCGCGCCACCGGATGGTCCTGATGTCCCCTTGCGAGGCCAAAGCGTAGTGCATGCACGTGCATCCGTGATTGCATCGGCAAACACTCATGGGCCCGCGCAGAGAACCCCGGTGGAGGAACCGCATGTCAGGCCTAACGCGTGGTGGGCGTAGATGGTTCGCCGTTTTCGGATCGTTCTTCACTCGTGGCCGAAGTAGGACACACGGCGAAAGAACGAAGCCCCGGGCGTGAGGTGTCCGGGGCGGCGGGGAAGCGGGGGAAGGTGGTGGTCAGTCGCCGTAGCGCTCCAGGAAGCCTTTGAGGATGCCCTCGGTCTGCGAGGGCAGCGGGGCCTGGGTGGCGAGGTGGTCCATGGTCTGGGCGTAGCCGCTCGTGTCGTCGTACTTGTCGAAGTACAGCGCGCTGTTCAGCTGTTCCAGGTACACCACGTCGGGCAGCTGCGGCGTGGGGAAGCGCATGATGCTGAACGGACCGCCCGCCGCGGGGTGACCGCCCATGTCGAACGTGGCGATCTGAATGGTGATGTTGGGCCGCCGGGCCATCTCGATGAGGTGTTCGATCTGCTCGCGCATCACCTTCGAGTCGCCGTAGGGCCGGTGCAGGACCGCCTCGTCGATCACCGCCCACAGCCGCGGGGCGGGGATCTCCGCGTCGGGTCCATCGGACAAACGACGCTGCCGATGCATGCGCATCCTCACGCGACTGTTCACGTCGTCGTCGGAGGTGGCCGTGCGGGAGAGGCGGATGACCGAGCGCGCGTACCCCTCGGTCTGCAACAGCCCGGGGACGAACTGCACCTCGAAGGTACGGATCACCGAAGCGGCCTCCTCCAGGCCGACGTAGACCCCGAACCAGTGGGGCAGCACGTCACCGTACTTGTGCCACCACCCCTGGGCGTTGGCGCTGGAAATCAGCCCCAGCAGGGCCTCGCGCTGCTCACGCTCGTCCACTCCGTAGAGTTTCAGCAGGTCGTCGACGTCACGACGCTTGAAACTGACCTGACCGAGTTCCATTCGGCTGATCTTGGCGTGGGACGCGCGGATGGCGTATCCGGCGTCGTGCCGGGAAATTTCCTTCTCCTGGCGCAGCCGTCTGAGCTGGGTGCCCAACAGAATGCGCAGCACTGTGGGCCCACCACTGGAATTGGCCAGGAAATCCTGTGTGGCCTGGTGGTTCTCGACGGGGTCGGCTACCACTTCGCCTCCCTAGGAGTGGTATTGGCGCGAGCGACCGCTCAGTATACCGATGCTGTTCTCGCCTCGACAGGTATCGACGTGGATTCGGGGCGGGACCAAGGTCCCGTACTACGAATCAACGGCGATGAAGGTGAATTCTTCGCCAGGCCCCTACCAATAGGAGCGAAGCTTCCTATAGGGTTGCCGAACGTTGATCTGCACGTGCATCTGTGTCTTACGTCTGTAAGCGACACGCAGGACACTGTGGAAGCGGACTCGCGAACCGACATCACCCGTGAGGACAGTGATGAACGCAGAGCTGATGCCCTCGGAGCTGCATACCAGGGCATCCTGGGGCCACCCGGCACTACCGCGGGGACGGTGGGACGTCGGGCTCGGCGACCTGAGGATCGGACAGGGCACGCTCGGGCTGGGCGTGGCCGCGCACGCCTACGCCGCGGTGCCCACCTCGGTCGGCGCGGCCCGACGATTCGCCGTCAAGTGCCTGAACGAGTGGGGGATGTCCGAGGTCACCGAGAACCTCTGCCTGATCGTCTCCGAACTCGTCGGCAACTCCTGTCGCCACGCCGTCTCCAGGCGCGTCCCCGAGGACACCCGTGTCCTGCTCCAACTCCGACCGCTGCCCTCCGTCGACGCCGTGGTCTGCATGGTCGCCGACCCCGAAGCACGAGGGCCGATGCGGGTCTCCGCGCATCAATTCGCCGAATCCGGCCGTGGCCTCGGCCTCGTCGCCGCCTTCGCACGTGAATGGGGATGGAATCCCATCGCCGGACACGGAAAGGTCGTCTGGGCGGAGTGCGGCCCGGACCCCTTCTGACCTCGAAAGGCATCATCGGGCATCTCCCGGGCGCGCTCCGGACCGCAAAAAGCGGACGGGACCGCGGGAGAGCGGTTACGACTCCTCTGGGCGAGTAGGCTGGCTGTCAACGCATGTCGGTATTCGACCGGCAGCGGTAGACGAACAACCCCACAGACCCCGAACCGTGGGAGTGAGGCGTGGCCGTACTGGACCCCGACCGTGAGCACTTCCCCTGCGATGGCACGACCATCGTGCGCTTGGATGGCGAGATCGACATCGCCACCGCCGAGGAGGCCTACTCCCGGCTGAGCGCCGCCGTTCTGGAGGCGTGCGCGATCGTCGACCTGTCCGACGTCGGCTTCATCGACGCCTCCGGGGTCAACGTCCTCATCGGAGCGGCCCGCCTGGCCTCCGGCCGCCAGCGGCACCTGCTGATCGCGAGTGCTCCCCGCCAGCTCCACCGGATCCTCGACGTACTCGAACTGCGCTCCGTGCTGCCGACCCATCCGGACGTCCCGGCGGCCCGCGCCACCCACGCCACACGGGCGGCCCACTGAGCGGTACCCGAAAGGGACGGGGCGCACCGCCCGGGGGAGCACCCCCGTTCGACACGCCCCGCGAGGGACGTTCCTACTCCACGGTCACGCTCTTGGCGAGGTTGCGCGGCTGGTCGACGTCGTTGCCCTTGGCCAGGGCCAGCTCACAGGCGAACACCTGCATCGGGATCGTCGAGACGATCGGCTGCAGCAGGGTCGGCACCGCCGGGATCTCGATGAGCACGTCCGAGTACGGTCGGACCGACTCGTCGCCCTCCTCGGCGATCACGATGGTGCGGGCGCCACGGGCGCGCACCTCCTGGATGTTCGACACGATCTTGTCGTGCAGCACGCTGCGGCCCTTGGGGGAGGGGACCACCACGACGACCGGCAGACCCTCCTCGATCAGCGCGATCGGGCCGTGCTTGAGCTCACCGGCGGCGAACGCCTCGGCGTGCATGTACGCCAGTTCCTTGAGCTTGAGCGCACCCTCCATCGCCACGGGGTAGCCCACGTGGCGGCCCAGGAACAGGACCGTGTCCGCGTCGGCCAACGAATGGGCCAGCTCACGGACCGGCTGGATGGTGTCCAGGACCTTCTCGATCTGCTCGGGCATGGTGGCCAGCTGGGCGATGACGGCGTTGATCTCGTCGCCGAACTTCATCCCGCGGACCTGCGCCAGGTAGAGACCGATCAGGTAGCAGGCGGCCAGCTGGGTGAGGAAGGTCTTGGTGGCGGCCACCCCGACCTCCGGACCGGCGTGCGTGTACAGCACACCGTCGGATTCGCGCGGGATGGTGGACCCGTTGACGTTGCAGATCGCCAGGACCTTGGCGCGCTGCTCCCGGGCGTAACGGACCGCCATCAGGGTGTCCATGCTCTCGCCGGACTGGGAGATGGCGATGACCAGGGTCTGCTGGTCCAGGATCGGGTCGCGGTAGCGGAACTCGCTGGCGACCTCCACCTCGCAGGGGATCCGGCACCAGTGCTCGACGGCGTACTTGGCGATCAGACCCGCGTGGTAGGAGGTACCACAGGCGATGATGACGATCTTCTCGACGCCGCGCAGGTCGGCGGGGCTCAGCCGCATCTCGTCCAGGGTGAGCTGGCCGTCGACGGTCACCCGGCCCAGGAGGGTGTCGGCCACCGCGCGCGGCTGCTCGACGATCTCCTTGAGCATGAAGTAGTCGTAGCCGTCCTTCTCGGCGGCGGAGGCGTCCCAGTCCACGTGGTACTCGTTGACGTCCACGGGTTCGCCATCGTAGTCGGTGACGACCACGGAGTCGGCGCGCAGTTCCACGACCTGGTCCTGGCCCAGTTCCACGGCCTCGCGGGTGTGGGCGATGAACGCCGCCACGTCGCTGGCCAGGAAGTTCTCGCCCTCTCCGCGGCCGACGACCAGCGGGGAGTTGCGGCGGGCCGCGACGACCAGGTCGGGGTCGTCGGTGGAGACCGCGACCAGGGTGAAGGCGCCCTCCAGACGCTTGCAGACGTCGCGCATGGCGCCGGCCAGGTCACCGTCGCCCCGGCTCGCCAGCGTGGTGCTGAGCAGGTGGGAGGCGACCTCGGTGTCGGTCTCGGACAGGAACTTGCAGCCCTGCTCCTCCAGCTCCAGCCGGAGGGCGGCGAAGTTCTCGATGATGCCGTTGTGGACGATCGCGACCCGGTTGTCGTTGTCGACGTGGGGGTGGGCGTTCACGTCGTTGGGGGCCCCATGGGTGGCCCAACGGGTGTGCCCGATCCCGGCGCCGTCTCCGGAGATGGGTCGTTCTTCAAGGGCCTGACGCAGGTTGGCGAGCTTACCGGCTCGCTTGTCCGTGTGCAGGGCGCCCTCGCCCAGCACGGCGACACCCGCGGAGTCATATCCGCGGTACTCCAACCTCGCAAGGCCGTTCACAACGACCTCGAGCGCCGGTTGCGGCCCGACGTAGCCAACGATTCCGCACATGGCCGCCAGCGTAAGTGAAAAGGTGCGCTGGTTCGACCAGTGAGAGGTCCATACCACTCGCTGTTTTCGCAGGTCGCGGTATAGACCATTTGGTGTATGCGGGATGGATCGCGCAGGTGGGAGGACTGGTCTGGTCCGCGAGTGGAACCGGTTCCACTCCGTCCGAATCAGGACAAAAAACCTTCGGAGTCGGCGTGGTGAACGTGTGGTTTCGGGAACGATCACGCACCAGGTCGGCCAATGAGGGGGCCGGCCGCCCGGGACGGCGGAGCGGCTGCTCTAGGGTGGTCAACCGTGTCTCACGTGACGAAGAACGGCTTCTCCTCACCGTACGTGGAGTTGGACCGCCCGGCCTGGGCCGCGCTCCGCGCCTCCACGCCCCTGTCCCTGACCGAAGCCGACCTCAACGAGCTTCGCGGGACCAACGACCCCACCTCCCTCGAGGAGGTGCGCGACATCTACCTGCCCCTGTCCAGGTTGCTCAACCTGTACGTCGGCGCCACCCAACAGCGGCACGCGGCGGTGCGCGCGTTCCTCGGCGAGTCCGATCGCCCGGCCCCGTTCATCATCGGGGTCGCCGGAAGCGTGGCCGTGGGCAAGTCCACCACCGCGCGGCTCCTGCGCTCCCTGCTCGCCCAGTGGCCCAACCATCCCGACGTCGAGCTGGTCAGCACCGACAACTTCCTGTACCCCAACTCCGTCCTGCAGTCCCGCGGACTCATGCGGCGAAAAGGGTTCCCGGAGAGCTACGACCGGCGTGCCCTGGTCAGGTTCGTCTCGGAGATGAAGGCCGGCGCCGAGCGCCTCGACATTCCGGTGTACTCCCACCTGCACTACGACGTGGTGCCCGGCGAGCGCCAGACGGTGCACCGGCCCGACATCCTCATCGTGGAGGGCATCAACGTCCTACAGCCCGCCACCGCCGGGCGCCTGGCCGTCGCCGACTTCTTCGACTACTCCATCTACGTCGACGCCAAGGCGGAGAACGTCCGCAACTGGTACCTGGACCGGTTCCGGGAACTGCGCCGGACCGCCTTCTCCGACCCGCGCTCCTACTTCCACCACATGGCCACCACCATCGGCGAGGACGAGGCCATGGATTTCGCGGCCAACACCTGGCGCACCGTCAACGAGGTGAACCTCCTGGAGAACATCCGCCCGACCCGTGGCCGCGCCACGCTCGTGCTGTTCAAAGGCGAGGACCACCGCGTCAGTCGGGTTCGCCTGCGCAAGACCTGAGGGACGAAACCGGCCAAAGGCTGCGTAAAAGGGCGGGGTCCGCCCGTTCGGGTAGATTGGACCGTTCGGCCTCGCAACCCCACGGGGTCGTCTGTGCGCGCTCAATGGATCGGAACGAACCGGACCTCATCGGTGACCGGGGCGGGACCCCGCGCACGCGCGAAGCCGCGTCCTGTCCCGCCGACCAGAGGTCCGCCCATGACCACGACCGATCCCACGACCATGCCCGCCGAGTCCGAACCCGACCCCGAACTCGCGTCCGAACGCCGTCACCTCGCCGCGGCACGCGCCGCCCTGGACCGCATGCGCGAGCACGTCGACGCCACCGAACTGCTCTTCGGTGACGTGGTCAAGGACAAGGTCACCGACGCCGCCCTGCGCCGCGGCCGTGAGCGTCGACTCGCGGAGTTGACCGACATCCCCGACGCGCCCCTGTACTTCGGGCGCCTGGACTTCGACCACGGCACCGTCTTCCTGGAGGAGGACGAAGAGGACGAGGCCGGACCCCGCGCCGCCGACGAGCCCGACCGGATCCACATCGGCCGACGCCACGTGTACGACGCCGACGGCCGTCCCATGGTCCTGGACTGGCGCGCGCCCATCAGCATCGCCTACTACCGGGCCTCGCCCGCGGACCGGATGCTGGTGCGCACCCGGCGCCGCTACGGGTTCACCACCACGGCCGACGCCGACGGTGAGCCCCGGACGCTCCTCACCGCCTTCGAGGACGAGGACCTCCTGGTCGACCCGGACGCACCGGCCCCCACCAGCGAGCTCCTCAGCACGGAGATCGAACGGCCGCGCACCGGACCCATGCGCGACATCGTCGCCACCATCCAGCCCGAGCAGGACGACCTGGTCCGAGCGCCGCTGGATACCACCCTGTGCGTCCAGGGCGCGCCCGGCACCGGCAAGACCGTCGTGGGCCTGCACCGCATCGCCTACCTGCTCTACACCGAGCGCGCACGGCTCTCCCGAACCGGAGTGGCGATCATCGGGCCCAACCGGTCCTTCCTGTCCTACATCCGCGACGTCCTACCCGCCCTCGGGGAGGTGGACGTCCACCAGACCACCGTCGTCGACCTGCTCACCCGGGACCTGCCCGAGCGGGCCGGGCACCCTCAGGGATGGATCCGCCGGGTGGAGTCCCCGGAGGTCGCGCGGGTCAAGGGTTCCGCGGTCATGGCCGAGGTGCTCCGTCGCGACCTGTGGGCGCACCTGCGCGAACCGGAGGAGACGGTGATGGTGCGCGGGGGCTCGCGCCGGTGGCGGCTGTACCCGGAGGACGTGCGCCCGCTCGTCACCGAACTCGCCGAACGCGGGGTGGCCTACGGTTCGGGGCGTGAACTGCTCTCGCACCGCATGGCGCACGTGATCCTCACCCAGATGGAGGCCGAGGGGCGGACCTGCGACGACCGCACGCACACACGGGTACGCCGGGACCCGGCGATCCGTACGGCGGTCACCACGCTGTGGCCCAAGGTCGATCCGCTGAAGCTGGTGCTGGGGCTGCTCGCCGACCCCGAACGCCTGGCCCGCGCGGCGGAGGGCCTGCTCACCGCCGAGGAACAGGCCCTGCTGCGGCTACCGGGCAACCCGCGCGGCCCCAAGTCCGCGAAATGGTCGGAAGAGGACCTGGCACTGGTGGACGAAGCGGCGGCGCTGATCGAACGCCCCTCCGGGATGGGGCACGTCGTGGTGGACGAGGCCCAGGACCTGAGCCCGATGCAGTGCCGGGCGATCGCGCGACGCAGCGGTTCCGGCTCGCTCACGGTTCTCGGTGACATCGCCCAGGGCACGAGTCCTTCGGCCGCGCGGAACTGGTCGACGCTCCTGGAACACCTGGGAAAACCCACCGGCCACCTGCACGTGCTGGACCGTGGCTACCGGGTGCCCGCGCAGATCATCGACTTCGCCGCCCGACTGCTGCCCACCATCGCCCCCGGGCTGGGGGCTCCGACCGCGGTGCGCCGATCACCCGGAGCGCTGCGCCTCTCCCCGGTCGCGGGGGACCCGGCCCCCACGGTGGCGGAGGCCTGCCGCGCCGCGCTCAAGGGAGAGGGATCGGTGGGGCTGGTAGCCGCCGACCGCCAGATCGCCGAACTGAGGTCGGCCCTGGCCGCCGAAGGGGTGGAGGCGCCCTTGTTGGGCGAGGTCGGTCTGGACGACGCCCGACTGATCGCGGTCCCCGCGAGCCTGGCCAAGGGCCTGGAGTTCGACGCCGTGGTGGTGGTCGAGCCCGCCGCCATCGTCGAGGCCGAGGAACGGGGAGCAAACCGCCTGTACGTGGCCCTGACCCGAGCGGTGAGTTCACTGCACGTGGTCCACGGCCGAGCCCTGCCACCCGAACTCGCCTGAATTCGGACGCGCGCCCGGCCCTGGACCGGCGGCTGCGGCGGACGCTGGAACGGGCCGGGGCCGACGAACCGGAACGCGCCGACGAGGACCTGCGCGAACCGCACCGGGGGCCGACACACCCGGCACCCGGGCCGCCTCGGAGGCCTTCACCGAGTGGCCGGGGCACGTCGTCGGCCGAGGGAGCGGCCTCGAAGGCTCCGACACCCTCCGAGGTTGCGGAGGGTGTCGGACGGGTGGTGTGAGAGCGGGTCAGCTCAGCCGCTCGGGCGCGCGGATCCGGCCGCCACGCCGCTTCCAGTGGCCGGGGATCAACCCCACGGCCAGCAGCCACAGGGCGACCGTCACCAGGTGGAGGCGTTCCGCCATCCCCAACGCGACACCCGGGGAGCCGTCCCCGGACGAGAGGTACAGGCCGGCGGCGAGCACCAGGACGGCCACGGCGGCCACCGCCTGCGCGGCGGTGATCAGCGCCAACACGATCCAGGAGCGCTCGCCCGCCACGTGCCGGTCCCTGGTGAGCGCGGCCGAGGCCACCAACGCCGCGAGGGTCGCGACCACGGCCAGCGGTGGCTGGAGGACGCTCACCCCGCCCATCCCCTCCACCACGGACTCCACCGCGCACGCCGCGTCGGTGGACACCACACATCGCCCGGGCAGCAGGGACGAGGTCAAGGACGTGACGCCGAACACGACCATGGACCACCACGAGATCGTCAGCCAACGGCGCGGTCGCTCGGCGCCCAGCGCCAGCCCGAGGCCGGCGGCGAGCACGACCAGGATCGCCGCGGTCCGGTGGGCGCTGTCCAACATCCGCCCGAAGGTGGATTCGGGGTCGGCCAACGCGCCGGTGCCGGATCCGAGCCCGACGGGAAAGACGACCTCCAGCGCCCACATGCTGTAGACCACGGCGGCCACCACCGCGGCCACACGGCCGTCACGGTGGTCCCAGTGCAGGTGTCCGGTGTTCGAGTGGGACATCGCGCTCCCCATCCGCCGATGACTCGCTTATGTCTCTCGGACGCGACCTGACGTCCGCGCGTTCCGTTCCTGCGGGGACACTGGTCGTCTTGGGACTTTACGTCACCCAACTCGCGGCGGCACTGTTATCCGCCGGTGCGTGTTCGGACGGCATCATCGGGAAGAGCATGGAAACACCGGCGGAGGCGAAGATCCCATGACCGCCGAGACCTACGGAAAGGGCGCACGCAGATGAACGGCGCTACCACGACACGATGGATGGTCGTGGGGGTGGACGGCAGCGACTCCAGCAGGCACGCGTTGGAATGGTCGGCGTACCAGGCCATGCTTCGTGGCCTGGGCGTGTTGATCGTGGCCGCCGCGCGCCCGCTGGCCACGGACGGTTTCGACGTGTGGTCGAGCGTCGAGGAGCAGGCCCGGGCGACGGAGGGCTCGGGGGCCCGGACCCTGCTCGACCACGCCGAGGATTGGGTGTCGCGGCTGTTCCCCGAACTGTCCGTGCGCACCCGGATGTCGTTCGACCGGCCCGCCCAGGCCCTGATCACGGAGTCCCACGAACCGGGGGTGGCGGCGGTCGTGGTGGGCTCGCGCGGACTGAGCGGGATCGCCGCGGCGTTCGTGGGGTCGGTGGGCATCGAACTGGCCGCTCGTTCACCGGTGCCGGTCATAGTGCTGCCCCGGGACCACGCCGCCGCGCACGGGGTGCGCAGCCGGGTCATCGTGGGTGCGGACGGTTCCGAGCCGAGCCGGCGAGCGTTGAGGTTCGCCTTCGACCAGGCGGAGTTCGCCGACGCCGACCTGGTGGCGGTCAGCGCCTGGCAACCGTTGGTGGCGTTCGCCGCCGCGACCGGTCCCATCCCGCCGGAACTGTTCGACGACGCGACGGCCGCGGAGGCCGCCAGGCAGGCCCTGGACGAGGAACTGATGGACCTGCGGTTGATGCGGTCCAAGGTTCGGGTGCACACGCGGGTGGTCCGTGCGCACCCGGTGGTGGCCCTTCTGGAGGAGGCCACCCCCGCCGACCTGATCGTGGTGGGCTCGCGCGGCCGCGGCGGGTTCCGCGGCCTGCTGCTGGGATCGGTGAGTCACTCGGTCCTGCACGGCGCCCGGGGCCCGGTGGCCATACTTCGTTGAACTGCGAAGACCCGGCAGTGGTCTAGAGGGTGTTCGTTCCGCGCCTCCGCGGCGCTTCGGTGCCCGGACGGTGAGCCCGTGTGACGAATGGCACGGTGTGTCGTCGTGGACGTGCCTTCGGCCCGCGACGCAGGGAAAAGCTGCTCCGAGCCGTGTCGGGGCGAGCCCGTTGAGCGTGTGCGGGCACACCGTGGTCGAGTGCCCGAATCCCTTGCCATGCAGCGGAATCCGATATCCCGTGCGGCCATTATTAGACCACTGGCCTAGACCAATTGGTCAGTTCCGCTCCTCGTCGTTCATCATTCGAGAGATCTCGTCATTCGAAGAGGAGCCGTTGTGACTGCTGACGTGGGTATTGACGTGGGCACCGCCCTGACCGACAACGAAGAACTCATCTCCTGGGTTCGTGACGTCGCGGAGCTGACCAGGCCGGACGAGGTCGTGTGGTGTGACGGCTCCGAGGAGGAGTGGACCCGCCTCACCGACCTACTGGTCGAGCAGGGCACGTTCACCCGCCTCGACTCCGCGAAACGGCCCAACAGCTTCTACTGCAAGTCGGACCCGAGCGACGTCGCCCGAGTGGAGGACCGCACCTTCATCTGCTCCGAGCGCGAAGAGGACGCGGGCCCCACCAACAACTGGATCGCCCCGGACGAGATGCGCGCCACCTTCGGCGAGGTCTTCAAGGGAGCCATGCGCGGCCGCACCATGTACGTGGTGCCCTTCTGCATGGGTCCCCTCGGCGGTGACATCTCCCAGCTCGGCGTCGAGATCACCGACTCCCCCTACGTCGTCGTCTCCATGCGCGTCATGGCCCGCATGGGCGCCGCCGCCCTGCGCCTCATCGAGGAACGCGGCGAGTTCGTCAAGGCCATCCACTCCGTCGGCGCCCCGCTGGAGCCCGGACAGCAGGACGTCGCCTGGCCCTGCAACACCACCAAGTACATCTCGCACTTCCCCGAGACCCGTGAGATCTGGTCCTACGGATCCGGCTACGGCGGCAACGCCCTGCTCGGCAAGAAGTGCTACGCGCTGCGCATCGCCTCGGTCATGGCCCGCGACGAGGGCTGGCTCGCCGAGCACATGCTGATCCTCAAGGTGACCTCGCCGCGGGGAAGGTCACACTACGTCGCCGCCGCCTTCCCGAGCGCCTGCGGCAAGACCAACCTCGCCATGCTCCAGCCGACCATCCCCGGCTGGAAGGTCGAGACCGTCGGTGACGACATCGCCTGGATGCGCTTCGGCGCCGACGGACGGCTGCGCGCCATCAACCCCGAGGCCGGCTTCTTCGGCGTCGCGCCCGGCACCGGCGCCAAGACCAACGCCAACGCGGTCGAGACACTGTGGGGCAACAGCATCTTCACCAACGTCGCCCTCACCGAGGACGGCGACGTGTGGTGGGAGGGCCTCACCGAGGAGCCCCCGGCCGGTCTGACCGACTGGAAGGGCCGTCCCTGGACCCCCGGGTCCGGTGAGCCCGCCGCCCACCCCAACTCCCGCTTCACCACCCCGGCCGGGCAGGCCCCGACGATCGCCGACGAGTGGGAGGACCCCGCGGGTGTGCCGATCTCGGCCATCCTGTTCGGTGGCCGCCGCGCCACCGCGGTGCCGCTGGTGAGCGAGTCCCTCAGCTGGCAGCACGGCGTCTACCTCGGCGCCAACGTCTCCTCCGAGAAGACCGCCGCCCAGGAGGGCTCCGTCGGCGAGCTGCGCCGCGACCCGTTCGCGATGTTGCCGTTCTGCGGCTACAACATGGGCGACTACTTCGCCCACTGGCTGAAGATCGGTGCCGGCGCCGACCAGGCCGAGTTGCCGAAGATCTTCTACGTCAACTGGTTCAAGAAGAACGCCGACGGCGAGATCGTCTGGCCGGGCTTCGGTGAGAACAGCCGCGTCATCAAGTGGATCGTCGAGCGGCTCGAAGGCGAGGCCGAGGCCGTGGAGACCCCGATCGGTCTGGTGCCGACCGCCGACGGCATCGACACCGAGGGGCTGGACATCTCCGACGAGGACATGAAGTTCGTCCTCGACGTCGACCCCGACGTCTGGAAGCAGGAAGCCGCGCTGGTCCCCGAGTTCTTCAGGACCTTCGGTGACAACCTCCCGAACGAGCTCTGGGACGAGTACCACGCGCTGGTGGACCGCCTGGACGGGTAGCCACCCGGGTCGTCCCCCTCCCTTCTCCGCACATCGGGGGTCGACCGACGACGAGGGGCGTGGGCACGACGGTGTCCGCGCCCCTCGTCGTGGTCCGAACACGGGTCAACGGCAGGAGACATAGCCGGTGCGGAACGTCGTGTCCTGCTCCGAGACGTGCATCCGGCCCTGGACGTCGCCGAACGAGGCGATGCCGGTGGTGAAGGACGCGGACCGGCCCGTGGAGACCACCCGGGGACCGCCCCTGCGTTCCAGGCGACCGATCTGGCCCACGCGCAGCTCCACGGTGATCCGGCTTCCGGAGGCCTTGGAGTAGCTCACCTTCGCGGTGGTGCAGTCGGTGGTCCGGATGGTGAGGGTGCCGTGGGTGAGCGCGGCCGATTCGGCGGCCAGGGCGCCGACCTCGCCGACCTCGCCGACCTCGCCGGGGTCGTCCACGGCGTCGGCGTACCGGGGGTTCTCGTCCAGGAAGGTCTTCAGGCTCTCCACGTCCTCACCGACCTCGTAGAAGCCATCGTCGGTGATGATGACCTCCACGGAGGAGCTGTGCGCGCGATCATCCTCGGCGATCGCGGTGGAAGGGGCGAGGAGGACCGAGGCGGTGGTCGCGGCGGCGAGCGCGGTGAGCCGGAGCAAGGGGCCGCGGGGGGAGAGGATGGTGGGCACGGGTGGTCCTTCCGAGAGCGCTGGAGTGGGGGAGAGCGGCGCTGAGAACGTACCAATCGGTACGTCGGGCTCCAGGGGCCGAGGTCTCGTCGGACGGGACGGGGGATAAAAGCGGGCGTTCATCCGTTTCGGGGGCGGGACCGGTCGGGGCGTGTTAACGATGACCAGTCGATACCCGTTTCTCCTGCTGGGAGCCCCGATTGTCCACCCTGCTGCTGCTCGCCGCCCTCCTGATCGTCATGGTCGCCGGCGCCGTACTGATCTCCCGACGCCTCCAGGTCGACGATGAGTTCTCCGGCGGTGCCTTGGGCGCCACCATCGCACCCTGCGTGCTCGCCCTCTACCTCGTGGCCGCCGCCATGGGCGCGGTGATCGCCTGGGAGAACTTCACCACCGCGGAAGACGGGATCGTCGCCGAGACCGGCGCTGCGCAATCCCTGTACTGGAGCACCACCGCCCTGCCCGAGGACGAGGCCATCGCGGTGCGCGAGAACCTTCGCGCCTACCTGACGACCGTGGTGGAGGACGATTGGCCGCGCATGGTGACCGAGGGGGAACTCAGCGCGGAGGGGGACGAGGCCATGGCCGCGCTGACGACGTCGGTGCGCACGCTCTCGGCGTCCGATTCCGGTGACGGGCTCGACCGCTTGACCGCGCGTCAGGAACTCGGCAACCTCAGCGACGCGCGCGTGGCCAGGTCCGACGCCGCCGGGGACGGCATTCCTACGTTGCTGCTGGTGCTGACCGCCGCTTCCGGTGCGGTGGTCGCGGTGATGCCGTTCGCGATGATCAAGCGCGGTGCCCGGGTGGCCTACCTGTGGGCCGCCGTCAACCTGCTGTTCGTGTTCGCCACCATCGCTCTGCTCTTCTACATCGGCGATCCCTACGCGTCGGCGTTGAAGGTCGACGCCGAGGGGTTGTCGGCGGCGCTGGCCACGTTCGAACGTGTCGACTCGACGATGGTCACGCCCTGACCTCCTTACCTTTGCCGGGTGGCGCCGGCGCGGCCGGCACCGGCGGCGGCGACGGCGCCCACCACGGCGATGAGGACCATGGTGCGCATCGGTGTGAAGACCCCGGTCGCGGTGTCCGTGGTGGGTCGGTCGGCGGCGATGAGGGGGTCCTGATGGGCGGCCTCGATCACTCGGGCCGCCTCCACCGGTGTGAGGGGCTCCGCGGGTTCGGCGGGTTCCGGCGCCGGTGGTGCCTCGGGGGCGGGACCCTCGGGCCCGGGCGATTCCGATGCGGCCGGTTCCGCCGTGGCCGCCGTGGCCGGTGCCGACACGATCGGAGGCTCGGGTACGGGCGCATCGGGGACGGAACGACCCGGTTCGGGCGCGGGTTCGGGGACGAACGCGGGCGGTGACAGCGGGCAGGCGCCCGGACCGATCACGACCGTCACCTCGCCCGCGCACACGACCACCCACTCCGGGGTGGACTCCACATGGGTGTCGGGGGTGTCCACACGGACGTCCTGGGGCCCGGCCGTGACACTCGTGTCGGGGGGCGGGGCGTACCCGGACTCGTCGGCCTGGGCCGCCGCGCAGGAGCACAGCACGACTCCGGCGGCGAACAGGAAGGGAAACGCACGCGGCAGGCGAGGCACGCTACTCCTCGTGGCTGGTTTTGGACACGAGGTAATCGTACTCCGTCGGGTCCCGCCCCACCCCGCGAACGGGGCGGTCAGGGGGAGTGCAGGCGCAGGACCGCGTGCTCGGCCCATTCGGGAGGTCGGGTGAAACGTGAGACGACCATCATCGTCAGGAACGCCAAGGGGATGGTCCAAGCCGCCGGTTGGGCCAACAACACGGTCCCCCATCCCGGGATCGTGGGCAGCAGGATCGACCATCCCACCGCCCCGGTGGCGGTGCCCCCACCCACGATCAGTCCGGCGGCGGCGCCCGGCAGGGTCAGCCGGCGCCACCAGATCCCCAACACCAGCAGGGGACAGAAGGTGGACGCCGCGACGGTGAACGCCCACACCACCAACGCGTTGATGTCGATCATCTGCGCGGGCAGCGCCAACAGGACGGACACGCAGGCACCGACGACCACGGCCAGCCGTAGACGGGGCACGCTGCCGTGGAAGAGGTCGTGCGACAGTCCGCCGGCCAGGGCCAGCAACAGCCCGGAGGAGGTGGACAGGAAGGCGCCGAAGGCACCCGCGGCGACCATCGCCGTCAGGAGGGTCCCCACCGAACCCGGGACCGCCTGGGCCGGCAGCACCACCGTCACGGTGTCGGTGCCCTGCAACATCACCAGCTGTGGCGTGAGCACGCGGCCCAACAGTCCGTACACGGTGGGGAAAAGGTAGAACAGCCCCAGCAACGCGATCACGCCCACGGCCACCCGGCGGGCGATCCGCGCGGTCGGACTGGTGTGGAAGCGCATGATCACGTGCGGCAGACCCATGCAGCCCAGGGTGATGGCGAGCAGCGTCGACCAGGTCTCGAACAACGGGTAGCCGCCCATGTCCAGCAGGGGCGTGCTCCAGCGTTCACCGCCGAGCTCCGGCAGGCCCTCGGGGTGCGGGATGGTGGCGCCCTCCGGGAACACGTACTCAGTGCCCTGTTCCACGGAGTGCCCTCCCGCGGCGAGTTCCAACTCCTCGCCGTCGGCGGTGACCACGGTGACCGGTTCGTCCAACGTGAACTCGGTACCGACGGTGAACTCCACCGGCGTGGCCTGCGGGAATCGCGTACCCCATTCGGGGTGCAGGGCCTCGGAGCGGGTGTCGGCGCCGGCGTGCACCACCAGGTAGATCGCCGGCACCGCCAGGAACGTCAACTTGATGATGTAGTGGAAGGCCTGCACGTAGGTGGCCGAACGCATGCCGCCCGCCGCGATGGAACCACTCACCACCAACCCGGCCAGCAGCACCCCGACCCAGTAGGGGGTTCCGCTGACCAGGCTCAACACCACCCCGGCCCCCTTGAACTGGGGGACCAGGTACAGCAGCATGATGACCAGTACCACGCAGCCGCACAGCTTCCGTAGACGGGGCGCGCCCAGTCGGTACTCGGCGAAGTCCGGCACGGTGAAGGCACCCGAACGTCGCATCGGTCCGGCCACCAACGCGACCACGGCCACGTACCCGGCGCTGAACCCCGCCGCGTACCACATGGTGCCCAGCCCGTTCTTGAGCAGCAGTCCGGCCAGGCCGAGCACGGAGGCGGCGGACAGGTATTCACCGGCGATCGCCAGGGCGTTCCAGTTCGGCGACACCCGCCGTGAGGCGACCAGGAAGTCGGAGGTGGACCGCGCGGCCCGCACTCCGTAGATCCCGATGACCAGGCTCGCGACGAGCACCAGGCCGATGGCCAGGACGGCGGTGGTCATGAGGTCCCGTCATCGCGAGGGTACGGTTCGTCGTTGCGGGTCGACCGGGTGACGGCCCCGGCCCGTGCGACGGCCTCGGCCCGGTCCTCCAGACGCTCGGCCGATCGCACGTGCCACAGCGCCAGGCCGAACAACGACGGGTAGATCGCCACGGTCAGCAGCAGCCAGGAGATCGGCACCCCCACCACCCGGAGGTCTCCGAGCGTCGGGAACAGGGAGAAGGCGCCGCTCAGCCCGAACAGCACCAGTCCCAGCAGCGTCACGGTGCGTACGGCCCCGCGTCGCTGCGCGCGGAACAGCGCTCGGGCGGCCTCGGTGTCCACGGGTTCGGGAACCGGCTGTAGGTGCTGCACCGGCCGGTTGCCCCTGGCCAACGCGATCCTCGTCTGCGGGCTGGTGAGCTTCTCACGGCGTGGACTCAACTACCACTCCTTGGCCGTCCCCGGGCGTCCGGTCGCCGAACGGCCGAGCTGGTCGCGTTTGGCCGCCTCCAGGAGTTGGGCGCGCAGATGGCGTCCGTGGCGGCGGCTCACGGGTACGTCTCCGGCCGGGGTCCCGGCCACCAGACCGGAGGAGGAGGTCACCCGAAGGTCCCGGACCCAGGAGATGGCGATGAGGAAGCCGCGGTGCACCCGGACGAACCCGGCCGAGGCCCACACCTCCTCCAGGTACGACAGCGACAGCCGGATCAGGTGGGTGCCCTCGGCGGTGTGCAACCGCACGTAGTCGCCCTGGGCCTCCACGAACTGCACGTCGTCGCGTTTGACGAACACGGTGCGCCGGCCGGTGTCGATCTGCACCACGTGCAGGTCCTCCGCCGGGGAGGAGGTGGCGTTGGCGTCGCGCAGTTGCGCGATCCGGCCTACGGCCTCGGCCAGACGCTCGGGGCGGATCGGTTTGAGCAGGTAGTCCACCGCGCCGATCCCGAACGCCTCCACGGCGTGCGCCTCGGACGCGGTCACGAACACGATCGACGGCGGCTCCGACATCACGCTCAGCACCCGGGCCACGTCCATGCCGTCCAAGCCGGGCATGAGGATGTCGAGGAAGGCGGCGTCGATGCTGGTCGTGCCCAACAACCGCACCGCCGAAGCCCCGTTCGAGGCCACCAGGACCTCCGACACCTCGGGCATGTCGCCCAGGAGCGAGGCCATCTCCTGGCGGGTGGAGGCCTCGTCCTCCACCACCAGTACACGGAGTTCGGGGTTCATCGCACGACCACCCCGGGTGCGAACCTCGGTACGCGCACGGTCACCTTCGTTCCCTCCCCCAGCGCGGTCTCGATCATCAGACCGTACTCCGGTCCGTAGACCGCTCGCAGTCGCTGGTCCACGTTGGCCAGACCGACGCTACGGGCCTCGGGCCCGGTACCCGCGAGGAGGGCGCGTGCCAGTTCCGGGTGCATGCCCACACCGTCGTCCTCGATCTCGATGACGCAGAGCGGACCCTCACCGAAACCGGACACGCTGATGTGGCCACGGCCCTCCTTGCGTTCCAGCCCGTGCCGGATCGCGTTCTCCACGATCGGTTGCACCACCAGGAACGGGATGGCGATGGGCAGCACCTCGGGTGCCATCCGCACGGTGATGTCCAACCGGTCGTGGAAGCGGGCGCGCTGTAGTTCGAGGTAGGTCTGCGTGGCCTCCAACTCGTCGGAGACCGTGGCGTAGTCGCCCTTGTCGGAGAACCCGTACCGCAGGTAGTCGGCGAAGTCCGACAGCAGTTGACGGGACCGGTCGGGGTCGGTGCGCACCAACGCCGCGATCACGGCGAGGGAGTTGTGCATGAAGTGCGGGGAGATCTGGGCGCGCAGGGTGCGCAGGTCGGCGGCGGCGATCCGGGCTCGGGCCCGGCGCAGCGCCGCGTGGTCCAGGCTGTCCGAGACCAGTGCCGCGGCCGCCTCGACGTCCGACTCCACCGGTTCGCCGATGGCCACCAACGCGCCGGCGAGTTCGTCGGCCACGTGCAGCGGGACCGCGTAGACCGAGGCGCCCTCCGTCGAGCGGGCGCGGGCACTGCCCCCGTACTCGAAGACCTGGGCCAGGACACCCTCGATCTCCTCGGACCCGGGGCGGGTTCCGTTCGCGGTGATCGGTCCGTCCAGGTCGGCCAGCAGGACACCCTCCACGGCGAGGATCCGGCGCAGCCTTCTGGCGGCCGCGCCCACGTTGCGGCCGTGCAACCCGTCCTGGAGATCGATTCCCAAGGCGTGGACCTGGCGCATCAACTCGATGCTCGCCCGACGATCCGAAGAGGAGGGGCGCCGGGAGGGGGAAAGCCACGACAGCCACCGATACGACACGCACCGATCTTATCCCCGCATAGTGTGTCAACGGTCACGTCGATCGGATCGCCTTCTTCTCGTTCACGTGGAAGGGCCCGCCACCCCCGGGAGGAGGGGTGACGGGCCGGGACGCACGGAGCGCGATCGGGAGATGGCCACGTTCCGTGCGTGGCCCCCGTAAGTGGCTGATCGGGGGCCCGGGGTGAGAACTAGTGATCGGAGGCCTTTTCGGCGCCCGCACCGGACAAGGCGCGCACCTGGAGCTGGGCGAACTTCTCGAAGTCCTGCTCCTTGGAGGTGAGCGTGCCCACGACCGCGCAGAGAAGACCCAGCGGCACCGAGAACAGTGCCGGGTTGGGCATCGGGAACCAGGCGAAGTCCATGTGCGGAATCAGGGCGGTCTCGGAGCCGGAGACGACCGGGGAGAAGAGCACCAGACCCACCGCGCTGATCAGACCACCGTAGACACCGCAGATCGCGCCACGGGTGTTGAACCGCTTCCAGAACAGGCTGAGCAGGATCGTCGGCAGGTTGGCCGAGGCGGCGATGGCGAAGGCCAGGGCCACGAGGAACGCCACGTTGAGGTTCTGCGCGAAGACCGCCAGGACGACGGCGACCAGACCGATGCCGGCGGCGGCGATCCGCGCGACACGGACCTGCTCGTTGTCGGTGGCCTTCCCCTTGCGGATCACGGAGTTGTAGAAGTCGTGGGCAAGGGAGGAGGACGAGGCGATGACCAGACCCGCCACCGTCGACAGGATCGTCGCGAAGGCGACGGAGGCGATCAACGCGAGCAGGATCGCTCCCGTGGTCTCCCCACCGAAGTGGTCGCCGACGGCCTGTGCCAGCTGGGGTGCGGCCGCGTTGCCCGCCGCGTCCTGGTCGGTGATCGCCTGGTGACCCACGATGGCGGCGGCGCCGAAGCCCAGCACCAGGGTGAACAGGTAGAAGGTGCCGATGAGGCCGATGGCCCAGTTCACGGACTTACGGGCCGTCATCGAGTCGGGGACCGTGTAGAAGCGGATGAGGATGTGCGGCAGACCGGCAGTGCCCAGGACCAAGGCCATGCCGAGGCTGATCAGGTCCAGCTTGTTCCACATGGACTGGACCGCGTCACCGGACACCTCGACGCCGTAACGCAGGCCGGGTTCGAGGAAGGCCGCTCCCTGGCCGCTGGCCGAGGCCGCATCGGTCATCAGGGAGCCGAGGTTGAAGTTGTAGATCGACAGGGTGAGTACCACCAGCAGACCGGTACCGGTCATGAGCATGATGGCCTTGATGATCTGGACCCAGGTGGTGCCCTTCATGCCGCCGAAGGAGACGTAGATGGTCATCAGCATGCCGACCAGCACGATGCCGACGATCTTGGCGGTCTCCCCGGACATGCCCAGGTAGGTCTCACCGGGCTGGATGCCCATGAGCAGGGAGATGAGAGCGCCCGCGCCCACCATCTGCGCCAGGAGGTAGAAGATGGAGACGGTAATGGTGGAGACGGCCGCGGCGGTGCGCACCGGACGCTGCTGCATCCGGTAGGACAGCACGTCGCCCATGGTGTAGCGACCGGAGTTGCGCAGTAGTTCGGCGACCAGGAGCAGAGCCACCAGCCAGGCCACGAGGAAGCCGATGGAGTACAGGAAGCCGTCGTAGCCGAACAGGGCGATCATGCCCGCGATGCCCAGGAAAGAGGCGGCGGACATGTAGTCCCCCGCGATCGCGAACCCGTTCTGGGTGGCGGTGAAGCCGCGTCCACCGGAGTGGAAGTCGGTGGCGTTGTGGGTTCGCCGGCTCGCCCAGACGGTGATGTAGAGGGTCGCGGCGATGATGACCGAGAACAGGCCGATGGTGATGGCGCGACTGCTGTCGCTGACGGCGGCCGTCTCGAGTGTGAACTGCTGGATGCCGGTGAGGTTCACTTCTTCTCCTCCACGGGGTTGTCCAGAGCCTCACGGACGGCCGCGGCGGCCGGATCCAGACGCTTACGCGAGTAGTTCGAGTAGATGATGGCGATGCTGAAGGTCGTGATGAACTGGAGCACACCGAAGAGCAACGCCAGGTTGACGTTCCCGAACAGCTGGACGCTCATCAGGTCGCGTGCGAACGCCGTCATCAGGACGTAGAGCAGGTACCAGGCCATGAAGGCCAGACTCATCGGAAAGATGAAGGAGAAGAGGCTCTTCTTGAGGTGGAGGAACCTCGGGTCGCTGTGCATGGCGATGACCGCTTCAGTGGACAGCGTTTCCTCGGTGGGTTCTGGACCCTGCTCCGCGGTGGTTGTGGGTTGCGGTGGTTCTTTACTCGCCATGTGCTACCTCCGGGGGGATGGGCGGGACGGTGACGCTGGTCAGGTCACATCCCGAGGATGTGACCTGAATTACTCGATACTGTAAGGAGCGACACCACCGATTGAGCAGGGGACGCGCCCGAACACGCGCCGAACGCGGGTGCGAAGCGTCGAGCGGTCGCCCATCGTGCGGTGAACGGTCCCCATCCACGACGAACGGTCGCCGGGTGGTCGTGTCCAGGGTCGTTGGGACGCGCCTTCCGGGACGCCCGACTCCTCTCCCCACCCCGGAGGACCCCCGTGCGCACGGCCGTTGAACCGACGTGGCCCCGGCGGACGTTCCGCCGGGGCCACGGTCGTTTCGGCCGGTGGTCGCTCACCCTCGCAGCAGTTGCTCCACCACACGTCCCACGCCGTCCTCGTGGCTGGGCGGGGCCACCAGCAGCCCCAGCTCCGGGTCGAGCAGTTCGGGGTGGCCGCTGCGCATCGCGTAGCCGGACCCGGCCCAGGTGAGCGAGGACCGGTCGTTGGGCATGTCGCCGAAGGCCACGACCTCCTCCCGGGAGACCCCCCATTCCTCGCAGAGCAGCGCCAAAGCGCTGCCCTTGTTCACCCCGGTCGCGCTCACCTCGACCAACCCGGACGAACCGGAGTAGGTCACCTCCGCCAGGGGTCCGATGGACTGGGAGGCGGCGTCGAGCATCAGGTGCACGGGCATGGCGGTGGACCGGGCGAGGAGTTTGGTGACGGGGTTCGCGGCGGCCAGCAGGGCGTCGGTGTCCTCCAACACCTCGGTCACCCAGTCCCGGGGCATCCAGGACTCCAACATGTAGTCGGCGTCGTGGTAGAAGCCGACGCCGGTCTCCACCGCGAACCCGACCTCGGGCAGGGCGCCCCGGAGCTTGTCTACGAGGGTTCCGGAGGTGTCGCGGTCGATCGCCCTGACCAGCGGATCGCGGCCGGGCACCTGGGTGTGGGCGCCGTTGCCGCAGACCACTGCGGCGCACTCGAACAGTTCGGCGATGGCGGCGGTGTTGCGGGGTGGTCGGGCGGTCACGATGACCACCCTGATTCCGGCGTCGACGGCGTCGTTCAGAGCCCTGCGGTTGCGTTCGGAGACCTCGCCCGATCGGCCCAGGAGGGTGCCGTCGAGGTCGGTGGCGATGACACGGGGAAGGACCATGGGACGAATTATGGCCGTCCCCGGTGACGGTTTCGAAGGGGCGTCGGTACTTCTCACGTGGATGTGTCAGGAGCCGCGGATCGCAGGGATCCGCTCGATCACCCCGCCCCGGAACACGTCGTACAGGTCCAGGGGCTCCAGGTGGACGTAGCCGATGTGGCAGTCACAGGTGGTCAGCGGGCAACCCGAGGGTCCGAGTCGTTCGCGGAAGGACCCGTCGTAGAGGTTGCCCAGGGGGTCGTCCACGAAGTGGCAGCGCCGCACGTTTCCGTCCCCGTCCACGGACAGCACACTCTCACCGGTGCGACAGGGAAGGCCACGGCTGGGATGGGGCAGTCGGCTGTGGTGGAAGAGCGGGTCGATTCGCTGCCAGGTCGCGGCTTCGGCGTCGGTGTAGGAACGTCCCTCGGCCGCGTTCACCCACAGGTACACCTGCTCGGGCAGGGCGGCGCGCATCCGAGCGGCCGCTCCCAGGTGCTCGGGCAGCCCCACCACACCGACGCTGAACCGCACCCCGAGGTCGATGAGCTCGCGGGCCTTGGCCAGGAACCGCTCGTGGGCGACCTCACCGGGGTGGTAGGTCGTCCACAGCGCCGCCGAGTCGAGGTCGCATTCGGTGAGCCAGCCCAGGCGTCCGCCCAGGTTGGTCTGGATCGCGACCCGGTCCACGTGCGGCAGCCGGCTGAGCCGAACGATCGCCCGCCGGTACCAGGACCGGACCAGACCCTCGCCCCAGGGGGTGAACAGCACCGAGATCCGGGTCCCGGGATCGTGCTCGGCGCGTTCGGCCACCCAGTCGGTGAAACGCTCCAGCGCCGCACGGTCCACCCGCAGGGTGTCGGGGGAGTCCCGACGCTTGGCGAACGGGCAGTACGGGCAGTCGTAGTCGCAGCTGGCCAACGGCCCCCGGTAGAGCAGGGTCAGGTGGGCGGGCAGAGCGGCGCGCGCGGGGGGACCCATGGTCGGGTCCGGGAGCGGCACGGCGGAGTCGGACGGCACCGGCCTCACCCCGCCTCGTACTCGGCCATGAGCCGGTTCACCCGGGCCGAGAACAGGTCCGGTCCGATCGAGTCGGAGTGGGCCAAACCCTCCTCGGTGAGCCGGATCGTCGCGGCGTCGACGGAGTCCTCCCCGGCGACCAACCACCCGCGTGCGGCCAGCGCGCCGAATTCCTCGGCGAGATCCGCCACCGGGTGACCACCGAAACGTTCGGCGTAGGCCCGCGCGTCCAGGCCCTCCACCCGGAGCAGCGACTGTAGGACGTGGCGGCGCCGACGCTCCTCCTCGTCCAGGTGGAACCCCACCTCGGCACGGGCGAAGTCCCCGGCTTCACGCCCCACGTAGTCCTCGATGATCGACCGCACCTTGCCCACGCCCACCGCGTAGTCGAACGAGTAATGGGTGCCCGAGGTGTAGGAACGCGCCCCACAGCCCAGCCCCACCATGCCGTCGGTCTGGCAACAGTATTCGGGGCCGGCCGTCTCGGCGGCGTCTGCCCTTCGGAACATGCGCATGGACACCTGCTCGTAGCCGTGCCCGAGCAGGTGGTCGCGGCCCTGCCGGTACAGGGACAGTCGGTGGTCGTCCCACTCTCGGGCACGACGGCCCAACCCCGTCAGCGGCCGCACGTACAGCGGGTACAGGTAGACCTCCTCCGGCGACCAGGACAGCGCCGTGTCCAACGAGTAACGCCAGGTGTCCGAGGTCTGCCGCTCGATGCCGTAGATGAGGTCGACGTTGAGGTCGGCGTCGGTGCACGCCCGGATGTCGGCAAGGGCGCGGTCCACCTCCGCGCGCCTTTGCGGCCGTCCGGCGGCGTGCGCCTCACTGTCGACGAAGCTCTGCACTCCCATGCTGATCCGGGTGACGCCGCGCTCGCTCAACACCGCCAGCCGCTCCGAGGTGGCGGTGGCGGGCGAGGTCTCCACCGAGGTGGGGATCGCGGTCAGGTCCACGCCCAGGGTGCGTTCGAGCAGGTCGTAGACACGGACCAGTTCCGTGGCGGTCAGGTAGGTGGGGGTGCCGCCGCCCAGGGCCGCACGGGCGAACGACGCGCCCTCGGGCAGACAGGAGGCGACCACGTCGGCCTGACGCTCCAGGGCGTCGAGGAAGGTGGTGACCTGCTCGGCCGGGGGAGTGGAACGGGTGAACAGGTTGCAGAACCCGCACCGCATCTCGCAGAACGGGATGTGCGCGTACAGCGACAGCGCGCCCACGTCCTCGCCCCGCCACAGGTCGCTCAGGCGGGGCCGGTCGTCGAAGGGGCGGTAGGCCGTCTTGTGCGGGTAGGAGTACACGTACGAGCGGTACGGGGAGTCCGCGCGCACGGGTTCGGTCATGGGGACGAGGCTCACGCCTTCTCCTTCTTCTCGTCGGGCGCGGGGGCCGCGGAACGGTAGCCGTGGGGCAGGACCGCGTGGGTGTAGGGAACGGTCCACACGACCTCGTGGCCGATCCGGTGGCCGGTGTGTCCGTCCTCGCCGTAGGCGGTGCCGTGGTCGGAGCACACGATCGCGAAGCAGGGACGCCGGGCGCTCATGGCCTCCAACAACGGTGGCAGGTGCCGGTCCACGTACTCCAGCGCGGCCGCGTGGCTGGCACGGGTGTCCCCGGCCTCCCGGCTCGCACCGGGCAGGTGGAACCAGTTGGGCTGGTGCAGGGCGGCCACGTTCAACAGCAGGAACAGGGGACGGTCGGCGGGGACGTTCTCGCTGATCCGCACCGCGCGTTCGACCTGGTTCTCGAAGGAGTGGGGGTCGGCGACCCCGAACGACTCCTCCCAGTGGCTCTCGGCGAACAGTCCCGGCAGCACCGACCCCAGCGCCGACCGACGGTTGAAGAAGCCCGTGCCGCCCACGCAGGCGGTGTGATAACCCTCGGCCGCCAGCCCGGAGGGCAGATCGGCGGTCTCGAAAGTCCAGGTACCGGGGGCGGTGGACACGCTGCCGGGGAACGAGGCCGCGAACAGGCGCGGGTGGGGCCCGGGCGAGGCGGGGGTGGGCAGGAATCCGGCGAGCATCGCCAGGTGGGAGGCGTAGGTGAAGCTCCCCGGCGCGTGCCGCTCCTGCCAACCGCCCGCGGGCAGCAACCGGGCCAGATGGGGTGTGCGCCCGGCGGTGGCGAGTTCGACCGCCACGTCGTATCGCAGCGTGTCCAGAGTGAGCAGCAGGAGGTCGTGCGTGCCCACCACGGTGTTCATGTCCGGGGTGGTTCCCGGCAGGGCCGGCCCGGGGGTATCGGTATTCAACGGTGTTCCAAGGTGGGTCGATGCGGTGCGGGGACGGGGGACGCCGAGGGAGAGGGGCCGGACCGTGGGGGAGACACCGGGAACCGGCCGGTCGTGAGCGCGCGCAACTGTTCGGCGTGTGTGCCGCGGCCCTCGTGGAGAACCCGAGGGAGCAGGTCGCCGAAGGCGTTCACCTCACAGATCGTGAAACTGTGCCACCCCGGGGAGAGCAACAGGTCCACCCCGACGTGCAGGGTCGAACCGAACACCCCGGCCGCCGCCTCGGCGGTGGCCATGGCCTCCCGCCACGCGCGCGGTCCCATGGTCTCGCGGAGCGCGTCCACGTCACCACGGGCGTTGCCCAGGTGCAGGTTGGTCAGGGGAGAGCGTGAGGAGCGCGCCACGACGTGGGCGGCGCGACCGGCGACCACCAGGACCCGCAGGTCCACCACACGGCCCTCGAAGCCGGCCTTGGGCAGCCAACGCTCCACGTGCAGACCGTCCGGGGCCAGGGCGTCCACGACCGCCGCCACCTCCGTCTCGGTGGTGTAGGTGCGCGGTCGCAGCGAGTTGAACAGCGCCACCGATCCGTCCTGCGACCAGGTGAGGTCGGCGGAGGTGACCGCCTTGATCCTGCCCGCCCCACCGGTGGCCAGCGCGATCACCCCCGAAGCCGAGGAGCCGTGCGCGGGCTTGACGAACACTCGGTGCGCGCGGTGCTCGGCCATGCGTTCGCGCAGGGACGCGTAGCCGGTGATCGGCCCCGGCAGGGCGTCCGCCACCGGGACTCCGGCAGACGCCAGGCGCGCGTGAGCGCGTCGTTTGTCGCACATGTCGATCAGGTCGACGGGGTCCTGCACCAAGTGCGCGCCGGAGGTCGCGGCCACCAGGGAGGACAGACGCCCCAGTGCGCGGACGAACCCACGGTGTTGATCGGCGGTGCCCTCGGCCCGGTACAGGTCGGGATCCCGTACCCAACCGCGCAGCAGGCGGGCCGTGGTGACGTCCTCGCCGGGGGAGTCCACCCGTACCAACGCGTCGGGAGGCAGGTTCGGGGCCGTGGCCGGGTCGGCGAGTTCGTGCCAGGGCAGCACGACGGGCTCCGGCCACCCCCTCTCCCGGGCGGCCTCCGCGAAGAGCGCGCGGCGTCGATTGCCCGGCACGCACACCACGACCAGCGGTCGTCCACCCACCGGGACGCTCACTCGGTGACCGAGGGGTAGTAGGCGTACTCGTCGTCGGGTTCGTCGCCGTCGGGCACCTCCCGCTCGGAGAGGTCCACCTCCACCCCGGCCGCCGCGAAGGCGGCGCACACCCGCTCGGTCTCCTCCTCCGATAGGTAGTGGTGATGTAGGTCCAGACTCTCCAGGTGGGCCAGCGCGGGGACCGAGGCGAGGAGGTGGTCCACGTCCCGGCCGCGCAGCGAACCCTCGGAGAGGTCCACAGAGGTCAGGCGGGCGAGCACGGGCGAGTCGACCAGGGCACGCAGCCACAGACCGGTGTCCTGGGCGTTGCGCAGACCCAGGTGGCGCAGGTTCGGGAAGGCGTCACCGGACAGGACCGGGGCCAGGTCCTCGGGGACGGCGTCACCCCCGTAGTCCTTCACGCCCAGCCACAGCTCCAGGTGTTCCAGGTGTGGCAATCCGGAGGAGACGACCCCGCGTACGACGGTGCCGGGAAGACCGCCGCTCTGCAGGGTCAGGGAGCGCAGACCGGTGTGCTCGGGCACCTTCAGGGACAGGGGGTAGGTCTTGGTGGTGCGGTCGGGGTCGCCCACACCACGGACGGTGACCTCCGACAAACGCGGGTAAGCGGTCAGGAGCGGTGCCAGGTCGCACTGCTGGAGCCAGGAGATCTCGCATTCCTCGAACGTGATGTCGCCGAGGAACACCGAACTCAGAGCCGGAAACGCGGAGACGTGTTCGATGAGGGCGTCCCGGGCCACGTCCGAGGGAACGTCGGAGTTGTCCCACCCCGCCCAGGAACCGATCACCAGGGCGGTGACCCGAGAGGTGTCCACCTCACGGACGAACCGGTCCATGTAGCGGGAAAAGGTCTCCGGGCCTTCGTGCAGGTGCAGCCGCCAGGCCACGGAGGCCGGGGCCGTCATGGCCTTCTCCATCCGCTCCCGGTGCGGGGTGGAGGTGGGTGTCTCCACCCCGTCCCTCCGGTCCCGTTGGAAGGCCTCGTACAGGTGTGTCTTCTCGGCGCCCTCCGTAAGGAAGTCGACGATGGGCAGTCCCGCGTACTCGGTGAGGTGCTCGCTGTTCAAGCGTGTTTCCTTCTCTCGGATCGAGGGGCGTGCGCCGGGGAATGCGATATGTCTAGCAGCGGCCGGAGACAGCCGAGGCCGAGCCGTGAGTGTTCGCCCGCGCCCGTGCAGCGGCGCAGTCGACCGATCAGGGTTGTTCGTGTCGGCGGACCATCTCCTGCTCGACGATCTCCCGGGCCTCACGCAGCAGGGCCATGCGCTCCTCCAGATCCGCCAGGTGCGCGGTCGGGATCGCCCGCCGCTCCACCGGGTCCGGGTTGTCCAGGACCTGCGCTTCGCCGACGCCACCTTCGACACCGTGGTCTGTGCCCTGGCGTTCTGCGTCATCCCCGACCAACGCCGCGCCCTGGAACGGATGCTGCGGGTACTGCGCCCCGGTGGACTGCTCCTGCTCCTCGACCACATCGAGTACACCCGGTGGCCCATGCGCCGGAAAGAGGAGCGGAAGACGCACCCGCGCGGCCTGCCGAGGACGATCGCCCAGGAGGTGGGGTTCACGGTCCTGGAACAGGACGGGGTGGGCCGCCGCGCGCTCGGGCGGCCCTTCAGCAGGTGGACGTACCGGGTACGGGAAGAGGTCTTCCTCCGTGAGGTGGGCCGGCTGGAGCCGCGCGGGGCGCGTGCTCTCGACGCGGGCGGCGGAACCGGCTTCTACGTGGACCCGTGGGGTCGACTCGGAGCCGACGTGGTCACCGGTTGTGACATGTCCCACGCGGCGGTGGGGCGTCTGCGCGGACGTCCCCCCACCGGTTCGTCCGCCAGGACGTGTCCGCACTGGATGCCTTCGAGGACACGAGCCTGGACGCCGCATCGTGCATGGACGTGCTCTTCCACGTCACCGACGACGATCGCTACGCGGCGGTACCGGAGAGTCTCGGCCGGCCGGCGCCCTCCTCTACCGGGTGGACCGTCGACCGGTCCGTGGCAGATGGGAAGGCCCCACCACCGAACCGCTCTTGCCGCGCAGGCGCGAACAGGGCCGACCCGGCCCGGGGCGAGGTGATTCGTCCAAGGTCCACCGTGCACGGCCGGATACGGTTGGGACACAAACTGTGCCGGGCCGCGCCCCAGGGCGACCCCACGGCGGACGGCCTGTTCCGGGAGGCGACCGTATGCTGAGACGTTCGACCGTCATGACCTGGGTTCGGCGAGGGCTCTTGGGACTCCTCGCCACTCAGATCGCCGTGGTGGCGACCCTTGTCGGGATCGACCACTGGCGAAAGAAGGTGCGCCCGCACCGGGTGAACTTTCCCCGTACCGAACCCACGTCCCTGCCGCTCGGGGGCAACACCACCACCGTCTACACCTATGGCGCCGACCTGTTCGAGGACATGCTCGGGGCCATCCGCGGTGCCCGCCGTCGCGTCCTCTTCGAGTCCTTCATCATCAAGTCCGACGCCGTCGGCCGCGAGTTCAAGGCCGCCCTGATCGAGGCGGCCGAACGCGGTGTCGAGGTGTACGTCGTCTACGACGGTTTCGCGAACCTGGTGGTGCCCCGTCGGTTCTTCGAGTTCCCACCCTCGGTACGGGTCCTGCGCTACCCGGTGTTCCGGCTCGGGATGCTGCTCCTGGACGTGCGCAAGTCCGGTCGGGACCACCGCAAGATCCTCACCGTCGACGGCGAGATCGGGTTCGTCGGTGGGTTCAACATCGGCTCCACCTACGCGATGGAGTGGCGCGACACCCACCTGCGGGTGGCCGGCCCGGTGGTGTGGGAGTTGGAGAACGCCTTCGTCGACTTCTGGAACAGCAACAAGGCCGCGAGCGACCCCGAACTGGAGGGGTTGGGCGAGACCGAATGGGACCCCCACATCCGCGTCCATCGCAACGTTCCCGAACAGCTCATCTACCCGATCCGGGCGATGTTCCTGGAGGCGCTGGACCGTGCCAAGGACAGGGTCCTCTTCACCCAGGCGTACTTCATCCCCGACCAGGAGCTCGCCAACGTGCTCGTCGAGGCCGCCGGTCGGGGAGTGGACGTCAACGTCCTCGTCCCGGAGAACTCCAACCACGTCGTCGCGGACTGGTTGGCGCGCGGTCGCTACTCCGAACTGCTCCGCGGCGGGGTGCGTCTGTGGCTGTACCAGGGCACGATGGTGCACGCCAAGACCGCCACGGTGGACGGCCAGTGGAGCACCATCGGCACCGCCAACGTGGACCGGCTCAGCCTCATCGGCAACTACGAGATCAACGTGGAGCTCTTCGACGAGGGTGTGGCCAAGCACCTGGAGCGGGTCTTCGACGTCGACCTCACCAACGCCCGCGAGCTGCCCGAGGAGGAGTGGCGCGGTCGCCCCGTCATGGCCAAGTTCAGCGAGATCGTCCTGGCACCGTGGCGTAGCTTCCTCTGCGGGCTCTCGGGTCCACCTTCCTCGTGTGAGATCGGCGCAGGGAAGTCCCGCCATGGAACCCGATTTCGAGGATCCCTCGCCCAAGGCCACGCCGTCCCCGGCGAAGTCAATCCTCGGGGGAGAACCGGGGGAACCTGCGGGGGAAGAACACCTCCGGCTCCGCACGACGTGGCCGCGGTCCACCCCAGTGCTGTGGCCCCGGATGGGGATCCCTGCTGAGCGCGGACGCGATCGCCGAGGGCGACCCACCTCGTTGCCGCCCTCGCGGCCGACCGTTCTCCCGCTCGGTGTCGCGTTCGGTCCCGTGGTCTCCGTTCGCCACCCGGCTCGCCCCCGTTCGCCCTGGATCACGCGTGTCCGGCCTGGTCGGCCGGGTCTCCATGATCGAGGCCGGAGCCTGGTGAAGCCCGTCCCGACACGACGTGGAAGGGCGATTCCGTCCAGAGTTCTCCCCAGAACGGGGCCTCCAAGGAACCGGTGCGTCCGAAAGGTCGTTGTTCGGGGAGAATCGGTACCGGGTGTGCTGTCCGCGATACTTGTGGGGACTTGATCGTCTCTGGGGGCGACCATGGGAAAGCAAAAAGGCGCGGACACCGTCCCCGTTGGAGGACGACGCCCGCGCCTTGTGTGGCGGCCCCGGCAGGATTCGAACCTGCGGCACCCGCTTTAGGAGAGCGGTGCTCTATCCCCTGAGCTACGGAGCCATGGTTTTGACGGAGGTTACCCCGTCGCGGGGTCAAGCCTAACCCAGGATGGGCGTGCATGGGATGCCGATTGATGTTCCGGCGGCGCCGCGGGGGCACGCTGTGTGCGTGGCGGAGTACGCTGACCTACGATTGGTTGTCCTGGTAGCGGTGTGATGTTGTTCATGTCGCGTGTCGCGATTATGGCGGCTTGAGCGCTACGGTCACTGTGGGTTGATGGACGTGACCTCCATCGGTGATCCGATGACCAGGCCTTCCGCCGAGGGTCGAGTGGGACGCCCCGCAGGGGAACGGCTCGCTGTCCGCGGCCGTGGCCACCGGATGGAACTGCCCAGTGTGTCCGCATGTGGACATGTAGTACGTTGCCATGCGGCCACGAGTAGATGTTCGAGGAAAAGCAGCCGGAGGATCATTCGTGCCGTTCAATTCTGATTCGGCGCGGCGCAGGTTCCGCGTGTCGGGTGGCGGGGCGCTGTCCGCCCTGAGCCTGGCGCAGCGGGTCCGGATGACGCAGGCGCTGACGCTCGTCCTGGTCACCGCGCTGCTCGTCGTCCCCTTGCCGCAAGCCGCACTGGCACCCGCTTCCGCAGAGGCCGACCTCGAGGACCTGAGGAGCAACGCCGAAGAGGCGACCCAGGAGCTGGAGGACGCCACCGACGAGTACGTCGAGCGCCAAGAGGCCGTGGAATCCGCTCAGGAGGACCTGGTCGGGACGCTCCACGAGCTACAGCAG
Organism: Nocardiopsis listeri NBRC 13360; assembly: GCF_001570765.1. GTDB lineage: Bacteria > Actinomycetota > Actinomycetes > Streptosporangiales > Streptosporangiaceae > Nocardiopsis > Nocardiopsis listeri. The sequence goes on along the minus strand of NZ_BCSH01000017.1, from coordinate 20,895 downwards.
ATCGAGGTCGACCTCGGTGAGATGCGCGAACCGCTCGCCCGGCTGGCCAGCACCATGTACCAGCAGCCCGAGGCGGGCGTACTCGGCATCCTCGCCACCGGTGACCTCGACGAGGACCTCCAGACCCAGTCCTACGCCGCCAAGCTGTCCGAGGACAACCAGGCGTTGATCCAGGACGCCACGGACCTGCGTGAGGAGCAGGTCGGATTGGCGAGCGAGGCGCAGGAACTGCAGACCTTCACCCAGCTGGAGCAGGCGGAACTCGCCGCCCAGGTGGAGGATCTGCGCGCCCAGTCCGAGGAGAGCACCAACGCGCTCACCGACGAACTGGAGTCGCGCGGTCTGGACCCCGACACCTTCATGGCCGCCTCGGAGTGCGACGCCTCCGCGGGTTCCAAGGCGGACGGCTACCCCAACGGGCTGCTGCCGAAGGAATCCCTGTGTGAGATGTACGACGGACACTTCCTGAGAGCGGACGCCGCCAAGTCCTTCCTCGAACTCAACATGAAACACGTCGAGCAGTACGGCGAGAACATCTGCATCACCAGCTCCTACCGTGACCTGCCCAACCAACACCGTGTGTACGGCGAGGTGGCACCCGGTTTCGCCGCCGTTCCGGGCACGAGTAACCACGGTCTGGGACAGGCGATCGACCTGGGCTGTGGCATCCAGAACTTCCGTTCCGAGAAATGGAACTGGATGGAGGCCAACGGAGGCGACTACGGCTGGATCCACCCGGCCTGGGCCAAGTCCAGTCCGTTCGAACCCTGGCACTGGGAGTACGAGGGCTGATCGGCCCGTGAACCCGTAGGGCGGCCCCGCGGGGCCGCCCTTACGCGTGTGCGGGAGGCGTGGTGGGTCAGGCCGTGTTCTCCGGGGTCGTGGCGACCTCCGGGGTGACCTCACCGGTGCAGTGGGCGCACTTGACGGCCCTCTTGTCGATCTCGGTGAAGCAGTGCGGGCACTCGCGGGTGGTCGCCTCCTCCGCCTTGATGAACTTCTCCATGAGCTTGCCGAGCGGCAACACCACGAAGAAGTACAGGATCGCCGCGGTCATCAGGAAGGAGATGAGGGCGTCGATGAAGGAGCCGTAGAGGAACCGGCTGCCGTTGACCTCGAAGTAGAGGTCGCCGAAGGTGGGAACACCACCGAAGATGCCGAGCAGCGGGGTGATGAACCCTTCGGTGAACGCCGTGATGAGACTGGCGAAGACGGAGCCGATGACCACCGCGACGGCCAGCTGCACCAGGTTTCCCTGGAGCAGGAACTTCTTGAAGCCTTCCATGGGGTACTGCCCTACGTGTTCGGAGTTGTCGGGAAGGCGCCGCGGCGCGGCGCCTCGGATAGCTTTCACCAGCTCCGGACATGGGTCAACCGCGGATGATGACGGACAGTCGCGAAGCGGTCGCGTGCCCGGCCAGCACGCGGGCCTCCTCCGCGGTGGCGGCGATGAGGATCAGCGCACCGCCCTCACCGGTGACGCCGTCCTCCGTCGGTACGTCGAGCACAGGACGGTCTCCGACCACCTCGACGGCGGGCCCCGCGCGGACGGGTGGGCCGCCGAGTTCGTCCATGGCCCGGGAGGCGAGTACGTCGACCCTGCTGCCGGGGGCGAGAAGGGCCACCGCCCCGGGGTCGGAGACCCGGACCGGTACCGCCACCATGTCGGGGCCGTAGGGGGCGGCGGGTGGGTCGCCCAGTCGGGCGTCGGTCAGAACCTCTCCCTCGCGTACGGGTGCGTTCGGTACGAGCCCGGTGGGTGGGTCCTCGGGGGAGAGGACGCCTTCGGGAAGCAGACGGTCCGGCAGGGTCCGACCGGCGATGTCGGCCTCGGTCACCGGCCCGGTGGCGTCCAGGTCGCGGGCGGCGACCAGTACTTCCGTGGTGGGCTCGGGAGGGGGCCGCAGGACCATGACGGCCCCGATCGCCGCGCAGGCGGCCAGGAGGGCCGCCACGGCGCGTCGGTACCGGTCCAGGAGGCGCAGGAGCCCACGTCGGTGACGGTAGGGGGTGGTGGTCATGCCTTCAACGCTAGGACGACGGGAGGGGGCCGGACCGGTTATCCACAGGTCGGATTCCCCGGACCCTTCCCGGGCCACGGAAGACCACGGAACGCTCGGGCGGCCCCGGCACCGATACGCGACAAGGCCCCGCGTGGGAAAGACCCCGCACGCGAAAGCGCCGCCGGAGGATACCGGCGGCGCGGACAGGTCAACGGAAGGTGGGGCGGCTCAGCTCTTGCTCGTGCTCGCGGTGGTGGGGCTGCCGGTGCTCTTGCCGCCGCTGGAGGAGTCGCCTCCGGAGGAGGCGCTCTTGGCGGTGGAGTCGCCGGACTTGGCCGAGTCTCCGGAACCGGAGGGCTTGGAGTCCTTGCCCTCGGCGGAGCCCGAACCGGTCATGGTCGAGCTGTTGGAGGTGCTCGAGCTGCTGTCGGTGCGGTAGAAACCGGAGCCCTTGAAGACGATCCCCACGGCCGAGTACACCTTGCGCAGGCGTCCCTCGCACTCGGGACAGACCGTCAGCGAGTCGTCGCTGAAGCTCTGCACGACCTCCATCTGGGCGTCGCACTCGGTGCACGCGTACTGATACGTAGGCACTGTTCCGGGTCCTCCTTGCTGGCACTCTCACCCGTTGACTGCTAAATAGTACGCGTTCGCCGGCCACGGCCGCGACCGCCCCTCATCCGGAGGGGTCATCGATGGGGATGGGCACCGCAAGCGACAACGTCCCGGTGTGATCGCTTAATCCCCGCTCGACCCCGGCCCGGACCCGCTCCGGCCACGGCCTCCGTCGGGCCGGACCGTTGCCGCGGGGTCGAACGAGTGCAGTCCGCCACCCGGAGTGACCACCCCGTCCACGGGCCGATCATGGGGCTCCGAGGGCAGCTCCGCGACGAACTCCTCGTCGTGGACCACCGCGATCGCCGGGGTGTGCGGGCCCTTGTGCGCCAAGGCGCGGTCGTAGCAGCCCGCCCCCCGTCCCATGCGCACACCGTGACGGTCCACGGCCAGGGCCGGACAGATCACCGCGTCCACGCGGCCCAGCACCTCGGGCCCGTAGCGGTGCCCGGTGGGTTCCACCAGCCCGTGCCCGGACGGTGCGAGAGAGTCGGGGCCGTCGAAGGACGCCCAGTCCAGGGTGTGGTCCGGGAGGAAGATCGGTAGCAGGACGTACGTCCCGCGCTTCCACAGCGCGTGCACGAGCCCGCGCGTGTCGGGTTCACCGCCGACCGAGTAGTAACAGGCCACGGTCCCGCCCATCGCCGGCCAGGGCAGGCCCATCAGGACGTCGCGGATCCTCGCTCCCACACGGTCGCGCTCCCGCGGTCCCCGCCTCCGACGCTCGGCGAGGAGACGCTCACGTAGCGCGCGCTTGTCGGCCCGGTCGCGGCCGTTCGGATCACCCATGCGCCCCAGTGTGGCACCGCCGTTCCGTATGGCCCGGGAACGCCGGTACGTCGACCCGGGTGAACTCCAGGTGGCGTTTTCTCCGCATTCTCCCGAAAGCGCGGGGACTTCTCGTCGCCACGTCCGTGGAGCGAGCACGAGAACGGCTCGCTCTGCCCTAAAGTGCCTGACCATGAGCGCCGACATCGACCAGACGCGTCCCCCGACCCCTTCCGTGACCAAGGCGGTCGTTCCCGCGGCGGGTCTGGGCACCCGTTTCCTGCCCGCGACCAAGGCCACTCCCAAGGAGATGCTGCCGATCGTGGACAAGCCCGCGATCCAGTACGTCGTGGAGGAGGCGGTGGAGTCGGGTCTCCATGACGTCCTCATGATCACCGGGCGCAGCAAGCGTTCCATCGAGGACCACTTCGACCGCGCCTACGAGCTGGAGGTCGCTCTCGAGGCCAAGGGCGACGTGGAGCGGCTACGTTCGGTCCGTGAGTCCAGTGACCTCGCCCAGGTCCACTACGTCCGCCAGGGCGAGCCCCGCGGGCTCGGGCACGCGGTGCTGTGCGCGGAGGCGCACGTGGGCGACAACCCCTTCGCCGTGCTGCTGGGCGACGACCTGATCGAGACCGCCGATCTGCTGCGTCGCATGATCGAGGTGCGTCGCGAACACGGAGGCAGCGTCGTGGCGCTCATGGAGGTCGAGCCCGAACAGGTCTCCCTCTATGGTTGCGCCGCGGTGGAACCCACCGGGGAGGAGGACGTCGTCACGGTCACCGACCTGGTGGAGAAGCCCTCTCGGGAGGAGGCGCCCAGCCGTTGGGCGATCATCGGTCGCTACGTTTGCGACCCCGCGGTCTTCGAGGTCCTGCACCGGACCCCGCCGGGGCGCGGCGGTGAGATCCAGCTGACGGACGCCCTGCTCGAACTCACCCGCACCAAGCCCGAGGAGGGCGGTGGCGTACGGGGGGTCCTGCTGCGGGGACAGCGCTACGACACCGGAAACAAGGCCGACTACATCCGCACCGTGGTCGACTTCGCCTTCCGGCGACCGGACCTGGCCGAGGAGCTCCTGCCCTGGCTGCGCGAGTTCGTCGACCGCCACGACCGCCACGACCGCACCGGCCGGAGCTGACCCGCCCGGCGCGCCCCACCGGTGTCAACGGTCACAATGGGGCGGGGGCGGACCACACGGGTGGACCGTTCCCAGCGCGTACCACCGACCGGAGGGACCCCATGAAGAGCGTCGAACAGCACGTCTCCGATCTGCTGGCGCTGGTCGCCGTGCCCGAGGCGACGGAGCTCGACCTGCTCCGGGCCCACGGGACGGTACTCGCCGAACCGGTGGTCTCCGAGGTGTCCCTGCCAGGCTTCGACAACTCATCGATGGACGGTTACGCCGTCCACTCCGGCGACCTGGAACACGCCTCGCCCGACTCTCCGGTCAGGTTGCCGGTGGTGGCCGACATCCCGGCGGGCGATCCGTCCCCGAGCGCGATCCGCCCCGGCCTGTGCGCGCGCATCATGACCGGCGCCCCCATGCCCACGGGCGCCGACGCCATCGTCCCGGTCGAGTGGACCGACGGTGGGAGCGTGGAGGTCCTCGTCGAGCGTCCGGCCACGCCCGGGCGGTTCGTGCGCCGGAGCGGTGAGGACGTCGAGGCGGGCGCGCGTGTGCTGAGCGCCGGGACCCTCATCGGAGCGGGGGAGATGGGTGTGCTCGCCGCCGTCGGCCGCCGGACCGTCCCGGCCGTTCCCCGCCCCAGGGTCGTGGTCCTGTCCACCGGCGAGGAACTGGTGGAACCCGGGCACCCGCTCGGCGCCGGCCAGATCTACGAGTCGAACAGCTACATGATCGCGGCCGCCGCGAAGGAGGCCGGTGGCGAGGTGCACCGCCACGGCTTCGTCGGCGACGACCCGGTCAGCGTCCGTGACGCCCTGGAGGGGTTGCTGCTGCGCGCCGACATCGTCGTCACCACCGGTGGCGTCAGCATGGGCGCCTACGACGTGGTCAAGGAGGTGCTGGGCAGGCAGGGCACCGTCGAGTTCACCTCGGTGGCCATGCAGCCGGGCAAACCCCAGGGATACGGCACGATCGGCCCGGACAAGACCCCCATCGTCACGCTGCCGGGCAACCCGGTGAGCGCCTTCGTCTCCTTCCAGATGTTCGTACGGCCGGTGCTGCGGAAGCTGCGCGGTCTCGACCCCACGCCCCTGCCGGCCGTGCGCGCCCGACTGTCCACCGCGGTCACCTCGCCGAAGGGTCGACGTTCCTACCTGCGCGCCGTACTGTCGCCGGCGGCCCCCGGCACCGAAGTGGCGCACACCGTCTCGCCCGCGGCCCGACAGGGTTCGCATCAGTTGTCCGCGCTGGCCGACGCCAACGGGCTCCTCGTCGTTCCGGAGGAGGTCACGGAGCTGCCGGCGGGTGCGATCGCGGAGGTCCTGACCTTGCCCGGGCACTGACCCGAGGCGGTCTCCGCGCCGTTGTCACCGTGGAGGAGTACGGTCATGCGTGGGACGCGCCGCCGCGCGCCCCACGCGGCCCGCGCACCGATGGGCCGCGTGGTCCACACGCGAAGACGACGGGTGACCCCGATGACCGACACCCCGAAGACGGAGGCGCACCCCTCCGGCATGACCCATCTCGACGAGTCCGGCGCCGCGCGCATGGTCGACGTCTCCCGCAAGGACGTCGGCGCCCGCAGCGCGACCGCCACCGGCCGGGTCCTGCTCAGCGCCGCGACCGTCGCCGCCCTGCGCGACGGCGAGGTGCCCAAGGGCGACGCCCTCGCGGTCGCGCGCATCGCCGGCATCCAGGGCGCCAAACGCACCCCCGACCTGGTGCCGCTGTGCCACCCCATCGCGGTGCACGGTGTCGACGTGGACCTGAGGGTCCTCGACGACGGCGTGGACATCTCCGCCACGGTCCGTACCGCGGACCGCACGGGCGTCGAGATGGAGGCGCTCACCTGCGTGATGACCGCGGCGCTCGGCCTGGTCGACATGGTCAAGGCCATCGACCCGGAGGCCGAGGTCACCGCGGTCAGGGTCGAGGAGAAGCTCGGTGGGAAGAAGGGGCACTGGAAGCGTGGCGACTGAGCCGAACGAACGCTCTTCGCGTCGGGTCGCCGTGGTCACCGCCTCGAACCGGGCGGCCGCCGGGGTCTACCCGGACCGCTCCGGGCCGGTGATCGTGGAGCGTCTGCGCGGCCTGGACTTCACGGTGGTGGGACCCTGGGTGGTGCCGGATGGTCCGCCGGTGGCCCAGGCGTTGTTGCGTGCGCACCATGAGGGCGTCGACGCCGTGCTGACCACGGGTGGCACCGGTCTCACCCCGCAGGACCGCACCCCCGAGGCCACCCGTCCACTGCTGGCCTTCGAGGTACCGGGCATCCCCGAGGCGCTGCGCGCCGCGGGGCGCGACAAGGGAGTGCCCACCGCGATCCTCTCCCGAGGCCTGGCGGGGGTCGTGGAGCGGGATGGACACAGCATGCTCGTGGTGAACCTGCCCGGGTCCCGAGGCGGTGTGGGCGACGGAATGGACGTGCTGGCACCCGTTCTGGGCCACGCGATCGACCAGATGCGTGGCGGTGACCACCCCCGGTCGGAATGAGACCCGGTAATGACCACAATCACATCCCGGGCATTCCGGAAGCAGAGAATTCCTTGACCCTAGTACGGTTTTCGGTGCAGGAGTGAATGGAGTTTGGAATCATCCGATTCCTGTGTGGCGGAGGTGACACCCGCTACCGCACGTCCCCAGGGGTGGAATACTGGAAGGGCTCACCGGTACCGGGCGTGGCCACGCCCCGGGGCCCGGTGGCGTACCCGCGCCGAGTGGTGCACAGGGCCACGGAGGGACGACGTGAATCGCAGACAGAGGTGGCCGGTCACCCTGAGGGAGGGTTCGATCGCGCTTCGCCCACTGCGCCTACGCGACGCCTCCGCCCTGCGTGACACCCGTGCCCGCAACGCCGAGTGGCTGCGGCCGTGGGAGCCCACCTACCCGGAGATGCCGTTGCGCACCACCGGGATCTCCCCCTACGTCGCGATGATCCAGGCCATCCGCGGTGAGGCGCGACAGGGGTTGTCCATGCCCTGGGCGGTCACCTACGACGACCGTTTCGTGGGACAGCTCACGGTGGGCGCCATCGTGTGGGGTTCGGCCAGATCGGCACAGGTCGGTTACTGGATCGACAGCGCCTACGCGGGGCGGGGCATCACCCCGACCGCGGTCGCGTTGGCCGTCGACCACTCCTTCTTCAACGTCGGACTGCACCGGATCGAGGCCAATATCCGACCCGAGAACAGGGCCAGCAGACGCGTGGTCACCAAACTCGGTTTCCGGGATGAGGGCGTGCGGCGCAGACAGCTGCACATCGACGGGGCCTGGCGGGACCATATTTGTTATGGGCTCACCGCGGAGGAGGTGCCCCGGGGGGTTTTGCGTCGTTGGTACGACGGGGGGACTTCCGGTCCGACCTTGGAGGGTGGTTCCGGCCCCGGTTCCGCATTGGGGCCACATGGCCCGAACGGCGACGAGGATCCACGTGATCCGGCGAGTCCGAACCCGGGACCGAACTGAACGTGACAGCATCACGGATGCATCCGAAGCCTAAACCTCACTTTAAGCACATTGATTCATTACTTTGCGTTGAATTGGCACTGCGCTCCGCAGTCACCATCTGACCTGCGATTTCTTCCGGAGGGGCGGGGCGACCGAAACTGAAGGTCCACAATCTTGCGACACTCCGGTCGGAATGCGGCGCATTTATGGACACGGGGTCGTACCGTGCGGAACATAGACGCATTGACGATGCGGGCAGCGCGTGGATATGGCACACGGGATTCGTTCCGGCTCCGGCAGGGAGTAGGAACGGTACCGGGCCGGGGGGCGTCGGTACCCCCGAGGCAGTGTTCATGTACACGCGGCGCGGTGTCGACGAAGTGTCGATCAACGTTCAGTGGCCGTCATCGTGAGGAGGGGTGATGAGCAGCTCTCCCCTGTACCTCGCCATCGTGGTGGTCTGGCTCATCGTCCTGGTGCCGATGCTGTTGCGCAAGGACGCGGTCGAGCCGACCCACGAGGAGACCCGGCGCGAGGACGCCGAGCCGGACACCGACGAGGTCGACGAGTCGTTCGAGGAGGAAGACGCGGACGAGGATGACCCGGATCTCACCGAGACCCGAGTCATCACCCGGCCGCGGGCCCGCCGAGGGCACGCGGCGCAGGAGTCCGAGGAGCCTCGTTCCGTGGAACGGGGCGGGACGCCCGTACCCGAACCCCGGGCCCGGATCATCGCCCGTCGTCGTCGGCGCACCAGTGCGCTCACCCTGCTCAACGTCGCCACCATCGTGGCCGTCGCCTTCGGTCTCGGTCCCTGGTGGGTGATCGCGCCGCCGATCCTGTTGCTCGTCGGACACCTCGCACTGCTCCGGGAGGCGGCCAAGGTCGACGCCGAACAGCGTCAGGCCCGCCTCAAGGCACGCCGCCAGGCCTACCTGCGCGCACGTCGGGACCGTGACCGACAGGAGCACGAGGCACGGGAGGCCCAGCGTCTGGCCAAGGTGATCGCACTCCAGGAGCGCCGCAGTCAGGTCTACGACCAGTACGCGGACGCCCGCCTGAGGGCCGCCGGGGACTGACCCGGTCCGAACGCCCGGTCGGGCGTTCGGACCACTCGAACTTTCCTGCTAAAGTTGGTCACGTCTTCGGGGCTGTGGCGCAGACCGGTAGCGCACCTCGTTCGCATCGAGGGGGTCAGGGGTTCAAATCCCCTCAGCTCCACCGAAGAGGGGAAGTCGAAGGGAAGTACGTCTTCCCTTCGACTTCTTTGTTCTCCAAGACCGAAAAAGAGCAGGGCCCGATCCACGGATCGGGCCCTTTCTCGTGCTCGTGATGGGGCCGGACGCCATGCTCGCTGTTCCCTGCGGCGGGAGGTCATCCGGACCTGAGCCCCGAGTGTCACCGGCGAAGCGTCTATCCCCTGCGGCGGGGTGGTGCCGATGCGGTTCCCAGCCTAACCACCGACGCGCCGCAACGCCTATGGGTTCGGGACCTCGGATCGACCACCCGGATCCTTGCGGTGGTGACCCGCCACCGAGGGTTTCACCGGGCCCGTCGAACGATCGCGGGACGATCGGGAGGCACGCGGCCTTCTGGCGGCCGGGACCGCGTTGAGGATGGGCGGCCTCACGCTCGTTCGAACCTCCCTACGGAGAGGAGTGGCGAGCAGAAAGGTTCAGGCACATACTCGGGTTTGGTCGCGTCCGAAACGGGGGTAGCCGGGGCCTCAGGGACGCGCGTCCGGATGGAACCGGGTTTTTGAATGATCACTCAAAGTGACGTCCCTCTTCTGGTGAAGAGTCGCGGAAGTACCGCTATGTGGGGGTTTCTGGGTTGATGTGCGGATGCGGACGCCCGGCCGTGACGTCGCCACACGCGCCGGCCCCGAGGGGAACCGGGTTCCGTGAGTCGTTTTCCATACTCCCCGTGGCAATATCCGTACCGTCGCTCTCCGTTATGTCGGCCTCTTCTTGTTTTGCTTATCAAGGGACTTGTCTTTGCAGGTCATCGGAGACGGTGTCGCGCCAGGAAGGGGCCGGAAACCGCCCTGAGCTGCGCCGATTCCGTCTTCTGTGGTCATTTCGGAACCGGTGCCACGAACTTTGGTCGACCGTAGGCCATGGAATGATGAATATTCGGCCTCGGACCTTGTGGACTCTGCCGCGATAGGACATCTTGGTTCCGGGATGGGCTGGAAACACCAAGAAAGGTAGATGCCATGACCGTGCACGCGCAGAGCTCTCGTAAGAACAACGGCTGGACCTGGTGGTAACCAGGCCGGCTTGACGGGCACCGACGCGGAGCCCGTCACGTTCGGAGGGCCCGTTCGACATCGTCGACGGGCCCTTCGCCATGTCCGCCCAGGACACTCCGCTCCGTGATCGCGAGGGGGATTTGACCGCACACCCGACCGGGTAAGAGCCCGATACGTCGTCCGGGCCGTCCGGGTCGGGGCCGAAACGAACGTGAAGGGGCGACCAGTAGCAGTGTCCGACTCCCCTCAGCAGTCAGGCGGATACGAATACCCGAAGGAACCGGATCCCACGGGTGGGTACACTCCTCCACCCGTCCCGGAGGGAGCGCCGAGCGGACGCCCACCCCAGAGCCGCGTGCGGCCCCTTCCGGAGGAGTCCACGGCGGTCGTCGGCGAGGGATTCCGCCGCACCACCAGAGCGCGCAACAAGACCATGCGGGCCGAACGCGGCCGGGGGTTCTGGCGTCTGGGAACGTCCACGGTCCTGTACGTGATGGTGGTCGGGGGCATGGCCGACTACGTGGACCCGCAGGTACGCGTCATCGCCCACCTCGCGTTCTGGCTGCTCATCGGGGTGGGTCTGGGGCTGACGGTGGCCCGGGAACGTCGACACGATTGGGCGCCGCGACCACGGTGGCCGTGGCTGCTCGCGGCGCTGGGTGGCGCGGTGACGGCCGAGGTGCTCATCCTGGCGGTGGGATCGCCCGCGATCATCGTGGGATCGATCGTCCTGCTCGTGCTGGGGGCGTTCTTCCTCATGCTGGTGGGCTGAGCACCGGTCCGGTGGAGCGGGAGGAAGGTCGGCTCAGGTGGCCTCGTCGTCGAAGGGCGGGCGCTTGCCGTTCAGGCGGGAGACCGGCTTCTTGTCGGTCTCCTCTTCCTCTTCCCAGAAGTGTTTCTGAATGAATCTCTTCGGGTTGAGGTCTTGGACGTCGAAGTCCTTGTACTCCGGGCCGAGCCCCTCCTTGATGTCGTTGGAGGCGGAGTTGGCCATGGTACGGAGCTGGCGCAGGACGCGTCCGACCTGCTGCGCGGCCTTCGGGAGCTGGTCCGGCCCGAAGATCAGCAACGCGAGAAGGAGGAGGACGACGAACTCTCCACCGCTGATGCCGAACATGTATGGTCCTCGCCTTCGGGTGCTGACCGGCTTCAAGCAGGTTAACCGGTATCGCCACGCTTGGGTAACCGTGTCCCCATCCAACACCCATCGGTGGCTCTCGGAGCACGTCGGGGCCCTGAACGCGAACCAGCCCCCCACCCGAAGCGAGCGGAGGGCTGGGGAAACGCACGTGTGACGGTCAGACCGTGCGAACGTCCGCCGCCTGCGGGCCCTTCGGGCCCTGGATGATGTCGAACTCGACCTTCTGGTCCTCTTCCAGGTTCCGGAAGCCGGTGCCCGCGATCGCAGAGTAGTGAACGAACACGTCGGGCTGACCACCCTCGACGGCGATGAACCCGAAACCCTTCTCAGAGTTGAACCACTTCACGGTGCCCTGAGCCATGTGCTCTCCCTTGGGGACTACGGCGGGACCGCACCCTGCTGGTCCCGGGTCGCCGGGCGCCGGACCGAAGAAGGGTCATACCCGAATCGACAAGCGCCCACGTGAAGTTCCGCGAGGCGCCTCGGGCATCCATGGAAACTACAACAGCAACCAGTTGCAGACAGTATCAGGGAGGATGGGATCTTGCCGAGGCCTTTCGGCCATGAATCCCCGATATCCGAGTGTCCTGTTTCGGCTACTCGAGAAGGTTGATTTCCCGCCCTTGTGCGACTAATGGAGTTGTGCCCGGGGAACGGTTTCGGCCGTTCCCCGGGCGGTCCACTCGTTAGGAGGCGTCGCGCCCGTAGATCCACACCTCGAACCACAACCGATCGCCCCAGGTGTCGTCCGGCATTGGATAGGCCGACAGGACCGGGTAAAGGTAGGCGAAGTGCGCGATGGTCAACAGCACCACGACACCGAAGACCACTCCGCCGAGGGCGCGTGTGTACGGAGCGAAGCGCGGACTGTCCTCTCCCGCGCCCATCAGCATCCCCAGCATCAGCACGACGCCGAGCACCAGGAACGGCAGGAACGGCAGCGCGTAGAACAGGAACATCGGGCGGTCCGGGTAGGCGAACCAAGGGAGCCAACCGGCGGCGACCGCGAGCAGCACCGCGCCGGCCCGCCAGTCGCGGAAGGTGATCCACCAGCCCAGCATCACCACCATGGCGATGATGCTCACCCACCAGATGACCGGGGTTCCGATGGAGACCACCGAGGTCACACAGCTCCCGGTGTCGCACCCGACGGCCTGCCCGTTGTAGTGGAACATCACCGGGGTGCGCATGATCAGCCACTCCCACGGCGCGGAGATGTAGGTGTGGTCGCTGGTGAGGCCGGAGTGGAAGTTCATCATCCGGCCGTGGTAGTCGACCAGACTCCACAGGGCCTCCAACGGCGCGGCCACGAAGTTCGGCAGCGGGTCGGGGGCCAGACCGTCGGCGAAGTCCCGGTTGTAACCACCGCGGGTGAACAACCACCCGGACCAGGAGACCAGGTAGACGATCCCGGCGACCACCACGGTCTGCAGGAACGCGGGTACGGCGTCGACGCCCAGCCAACGGCCGAGGACACGACGCTGGCCGACGCTGCGTCGGGCACCGTAGTCCCAGGCGACGGTGAGCAGACCGAAGGCGGCGATGAAGAACAGGGCCGACCACTTGGTGCCGACCGCCAGGCCGAAGCACAGACCGGCGGCCAGACGCCACCAGCGCATGCCCAGCCAACCCACCGTGGTCAGATCGACCCCGGCCTCCGCCAGGCGGACCAGACGCTCCCTCGTCTTGTCCCGGTCGATCACCAGACAGGTGAACCCCGCCAGGATCCACAGGGTGAGGAAGATGTCCACCATGGCGATGCGGCTCAGGGTGAAGTGCAGGCCGTCCAGGGCCAGGATCAGCCCGGCGGTGCAGCCGAGCAGGACGGAGCGGGTCATCCGGGTGGTGAGCCGGACCAGGATGAGAACGGAGATCATCCCGGCCAGGGCGGAGGCCACCCGCCAACCCTCGGGGCTGACCGCCGAACCGAACGGCATCAGCGTCCACAGCCAGTCGCCGAGCGCGATCATCCACTTGCCGACGGGCGGATGGACGATGAAGTCACCCGCGCCGGTGAAGATGTTCGGATCGCCCTCGGCCAACATGGTGTCCGAGTTGTCGAAGGTCTCGTGCTCGTATCCGAAACGCCACAGGGCGAAGGCGTCCGTGGCGTAGTAGGTCTCGTCGAAGTAGATCCGTTCCGGCCGCCCGAGGTTGAAGAACCTGAGCGCCCCCGCGAACAACGCGACGAGGCCGGCGCCCAGCCAACCCGGCCAGGCGGGTGTGGGCATGCGGGGCACGAAGCGGGAACGGAGGTCGGAGGGCCGGGCCACGGCCGGAGGGGGCGAGGGCTCGGCCTCGCTGGGAAGTGCGGTGGTGGTCATCTCGGCTCGTAGGTTGGGGTCAGAGATGGAGGTCCGTTGCGGGCGGGCCGTGAAACCGGGTTTCGGATGGTTCGATCATGGCCAACCGTAGCGCGACAGGACGGGGATCACAGTGGTTGAGGGTGTCGAGAGAACACAGCCGGGCGGAAGGCTCGTCTTGGCCGGGTTGCCCATCGGGAACCTGGAGGACGCGCCACCTCGGCTGTTGCACGCGCTGGAGGGAGCGCGCGTGATCGCCGCGGAGGACACACGTCGCTTGCGTCAATTCGCCTCCCGTGCGGGCATCCGCCTCGGTGGTGAGTCCGGTGCCCGCGTCGTGTCCTACTACGACGCGAACGAGAGCCGCAGAGGAGACGAACTCCTCGCCGACCTGAGGCGTGGCGAGGAGGTCCTGGTCGTCACCGACGCGGGGATGCCGGGGGTGTCCGATCCCGGTTACCGCCTGGCGGCGGCCTGCGCCGAGGAGGGGATCCCCGTCACCTCGATCCCGGGACCGTCGGCGGTGACCACCGCCCTGGTGGTCTCCGGACTTCCCACCGACCGATTCTGCTTCGAGGGGTTCCCACCGCGCAAGGGACTGAGGCCTTACCTGGAGGAGTTGGCCGACGAGCGCCGGACGATGGTCTTCTTCGAGAGCCCGCACCGGATCGCGGCCACCCTCCAGACGATGGCCGCGGCGTTCGGTGTCGAACGTCGGGCGGCGGTCTGCCGTGAGCTCACCAAGACCTACGAACAGGTGCGTCGGGGCGGCCTGGGCGAGCTGGCCGAGTGGGCCGCCGATGGTGTGCGCGGCGAGATCTCGGTGGTGGTGGAGGGCGCCCGTCCCCGTGCGGAGACCACGAGCGACACCGACCTGATCGCCGCGGTGGGGGAGCTGGAGGATGAGGGGATGCGCCGCAAGGAGGCCATCGTCCGGGTCGCCAAGGAGACCGGTGTGCCCAAGCGCCGTGTCTACGACCTGGTCCACGGTGTCGTCGAGGCGGAGTGACCTCGGCGGATCCGGGCGCCGGCGAAACCGGCTCCCGGGTCGGTGCGTCGAACAGCGCTGAGGCCCAAGTGACGAAAGAGGATTCCTTCATGCGCAGTGAGCTCTTCCAACAAGCCCAGGAGACCCGGCAACCGGGGATGCACCCGCAGAACCGCAAGATGCTGAGAGTGGGGCTCAACGGTGAGTTCTACGCCCGACAGGGATCGATGGTCGCCTACCAAGGGCGGATCGAATTCGCGTACCAGGGCGCGGGCGGCGTCGGCCGGTTCATGAAGAAGGCGTTCACGGGCGAGGGCCTGCCACTGATGAAGGTGTCCGGGCAGGGGGACGTGTTCTTGGCCCACGAGGCCTGGGACGTGCACCTGATCGACCTGGAGGAGGAGTCCCTCACCGTCAACGGCGCCAACGTCCTGGCCTTCGAGCCCACCCTGAACTGGGACATCCAGAAGGTGCGGGGGTTCGGCGGCATGGTGGCCGGCGGACTCTTCAACACGGTCTTCACCGGGCGGGGGCGGATCGCCGTGGCCTGCCACGGGAGCCCGGTGCTGCTCAACGTGGACCAGCCGACCTTCGTCGACACCCAGGCCGCCGTCGCCTGGAGCACTTCCCTACAGGCCGACATCCGCAGCACGGTCAAGGCCGGAGCGATCATCGGGCGCGGCAGTGGTGAGGCCTTCCAACTCGCCTTGCAGGGGCAGGGCTTCGTGCTCGTCCAGGGCTCCGAGGGCGCACCGACCCCCACCAACGGCTGAACGGACCGCGTACAGGAGAAGGCCCCGAGCCGCACGAGGCGGTTCGGGGCCTTCCCATCTCTTGGGCCTGTGAAGGCGCGAGCTAGACGACCGCTCCGTCGTCCGCGTCGCGGGCGGCCTTGGCCGCCACCTTCTGCTTGGCCTTGCGTTCCTTGATCACGTGCGGTGCGGGTGTCTTGTCCCACTTCTGCAGCCAGATGGCGAGCGGCACCGCGACGAACACGGTGGAGACCACACCGGTGGTCAGACCGACCAACATGGCGATGGAGAAGTCCTGGAGCGAGGACCCACCGAGGAAGGTGAGGAAGACCAGGATGATCCACGCACCGACGGTCGTGTTCACCGTACGCGGCAGGGTGTTGAGGATCGCGCGGTTGGCGATCTCGGTGAACGAGGACTTGTCGTCCTTCGCCCACTCGTCTCGCACCCTGTCGAACACCACCACCGAGTCGTTGACGGTGAACCCGATGACACTCAGGATCGCGGCGAGGAAGACCCCGTCGATGGGCTTGCCGAGCCAGATGAACAGGCCGACGACCAGCACCATGTTGAAGGCCAGCGACACCATGGTGGAGACACCGAAGGACCAGCGGAAACGCCAGGCCAGGTAGATCATCTGTAGGGCCAGGGCCGCGCCGAGCGCGATCAGGGCCCGGTTGCGCAGCTCGTCGCCCATGCTCGGCCCGATCAGCTCGTCGCTGACCAGGTCCACGCCCCCGGTCTCCTCGGCGATGGCCTCGGTGATGCCGTCGGCCTCCGTGTCGGAGATGTCGCCGGTACGGACGGACAGGTCGCCGTCACCGGACTCCTGGACCACCGCGGTGTCCGAACCCGCGAAGTCGAGCCCGGAGATGACACCTCGGGCCTCGTCCACGGACAGGTCCTGGTCGCCGGTGATCTCGTACTCCAGGACGCGACCACCGGTGAACTCGACACCGAGGTTGGTGTCGCGCACCAACGGCGCCGCGATCGCGGTGACCACGATCAGTGCGGCGACGATGAGCCCGACGCGGCGGAAGTTCATCAGCTGCGGGTTCTTCTCGACCAGCCAGGTGCGGACCTTGCCGATGCGGTCGATACCACTGATCGAGGGGTGCTTCTTGATGACGGTCCGGCGCACCGCCCACTCCACGAACACGCGCGCGATGACGAGCGCGGAGATCATGGAGGCGATGGTGCCGAGGCTCAGGGTCACACCGAAGCCCTGGACGGTGCCGGAGGCGAAGAAGAACAGCAGCGCGGCGGCCAGGATCGTGGTGACGTTGGTGTCGAGGACCGCGCTCCAGGCCTTCTGCGTGCCCTGGACGAAGGCCTTCTCCAGGTTGGGAGGCACGGCGCGGCGACGGCGACGTGCCAGGGCACCGGTCTCCTTGCCGTCCTTGCCCTCCTTGTCGGACTCCTTCATGCCGGAGGCCTTGTTGGCCTCGTAGACCTGTTGCTGGCGCTGATACTCCTCACGCGCCCGTTCGAAGATCAGCACGTTGGCGTCGATGGCCATACCGATCGCCAACACGAAACCGGCCAGACCCGGCAACGTCAGTGTGGCGCTGATGGCCACCAGGGCGCCGTAGGCGATCAGGGTGTAGAACGCCAGGGCCAGGGAGGCCAGGAAGCCGACCATGCGGTACACCAGCGTGATGTACAGCGCGGTGAACGCGATGCCCAGGATG
The DNA here is from genome assembly GCF_001570765.1 of Nocardiopsis listeri NBRC 13360. Classification (GTDB taxonomy): domain Bacteria; phylum Actinomycetota; class Actinomycetes; order Streptosporangiales; family Streptosporangiaceae; genus Nocardiopsis; species Nocardiopsis listeri. The sequence goes on along the minus strand of NZ_BCSH01000017.1, from coordinate 3,804 downwards.
GCGGCGATGGCGCTGGCCTCGATGGCGGCGGCACCGAGGGTCGGGCCGACGGTCTGACGCTGGACCTCGGTGACCGGCAGCGGCAGCGAGCCCCCCTCGATCAGCACGGCCAGCTCTTCGGCGGTCTCGCTGTTGAAGTCACCGCTGATGGTGGTCTGGCCGCCGGCCATGCCCACCTCACAGGCGGTCTCCGCCGTCACCTGCGGGGACGAGATGACCTGGTCGTCCAGGACGATCGCGACGCGGCGACGCGGGTCACCCTCCTGGAAACAGGCGGCCTGACCGGTCAGCTCCTGCCACTGGTCACGGCCTTCACCACGGAAGCCGACGTTGACGACCCACTGGGCGCGGTTGACCTGGTCGAGGCCGGCCTCGGCGCTGGAGACACGGTCGCCCTGGATGGCGGCCTCGCCCAGCTGAAGCATGGTGCCCTCGGAGTCGGGCAGGGTCAGCGCGACGTCCTCGGGGTTCTCCGCGGGGGGACCGGCGGGCGCCTGGGGCATGCCGCCACCGCCCGGGTCGCCGCCCATGCCGCCGAGGAGCTCCTCCATCTCCTCCTGCGTCATCTCGCCGCCCTCACCGCCGGCGGGAGCCTCGCCCTCGCCGTCGGAGGGGGCGCGGGCCTCGTCGGCCGGCGGGTTGGCGAAGTCTCCACCCTGGGGCGCCTGGACGCCCTGGCCACCGGACTCGCCCACACCGAGAACCGGGTGGAAGGACAGCTGGGCGGTCTGGCCGACGATCTGCGCGGCCTCCGCCGGGTCCTGCACGCCGGGCAGCTCGACGATGATCCGGTTCTCACCGGAACGCGACATGTTCGCCTCGGCCACACCGAGACGGTCGATGCGCTGACGCAGCACTTCGACGACCTTGTCGGTGTTCTCCGAGTCGGCGGCGGTGCCGTCGGGGCCGTCCTGGGTTTCGAGGACGATCTGCGTACCGCCGCTCAGGTCGAGACCCAGGCGCGGTGGGATGAACCACGCCGCGCCGAACGCGACGAGGATGACGAGGAGGGAGATGAGCGCGCGTGTCCAGCGCGCTCCCGCTCCCGTTTGACTGGACAAGGGGTGAACCTCTCACTGCGGATGGTGGAACCGGTCGCGTGCCCGGGCACCGGACGGCTCGCGCGCGGCGCGAGGCCCGGGACCGAACGGGGGGTGCGAGGGCCCGGACCCGTACGAGACGGGTGAGGGCCGACCGGGGGTGGTCAGACGGTGGTGTACGCGGTGAGAGGGGGCGCCCGAGTGGATGGCAGCCCCTCGGTGTCGACCCGTTCGGGAACGGGGTCGTGAAGGGGGAGGGGCAGCGGCCACCAGGGTTGGTCCCACACCGCCAGGCGCAGAGCGCAAGAGGGGACCGCGTCGGGCAGGTCCCGCAGTACCAACCGCTGATCGCAGGTGGCAGCGGGCGGCCCGAGCGCGACCGTCTGTGGGTCGAGATAGGGCCCGACCTCCTTGCCCGCCTCCTTGGCGGAGGGGGAGGAGCCGGAATCGGCGGTGGTCGCCGGGGTGTCGGCCGAACCGACCGAGGAGGGGAGGGCCTCCCCGTCACCGGACGGCGCGGCGGCCAAGGGGAAGGACAGCACGACCATCAACACCACGCCGGCGATCAGGGACGCGGTGTTCCGGGCAGGACGGGGTACGGCACGGGTATCCGTGGTGACCACCGCCTCGGGACCGGGTTGGAGGGTCGCTCTCTGTCGTTCCGCGTCGGTGCCCCGGTGGCACTCGACGTCGTTGAGCCGAGCATAAGGGCAGGGGCCCACCCCGGGGAATCACTGCCGGCCGCCCTGTGGACAACCGTTGCCGGAACGTGTGCGATCGACCGTTCGGGAACCCCGGATCGGAGGAGAGGGGGGAAGGGGTGGGAAGCGCCGTCACATCGGGGAATCGGCGCCGTGGCCAGGGATGCGGCCCGCGGACACCCCGGCCGGCTTTAGGCTTGGGGCATGTCGTCGAATCGCCACATCCTGACCGCGGTCGCCTGGCCCTACGCCAACGGCCCGCGCCACATCGGCCACGTCTCCGGTTTCGGGGTTCCCTCGGACGTCTTCTCGCGCTTCCAGCGAATGTCGGGGAACAACGTGCTGATGGTCAGCGGTACCGACGAACACGGCACCCCCATCCAGGTGCTGGCCGACCAGGAGGGCGTCAGCGCCCGCGAGCTGGCCGACCGCTACAACCGGATCATCGCCGAGGACCTCGTCGCCCTCGGCCTGTCCTACGACCTGTTCACCCGCACCACCACCGGCAATCACTACTCCGTGGTCCAGCGACTGTTCACCACGCTCCACGACAACGGATACGTCTTCACTCGCACCACCAAGGGGGCGATTTCCCCCTCCACCGGCCGGACCCTGCCGGACCGCTACATCGAGGGCACCTGCCCCATCTGTGCCTACGACGGCGCCCGCGGTGACCAGTGCGACGACTGCGGCAACCAGCTCGACCCGATCGACCTGATCTCGCCGCGGTCCCGGATCAACGGGGAGACCCCCGAGTTCGCGGACACCGAGCACTTCATGCTCGACCTGCCGGCCTTCGCCGAGATCCTCACCGAGTGGCTCAAGGGCAAGGAGGACCAATGGCGACCCAACGTCCTCAAGTTCTCCCTGAACCTGTTGGAGGACCTGCAGCCGCGCGCGGTCACCCGTGACCTCAACTGGGGTGTGCCGATCCCGCTGGAGGGATGGAGCGAGAACGCCAACAAGCGCTTGTACGTGTGGTTCGACGCGGTCATCGGCTACCTGTCCGCGTCCATCGAGTGGGCCGAGCGCGTGGGCGAGCCCGACGCCTGGAAGCGCTGGTGGCAGACGGAGGACAGCGAGTCCTTCTACTTCATGGGCAAGGACAACATCGTCTTCCACTCGGTCATCTGGCCGTCCATCCTGCTCGGCGCGAGCGGTAAGGGCGACCGGGGCGGCGAGGTCGGAACGCTGGGCGAGCTGAACGTCCCCAACGAAGTGGTCTCCAGCGAGTTCCTCACCATGGAGGGACAGAAGTTCTCCTCCTCGCGCCGCGTGGTGATCTACGTGCGCGACTTCCTGGAGCGCTACTCCGCCGACGCGCTGCGGTACTACATCATGGCCGCCGGCCCGGAGAACCAGGACACCGACTTCACCTGGGCCGAGTTCGTGCGCCGCAACAACGACGAGCTGGTCGCGGCCTGGGGCAACCTGGTCAACCGGTCCATCTCCATGGCCGCCAAGAACCTGGGTGAGATCCCCGAGGCCGGTGAACTCACCGCCGAGGACCGCGAGGTCCTGGCCGGTTCCAAGGCCGCCTTCGACACCGTCGGCGTCCGCCTGGAGCGCTCGCAGTTCAAGGCCGCCCTGCAGGAGGCCATGCGCACCGTCGCCGAGGCCAACAAGTACATCTCCGACCAGGCTCCCTGGGCGCTGAAGAAGACCGACCCCGAGCGGATGGCCACCGTCCTGCACGTGGCGCTGCAGCTGGTCCAGGACGCCAACACCCTGCTCACCCCGTTCCTGCCCGTCGCCGCCAACAAGGTGTACGCGATGCTGGGCGGCACGGGGACCTGGACCGGCATGCCTCGGATCGAGTCGGGACACGACACCATCGGTGACTCCGAGGAGAAGGTGGACTACCCGGTCATCACCGGTGACTACGTCGACAACGACGCCCGGTGGGCCTCGACGCCGATCGTCCCGGGTACCCCGCTGAGTCGTCCGGAGCCGCTGTTCACCAAGCTCGACCCGTCCGTGGTCGACGAGGAACTCGCGCGCCTGGCCGGCGACACCGAGTAGCCGAGCACATCAGTACCCGCGGGCCCCGAGAACGTCTCGGT
>NZ_BCSH01000016.1 GCF_001570765.1 Nocardiopsis listeri NBRC 13360 | reverse complement strand
GAGAACGTCTCGGGGCCCGCGGGGAATCTCCAATGACCGAGGGACGACGGAGGAAGGTCGACGTGGGCAAGCGCAGTGGCAAGGCGGTCAAGGAGCGCAACGCGCAGACTCCGCCGGCGGCGCCCGAGGCGTTGCGGGTGCGGGTGGCCGACAGCCACACCCACATGGACATGCAGACCCCGGAGGTCCCCGAGATCATCGCCGCCGCCGAGGCCGTGGGCGTGACCCCGTTGGTGCAGGTGGGTGTCGATCTGTCCTCCTCGCGCTGGGCGGTCGAGGTCGCCGGTCGGTACCCCGGGAAGGTGTGGGCCGCGGTGGCCCTGCACCCCAACGAGGCCCCGCGCGTGGTGCACGGCGACGGTGCCGAGGGTGTGGAGGCCGACGACACCGACTGGACGGAGAAGGCCCGCCCGGCCGGTGGCATCGAGGCCCTGGAGGCCGAACTCGTCGAGATCGACGCCCTGGCCGCTCGCCCCGAGGTGGTCGCGGTCGGGGAGACCGGCATGGACACCTTCCGGACCGGGCCCGAGGGCGCGCGTGCCCAGGAGGAGTCGTTCCGCAGGCACATCGCCATCGCCAAGAAGCACGGCAAGGCGCTCATGATCCACGACCGCGAGGCGCACGAGGACGTCCTGCGGATCCTGGAGGAGGAAGGCGCCCCCGAGCGGGTGGTCTTCCACTGCTTCTCCGGCGACGCCGAGATGGCCAAGGTGTGCGCCGAGCACGGCTACTTCATGAGCTTCGCCGGAAACGTCACCTTCGCCAGTGCCGAGCCCCTCCGCGAGGCGGCCCACGTGGCCCCCGCCGAGCTGGTCCTGGTGGAGACCGACGCGCCCTTCCTCACCCCCAAGCCCTACCGGGGCCGCCCCAACGCGCCCTACCTGATCCCGCTGACGCTGCGAGTGCTCGCCGAGGTCAAGGGGATGGACGAGGACGAGCTCGCCACCATCGTGGCGGACAACGCCCGTCGCGCCTTCGATTTCTAGCAGTGTTTTTTTTGGGGCCTCCGCTGGCGCTTCGGCCCGTGTTCGGGGCCTTTGCAGATGTTTCGGGTTTCAAGTAACACGGCATCGTCGTCTACGCCCACCCGTGGCCCGCCACCACCCCAACGGAGCGCTGACGCGCACAGGCTTGAATCAAGCTCGTTCCTCGCTCGCGGCTTGACTCCTCTTGCACGGTGTTGGAACGAACCCAGGATCTCCGGACCCGAACCGGGCAATCCCCCGTGGTTCCGCGTAATGGAAGCTAGAACCCTCGCTTGCGCCAGGCGTTCTCACGGCCCTGACGGTCGATCCGCTTCCATTCCTTGCGCCGGGCGGCGCGCAGTCGGGCGTCGTTTCGGCTCCGATTCCACTCGGCCTCCCGACGCAGCCGGAACCAGCGCTCCAACCGGGCCGCGTCCAGTTCGCCCTCGTCGACGGCGGCGTTGACCGCGCAACCGGGTTCGTTTCCGTGTGAGCAGTCCCGGAACCGGCACCGCTCGACCAGGGCGTGGATGTCGGCGAAGGTCCGATCGACCCCGGTCTCGTCCCCGGGAACGTCGATTCGACGCACCCCCGGAATGTCCAGGAACAGGGCGCCACCGGGCATCATGACCAGTTGCCGGTGGGTGGTGGTGTGCCGGCCTCGGCTGTCCTGCCGGATCCGGCCGGTCCCCATCACCTCCCGCTCGGCCAGTGAGTTGAGCAGACTGGACTTGCCGGCTCCGGAGGTACCCAACAGCACCCACGTGTCACCGGCGCGCAGCCGGGCGGTCAGGTCGGACAGTCCGTCGCCGGTGTGCGCGCTGACGCCGTACACGTCCGCGCCGGTGGTGACGGCCCGGACCAGTTCGAGGACGTCGGGAAGCCGATCCCCGGCCAGTTCGGACTTGGTGACGGCCACGACCGGGGTCGCCCCGCTCGCCCAGGCGAGGCTGAGGAACCGCTCCAGCCGACCCACGTTGGGGCCCTGGTCGGCGGCCTCGCAGATGAGGACGCCGTCGACGTTGGCGGCCAGGACCTGGTCGTGCGAGTCCTTGGCCACGCCCTGCCGGACCAGGGTTCCGGTACGTTCCAGGACGGCCTCGACCACCCAGGCGTCACCGGAGCGGCGGACCGCCACCCAGTCGCCACTGGTGGGCGCGGTGGAACGGTCCGACTCGGCGGCCCTGCGCACCTGGGGCGACGGTTCGGCGGTGGCGGGTTCGGGCAGGCGGACGGCGACGGCGCCACGTCGGGCCTCGGTGACGCGGGCCGGTCGCAGGTGGTGCGGGGACGACAGGGCGTCGAAGGCCGCGGAGACCCGCGGGTTCCATCCCAGTCGGGTCAGAGGGTGTTCGGGCAGGCCGGTCGTGCCGGTGTGTTCGCTGTGCTGACTCACGTCGTCTCTTCTTGGTACGGCGCGAGTCGGGGCCGTCGATGTGCGGCGGCTCAGGACTCGCGGGAGATGAAGGAGGTGTCGTTGTGGGGGGTGGACACGAGGACGGGCATCGTGTGCTCCTCTCTTCTTCTCCCGCGGAAAGAAGCGGGACCCGGTGTGGCCGGGGCGGTGCGCGCCCGGTTCGATTCGGGACGACCTTAGGCCGGGGCGCCCCCGGGACGCCAGTGGTTTTCACGGTCCGGGCCCCGCTCGGGTGCGGAACCGATTCAGCGGGGCCGGCTCCACACGTCGTCACCCGAACCGGGGGTGTCCTGGTCCAAGGGTGCGTCGGGAGATCCGTGCCGGGGCACGTAGTCCTCTTGTCCTCGCAGCACGGTGTGTTCGGTGGAGCGGTGGGAGGGACGACTGTAGTCCCGACGGTGGTCCTCGTCGCCGCTCAGCATCAAAAAGAGGCTACAGATCAGCACGAAGACGAACAGACCCACGATCAGGGGAAGCACCAACTCGGTGGCCTTGACGCCCTCCGGGGCTCCGTAGCGGGTCATCTCCGGGCTATCGACGTGCAGCCCGGCCATACCGGTGTAGTGCATGGCCGACACCGCGAGTCCCATCACCAGGGAGGCTCCGAGGATGGCGCCGTTGTGCTTCAGGTTCCGGGCGAACCACAGGGCCACGGTGGAGGCCACCAGGCCGATGACGCAGGAGGCGACGACGGGGACGACGTCGTGGTGCATCTCCCCGTGCAGGTTCATCGACGCCATGCCGGTGTAGTGCATCGAGACGACGCCGACGCCGAGCAGGGTTCCGGACAGCAGCAGGCGTCCGTTGCTCTGGTTCCGGATGACCAGGTGCAGGGCCAGACCCATGAGGAGGATGGGTATGGCGCCGCTCAGCAGGGTCAGGAACGGGTCGTACCTGATGATCGTCCCGGAGATGGTGTGTCCCAGCATGGCGATGAAGTGCATCGACCACACGGCGATACCACCGAGGGACAGCGCCGCCAGGATCAGCCACTGCCAACGGACCAGACCGACCGCACGGCGGGCCCTCGAAGCGAAGACCAGCCCGAGGAAGGAACCGATGACGGAGACCGCGTAGGCGAGGACGGGGGTGAGTAGACCTTGGGGGAATATGTCGGCCATGGCCGCAGGCCTCTACTTTCTATGATTCTGGTCACAAATATGACCGTCACTCACAGATGGTAGAGACCGACCGTAACCCCCGCCAGGGGTGTGAAGATGGATTTCGTGACCGTTTTCGGCCAGTTGGCTAACCGTGGTTTTCGATCGACCGGCGGTGGGAACCCCGTTCGCCCGAATGCGGACGATCTTCCACCCCCAGCATCAGGAGCAGACTGCACACCAGCAGGAACACGAACAGTCCCACCACGAGTGGCAGCAGCAGGTCGATTCCGGTCGAGCCGGCCAGGGTGTCGGCGGTGCGTTCGCTCAGGGTGACGTCGACGCCGAGCATGCCCGTGTAGTGCATGGCCGAGACCGCGACACCCATCACCAGGGCGGCGGCCAGAATGCTGATCGTGCCGCGCAGCCGCCAGGAGAACCAGAGGGCGACCGTGGCCGCGACCAGGGCGATCACCGTCGCCAGGGCGACGAACAGGGGATCGTGGTGCATCTCCCCGTGCATGTTCATCGAGGCCATGCCGATGTAGTGCATGGAGACGATCCCAGAGCCCGCGATCACCCCGCTGATGAGGAGGCGGGTGTTGTTCGGCTTGGTGCTCATCAGGAACAGCGCCACGGCCATGACGAAGATCGGGAGCAACCCGCTGGCCATGGTGAGCCCGGCGTCGTAGCGGACCGGGGTGCCGTGCACCTGGAAGCCCAGCATGGCGATGAAGTGCATCGACCAGATGGCGGTACCACCGAGGCAGATCGCGCTCAGGGCCGGCCACCACCACCGGGCCGCGCCGGTGGCCGTTCGGAGTCGGCGGGCGAACATCAGGCCGATGAAGGATCCGATCACGGAGACCCCGTAGGCACCTATCGGCGTCAGCAATCCCGTGTTGAAGTGGTCGATCATGATCTCCGCTTCCCTGGGCGTAAAAGGGTGAATCCTTAGCCTTCAGGATGAAATGCCTGTTCAGGGGTGTTGAGTGCGGAGAGCCAGGGGCCGTGGCCCGGGCCTCGACGGGTCGACGGAAGCGCGTGGCCGTTGGAGAAGCCGGTTTCGGTTCACTCGGAATATATGTTGATTATCACTGCTCGGGTGGCCTGGGCAGCGTTTTTCAGAGCCCCGCCGGCGCTCCGGCCCACCCGTCGCCCGCCACCACCCTCAACGGACGCCTGCGGCGCGGTCCTGCCGGGTGTTCTGGCGCCCCGAAAAGTCAGGAACGGGTTGTAGGGAACACCGTGGCGCCTACGGTGTGATCCTCGTTCCTCGGATCCCACCTTCGGCACCTCCCCGGGTTTCCAGAGGTCAGAGCCTGACGGCGTCCGAACGGGTGCCCCCCGTGGTCGACGAAATAGTCTCCAGAGGCGAATGTTCGGCCTGCCCCCCGGGGGCTACTCCTTGGAAGCGCGCATCCCCTGGAAGGCGATACGGACCAAGGCGTCGGCGATCTCCTCGCAGGCCAGTCCACGGTCGGGCTTGTACCACTCGACGATCGAGTTGACCATGCCGAACAGCAGGCGTGAGGCGACCGCCGGGTCCACGTCGCTGCGGACGTCACCGTCGACCACGCCTTCACGCACCAGGTCGGCGATCAAGTGGTCGAAGCGCCGCCGGCGCTCCAGTGCCCGCTTCTCCACGTCGGTGTTGCCTCGTACCCGCAGCAGCAGGGTCACGTGTGGGAGTTCCTCGACCAGCACCCGGACGCTGCCGCGCATCACGTGTTCCAGGCGGTCGATGGCCCGCCCGGTGGTCGCGCCCTCTTCTCCGGTCACCTCGAACAGCGCGTCCATCGCCAGGTCCAGCGACCGACGCAGCAGCTCGGTCTTGCCGGAGACGTGGTGGTAGATCGCGGACTTGGTCACGCCCAAGGCGCGGGCCAGGTCCTCCATGCTCGTGCCGTCGTACCCGCGTTCGTTGAACACTCGGGCGGCCACGCGCAGCACGGAGTCGGCGTCGTGCCCCGGGCGGCCGGAGCGGCGCCGTCCGGTCGAGCGTGCGGCGGAGTCGTCGGGTGCGGAAGTTCGGGCCACGATTGTCGAACCTACCTTGCGGCGGAGAGCTGGAACGCGTGGAAGGTCGGGTCCCCCTCACGTGTCGACCGGATCGGTCTACTGAACGAACGGTCGGTGACACACCCTAGAGCCTGTTCACGTGCCCTGCGTTCCGTGAGCGAAAGTCCCGAAACAGAATAACGGGATCTCATCCGGCGACACGATCTGAAAAGTCCACAGATCGTATTCTGATCATCAAACGTCACTTACTTCCTTTCGGAGAAATAGCAGGCCAGAAGGTACGGAAGGATTAAATGACGGAAAAGGCTGCGAGAAGAACGATGGCGGCTTATTCTCGAATCGTCCGCTACCGGGACATCGTTCGATTCCGCCCGCGGGCCGACCGGATCGGCTCCGCCCTCACAAAGGAACGCCGTGCACGCCATCGACCAACAGATGCGGGAGATGCTCCAGACCCCTGGCGTACGCAGTGTCTGTCTCGTCGATTGGCGAGGCGACCGTGCCCTGACCCACGTCGGAGAGGACGACGGGATCTCGGGCGCGGCGGCGATGCTCCAGGCCATCACCGGCGGGCCGCTCTGCGCGGCCCAGACGGTGGAGGACGTGGTGGTCACCGAGGTCGACCACCACGTGCTGTTCGCGGTCCTGCGCGGCTCGCACTACTGCGTGCAGGTCCGTGTGGAGCGCGACCAGGGCAACCTCGGGATCGCCCTGCGTCGACTGCGGGACCTGGCCGACAACGTCGAACCACCCGAACACGACACCCACCCGCCCCGCCGTGGCCACGGCCGTCCGATCAGGCCCAGGGCCCTGGTCACCCTGGACCGGCCGATGCTGGAAAGGGTCCTCACCGGGCTGCGCGCCCTTTCGGTGGAACGGCCCGGAGCGGAAACGGTGGTCGCGTGAACGATGGTTCGCTCCCGCGCGGCCGGGGTCCGGGACTGCGTCGTTGGATCGCCGACCGGAGAGAGCTGCGCCGAATCAACCAAAGGAAAGAGAAGGACATGCCCAACATCGAAGCCGGACTCAAGGAAATGATGGAGATCGAGGGCGCCATCGGTGCCGCGGTGGTCGACTACAGCAGCGGCATGGCCCTGGGCACCCTCAGCTCGAACAAGTCCCTGGACCTGACGGTGGCCGCCGCCGGCAACACCGAGGTCGTCCGGGCCAAGATGCGGACCATGGACCAACTGGGCCTGAACGACGCGATCGAGGACATCCTCATCACCCTGTCCGGGCAGTACCACGTCATCCGGCCACTCACCAGCCGCAAGGGGCAGGGACTCTTCCTCTACCTGGCGATGGATCGCACCCGCGGGAACCTCGCCCTGGCCAGGCACCGGCTCAAGGGCATCGAGGAGACCCTGGAGATCTGAGGCCGGTCCCGGGGCGGTGGGTCCGGCCCATCCCCACCGTCCCGGTATCGGCTCGTCCCATGCGCTTTCCCCCCTCGCCGCGGATGGGAGAGAATGTCGTCGACCATCCCCCCGAACCGCAGGGAGACCGGCGATGTTCCGGATCGCGATCAGTCGGCTCACCGACCACGGCCGCCGCATCACCCCCGAACACCGGAGTACGGCCCTGTCCATCGACGAGGCGGTCCTCGCCCTGCGCGAGGTCCTGCCCGGCGTGGACACCAGTGCCTTCGGCGGTGACGCCGTCCAACGCTCGGTGAACCGGGTCAACGACTTCCGCCACGACGTGGAGACCGACGGCGGGGAGTTCCGCGTCGTCATCGCCCCCATGATGTGACGGTCCGACGTGAGGGGCCGTGGCCGAGTCCGTCAGTCGGAGCCGAACGCGGAGTCGAAGGAGGAGGTGGGCGGGTCGAAGGCGTTGGCCCGCACGAACCTCACCGCCTCCGCCGCACCCGTCAGACGGTCCATCCCGGCGTCCTCCCACTCGATGGAGATCGGCCCGTCGTAGCCGATCGAGTTCAGCACGCGAAAACACGCCTCCCACGGCACGTCGCCCCGGCCGGTCGACACGAAGTCCCAGCCCCGACGCGGGTCGCCCCACGGCAGGTGTGAGCCCAAACGTCCGTTACGTCCCCCGCCCACGCGCTTGCGGGCGTCCTTGCAGTCCACGTGGTAGATCCGGTCCCGGAAGTCCCACAGGAACCCGACCGGGTCGATGTCCTGCCACACCATGTGGCTGGGGTCCCAGTTCAATCCGAACGCCTCCCGGTGCCCCACCGCCTCCAGTGCCGCCTGTGTCGACCAGTAGTCGTAGGCGATCTCCGAGGGGTGCACCTCGTGGGCGAAGCGCACCCCGACTTCGTCGAACACGTCCAGGATCGGGTTCCACCGGTCGGCGAAGTCCCGGTAGCCCGCCTGGATGACGTCGTCGCCCACCGGCGGGAACATCGCCACGTACTTCCAGATCGCGGAGCCGGTGAAGCCCACCACCGTGGACACGCCCAGCTTCGCGGCCGCCCGGGCGGTCAGCTTCATCTCCTCGGCGGCGCGCCGCCGTACGCCCTCGGGGTCGCCGTCGCCCCAGACCCGGGACGGCAGGATGTCCTGGTGGCGGTGGTCGATGGGGTCGTCGCACACCGCCTGGCCCAGCAGGTGGTTGGAGATCGCCCACACGCCGAGCCCGTGCCGTTCGAGGATCTCCCGGCGCCCTTGGACGTAGGAGTCGTCGACGGCGGCGCGGGTGACGTCCAGGTGGTCGCCCCAGCAGGCGATCTCCAGTCCGTCATAGCCCCAGGAGGAGGCGAGTTCGCACACCTTCTCGAAGGGCAGGTCGGCCCACTGGCCGGTGAAGAGGGTGACCGGTCTGGTCATCGTGCTTCCTCCGTTGTTCGGGGGGTGAGGCCGGTTGGGTCACAGCGGGGACGACCTCGTCGGTGCCGGCACACCGACGAGGTCGAGTATGAGATCGCGGACCTCGGTGGCCGCGAAGCGATCCCGGTCCGGGAGGGGGCCGTCGCACAACAACAGCGGCCCGTCCTCGGGATCGGTGTGGGGGCGTCCGTGGGTGCCGCGCACACAGTTCGGGTCCAAGGGGACGACGTTCATCGCGTACCGCAGGCCGACCTTCTTGCGGAGCAGGTTGGCCGCGGCCCGCGCCTTGACCATCGGATCGGCGGGGTCGAGGAACAGCTCGGCCGGGTCGTAGCCGGGTTTGCGGTGGATGTCGACGCCGCGCGCGAAGTCGGGGGCGCGGTCGTCGTCCAGCCAGTAGTAGTAGGTGAACCAGGCACCGGGGTCGGCGAACAGCACCAGTTCGCCGGAGCGGTCGTGGTCGAGTCCGTGATCGGCCTGCGCCGCACGGTCCAGGACAAGGTCCACGCCCGCCAGACCGGCCACGACCTCGGTGACCTCGGGCAGGTCGGCGGGGTCGTCCACGTAGACGTGGGCGCACTGGTGGTCGGCGACCGCGAAGGCGCGCGAGGCCCACGGGTCCAGGTACTCCATGCCCTCCTGCGTGTACACCTCCAGCAGCCCGGCCTCGCGCAGCGCGCGGTTGACGTGCACGGGGCGGTCGGCCGGGGTGATGCCGTACTCGCTGAGCACCAGCACGGTGACACCGGCCGCCTCGGCGTCGTCCAACAGCGGTGCCAGCGCGGCGTCGAGGTCACCGACGGCCTTGAGGGCCTGTTCGGATCCCGGACCGAAACGTTGTAGGTCGTAGTCCAGGTGTGGGACGTAACACAGGGTCAGGTCGGCCCTGGGCAACAGTCGGCGGGTGGCGGCCACGATCCACTCGGTGGAACGGAGGGAGGCGGTCGGCCCCCAGTAGTGGAACAGGGGGAAGGGGCCCAGCTCGGCGGTGAGTTCGTCGTGCAGGGCCACCGGCCGGGCATAGCAGTCCGGGGACTTGCGCCCGTCCGCGTGGTAGACGGGTCTGGGGGTGATGGTCCAGTCGGTGGTGGCGCCCATGGCGTACCACCAGCACACGTTGGCGGTCCGGAAACCGGGGCGGTGCCTGCGGGCGGTCTCCCACACCTTCTCGCCTTGGACCAGCCGGTTGTGCTGGCGCCACAGGTACACCTCGCCCAGGTCGCGGAAGTACCAGCCGTTGGCGACGGCGCCGTGGTCGGCCGGGGTGGTCCCGGTGAGGAACGTGGACTGCACGGTGCAGGTCACGGCGGGCAGGACGGTCTCCAGCGTGGCCTGTCGGCCTTGTTCGGCCAGGGCCCGCAGGCGGGGCGCGTGCCGAAGCAGCCGGGGGGTGAGGCCGACCGCGTCGATGACGAGGAGGCGGCGGTCCTGGGTCATGGGGAACGGTCCCTTCCTTCGGGGGTCACGGGCCATCGGGCGTTCACAGGGCGGTCAGTCCGAGGTCGAGGAGCCGGTCTCGGGTCCAGGCGAGTTCGGCGGCGATCCCCTCGATCAGCCCGTCCTCGCCGACGGGCCTGCCGCCCTCGGGCAACACCGTCCAGGTGTAGGTCTCGACTTCGAGGTGGTCGGTGCGGGCGCCCTCGGAGCCCAGGAGGTGGGCGAGGGTGTCGGTGAGGTGGTCGGTGGTGCCGCGCAACGGGTCGTTCGCGGGGGAGTGCAGGGGCGCGTGGAAGTGGGTGCGCCAGGGCCCGCGCCCACGCAACGGGCGAGGGCCGTGGAGGGCGTCGGGCAGGTCGTCGCGGCCCCGGGCGCGCCCGCCCACGAGCTCACGGGTCTGGTGCAGGAACCGGTCCTCAGCGAAGGCGGTGAGCGCCTCCCGGGCACGAGGGTCGGTCGGGTCGGGGACCTCCAGGGCCGCCGACACCTGGGTCTTGACCACCGGCAGTCCGGCGTCGGCCAGGCGGGCGAGCGCGGGTCCGGGTTCCTCGAAGCCCACCGCCAGGTGGCAGGTGTCCAGGCACACGCCCAGGTGCGCGGGCGACCCGGCCAGGAGCCGGGCGGCGTCGTGGGTGCTCTCCACCACGCACCCCGGTTCGGGTTCCAGGGCGACCCGGACCGGGCGTCCCGCGTCGGTGAGTTCGGCCAGCGCCCCGGACAGTTCGGTCAGGTGGTCGCGGGCGGCCACCGACCGATCCGACGACCAGGGTTCCCGCCAGGCCAGGGGCAGGGTGGAGACGCTGCCTCGGGCAGCATCCTCGGGCATCAGGCGGGCCAGGATCCGGGCGCAGTCCACCGTGTAGTCGAGCCGGGCGCGGTCGGTCCAGTCCGGACTGTAGACGGCGTGCTTGACCACCGGGTCGTGGAAACCGGTGTAGGGGAACGCGTTGAGGGTGACGGTCTCCAGCCCCGCCGTCGCCAGGCCCTCGCGCAACCGGTCGACCAGGGCGGGGTCGGCGGCCAGCTCGCGGGCCAGGGGAGCGGGAAGCCACAGCCCGAGTCCCAACAGGTCGACGCCCAGTGCGGAGCGGACCCCGCCGCCGAACACCCGGATCTGGCGCAGGACCCCGTCGAGGTCCTCGGCCGGGTGGACGTTGGTGCAATAGGCCAGGTGGACGACGGTGCCGTCGGAGTGGCGGAACCTCATCCGGCGTCCCCCTCGGGGCGCTCGCCGCGCAGGATCGAGTTGCCCTCGAAGGTCGCCCCGACCGAGGAGGCGCCCTCCAACGACAGGCGACCGCTTCGGGCGAAGAAGTCCACCGGGTTGCGCCACAGCACCCGGTCCACCTCGTCGTCGGTGAAACCCGCGGCCAGCATGGCCCGCCCCGTGTACAGGGTCGAGAGCGGGTCGCTGTGCCCCCAGTCGGCGGCCGAGTTCACCACCATCCGGTCGGTGCCCCACTCCGAGAGGATCCGCACCATCCGGTCCGGGGCCATCTTGGTGTCGGGGTAGATGGAGAAGCCCATGACGCACCCGGAGTCGTGCACCATCGCCACGGTGGTCTCGTTGAGGTGGTCCACCAGCACCATCTCGGGGGAGATGCCCGACTCGGCGACCAGCCGGAGCGTGTGCCGGGTCCCCTCGGCCTTGTCCCGGTGCGGGGTGTGCACCAACACCGGGAGTTCGAACTCCTTGGCCAGTTCCAGCTGCCGGCGGAAGACCTTCTCCTCCTCCGGGGTGCGCGAGTCGAAGCCGATCTCGCCGACCGCCACCACACCGTCCTTGGCCAGGTAACGGGGGAGGACGTCGAGCACCCCGGTCAGCCGGGGGTCGTTGGCCTCTTTGGGGTTGAGCGCGATGGTGCAGTGGTGGGCGATCCCGAACTGCGCGGCACGGAAGCGCTCCCATCCGATGAGTCCATCGAAGTAGTCGCGGAAGGAACCGACGCCGGTGCGCGGCTGGCCCGTCCAGAAGGCGGGTTCCACCAGGGCTCGCACCCCCGCGTCGTACATCGCCCGATAGTCGGCGGTGGTGCGCGAGGTCATGTGGATGTGCGGTTCGAAGATGCGCATTCAGCCCTCCTGCGGCCGTTCGTGGAAGGGGTGTTCGGGGAAACGGTCCAGGACCGGTCGGGTGTCGGCCGGCACCGACCGGCCGGCGGCGGAGCGTTCGTGGGCGAAGTCCGCGCACATGCGGGCCAGTTCGAGGTCGACCCGGGTGTCCAGCCCCGCCACCAGACGCAGTGGCACCCCGACGAACAGGCACTTGAGTACGGTCTGTCGCCAGGCGTGGTCGTCCGACAGGGACTGGGCGGGACTCGCGGCCGCCGCCGCGATCAGTCGGGTGTCGTTGGTGCGCAGGGCGTCGGCGAGCAGGTTCCGCACCGTCCCCGCGACGTCGGGCACAGCGCCGTCCAGCAGGTGGAGGCCGTGCAGCACCGCGCGTTTCTCGTCGGCGTCGCCGTATTCGTACAGATCGGTGACCTCCGTTGCCGCGTCCCTCGGCGGCAGGCTCTCCACCACCGTCCGCAGCAGTTCGATCCGGGCCAGGTCTTCCAGGGTGGGCCCCAGCGTTCCGGTGGGGTCGCCGGAGGGGCCGGGCCCGCGGGCCACTCGTCGCCCCACCGCGGGGAAGAGGACGGCGACACGGGAGGGCCGCTCCGCCACCTGGGCGCAAAGGGAGGCCAACACCGATCGCGCCTTGTCGTCCAACGGCTCCGACCCGCTCATGTCCCCTCCTCGACCCGGGCCCAGGCGGCGTCCAGGGCGCGCTTGGACCTCTCCGCGACCACCGGGGCGGCGTGACCGTGCCGGGGCAGCTCCACCGACGCCAGGCCGGTGTACCCCACCCGACGCAGGGCGCCCAGGACCCCGGGCAGGTCGATCTCGCCGTCCCCGAACTCCAGGTGCTCGTGTACGTGGGGACGCATGTCGTCCAGTTGCACGTTGGCGATCAACGCGCCCGCCCGCTCGACCGCGCCCTCGGGGCCGTCGGGTTCGTTGCACACCCCGTGGCCCACGTCGAGGGTCACCCGCAACCGCTCGGGGTCGCCGAGCCTGCGTCGCAGCTCCAGGACGTCCGCCAACCGTTCGGCGAACATGCCCGGCTCCGGTTCGAAGGCGCAGTCCACGCCCAGCTCGTCCGCGACGACCAGGACCTTCTCCAACCCCGAGGTGAGACGGTCCCACCCCTGGCCGGGGGTGGTGCCCCCGGGCAGGATCCCGGACCAGCAGGACACCGCCTCGGCCCCCAGTTCGTCGGCGATGCGCACCGCGCGTTTGAGCAGGTCGACCCGGAGGTCCCGGTCGGTGTCGGAGACCAGGGTGGGCTCGTGCTTGCGTCGGGGATCCAGCAGGTAGCGGGCGCCGGTCTCGATCACCGACGCCAGACCCAAGGAGTCCAGCCGGCGCCCGATCGCCCTCACCCGGGCCTTGGCGTCCAGGGAGAACGGATCCAGGTGCGGGTGGTCCAGGGTCAGCGCGACCCCCTCGTACCCCAGGTCGGCGATGATCGCGAGCGCGTCGTCGATCCGGTGGTCCCAGAACCCGTTGGTGCCGTATCCGAACCTCATGTCACCGCCACCCTCCGCGAAGCACGGGCGACGACGGGGGCTCCCACCGCCAGCGCGCAGGCCGGTACGGGTGCGCCGTAGCGGGACAGCAGCGCGGCCTGGAGCGTGATCATGCCGCGAATGCCCACGCCGGTCGCCTCCCGCGCGTGTTCGGCCGAGGGGTCGGTGAGCGCCCGTCCCTGGGCGAGGCCGACCGTGCCGGCGTAGGTCCCGGCGAACATCCCGGCGATCACCGCGTCCACCGCGCCGTGCGGGGCCCCGGGCCCGGTCCGGCCGGGAAGGGCCGCCATCACGGCCACGGCCAGGGTGCAGGCCAACGAGCCCGCGACGATCACCGGTCGGGTGCCGTGCACCTCGCCCCGGCTCAGCGCGGTCACGCCCAGGGTGTGCACGGCCATCGCCACGGCCGGCCGCGCCGCCCGCCCGGGCCGGTCACCGGCACCGAGCAGAACGTCCAGGCCGCGGGCCGTCGCCATCCCCAACGGCGACAGACGGGTGGGTTTGAGCACCAGGTCGTAGGTCCACACCGTCGTGGCCAGGGCGGAGGCGACCAGTGCCGTCCGTCGCCCGCCGGCCAGCGCGGCCACCCCCACACCCGCCACCGTGAGCCCCGACGCGACCGCCAAGGCCTCACCCGGGGCCACCGAGCCGGAGGGGAGGGGGCGTTCGGGGCGTTCGACCGCGTCCAACTCACGGTCGGCGTAGTCGTTGAGGGCCATCCCCGCCCAGTACAGGCACACCGAGGACAGCGGTAGCGCCCACGTGCGCGGTTCGCGCAGCCGTCCGGCGGCGGCCGCCCCGGTCAGGGCGTCGCCCAGTACGGAGAGGGCGGCGGGCAGGCGCACGAGACGGGCCAACGATCGGAGCTTCGCGTTCATCTTCGAGCACCCCCGTTCCCGGCGCACCAGGCCGTCAGGGCCCGCCACTGCTCGGAGAGCCCGTGCACGTCGCTCGCGGCCGGGTCCTTGAAGAAGAAACCCATTTCCGGCACCGGTCCGACCCGGCCGGACCGGTGGGCGTGCGCGGACAGCCGGGCCAGGTCCAGCACCAACGGGGCGGCGAGGGCCGAGTCGTACCCCGACCAGGTGAACTGCAGGGTCATCCGGGCGCCCAGGAACCCTTCGAAGGACACGTGGTCCCAGGCGGTCTTGGCGTCGCCCAGGTCGGGCACGTAGTCGATGTGCAGCGGCCCGTCCACCGGGTGCCCCAGCAGGTGCTCCAGGCCACGCGTCTTGGACGAGGACTTGTTGTCGTTGCTCTCGGGGTCGTCGAGGGTGCGCCCGTCCCCGCCGCCCAACAGATTGGTGGAGGACCACGAACGCACCCGCAGGGCGCGCGCGGCGAACATGGGCGCCAGCGCGCTCTTGACCAGGGTCTCCCCGGTCTTGCCGTCCGAACCGGCCCACGGCAGCCCCAGCCGTTCCGCCAGGGCGGCCAGTGCGGGCGGACGCGGCCCCGCGTTGGGCGTGAACTCCACGAAGGAACAGCCCGCGCGCAGGGCCGCGTAAGCGTAGATCGAGCTCGCCGGAACCCGGGCGGTACCCGCGTCCAGGGCCGCCTCCAGGAGGTCGGGATCGGCGAGCTCGGGGCTCGGTCTCGGAGTCGGCTCGGTGCTGGACACGTCCACGACCACCACCCGCTCCAGCGACTCCGCTTCGGCGAACTCTCGGATGTCCTCCTCCAAGGCGTCCGCGTCGCGGCGGGAGAACCCCTCGGCGCGTGGCTCCAGTCCCTCGCGGATCCGCCGGTCCACCTCGCCCAGTTCCTCGGCGAACGCCTCGGGCAGGTGCGGCGGCAACACCCCCGATCTGGCCAACGGCTCCGCGCTCTTGACCAGATGGGTACCGCGGACGTCGTGACCGGCGAACACCAGGTCACCGATGCCGGGCAGGCCCACGTCGGCGAACTCGGGGCGCTCGGTGACGCACCCGATCGGCTCGGCGGCTCCGGCCCGGACGGCCAGGGCGCCGAGGACGGCCGTGGTGGCGACCGATCCTCGGGCCCCCACCGACCACACTCCGATTCGTGTCATACGGAACTCCCCTGTCAGTGGTCGTGGTGTCCGGGCGCGCCGTCGACGGCCTCGTCGCCGTCCTCGGCCTCGTCGGGTTCCAACGCGCCGCTGCCCGGGGCGGCGGGGAGGTACAGGTGGATGTGGCCGTGACCGGCGTCGATGCTGATCACGTCCAGTTGGGTGGCGGCCACCGACCACGCGCGGACCGCCTGGTCGCGCAGGTCGACGGTGAGTTCGAGGAGGTCGGCGCCCTGTTCCTCGTCGGCGGCGACGGCGACGTCGAGGGCGTCCAAGGTGGATCCGAGCACGTCCACGGAGCCGCGTAGACCCGCGTGGGTGACGTTGAAGTCGGTCTCGCCGGACTCGGCGTGGTCCAGGTGGGCGCGGGCGTCGTCGGTGGTCCGATTCCAATCGGCGATGGTGTCGGAGTCGGGCAGGTCCCCGGCGGACTCCGATCCGTCCTCGGGCAGAACCTCGTCCAGGGCCTCCAGGACGGGCACGAGTTCCTCGTGCGCGGCGCGGGTGTGCTCGATGAGCTCCGCCACCTGGTCGACGTGACGATCGGCCGCGGAGGCCTCCAACTCGGCGACGCGGGCCGGGTCGGGGGTGACGGCGCCATCACCGCCGTCGACGATCGTGACCACCAGCGCGACGACGGCGCCCACGAGCAGGATGGACCCGCCGGTCAACCACCAGGTGACGCGGCCGGCGTCGTGGGTCACCACCTTCTCGGTCGTGTCGGGCCCGGTCGAGCCCCGCTCGTCCTTCTGTCGTTTCCGGGTGCTCAATCGGCACCTCCTGTCCTGAGACTGGCCGGCTGGGGGAGAGCGGCGGGGCCGAGGCCGG
>NZ_BCSH01000015.1 GCF_001570765.1 Nocardiopsis listeri NBRC 13360 | reverse complement strand
CCGGCCCCGCCGCGGGGGTGCCGCCGCCGCTCGTGCGGCGGCTCCGGGATCACTCGGTCAGGGGCCTGAGCCGTTCGGCCAGGTTCAGCAACTCCTCTCGCGTGGACTCATCGGCCACCGTCTCGGCGACCTCGACGAAACGGTCCAGGGAGTCGTCGGCCCGGGCGGGGCGTCCCACGTCGACGTTGTGTTCGGCCAATTCCAAACGGGTGGTGAGGCGGCGGGCCTCGGAGCGGGTCAGTGCCCCTTCCTCGGATAGGGCGTCGATCCGCTCGATGGCCTCGGCGAAGGTCACCGGCTTCGGCTCGGTGACCTCATCGGTCACCTGCACGTCGCGGAACCACACCGTGTCGGCCTCGCCGTGGTTCTGTAGGCCGATGAAGCCGGCCGACAGGTCTCGCTCCGGGTCGGTGCCGGTGAACTCGTTGACGAGTTCGTCGTTGACCCAGACCCGGATCACGGGGTCGGCGACCTCGATCTCCATCGTGTTCCACTCGCCCACGACCTCGGGGTGCGAGGTGGCCGCCTGGAACTCGTAGATCGCACCGGTCCGGTTGATCGGGTCGCCCGACGGTGCCCCGTACGGGTCGATCTGGATCTCGTAGCCCTGATCCACCGCGACCCAGGGGTCGTCGCCCGGGTCGGGGAAGCCGACGAAGACACCGGAGTTGTCCGATTCCTCGTGGGTCAGGTAGTCGAGCTCGAGTCGGTAGGAGTCCAGTTCGGTCTCGTGCCAGAGCAGCCCCATGCCGCCCGACGATTCGAGCACGCAGCCGTCATCGGTCTCGACGACGTCGAAGCCGCCCGGACCGGCCATGTTCCAGCCGTCCAAAGACTCACCGTCCCACAGGGAGGTGTGGCCGTCGTCGACGTTCGGCGGCTCGCAGCCCTCGGGCTCGGGTTCCGGTTCCGGCTCGGGTTCGGGCTCCCCTCCGTGGTGGTCGGCGTTCACGTCGAAGTAGTTGAGGTTGAACAGGTTCTCGTCGGCGCCGGCGTCCCCGTTGACGAAGACCAGGAACAGCTCCATCGTGCCGCCCGGGTCGGTGACGTCCATGGTGACGTCGGTCCACTCCTGCCAGCCGCCGGTGGGCTCGACGTCGACGGAGCCGACCGGTTCGCCGTCGGGGGATCCCACGCGGGCCTCGATGGCGCCGCCGGCCCCCTCGGAGGCCACCCGGAAGTCGATCTGCTCGACCCCGTGCAGGTTGACCGGGTCGTAGGCGAGCCAGCTGCCGTCGACGATCCCGCCGACGTTGCGCAGACCTCCCTCGGGGTCCTCGGTGGTCTCGGTGACGACGTTCTCGCTGTCGGTGAAGTACTGCGCCTGCATTCGCGACGGGTTGAGCTTGATCCCGTCGCTGCCGGTCAGGGCCGGGACACCGTCCCCGCCTCCGTCCGTGTACTCGGCCTGGAGGACCCAGAAGATGTTCATGTCGTGGCCGTGACCGCCGTCGGTCCCGGTCTCGCTGACACCCTCACAGCCCTCGTACTGGGTCCAGGGGTGGGCGTGGGTGTCGTGGCCGAGCGAGGAGGTGACCTCCACGTCGGCACAGTCGACGCCGTCCCCGATCGAGCCGTCCTCGGCGTCCTCCACGGACACATCGAACGGGATGTCGTCGCCCCAGTCGAAGAACTGGCCGTCCAGGGGAGTCTGGAACGCGACCTCGGGTGCGGTGTTGCCCGCGGTGATCGACACCGTGGCCGTACCCGTGCGTCCCTCCTCGTCCGTCACCGTGAGGGAGACGTTGTAGCGTCCGCCCTCCTCGAAGGTGTGGGTCGGGGAGACCTCGGTCGATCCGGCCCCATCACCGAAGTTCCACTCGTGGTCGAAGGTGAGCCCACCGGGGTGGAAGGACTCCTCCCCGGAGAACTCCACGGTCAGCGGTGCCGCGCCGGAGGTGGTGTCGGTGCCGATGCGGGCCACCGGGCTGTCCCCCGAACCCGCGTAGTCGATACGGGAGATCGCCGAGTCCTCGGCGCCACCGAAGTAACCCGAGCCGTACTCCAGCACGTACAGGGCGCCGTCCGGGCCGAACTCCATGTCCATGGGGTTGGCCAGGTCGATGTCCGGAACGGTCTCGGTGATGTCGAGAACGCCGCCCTCGTCATCGAGGTGGACCTGCTTGATCCACTGGCGGCTCCACTCGTACAGCAGCGGGACGCCGTCGTAGTACTCGGGCCACTTGTTGTCCGACTCCAGTTCGGGGTCGAAATCGTAGGCCGGGCCGCCCATCGGGGCCCCGCCGCCCGTGCCAAGGTGCGGGAACTCCTCGGACTCGTCGTAGCCATACCAGATCGCCGCGGGGGTGATCGGGGGAGTCTCCTCCAAGCCGGTGTTGCGCGGGGAGTCGTTGACCGGCGCGTCGCAGTCGAACGCTTCGCCCGAGGTCCCCTCGTCGAAGTCGTGGTCGACGTAGGGGGAGTTGTTCCCGATGCAGTACGGCCAGCCGATGTTGACCGGTTCGGTGATGTGGTGCCACGTCACCGTGTTCTGCGGTCCTCGTTCGGGGTCGGCCTCGGGGGCGTCCGGCCCGTAGTCGGCCAGGTAGACGCTGCCGTCCTCCTGGTCGACGCTGAACCGGAACGGGTTGCGCAGACCCATGGCGAAGATCTCGGGGCGGGTGAGTTCGCCGTCGGAGGACTCCGGCGAGAACAAGTTGCCCTCGGGGACGTCGTAGCTTCCGTCCTCGTTCACCGAGACCCGAATCAGCTTGCCGCGCAGGTCGTTGGTGTTGCCCGAACTGCGCTGGGCGTCGAAGGCCGGGTTGCGGCTCTCGCGCTCGTCGTGCGGGCTGTACCCGTCGGAGCCGAACGCGCTGGTGTCGTCGCCGGTGGACAGCAGCAGGTTGCCGTCCGGGTCGAAGTCGATGTCGCCACCGACGTGACAGCACATGCCACGGGTGGCCTCGACCTCCAGGATCACCTGTTCGCTCTCCAGGTCCAGGGTCGGCTCCTCACCGTCCACGAACTGGAACCGCGACAGGTTGTTGTGCGCCTCGTAGGGTTCGAAGTCCTCCGGTTCGCCGTCCTCGGGGGCGGCTCCGGCCGGGACACCGTCCAGGACGGGCGCGTAGTACAGGTACACCCACCCGTTCTCCTCGAAGTCCGGGTCCAGGGCCACGCCCTGAAGGCCGTCCTCGTCATGGTCGTAGACGGGCACGTCCGCCAACGTGGCGGTGCTGTAGGTGTCCGGGGACCACAGGGACACCTGCCCGTTGCGGGAGGTGTGCATGACCCGGCCGTCCGGCAGGACCGCCATGCCCATGGGTTCGCCGACGTTCTCCTCGCCCTGGGCGAGCGTCACCTTCTCGAAGTTGTCCCACTGGGTGGCGCCGCAGTCGCCCTCGACCTGCCCGGCGGCCCACTGGAGGCCTCCCAACAGATGCTCGGAGAACTCGGGCTCGGCGTAGGACTCGATGGTGTGGCCGCCGCCCGTGTACCAGGACCGACCGCCGTCGTAGACCTGACACCAGGCGATCGGGTGGTCGAAGCCCATCTGCCCGGCGGGATCGACCTGGTCCTCGTAGGAGGCCTCGTTCAGGCCTGCGAGGACGTGCACGTCACCACGTGGGCTGACGTCGAAGTCGTACCACTCGTCGTGCCGCTCCCAACTCGCCGGGAGCATGTCGGTGGAGGGGTGGGCCCGGTCGTTGACCATGACCTCGGCGTCCTGGGTGCCGGGTGGGTGGCTGGAGAAGTACGCGCCGACCAGTTCGCCGTACCACTCCCAGTCGTAGTGGGTGTCGGAGGCGGAGTGGACGCCGACGTAGCCGCCGCCCTCCTGGACGTAGTCCTCGAAGGCGGCCTGCTGGTCCTGGTCCAGGACGTCGCCGGTGGTGGAGAGCCAGATGACCACGTCGAAGCGGGCCAGGTCCTCGTCGTTGAAGACCTCGGCGTCCTCGGTGTGCTCGGTCTCGAAGCCGTGTTCCTCGGCGAGGGCCTCGTAGAGGGCGATGCCGTGCGGGATGGAGTCGTGTCGGAAACCGGTGGTCTTGGAGAAGATGAGCGCGCTGAACGTGTCCTGTTCGGCCTCGTCGGCCTGGGCCGGGACCGACGTCAGGCAGAGTGCCAGGGCGACGGCCGCGGCCGTCGCGGCGAGTGCTCGTAGGGGACTGCTGATCACGGATTACCTCACCTGGGGGTGGGGGTCGATGAGTCCGTGCGGCGTGCCGGCGCCGACGGCAGGGACGATCTCGCGGTCACGGTGGACCGGGCCGGTCGAGGACCGGCGGCCGGTCGCGGTGCGGGCGCGAACCGTTCGGGGTGTTCCTGCTATCGCGTTCGGAAGCGGGGAGTGTCCGCCTCGTCGTGTGTCAGTACACGGCGGCTCCTTTCGACGGGGGCAGGGAGGTCGTGAGCGGGCGGAGGAAGGCCAGGCCGTCGACAGCGATCGCGTCCTGGGAGACGGCCAGGGGCCGCCACACGGACGCGGCCGTGGCGATGGACTCATTGTCGGCGGTGAACGACTCGATGACCAGGGGGCCAAAGTAACCGGATTCGCCCAAGTTGCGTACGATGCGTGACCAGTCCAGATGGTCGGCTCCGGGCGTCCCCCGGTCGTTCGCGCAGACCTGGACGTGATGGATCCGGCCGGCGGCGCGGGTGATCGCGTCCGCCACGTCCCGCTCCTCGATGTTCATGTGGTAGAGGTCCAACGCCAGCCCGCAGTGCTCCGCGGGCAGGTCGGCGAGGACCTCCAGGGCCTGGTCCACGGTGTTGAGCACGCTGGTCTCGTACCGGTTCAGCGGCTCCACGGCCACCCGCACCCCCGCGGCCGACGCGTGGTCGACCACGGGGGCGAGTGCCTCGGTGAGTTCGGCGCGCAGTCCAGCCCGCTCCGACGGGGACATCCGCCACGTACGTCCCACCGAGGCGTAGGCCGGGCCCGCGACGACGGTGGAACCGACCTCCGCCGCGGCGTCCACGACCCGTCTCAGGTAGTCCCGGGTCGCCTTCCGGGTACCCGGGTCGGTCGCCACCAGTTCCCGACCCGGCCCCATGACCAGCACGACGCTCGCGTCCAACCCCAGGTCCTCCAGGAGGACGCGGGCACGCCGGGGGTCCCAGTCGCCGATGTCCTCCACCGGCAGCTCCAACAGATCGAACCCCCAACCGGCGACGCGGGGCGCGATCCGTTCCAGCGCGGCGTCGGTCAGCGGAGACGTCCACACCCAGGTGTTGACCCCCAGCGCGCGCATCTACCGGTCCACCCAGGCCTCGGGGAAGCCCGGCAGGTCCTCGCCGCCGAACTTCGCGTAGTGCAGGGACGGCATGTCGGAGTTGCGGTCCAGGTAGTCGTCGAGCTCGTCCTCACGGATCGGGTCCTGCGGCAGCACCCACTCGGCCGGGACCTCCTCGCCGGCCAGGATCATGCCGGCGGCGATCACCGGGGTGCGCCACTGGAAGTTGGAGTACACCGGCGCGATCGCGGTCAGCCCCTCCTCGTCCCACTTGCGCATGAAGCTCAGCTCGTCCTCACCGGCGATCACCGGGTAGGGCTGACCGGCGTCCTCGAAGGCCTCCAGGCCGGCCACGGCGCCGTCGCCGGCGTCCATCCAGATGCCGTTGACCTCACCGCGTTGCAGGTGCTGGGAGACCAGGTCCTTGATCTGGGCGCCGTCGCCCTCGGTGAACTCGAAACCGAGCACTTCCAGCTCGCTGTCGGCGAAGACCTCCTGAGCGGCCGCCCACCGGTGCTCCAGCACGTCCACACCGGGCAGGATGCGCAGTGCCAGGACGGTCGAACCCGGCTCCAGGCTCTCCACCAGGAAGTCGGCCGCGTCCGCGCCGTAGGCGTAACCGCCGATCGGATGGATGAACGTGACCATGCAGTCGCTGTTCACGCCACGGTCGAAGACGACGACCGGGACACCGCTCTCACAGGCGGTCTCCACGGCCGGGGTGAGGGTGGCGGTGGTGGACGGGGAGATGATGATCGCGTCGCAGTTCCCCGAGTCCACGAAGGCCTGGATGTCGGAGATCTGCTGGTTGTCGTCGTCGGCCGCGTCGGAGCTGTCGAAGCTGCCGATCCGGCCCTCGTCGACCAACGCCTCGACCTGCTGTTCCATGGTGATGAAACCGGTCACGCGCCAGGGGTTGGACACCGACGCGTTGGAGAAGCACACGTGCGCGTCCTGGGGGTCGTCGATGGCGAAGTCGGAGGTGTCCACCCACTCGGGTTCGATCGCTTGCGTCCAGGGCTCGTCGGCCGGGCCCTCGGGTTCGATGTCGCGCTGGGCCATTTGGGTACCGAACTCGGCCTGATCGAACCACTCGGCGTCCGGGGACATCTCCCCGCCGTTCTCGCCCCCGGCCGTTCCTTCGTCGGGGTTCTCGGGTGCGTCGGTCGTACAGGCGCTGAGTACCAGTGTCAGGCCGGCCGCGCCGGCGAGGAGTACGCGGGATGCGCGCATGGGGGTTACCTCCTGGAAGAGTCGAGCTGCCGCTCGTTCGGGGGGTCCGGCCGCCTTCGCGGACGAGTCGGTGGACGCGGGTCGCCGCGACGGGAGACGTAGGCCACCGCCGCGATGATGATGAGCCCCTGGGCCGTCGGTTGGATGGTCGAGGGCAGGTACAACTGGTTGAACAGGGTGAAGAGCGCCTCGACGGTGAGGGCGCCGAGCACGGCGGCCACGACGGTTCCGCGACCACCGCCCAACACCACGCCGCCCAGGACGACGGCGGTGATGGCGGTGAACTCCAGCCCCTCACCGACCTGGGCGGTCACCCCGGCGAAGCCGCCGATCAGGATGGCGGCCACGGTGGCCATGAGGGAGGACCCGACGAAGGCCAGGGTGCGCACCCGCCACACCCGGACCCCGGAGAAGGCGGCGGCGGTGTCGTTGTCGCCGGTCGCCATGAGGGAACGTCCGTAGGGCGAACGCATCAGGAGGATCGCCCCGACCGTGAGCAGCGCGGCGATGACCAGCGCCCACGGGATCTGTCCCAGCACCGGGACACCGTCCGGACCGTGCCGGCCGAACACACGGAAGCCCTCCGACAGGGCTCCGGTGGGCGCGCCCCCGGTCCAGTAGCGCACGGCGCCGAACAGGATCAGCATCGTGCCGAGGGTGGTGATGATCGACGGGACCCTCAGCAGGGTGGTGACCAGGCCGTTGACCAGACCCACCAACAGACCGAAGAGCAGCATCAACCCGATCACCGGGTAGGTCATCGCCTCGTCGCCGTCGATCAGGCGCGCGGCGATCACCACCTGGGCGCCGACCAGCGAACCCACCGACAGGTCGAACTCACCGGAGACGATCACCAGGTACTGGCCGATCGCGAGGACGACCAGCGGGGCCGCCTTCTTCGCGAACGCCATGAGCGGCGGTCCCTCGAAGAACGACGGGTTCTGGGTGGCGATGACCACGAAGATCAGCACCAGCAGCACGGACACGGTCCCGGTACCGCCGCGCAGGGCTGTCGGGAAACGGACGCGTGCGGTCGTCGGTTCGGTCATCGGGTACCTCCCCGGGCCGCGGGTTCCGCTTCCGGTGGTGATGTCGGGGGATCCGGGGGAACGGTTGCCGGGGGCGGGGCGCCGCCGGAGGGGAAACGGAGACGGACGGCCGTCCGGGCGTGCTGCCCACGGGCGTAGATGGCCACGGCGGCGATGACGATGGCGCCGCGCAGCACGTCCTTGACGAACGGGTCGACGGACAGGGTGTTGAAGACCGTGTCGAGGGTGGCGAGGATGAACACGCCCGCGACGGTCCCGGCGACGCCGCCGCGCCCGCCCAACAGGTACGTCCCGCCCAGCACGACCGCGGCGATGGCCTCCAGCTCGTAGCCGTTGCCGTACACCAGCGTGTTGCCGGTACCGAAGCGCGAGGCCAGCAGCAGACCGGCGACGCCGGCCGTCATGGAGCACAGCACGTGCGCGATGATCACCGGCAGCTCGGGGCGGATCCCGGACAGGCGCGCCACCTCGGCGTCACCGCCCACGGCGTACATGTGGAAACCCGTCCGGGTGCGACGCAGGAACAGGATCACGGCCACGGCCAGCGCCAGCATCACCAGCGTGGAGACCGGTAGGACGCCGACCCTGGAGAGACCGAACGTCTGGAACTCGGCCGGGATCGACCCGCCGGGACCCTGGAAGCGAGTGTCCAGGTAGCCCTTGATGATCAGCCCCATGCCCAGGGTGGCGATGAACGGGTTGACCCTCAGCCTGGTGATGACGAGCCCGTTGACCAGGCCGATCAACGCGGCCAGGCCCAAGGTGGCCCCGATGCCGAGGACGATGCGGGAGGGGTCTCCCGCCATCGTGATCGCGGCGACCATGGTGGACAGCGCCGTCACGTACCCCACCGACAGGTCGAGGGAACGACACAGGATCACCAGGGTCTGCCCGATGGCGAGGAACCCCAGCAGGCTGGATCGGGTGAACAGGTCCACCGTGTTGGCCGCGGTGAACAGGTTGCCGCCTCGGAGGGCCACGAACAGGGCACCGACCACCAGCACGATCACCAAGGCGAGGTAGACCAGACCGGTGGTGCCGGTACGGGCGCGCAGGTTCCTCGAAGCGGAGACGACCCGGGTCACGGTGCGGCCTCCTCACGGTGTACGGAGGCACCGGTGGCCAGGGCCATCACGGTCTCCTCGCTGGAACCGCCCGGAAGTTCGCCGGCCACCCGGCCGTCGTCGAGTACGACGAGACGGTCGGACATCCCGATGAGCTCGGGCAGCTCGGAGGATATGAGCAGGATCGCCACCCCGGCGGCGGCGAGTTCGCGCATCAGGGAGTACACGGCCTGTTTGGCGCCCACGTCGATCCCGCGCGTGGGTTCGTCCAGGATCATGACGCCGGGGTCGGTGGCCAGCCACTTGGCCAGCACCACCTTCTGTTGGTTTCCGCCGGACAGGAACCGGACCTCCTGTCCGTGGCCGCCGCGGGCGACCAGCTCCAGGGAGGAGAGGATGCCCGGAATCCGTCGGACGCGCCGCCCCGAACCGAACGGCGGCACCGCGTCGAGCACCAGGCGGGCGTTGGCCAGGACGGACTGATCGAGCAGCAGGCCCTGGCTCTTGCGATCCTCGGTGACCAACGCCAGGCCGGCGCGCACCGCCCGCCGGGGCGAACGCGGGTCGATCCGACGCCCGTCGACGTGGACCTCGCCTCGAGTGAACCGGTCGACGCCGAACAGCCCGTGCGCGATCTCGGTGCGGCCGCTGCCCTGGAGCCCGGCCAACCCGACGATCTCGCCGCCGCGTACCTCCAGGTCGATCCCGTCCAGTCGGGTGTTCCCCGCGCCGGACACCGACAGACGCACCTCGCCCACTCGTTCTCCGTGGGGTTCGAGGGGATCGGGGAAGACCGAGGAGACCGGCCGGCCCACCATCTTGCGGACCAGTTCCGCCGGTCGGGTGTCGGCGGCCGCCATCGTGTCCACCAGGTGACCGTCCTTGAGCACGGTGATGGTGTCGGCCAGGTCGAAGATCTCCTTCAACCGGTGTGAGACGTAGAGGATGCCCACACCGCGCTCACGCAGCCGGGCGATGATCCGGTAGAGGACCTCGACCTCGTGGTCGGCCAGGGCGGCGGTCGGCTCGTCCATCGAGATGACGCGCGCGTCGTGGGAGAGCGCCTTGACGATCTCCACCACCTGCTGCTCGGCCACCGAAAGGTGTCGCACCTTCGACCAGGGGGCGATGCCCGCCAACCCGAGGTCGGCCAGGAGTTCGGCGGTGGCGCCCTCCATCGCCCGATCGTCCACCACGCCCCGGGTGCGGGTCTCCCGCCCGAGGAACACGTTCTGGGCGACCGTGCGCTCCGGGAGCAGGTTGAACTCCTGGAAGACGGTGGAGACCCCGGCACGCTGAGCCCTGACGGGGTGCTCGAAGGAGACCTCCGCGCCGTCGAGTTCGATTCGGCCGGTGTCGGCCCTGTGCACCCCCGCCAGCACCTTCATGAGGGTGGACTTGCCCGCGCCGTTCTCCCCGACCAACGCGTGCAGTTCGCCGGCGTGCAGGTCCAGGTCGACCCCGTGCAGGACCCGCACGCCCAGGAAGGACTTGCCGATGCCGGTCATCCTGAGCAGGGGCGCGCCGGTCATACCGGTTCCACCTCTTCTATGGCGGGGACGTCGACCCAGCGACGTTCCGTGGCCGAGAGCAGCACGGACTCGGCGATCGCCGCCGCGCGCAGACCGTCGGCGAACACCGGAAGGCCGTCCGGTTCGTCCCCGGCGATCGCCGCCCCGGTGTCGTGGACCAGGGCGTTGAAGCAGTCCTGGTAGCCCTGTGGGTGGCCGACGGGCAGGGTGACCAGACGCGCGGCCTGGGGGCTGAGTTCGGGGTCGTCCCGGGAGATGATCCCGGTCCGGCCGCGTCCGCCCTCCCACAAGGTCTCGGGGCGTTCCTGGTCGAAGCGCAGCGACCCCTTCGTCCCGGAGACCTCCAACACCAGCTGGTTCTTCCTGCCGGGGGAGACCTGACTGATCACGGCGTTGCCCACGGCACCGCCCCCGGTGGCGAACTGGAAGGACACCAGGTCCTCCGTGGTGACGGGCCGGCCGCCGTTCTCCCCACGGGTATCGGTGATCCGGGAGACCTGGGCGCTGACCTCGGTGATGCGGTCGCCGGTGACGAATTCGAGCATGTCGCACCAGTGCGAACCGATGTCGCCGAAGGCCCGGGTGGGCCCGCCGAGCTCGGGGTCGACCCGCCAATTGCTCTCCTCGGGGTGGAGGAGCCAGTCCTGTAGGTAGCCGCCGTGGGCCAGACCGACCCGGCCGATGGAACCGGAGGCCACGCGCGCGCGTGCCTCGCGGGCCATGGGATGGAAGCGGTAGACGAAGGGCACCACGGCGACCCGGCCCGCCTCGGAGGCGGCGCGGGTGAGCTCGCGGGCGGTGTCGGCGTCGGTGGCCAGGGGCTTCTCGCACACCACGTGCTTTCCGGCGGCCAAGGCGGCCAGGGAGAGTGGAGCGTGCAGGTGGTTGGGGGTGCACACGTGCACCACGTCCACGTCGGGGCTGTGGATGAGGTCGAGGGCGTCGGCGTGGGCCCGGGCGATGCCGTGTGCGGCGCGGAACCGTTCCGCCTTGGCGTGGGAGGAGCCGGCGACCCCGACGACCTCGCCGCCGTTGGCACGGACGGCGTGGGAGTGGACCCGTCCCATGAAGCCGGTTCCGACGACCGCCGCTCGGTAGGCCTGGGGGATGGCCGGTCCGGACGAGGGGGCGTCCGAATTTGTGACCTTCTTCACTGACATGTCTGGGACGTTACGTCGGACTTATGTCGACGGTCAAGCATAAGTTGCCGCATCTGGACAAATTAGTTGGCTGACAGGCGATCAATAGATCCTGTGATTCACTGTTTCCATGACGGAAGACGCGCTCACCACGGCCGCGCCCGGCGCCGGGACCCTGCTCCGGCTGCTGCGCGACGGCCGCCCCCGCACCCGCTCCGAACTGGCCACCGTCACCGGGTTGGCCCGCTCCACCGTCACCCAACGCGTCGACGCGCTCCTGGCCAGTGGGCTCATCGGCCCCACGGGAGAAGCGGTCTCCACCGGCGGTCGGCCGCCCACGACCTTCTCGTTCCGACCCGAGGCGCGAGTGGTCCTGGCCGCGGACCTCGGCGCCACCCACGCGCGCCTGGCCCTCACCGACATGTCCGGCACCGTCCTGGCCGAGGACCGTGCCGACCTCGACATCGCCCTGGGCCCCGAACCCGTCCTGGACTGGGTCGTCGAACACGGCCTGGCCCTGCTGGACACCGCCGAACGCGACGCCGGCGAACTCCTCGGTGTGGGCATCGGTCTACCCGGACCGGTCGAACACTCCACGGGACGCGCCGTCAACCCGCCGATCATGCCCGGCTGGGACGACTTCGACGTGGCCGGACACGTCAACGCCTCGATCCGACGACCCGTGCTGGTCGACAACGACGTCAACATCATGGCCCTGGGCGAACACCACGTCGCCTGGCCCGGCGCCGGACACCTGATGTTCGTCAAGGTCGCCACCGGTATCGGCTGCGGCATCATCAGCGAGGGTCGCGTCTACCGCGGCGCCCAAGGCGCGGCCGGCGACATGGGACACATCCACGTCCCCAACGGCGAACAACGGCCCTGCCGTTGCGGCAACACCGGCTGCCTCGAAGCGGTCGCCAGCGGACACGCCATCGCCGAGGCGCTCACCTTCGCCGGGGTCCCCGCCACGGGAGCGCGCCAGGTGGTGGAACTGTCCCGGAACGGGTCCGTCCCCGCCCTGCGCGCCCTACGTCAGGCGGGTCGCGACATCGGTGAGGTCCTGGCCGCCGCGGTCAACATGTTCAACCCATCCGTGATCGTCATCGGTGGCGCGCTGGCCCTGGCCGGTGACCACCTCCTGGCCGGCGCCCGGGAGATCATCTACCAGCGGTCACTGCCGCTGGCCACCGAGAACCTCAGCATCGTCTCCTCCAAGTCAGGGGAGAGCGCCGGCGTCATCGGCGCGGCCGTCATGGTCATCGACCACTGTCTCAGCGCCCGTCACGCCCAGACCCTGGTCATGGGCGCCTGACGGTCACCGGCGCCCGCCCGTGGAGCCCGTGGGACGCAGGTGCCGCATCAGCGACCGGAACCGCCGCCACGCATCCGGCTCCACCCCGTCCCCGATCCGGTACCAGACCACCGGGGTCATCGGCGGGCCGAACGCCTCGCCGCGAACCGGGGCGGCCAGCGCGCTCGCCTTGCCGACCGCCAACACGCCCTCGGCGCCCACCGCCAGCCCCACCGGGATCGGCACGCCGGCCCAACGCGGTGGCTGGAGCAGGTCGGCGCGACCCATCGCGCGTCGCACGGTCATGGAACGCAGCCCGTCACGCTCGGCCAGTTCCCGCACCAGTGGCTCCAGCGCCTTCAGGTCCGGTTCGTCCTCCGTCGCGACCGTGAAACGTACGCTCTCGCGCACTCCGGAGGTGATCGGAGAGACCCGCCAGCGCCCACCGAAAGCGAGTTCGGCTCCGTGCGGGCCGTGGAAGAGAGCGGTGGTCTCACCGGGGGCCCGGCCCCGGGCCAGGGCGGTGAGGTCGGCGGTGTTCCACTCGCGGGAGAGAGGTTCGGCCACGCCCCACACCGAGGGCGGGGCTCCGCCGAACCGTTCGGCGAGCAGTTCCACCACCCCTCCCAGCTCCAGTTCGTCGGAGGAGGGGTGATCCATCTGCATGTCCACGTGCAGGTGGGAGCCGGTGACGTGTTCCTGTCGCGCTCGAAAGTCCGGGTGGGGGCCGTCCGCGGCCCGCATTCGAGAGTCGGGGACATAGCCCACGTCGTCCCGCCAGACCAGCGGGAGACCATTGAAACCGTCGTAGTGCCGGCCGTCGTCGGTACGCACCACCCAGGTGGCGTTCGGGTCGCCCAGGAACCCGCGCAGGGCGTGCGTGAGCACACTGTCGGAGGGGGTGACCAACTGAAGTCCGAGGCCCTCGCGTCCGTACCGGGCGAGGGCGTCCACCGACCAGCCGGACAGTGACACGACCGGGCGGTCCTGCACCAGCACCGCGTTTTTCTCGGTCACCGCGCTCACCGCCGGATGGTCGGTGCCCCCGAGCAGGTGGGGTTCCCTCACAAGCCGCGACTCCGGTTCCCACACGACCCCGCCATGTCCGTCGACAAGGGCTTCGGTGAAACGTCGGGCCAACGCGAGCGTGTCCACGTCCTCCAGCTCGGTGCCCCTGGCCTCCACCCACAGCGGCTGCGCGGGGAGCTCGTCGGCGGGACCTCGGCCCAACAGGCGGTCTGCCTCGGACGAGGTGGCCAACCTCTGCCCGGATTGCACGGCGAGCACCAACCGTCCGGAGTCCTCGCGCAGTTCCACCACGGTGCCCTCGGCCACCAGGCGGATCCGCAACGCCGGATCGGCCGCGGCCAGGGCCTCCAGCAACGAACGACGGCCGGGGCTCCGCGCCAACAGAGCGATCACGTCACGACTCAACCGAGGGCTCCTCCACGGGGGATTCAGGGCGGTTCACACGCTATCGGCCCCTCCCCGGGCCCTTGCGGCACGTGCGCACGAAAGGGGGACGGGACCTGGTATCCAGGTCCCGTCCCGTTCTTGGTGCCGGCTTCGTCTCGTCGTCGGCGTGTTCGGTCAGACATCTCGGCGGGCACGTTCCTCTTCGGCCTTTTGAAGTTCGGCTCGGGCGCGTGCCTCGTCGTATTCGGCGTCCTCTTCCATCGCGTGGTAGCGAGCGGGGTCGTACTCACGCTGGTTCACGTCGGGCAGGATGCCCTCGTGTCGCAGGGCCCGACCGGGATGTTCGTCGGGGGTGGCCGGAACCCGGCTGATGATGGCGCTGCGGCCCACGCCGCGCAACAGCGAGGCGATGGCGATACCGCAGACCAGGTTGACCAGGCCGGTGAAGACCTGGCTGGAGAGTTCAGCGCCCTGGGTGAAGGGCGTGAAGGCCGCGATGGCCGTGGCCAGACCGATGATCCAGCCGAAGAACGAGAGCGCACGCGGCGCCGAGAGCAACAGCATGTGTAGCAGGGCGGTCGCGATCAGCGCGACCAGACCCGCCATCAGTGCGTAGCCCACCGTCCCCGCGTCACCCAGGTACCCGGCGTCCTCCGGTGCCAGGACCGGGATGCCGAAGACTCCACGGACGACCAGGGTCCCCGCGAAGATCACCAGGGCGGCGACCACCGCGGTGGCCAGGCCACCCGACCAGAGCCGGCTGACATTGACGGCTCGTTCACTTCCGTTTTCGTTCATACCGATATCCCTGGAATAGGGGCGTAAGTCGGTCGTAGCCCACATACCCGCAGCTCCGTGACGGTAACCGGAGCGTGGAACACTGTGGGTATGGCTCCTTTCGCGCACGCTCGCGTCAACGTCGACGCGATCACCTCGAACGCCCGCTTGCTCCGTGAGCGGGCCGGCGGCACACCGCTCATGGGGGTGGTCAAGGCCGACGGCTACGGGCACGGCATCCTGCCCGCCGCCCGGGCCCTCCTCGCGGGCGGTGCGTCCTGGCTGGGCACCGCGCTGATCAAGGAGGGCCTGGAGCTGCGCAGGGCGGGCATCACCGTCCCGGTCATGTCCTGGATCATTCCGCCGGGCGAGCCGGTGGGGGAGGCCATCGAGGCCGACATCGACCTGGGCGTCAGCGACCGGGCCGTGCTGGAGGAGGTGATCGCCGAGGCCCGACGGCTGGGGCGGACGGCCCGCGTCCAGCTCAAGACCGACACCGGGCTCAACCGCGGTGGCGTGTCCCCGGAGGATTGGGAGTCGGTGGTCGAGGCCGCCGCCCGTGCGGAGGAGGAGGGGTTCGTCAAGGTCAGCGGGGTGTGGTCGCACTTCGCCTGCGCCGACGAGATCGGACACCCTTCGATCCGCGCGCAGCTGGACGTGTTCCACAGGTCCCTCGACGTCGCCGAGAAGGCGGGGTTGGAGCCGCAGGTCCGGCACATCGCCAACTCGGCCGCGCTGCTGACCCTGCCCGAGGCCCGATTCGATCTCGTCCGCGGCGGAATCGCGAGTTATGGACTGTGCCCGATCCCGGATTTCGACGTGCCCGGATTGCGGCCCGCGATGACACTCGAATCCAAGGTCGCGCTCACCAAACGGGTCCCCGCCGGCAGCGGGGTCTCCTACGGCCACCGCTACCTCACCGAACACGAGACCTCCCTGGCGCTCGTGCCGCTGGGCTACGCCGACGGCGTCCCCAGGGCCGCCACCAACAAGGGCCCGGTGCTCCTGGGCGGACGTCGTCGCACCATCGCGGGAACGGTCTGCATGGACCAGTTCGTTGTCGATGTCGAGAACGACCCCGTGGCCCCGGGTGAGTACGCGGTACTGTTCGGCGACCCGGAAGAGCACCCGAACGTCCCCACCGCACAGGAGTGGGCCGAGGTCCTGGACACCATCCCGTACGAGATCGTCACGCGGATCGGTGCGCGGGTACCCCGTGAGTACGTCGGTGGGGCGTGACCCAATCGCCGAAATCGGTCACCAATACCTCCTGTCCCGCCTAACCTGGGTGAAGAGGGAAATCCGGCGTGCCTCCACGGCCGACCGAAACCACAACCGGAACCAGCTGCGAGCTCGATGACCAACACCACAGTCACCACCGACGGCGTGCCCCACGTCCACGCGGTCACCGCCGCCACCGACGACGCCATGCGCGCCCTGGGCCGTGACCTCGCCGCGCTCACCCGCCCCGGAGACCTGCTCATCCTCTCCGGCCCCCTGGGCGCGGGCAAGACCACCTTCACCCAGGGCCTGGGCCAGGGCCTGCACGTACGAGGATCGGTCACCTCGCCCACCTTCGTCATCTCCCGCATCCACCCCTCCCTGAGCGGTGGACCCGCTCTCGTGCACGTGGACGCCTACCGGCTCGGCGGCTCCGACGAGATCGACGACATCGACCTGGACATGACCCTCCCGGAGTCCGTCACCGTCGTGGAGTGGGGCGAGGGCGTGGCCGAAGGTCTGGCCGACGACCGGCTGGAGATCCGGATCGAACGCCATCCCGACGACACCCGCACCGTCCACCTGCGCCCGGTCGGCGCCCGGTGGACCGACATCGAACTGCCCGGCACCGCGGCCGGGCGCGGATAGGCGGAACACCCGTGTTGCTCCTGGCCTTCGACACCGCCACCTCGGCGGTCACCGCAGCCGTCGGCGAGACCGACGACGACGGCACCTTCACCCTCCGCGCGAGCGCGAGCTCGGTGGACGCCCGACGCCATGGTGAACTCCTCACCCCAACGGTGCGTGGAGTGCTCACCGAGTCCGGGCACGAACCGGCCGACCTCGACCAGATCGTGGTGGGAGTGGGCCCCGGCCCCTACACCGGCCTCCGGGTCGGCCTGGCCACCGGGCACGCCCTCGCCGACGCGCTCGGGATCCCCTGCCACGGGATGACCACCCTGGACGCCCTGGCCTTCGGAACCAAGCGCACCGAACCCTTCCTCGCGATGACCGACGCTCGCCGCAAGGAGGTGTTCTGGGCGCGCTACGACGACCACCTCACCCGTGTGGGCGAGGTGCGGGTCGACCGGCCCGCCGAGATCGACACCGAGGGGCTGCCCCTGGTCGGTGACGGTGCCCGCATGTACACCGAGGCGCTCGGATCGCCGGCCGCGGAACCGTACCTGCCGAACGCCGCCGCCATGGCCGAACTCGCCCTGTGGCGTCTGCACCGTGGCGAGAAGCTCCCCGGACCCGACCCCCTCTACCTGCGCCGGCCCGACGCCGTCGAACCGGGCACGCCGAAGAAGGTCCGCCAGTGGGTGAAGTGACGGCCCGACCGACTCTGCGTCCCATGACCGGCGAAGACGTCCCCGCCGTCATGGACCTGGAACGACGTCTGTTCCCACACGACGCCTGGAGCGAGGGCATGCTCCGCGACGAACTCGCCGAGACCGCCACCCGCCACTACGTCGTGGCCGAGTCCGACGGCGCCCTCGTCGGCTACGCCGGACTGCGCTTCGTCCCGCCCGAGGGCGACGTCCAGACCATGGCCGTGGCCGAGGAGGCCTGGGGAAGGGGCATCGGGCGGGCGCTGCTCACCGAACTCCTCGACCAGGGTGCGGCGCGCGGCGTCACCCACACGTTCCTGGAAGTGCGTTCGGACAACCCACGCGCCCAGGACCTGTACCGACGTTTCGGTTTCGTCGAACTCGGCGTTCGGCGCGGCTACTACAAGGGAGCGGACGCCATCGTCATGCGGCGCGTCGCTCAGGAGGGAACCACCCATGAGTGAGCCGTTGATCCTGGGGATCGAGTCGTCCTGCGACGAGACCGGGGTGGCGTTGGTGCGCGGCTGCGAACTGCTCGGTGACTCGGTGGCCTCCAGCGTCGACCAGCACGTGCGCTTCGGTGGAGTGGTGCCCGAGGTGGCCAGCCGCGCCCACCTGGAGGCCATGACCCCCACGGTACGCCGCGCCCTGGACAACGCGGGGGTGTCCCTCGGCGACGTCGACGCGATCGCCGTCACCGCGGGGCCCGGCCTGGCCGGGGCCCTGCTGGTGGGGGTGTCCGCCGCCAAGGCCTACGCCATGGCGCTCGGCAAGCCGCTGTACGGCGTCAACCACCTGGTCGGCCACGTGGCCGTGGACCAGCTGGAGCACGGACCGCTGCCCAAGCCGTCCATCGCCCTGCTGGTCTCGGGCGGGCACACCTCGTTGTTGCTGGTCAACGACCTGGCGACCGACGTGGTCTCGCTCGGTGACACCGTCGACGACGCCGCAGGGGAGGCCTACGACAAGGTGGCCCGGCTGCTGGAGCTGCCCTACCCGGGCGGACCGCCCATCGACCAGGCCGCCCAGCGCGGCAACCCCAAGGCGACCCGGTTCCCGCGCGGCAAGTGGGGCGATGGCACCTACGACTTCTCCTTCTCCGGGTTGAAGACCGCCGTGGCCCGCCACGTCGAGGACGCCGACCGTCGGGGCGAGCCCCTGGTGGTCGCCGACATCGCCGCCGCCTTCCAGGAGTCGGTGGTGGACGTGCTCACCCGCAAGGCCGTGGACGCCTGCATGGAGCACGGGGTGCGCACCCTGGTCATCAGCGGCGGCGTGGCGGCCAACTCGGCGCTGCGCGCCCTGGCCGAGCAGCGCTGTGCCGAGGCCGGGATCGAGCTGCGGGTGCCGCGGCCCAGGCTGTGCACCGATAACGGGGCGATGATCGCCGCTTTGGGCGCCGAGGTGGTGAAGGCGGGTCTGCCGCCGTCGTCCCTGGCCCTGGCCACGGACACCTCACTGCCGGTGGGGTCTCCTCTGGCGGTGTGAACCGAGGCTGGAACCGGGCTCGGTCGGCGTGGTTGGGTACGGGTATGTTCGCCATCACCGCAGCACGCATCTCCTTCGACGATCCCCTCTCCGGGCTGGACCTCGGTGAGCGTCCCGATCCCGAACCCCGGGAGGGGTGGACGACCGTTCGGGTCAAGGCCGCCTCGCTCAACCACCACGACGTCTGGAGCCTGCGCGGGGTCGCCCTCAAGGAGGAACGGCTCCCGATGATCCTGGGTGGGGACGCCGCCGGGATCGACGAGGACGGTAACGAGGTCATCGTGCACGGCGTGGTGACCGAACCTCCCGTGCCCGGCCGATCGCCGCGCTTCTCCTTGTTGTCCGAGGTCCACGACGGCACCCTCGCCGAGAAGGTCCTGGTGCCGAGGGAGAACCTCCTCCCCAAGCCACCGGAGCTGTCCTTCGAAGAGGCCTCGTGCCTGCCCACGGCCTGGCTGACCGCGTACAGCATGTTGTTCGGCAAGGTGGACCTGCTGCCCGGGTCGACCGTGCTGGTGCAGGGCGCCGGTGGCGGGGTCTCCGGCGCGCTCATCACCCTGGCCGCGCGGGTAGGCCACCGGGTGTACGTGACCAGCAGGGACGAGAGCAAGCGTGCCAAGGCCATGGACCTGGGGGCCTACGCGGCGGTGCCCTCGGGGGAGCGTCTGCCGGAGAAGGTGGACGTGGTGTTCGACTCGGTGGGTCAGGCCACCTGGAAGCACTCCATCCTGTCCCTCAAGCCGGGTGGCGCCGTCGTGACCTGTGGGGCCACCAGCGGTGACGCCCCGTCCGCCGAACTGACCAGGATGTTCTTCCTACAGTTGCGCGTGCTGGGTTCGACGATGGGCACCAAGGAGGAGCTCCGGTCCCTGGTCGAGATGTGCGTGCGTACCGGCGTCCGGCCCCGGATCGACCGGGTGCTGCCGCTCAAGGACGCGAAGGAGGGGTTCCGGGCGATGGCCGAGGGCGACCTCTTCGGCAAGATCGTCCTGACCCCCTGACCCCGGAGAAGCGGGCCCCGACGGAGCGTGTCCGTCGGGGCCCGCCGTTTCGGCTGCGCTCATCGGGCTCAACGGCCGTCGACGACCTTCACGATGACGTCTTCGACCCTGCCGCTCCCCGCGAAGCCCTCGATGGAGGCGGCGATGTCCTGGTGGGAGGTCTTGGTGGTGACCTTGTTGCTCGATCCCGCGAGCCAGGGCACGTCCCAGTAGATGGTCACGGTGGCCTCCGGCTCGTCCCCGAGCTGGTAGACCACGTAGCCCTCGGTCCCGGAGGAGGTGTTCGACCTGCCGCTGGAACGGAAGGCCAGGATGCTCTCCCTGGCCGGGACGTCGACCGGATACTGGTTGGGGGTCTCCGTCCACTTCCCCCAGACCAGGTGTTCCGACTGGAACTTGAGGGGCTGGTGGGTCCGGTTGTTGATGTGACAGATCATTTGCAGGCTGTCGGCCATGACGCACTCCTTTCGTTTTGCGAAAAACGCGGTCGAGGCAATGGCGTAATGTTCCGCCATTGCTTTTAAGCGTAACAAGAGAGAATTCGATCGCACAAGGCAAAAATGGCATGAACTTGTGCAACCTCGGCATCAAGTCGACTTGTTTCCTTTCTTTTTCGGGCGAGTTTCGCCATTTCCCTATAGGGGTCATTGTGGAAAGTTATTTTTTCTATTCACATCCGTGTTCACCTGGGATGACCGGTCACTCGCGGTGCGGGTTCAACGCCTTCCACTCTCCGGAGCAGGCCGGTTGGAACATGAAAGGGGCCCGGAGCGATAGTGCTCCGGGCCCCGGCTCGCCTTCTGCGATTCAAACAGGACCTAGTCGTCGTCCTCGTCGTCGCCGCGGCGCTTCTTCTTGCCGTCACGGCCCGGGCGCAGAAGTGCTTCGGCCAGCGCCAGCACCGTTTCCTCCAGGGAGGAGAAACGCTTGGTGATGTCGTCGTGCGAGTTCTCCACCGCCTCGGTGACGGTCTCCTCGAACTCGTGCCGGTCGGGACGCTGCTTGAGTTCGCGCAGGACCGGGTCCACCGCCGAGGTGACGTGCGCGTCGATCTCGTCGAGCTTGCCGGAGTGATCCGGCTGCGGACGGTCCACCAGCTCGGTCAGACGCCGGTGCAGCTCGCTGACCTCCAGGGTCTGCGGGAGCTGGTTGAGTCGCTGGTTGAGCGCCTCCAACCGGTCGTCGATGGCCTCCATCCGGCCGTCGACGCCCTCGAAGTGGCCACTGACGCCCTCGAACTTGCCCTCGACGCCGTTGACCCGGCCGTCGATGCCGTCCAGCCGACCGTTGACGCCGTCCATCCGGCCGTCGACACGGTCGATCTTGCCCTCGACGCTCTCGAAGCTGCCCTCGAAGTGTCCCTCGAAGGTGTCGAACCGGTCGGTGAGCCGACCCAGCTCATGGTCGACCTTGCCGGTGATCTGCGACAGGTGGGTGTCCACCTTGCCGTTGATGGCCTCGCGATGCCGCTCCAGCCGCTCGTCGAGCGCGCTTCGGTGACTCTGGGTCTGCTCGGAGAGGGCCTCGGTGAACGTCTGGTGGCGCTCCTCGGTCTCCGAGGTGAGCCGCTCGTGCGCCTCCTGGATGGAAGTGCGCAGCTCGGCCAGGTCCGTGGCGGTCTTCTCGGTGTCCTGGGCGACCTTGGTGGCGAGGGCGTCGGCGCGCTCGGTGACGGACTCGCGCAGGCTCTCGGCGGTGGCCTCGGCATGCTCGCGGGTCTCGGTCCGGCCCAGCTCGATCTGCTCGTCCAGCTCCGACAGGCGCTGACGCAGGTGCGTGCGCAGGTCGGCGAGGGAGGACTCGTGGTTCTCCCGCAGCTTGGTGAGCGTGCCGGTGAGGTCGGCGACGGCGGCGGTGGCCTCGGCGTGGTTCTCCTCGGCCTGGGTGCTGAGGTGACCGACGCTCTCGGTGAACTTGCCGGTGAGGGCCTCGTGCCGCTCCTCGGAGGTCGTGGCGAGGGACTTGAGCCCCTCGGCCAGTTCCTTGTGGCGCTCGCCGAGCTCGCCGGTGTTCTCCTGTAGGCGGGCCAGCAGGGTCTCGTTCTGCCGCGAGGCGCTCTCCTCGACGAGGGTGCGCAGCTCGGCGGTGCGGTCGGCGAGGGTGGTGTTGAGCTCGGCGCGGCTCTCCCGGACGGCCTCGCGGGTCTGCTCGACCGCCTCGCCCAGGGCGTCCTTGCCCTCGACGAACCTGCCGGCCAGCTCCTCGTGACGCTCACCGAGGGTGGTGTCCAGGGTGGCGATCGCGGTCTCGATGGCCTCGGTGCGCCCGTTGAGGGTCTCCAGGGCGGTGTCGAGGGCGTCCAGACGGGTGCCGAAGGTCTCGCCCAGCGCGGTGACGCGCTCGCCGACCTCCACCACCTGCTCCGCGGTCCGGGTCCCGGTCTCGGCCATGCGCTGCAGACGGGTCAGCACGGTGTCCAGGTGGCCGGCGATGCGGTGGGTGTCGGCCCGTAGGGAGGGCATGTCCGCCAGGGGCTTGACCTGTTGCCCGAGAACCTCGATGTGTTCGGCGAGGGCCTCGGCCCACTCCGGCGGACGGGCCAGGAAGTCGTCGATCCGACCGTCGACCGCGGTGATCGACTCGGCGAGGGAGGTGAGTTCGCGTTCGCGCAGTTCGCGCAGCAACCACTCCATGCCTTCGAGGCGCTGGCGCATCTCCTCGCTGACGGCCCCCTGGGACTTCTGCTCGGAGACGTGTTCCTGGGCGGCCTGGGAGAGGAGGTCGCGCATCCGGTCGGAGACACCGGACTGCCCCCCACCGTTGAGGAAGTTGTGATTGGTCTGTTCCACCGAGGTGCTCCTTATGGTTCTGGCGCTCCCGCCTTCGCCCGGTGCTTCGGACGGTGGAGGTTTCCGGGAGGGCGGGTTCTCGATGGTCCCCGGGTGGGCGGCGTGACGCGCCGACTAGGCCTCAACGTGACGAAAGTGTGACTGTGCGTACACATTGGGGGCGTGGGCGCCGTGCCGGTCCGGGTGGGCCCATGAGAAGGGGAAGAGTACGGCGGTGGCCAGTTTAACGACATCACCCGGCGTAACCCGGGGGGTCCGTGAAAGATGTCGTCGTACGAGGTAACGATATGGTCCGCGCGTGGTGAACCGAATCGCGCACGAGGCATTCCCTCGGAGGGCGAGGGATCTCTACGGCGCCTCGATTTCGCGACACAGCAGGTAGAAGGGTCTTTCGCCGATTCGGGTGAGGACGATGGTCATCTTCTCCGGGCCGGACGCCTTCAGGTCGCGCCGAAGCTTCTCCGTGTCCACGGCCGATCCCCGTTTCTTGATCGTTATCGTTCCGGCCCTGTGGGCCCGCACCGATGCGCGAAGTCGTTTGGCCGAGAACGGCGCGCACTCCACGATCTCCAGCACCCGCCACAGTGGTGAGACCTCGACCCGGTCCGAGGTGAAGTAGGCGATGCGCTCGTCCAGCAGGGCCCCGTCCACCTTGGCCGCCGCCTCGGCCACCAGGTGCGAACGCACCACCGCCGGGTCCGGGTCGTAGAGATAGCGTCGCGCCGTGGCCACCGGCGCGGGCCCCAGGTCGGGGACGGCGTCCAGGCGCGCGACGGAACCCTCGCTCGCCAACAGCCCGGGCCGCTCGTGCAGCACCGTGGCGCGTCGCCGAGGCCCCTCGGCGAGCGCGCCGAACCACAGGGCCGTCTCCTTCAGTTCGCCGTCCACCGAGATCCACTCCACGGAGGCCTCGGGGGACAGGGCCTCGTGCGGGATGCCCGGCGCCGCCTTCAGGCAGGCCGCGCCGGCGGCATCGGCCAGAGCGGTGGCCACGTCCCACGGGGGTGAATAGGCAGCCGGGTCGAACACCCGACCACGGCCCCCGCGGCGGGCCGGGTCGCAGAACAACAGGGGATGGGCGCCGGGGGCGACCTCGTTCACGTCGCCCTCGCGCACACCGGCGTGGTCGGACAGGCCCAAGGCCTCGATATTGGCGCGGGCCACCGCCACGGTGAGGGGATCGGCGTCCATCCCCTCCACCGGAACCCCCACCTCGGCCAGGGCCAACAGGTCGGCTCCCACGCCGCAGCACAGGTCGCCCGCCACGCCACCGTCCAGGACGGAAG
Organism: Nocardiopsis listeri NBRC 13360; assembly: GCF_001570765.1. Taxonomy (GTDB): domain Bacteria; phylum Actinomycetota; class Actinomycetes; order Streptosporangiales; family Streptosporangiaceae; genus Nocardiopsis; species Nocardiopsis listeri. The sequence continues at coordinate 8,114 of NZ_BCSH01000015.1, read as the reverse complement.
CGGCCACCTCGGCGACCCGTTCGGCGCGATGGGCGGCGATCGAGGCCCGGGTCGACTGCTCCAGGCCGTCGGGGGTGAAGAACATCCGCGTCGCGCGCTCCCCGAACTTGGCGCGCCCACGCTCACGCAAGCCCACCTCGGTCATCACCGCGTTGACGAGTTCGGCCACGGGAAGGTCCGGGTCCAGTGCGGACACCGCCGGGTTCGCGCGCAGCCGAGAGGCCGTCGACAAGGGGTCCTTCGTGGCGGAGACGGGGTCCACTTCGGCCAGGACCTCCCGTCCCGCGTCGGTGAGCAGCGCCGAGAAGGCGGGAAGGTGCATGGGTTCTCCTGCGGTGGGCACGACGGGGAGGCGAGCCCGCCCCCGTGACCAGGACCCTCGCCACATTTCCATTCTGGCACTCTCGGGGGTAGAGTGCTAATCGCGACGAGGCCGGTCTGGCACCCGCGACGACAGGCCGCCGCGGTCGCCCCTTTTACGTAGAGTCGGTCCGTGCTCCCGCACGGGCCGCCGTTCAGGACACCGAAACCTTGAAGGGGGAGGTCACTACCGTGTCGACCGCCACCAAGACCGTGCTGAAGCCGCTCGAGGACCGCGTCGTGGTCAAGACCCTGGAGGCCGAGCAGACCACCGCCTCCGGTCTGGTCATTCCGGACACCGCCAAGGAGAAGCCCCAGGAGGGCGAGGTCCTGGCCGTGGGTCCCGGCCGCTGGGACGACGAGGGCGACAAGCGCATTCCGCTGGACGTCAGCGTCGGCGACGTCGTTCTGTACAGCAAGTACGGCGGCACCGAGGTCAAGTACGACGGCGAGGAGTACCTGGTGCTCTCCGCCCGCGACCTCCTCGCGGTCGTCGAGAAGTAGCTCTCGGCGTTCGATCCTCGACATCCCGCACCGGTCGGCCCTCGAAGCCGGGCGGGGCGGGATGTCCTCGTTACATGACCTCACAACGGTAAGAGGAAACACCACAGATGCCGAAGATCCTGGAGTTCGAGGACGACGCCCGTCGCGCCCTCGAGCGGGGCGTGGACCGTCTCGCCGACGCCGTGAAGGTGACGCTCGGTCCGCGTGGCCGCAACGTCGTCATCGACAAGAAGTTCGGTGCCCCCACCATCACGAACGACGGTGTGACCGTCGCCCGTGAGATCGAGCTGGACGAGCCCTACGAGAACCTGGGCGCCCAGCTGGTCAAGGAGGTCGCCACCAAGACCAACGACGCCGCGGGTGACGGAACCACCACGGCCACCGTGCTGGCCCAGGCGCTGGTCCGCGAGGGCCTGCGCAGCGTGGCCGCCGGTGCCTCCCCGATGTCCCTGAAGAAGGGCATCGACGCCGCCGCCCAGCAGGTGTCGGAGACCCTGCTGGAGCGCGCCGTTCCGATCAAGGAGCGCTCCGACATCGCCTACGTGGCGACCAACTCGGCCCAGGACGCCCAGATCGGTGACCTGATCGCCGAGGCGTTCGACAAGGTCGGCAAGGACGGTGTCATCACCGTCGAGGAGTCCCCGGCGTTCGGGCTGGAGCTCGACTTCACCGAGGGTCTGCAGTTCGACAAGGGCTACATCTCCCCCTACTTCGTCACGGACGGGGACCGCCAGGAGGCGGTGCTGGAGGACGCCCTCGTCCTCATCAGCCAGGGCAAGATCGGCAACCTCAACGAGCTGCTGCCGCTCCTGGAGAAGGTCGTCCAGACCAAGAAGCCGCTGCTGATCATCGCCGAGGACGTCGAGGGCGACGCCCTGGGCGCCCTGGTGCTGAACAAGATGCGCGGCGCGCTCAACGTCGCCGCGGTCAAGGCGCCCGGTTTCGGCGAGCGTCGCAAGGCCATGCTCCAGGACATCGCCGTCCTCACCGGTGGCCAGGTCATCTCCGAAGAGGTCGGCCTGAGCCTGGACAACGCCGAGCTGGACGTGCTGGGCACCGCCCGTCGCGTCACCATCACCAAGGACGACACGACCATCGTCGACGGTGCCGGCGCGCAGGCCGACGTCGAGGACCGCGTCCGCCAGATCCGCAACGAGATCGAGGCGAGCGACTCCGACTGGGACCGCGAGAAGCTCCAGGAGCGCCTCGCCAAGCTCGCGGGCGGTGTCTCGGTGCTGCGCGTGGGCGCGGCCACCGAGATCGAGCTCAAGGAGAAGAAGCACCGCCTGGAGGACGCCATCTCGGCGACCCGTGCGGCCATCGAGGAGGGCATCGTCGCCGGCGGCGGCGCCTCCCTGGTGCACGCTTCCACCGCCCTGGGCGACCTCGGCCTGACCGGCGACGAGGCGACCGGCGTGTCCATCGTCCGTCGCGCGCTGGTCGAGCCGGCCCGTTGGATCGCGGAGAACGCCGGCGCCGAGGGCTACGTCGTGACCCACAAGATCTCCGAGCTGGAGATCGGCCACGGGTTCAACGCCGCCACGGGCGCCTACGGCGACCTGACCGGCGCGGGCATCCTCGACCCGGTCAAGGTCACCCGTTCCGCCGTTCAGAACGCCGCGTCCATCGCGGGCATGCTGCTGACCACCGAGGTGTTGGTCGCGGACAGGCCGGAGGAGGACGAGGGAGACGGTCACTCCCACTAGGGGTGAGACGTCGAGCGGGGGCGGGCCGCCACGGCATCCCGCCCCCGTTCGCCGAAGTGGGCCCGAGTGGTCGGGCTCACTATCATGGGAGAGGGTCGAAAGGGCCTCTTCTCTGTGGTGATTCCGGGCCATTTTCCCGAAATGTAACCATTCCGTAGTTGCCGATTGGAGTGGTTGGGTCCCGTGATGCGGGCATCATTCCTAACGTGACGGATGCAGGCGCCCGGGGGGGCGTTACCGCGCAGCGGACAGGGACACCCTCCGACGTGCGCGAAACGGGTTTGAACCAACTGGGGTCGCTCGCCGTTCGGGGGGACGACGGGGCGATGGACTCGCTGCTGCGCGAGGTCCGCCCCATGGTGGTGCGGTACTGCCACAGCAGGCTGGCGCGGGTGTCGGGGCTGGCACACCACTCCGACGACGTCGCGCAGGAGGTCTGCATCGCCCTGCTCACGGCGATCCCCAGATACCAGGACCGGGGCAGGCCCTTCGCCTCCTTCGTGTTCGGCATCGCGGCGCACAAGGTCGCCGACACCCTTCGGGTGGCCGGGCGGATGGAGACGGTCCCCACCGACACCGTGCCGGAGCCGCAGGACGAGGGGCCGGGACCGGAAGAGGCCGCCGTGCGCGTCATCGAGGCGCAGCGGGCCAGAGAGCTCCTCGACGAGCTTCCCGAACAGCAGCGCAGACTGCTGGTGTTGCGGGTGATCACAGGACTGACAGCGGACGAGACGGGACATCTTCTTGGAATGTCGGCAGGGGCGGTACGGGTTGCCCAGCACCGAGCTATTGCTCGGCTTCGGAAGGTGGCCTTGGCGAACCGCGTCCTCCCATAAGGCCTCGATCGAGCACGGGCGCGTGCCCGGGCCGGGGAGGAGAATCTGCCCGAACCGCATCACCTTCCTCCCACCGAGGCACTCCCGGGGATACTGCCGTTACTCCCACGCTTCGTCCCGGTGATCCCTCGGTGACCTCCGCTCCCGTGTGAACCGTGACGTTGCGCACTTCATGGCCGTGGTGACGGGGCGAACAGTCCATTCCACCTGGGGAGCACGACACGACGTCCTAGGATGAGACGACACGCGGGGGCGATCCGCGCAGGTGTTGCCGGTCAACAGCGGAGGTTGTGTCATGAGCCATGAGTACAGCGAGTACGGGGACAAATTGCTCCCGCCGGGGCTGACCTACGACGACGTCCTGCTGGTGCCGGGTTACTCCGACCTCCAGCCCGGCGACGTGGACACCGCCACCCGGCTGTCCCGCAACATCGAACTCAGCATCCCGCTGCTGTCCGCAGCGATGGACACCGTCACCGAGGCCCGCATGGCCGTGGCGATGGCCCGCCAGGGCGGAGCCGGGGTCCTGCACCGCAACCTTTCCGCCGAGGACCAGGCCGGCCACATCGACCTGGTCAAGCGCTCCGAGGCCGGCATGGTCACCGACCCGGTCACCTGTCAGCCCGAGGACGACCTCGCCGAGGTCGAGCGCCTGTGCGCCCACTACCGGATCTCCGGTGTCCCGGTCACCGACGCCCAGGGCAGGCTCGTCGGCATCGTCACCAACCGCGACATGCGCTTCGAGGACGACCGCTCCCGCCTGGTACGCGAGGTCATGACCACGGAGAACCTGGTCACCGCGCCGGTCGGGGTCAGCCGCGAGAAGGCCTTCGGGCTACTGCGCAAGCACAAGGTCGAGAAGCTTCCGCTGGTGGACGCCGACAACCGCCTCCGCGGCCTCATCACCGTCAAGGACTTCATCAAGAGCGAGCAGTTCCCCAACGCCACCAAGGACGCGGACGGCCGTCTCGTCGTCGGTGGCGCCGTCGGCGTGGGCGTCGAGGCGGAGGAGCGCGCCAGGCTGCTCGTCGACGCCGGGGTCGACTTCGTCGTCGTCGACACCGCGCACGGCCACTCCGCGGGGCTCGCCGACATGATCGCCAAGCTCAAGGCCAACTCCCGCGCCGACGTCGTCGCCGGCAACGTGGCCACCCGAGCCGGGGCCCAGCTGCTCATCGACGCCGGCGCCGACGCCGTCAAGGTGGGCGTGGGCCCGGGTTCCATCTGCACCACCCGTGTGGTCGCCGGTGTGGGCGCGCCACAGCTCACCGCGATCCTGGAGGCGGCCAAGGCGTGCGGCCCGGCCGGTGTTCCGCTCATCGCCGACGGCGGCCTCCAGTACTCCGGCGAGATCGCCAAGGCGATCACCGCCGGCGCGAGCACCGTCATGCTCGGCAGCCTCCTCGCCGGTGTGGAGGAGAGCCCGGGCGAGCTCATCTTCATCAACGGCAAACAGTTCAAGGCCTACCGCGGCATGGGGTCGCTGGGTGCCATGCGCGGCCGTTCCTTCTCCAAGGACCGCTACGCCCAGGCCGACGTCTCCTCCGAGGACAAGCTCGTCCCCGAGGGCATCGAAGGTCAGGTGCCCTTCCGCGGTCCGCTCTCGGCCGTCGCCCACCAGCTCGTCGGTGGCCTGCACCAGTCCATGTGGTACGCGGGCACCGCCACCTTGCCCGAACTTCGTGAACGCGGCCAGCTCATGCGCATCACCAGCGCCGGCCTGCGCGAAAGCCACCCGCACGACATCAAGATGACGGTGGAAGCACCCAACTACAACGCCCGTTGACGCACGAACGGGAACTGAGAGGGTGACCGTGGGCGGATAGACTCGCGTCCGCGGTCATCGCGCCGGTCGACCGATCGGCTCCGCACGTCAGAGGGGAATCGAAGCGTTGGCTCAGGTGGAGATCGGGCTGGGTAAGAACGGGCGTCGCGCCTACGAACTCGATGAGATCGGGATCGTGCCGGCCAGGCGAACCCGAGACCCGGAAGAAGTGTCGATCTCCTGGCAGATCGACGCCTACCGGTTCGAGACGCCCCTCGTGGTCAGCCCCATGGACAGCGTCGCCTCGCCCAAGACCGTCGTCGCGGTCGGACGACAGGGCGGCCTCGGCGTTCTGGACCTGGAAGGCCTGTGGACGCGGTACGAGGACCCGGAGCCGTTGCTCCAGGAGATTCGTGAACTCGACGACGTGGCGGCCACCAGGCGGCTCCAGGAGATCTACTCCGCCCCCATCCAGGAGGAGCTGATCGGCCGCCGGATCGAGGAGATCCGTGACACCGGTCTGGTCACCGCGGTCCGTCTGTCGCCGCAGCGCACCGCCCAGTACCACAAGGCGGTCGTCGACGCGGGTGTGGACATCTTCGTCATCCGCGGTACCACGGTCTCCGCCGAACACGTCTCGGGTCGGGCCGAGCCGCTCAACCTCAAGCAGTTCATCTATGACCTCGACGTCCCCGTCGTGGTCGGCGGCTGCGCCACCTACACCGCCGCCCTGCACCTGATGCGCACCGGCGCGGCCGGCGTGCTGGTCGGTTTCGGTGGCGGGTCGGGCCACACCACCCGTTCCGTTCTGGGCGTGGCGGTCCCCATGGCCAGCGCCATCGGTGACGTCGCCGCGGCCCGCCGCGACTACCTCGACGAATCCGGTGGCCGCTACGTGCACGTCATCGCCGACGGCGGCATGACCGGCAGTGGTGACATCGCCAAGGCCCTGGCCTGCGGTGCGGACGCCGTCATGGTCGGGTCCCCGCTGGCCCGCGCCACCGAGGCGCCCGGCGGCGGTTACCACTGGGGCAGTGAGGCTCACCACGGTGAGCTTCCGCGCGGCGAGCGGGTCGAGGTCGGCACCATCGGCGACCTCGAGTCGATCCTGCACGGACCGGCCTCCACCAGTGACGGCTCCATGAACCTCATGGGCGCCCTGCGGCGCACCATGGCGACCTCTGGTTACTCGGACCTGAAGGAGTTCCAGCGGGTCGAGGTCGTCGTCAACCCGCACCGGTAGAGACGACCGCGAACACGCGACACGACACCACGAGGGCGCCCCGCCGACCGGCGGGGCGCCCTTCCTTTCCGAACACCCACCGGTGAGATCCGGTCGAGACCATGTGCGACCATGGGGCGAGTTTTGATGTGTCGTTACGTCTTGGTGACCTTTCCATGGGGAGGACTGCATGGGTGGCAGCGTGAGCGACGCCCGGCGGCGTCGAGGCCGTGGGCCGATGATCGCGGTCAGTCTCGCCTTGGCCGTTTGCCTGTTGGTGACGGTGGGGGTCGTGGTCCTGGTCGGACGGGTGACCACCGCGCTCAACGAATGGGAACCACCGACCGCCGCCTCCGTGGATCCCTCGGACGGCACCATCGCGACCCCGCCGCACGACGAGCTGACCGGGCCCCCCGAACACACCGGGGTGAGGCCGCGTAGCGACGACGAGACAGGAGAACCCGCCGAGGCAGGTGCGGACGAACAGTCCCGACCCGCGCCCGGAGCGCAGCGTCCCGACGACACCTGGCTGGACGAGGTCGCCGACGCGACCGGGATCCCGCGCCGGGCCCTGGAGGGCTACGCGAGCGCGCAGCTGGTGCTCGACGAGGACCAGGCCGAGTGCGGCCTGTCCTGGCCGACCCTGGCGGGGATCGGCTTCATCGAATCCCGCCACGGCACCTACGCGGGCGGCGAGATCGGCCCGGACGGCAAGACCACCGTGAACGTCATCGGCATCCCGCTCGACGGCACCAACAACACCCGGGCCATCCCGGACACGGACGACGGTGAGCTGGACGGGGACACCGAGTGGGACCGGGCGGTCGGCCCGATGCAGTTCATCCCGATGACCTGGAACAAATGGGCGGAGTCACTGGAGGGGGAGACCCCCGACCCGCACAACATCGACGACGCGGCCCTGTCCGCCGCCCGCTACCTGTGCGAGGACGGCCGTGACCTGAGCGTCACCGAGGACTGGGTGGACGCGATCTTCGAGTACAACCGGTCCGACTCCTACCGGGACGACGTCCTCGCCTACGCACACGCCTACGCCGACGCCTCCTGAGAGGTGCCTCGGTCCCGGGTCCACGCCCAGGCCTGATCCTCCTCATCGGATTCGAAGAAGCGCAGGTCCATGTCGACGAAGGCGTCCGCCAGGGTGGTGAGGTACTCCACGATCCGGCTGTCGCCGACCACCGCGTAGCGCTCGATCTGGTGGAAGTGCTCCTTGGCGAATCGCAGTCGCTCACCGAGCATGGGGGTCTCGTCGGCCGGCCACCCGTGGACCCGGAGCAGCAGGCGGACCCCGCCGGACCGGTCGATGCCGTGGCGCACCTCTTCCAGGAGTTCCTCGAAGGACTCCTGGGAGATGGTGCCCTCCACCTCGAACCCGAGCACGTCGTCGTCACCGGAGTCCAGTCTTCTGTACATGGCCCCTCCGTTTCTCGAATGGCGGCGTGCGGGCGCACCTACCCGCTCGGAGAGGTGACCATGCGTTCCGGGAATCGGGGTTGTCCACAGGCGGGGAACGGTGGGTGGTGCCGGAGCCCCCGTCCGTGGTCTTCTCTCTATATGGGGGAGCCGCTGGTTTCGCCGGTTTCGTGCTGCACGGGGGCTGTTCGTGCTGTCCAGGGGTGGGGTGGGGTGCGGGTGTGTTGGCGGGGCGGGTGGGGCGTCTGAGGTCGAGAGCCCACCGGTTTACGGGGCGGGGTGGGGGTGGG
>NZ_BCSH01000014.1 GCF_001570765.1 Nocardiopsis listeri NBRC 13360 | reverse complement strand
GACCCCACCACCAGGTCGAGGGAACGAACCTGTGGATAACTCTCTGCATGTCTCTACAAGCCCCTGTAAGCCCATGCAAGTCTTCTTGGATTCCTTGCCCCTGTCCCCTGCCCCTTACGAAGTCCCCCAAGTCCCGGTGAGTCCTGCTGGGCCCCGATGAGTCCTGGGGCGCGATTAGCCCGCATCCCGCCCGGAGAGGTAGCCCGCGCTCTCACCAGTTCAGGAGGGTTTCGGACTTAGGGCCACGGCTGGAGTCATGGGCCGGATACAGGCCTCCACCGGCCCACCCCGACTCCATCCGCCACTCCGCCGGCCCTCGCCCTTCGCCCACCGTCCACCACCCACCGCCCGGTCTACTCCCCCGCCGCCACCGGCCCTCTTTCCCGGGCGAACACGTGTGGCCTCCACACCCGTTCGGGTGTGGAGGCCACAGGTGGTGGTGCGTTCGGTTCAGTCCTTGGGTGCGCAGAGAGCGGTCGCGACGGCCGCGATGCCCTCACCCCGGCCGGTGAGGCCCAGACCGTCGGTGGTGGTCGCCGAGATGCTCACGGGCGCGCCCACGACCTCGGAGAACGTCTTCTCCGCCTCGTCGCGCCGGGGCGCGAACTTGGGGCGATTGCTGATGATCTGGACAGCCACGTTGCCGATCTCGAAACCGGCGGCGTGCACGCGTGAGACGGTCTCCGTGAGCAGAGCCACACCCGAGGCGCCCTTCCACCGAGGATCGGAGGTTCCGAAGTTGGATCCGAGATCTCCGAGTCCGCAGGCGGACAACAACGCATCGCATGCGGCATGAGCGGCGACATCACCATCGGAATGGCCACTCACGCCATCTTCGCCAGGCCATTCCAAACCGGCGAGATAAAGTGTTCTTCCAGGAGAAAACGGGTGGACGTCGGTCCCGACGCCCACCCGAGGCATTTTCGTCATGAATTACGTGATTCCGCGACCATCAGCCCGTAAGAACGTCGTCGAGGATGGCCTCGGCCTTGTCCTCGTTGGTCTTTTCCGCGAGCGCGAGTTCACTGACGAGAATCTGCCGCGCCTTGGCGAGCATCCGCTTCTCACCGGCGGACAGACCACGTTCCTTGTCCCGTCGCCACAGGTCACGCACGACCTCGGCGACCTTGTTGACGTCGCCGGACGCCAGCTTCTCCAGGTTCGCCTTGTAGCGCCTCGACCAGTTGGTGGGCTCTTCGGTGTGCGGTGCCCGCAGCACCTCGAAGACCTTGTCCAGGCCTTCCTGCCCCACCACGTCACGAACGCCGACATCCTCGGCGTTCGCAGCCGGCACTCGCACCGTCAGATCGCCCTTGTCAACCCTCAGAACGAGGTAGGTTCTGTCCTCGCCCTTAATAGTGCGAGTTTCGATCGCTTCAATACGAGCAGCCCCATGATGGGGGTAGACAACAGTGTCGCCGACCTTGAAAGCCATGTGACAGGTACCCCTTCCGCTACACCAAGGATACCATGAATCTGTGACTTAACGTACCTATTGGCTTTGCGAACACGCAGGTCAAGCCACACTTTTTAGGGCTTGACAAAGTGTACCCGAGCAGCCTCGGATGCCCGATCGGAACACCTCGGAGAGGGCTGGAACCCCCGCTGGCCAGCCGAAGCGTGACATCAGGGCTACCTTCTTGGGGTAGGGTTCGCCCTCGCACGAACACGCCCCGCGAGCGCTCGTAGCGATTTAGATCACGATTTCGGACGGGGTTGATCCGACGTTGACCGGTCCGGATCCAGACCGCCCCCGGGGTCAAGCCCACACCAAGCCCTCCCCCGAGTCGCCCCTGATTCTCCCCCGCCCACGCGAAGGGCCCTGGAACACGAAAGTCCCAGGGCCCCATCACCTCGGATGACGACCTACGAGGCCGTCACTCCTCGGGTTCGTAATCTTCGCGCTTCTCTCCGGTCACCATGTAGATCAGGTTGTCGGCGACGTGCACCGCGTGATCGCCGTAACGCTCGTAGAATCGACCGACCAGGGTCACGTCCATGGTCGCCTCGACCCCGTACTCCCAGCCCGGTGCGAGGATGCGCTGCAACAGCTTGCGCCGCAGCCGGTCCATCTTGTCGTCGTCCTTGTCCAACTCCAGGGCGGTGTCGGGGTCCCTCTCAGAGATCACCTCTCCGGCCTTGGTGACCAACAGCTCGGCCTCATGGCCCATCTCCAGGACGATCGAACGAACCGGCTTGGGGATGGCCGAGTCCGGGTGACGGCGGCGGGCGATCTTGGCGAGGTGGACGGCGTGGTCGCCCATCCGTTCCAGGTCACCACGCATGTACAGGGCGGTGATGATGGTCCGTAGGTCGGAGGCCACCGGCTGTTGCCGCGCCATCAGACTGAAGGCGGTGTCCTCGATCTCCTGGTCCAGTCGGTTGATCGCCTCGTCCCCGGAGATCACCTCCTGTGCCGCGGTGAGGTCACTGTCCAGCAACGCGGTGGTGGCACGCGCGACGGCGTGCCTGGCGAGCCTGGTCATCTCGACGAGGCGTTCACTCAGGCTGTCAAGGTCCTCGTGGTACGTATCGCGCATAAGGTCAATGCTCCCAGTGTGGGTTTGAAGGATCGGCCAAGAGTCGGTGAACGATTGAAGAACCTCGGTCGTGTCGCGTGCCCTTGCCGAGTAAAGCCCTAGTCGGCACGTTTACGATCGAATCGTGCAAGGTGAACTTCTCGCCGCCGTAACCGGCATCATCGGACTCGTGCTGGGCGTCGTCATGGGCGTCATCGTCGCCGGTCGCTTTTTCCGGTCGCGCGCGGAACAACTGGAACCGCGTCCGCGCCAGGAGGGCAACGGCCTCCCCCCGGGGATCGCGGAGGTACTCTCGGCCCTCCCCTCTTCCGCCGTGGTGCTGGACTCCGCGGACAGGGTCCTGCGTGCTTCCTCCGCCGCCCGGGCCTTCGGGATCGTCCGTGGCGAGGAACTGGTCATAGGAGAACTCCTCTCGCTGGCCCGCAAGGTCCGTCGGGACGGGGTCATCCGTGAGACCTCGATCGAGGTCGCCGTCCGCAAGTTCGGCCCCGACGCCACGTCCTTCGCCGTGCGGGTGGCACCGCTGGGCGGCACCGGCCTGGTGCTCGTCCTGGCCGAGGACCAGACCGAGCACCGTCGCTTGGAGGCGGTCCGTCGTGACTTCGTGGCCAACATCTCGCATGAGCTGAAGACCCCGGTGGGCGCCCTGTCCCTATTGGCGGAGACCGTACAGGACGCGAGCGACGACCCGGAGGCCGTCCGCCGGTTCACCGAGCGCATGCAGACCGAGGCCTCCCGCCTGACCGCCGTCATCCAGGACCTCATCACCCTTTCCCGTATCCAGGGCGCCGAACCTATCGCCGAACCGGTTCCGGTGAACCTGGAATCCATCGTGGAGGAGTCGATCGACGCGGCGCGCATGCCCGCCGACGCCAAGGGGATCGAGCTGGTCGGCAGCGGTGCCGAGGGGCTGACCGTGCTGGGTGACGAAGCCATGCTCGGCACCGCCTTGCGTAACCTGATAACGAACGCCGTCGCCTACAGCCCGAAGAACACCCGGGTGGCGGTCTCAGTGGGGATCGCCCGGTCCAGCGTCGACATCAGCGTCGCCGACCAGGGGATCGGTATCCCACAACAGGATCTGGAGAGAGTCTTCGAGCGGTTCTACCGTGTGGACGCCGCTCGAAGCCGGGCCACCGGTGGTACCGGTCTCGGCCTGGCGATCGTCAAGCACATCATGACCCACCACCGTGGAGAAGTGAGCGTGTGGAGCAAGGAGGGGTCGGGGTCGACGTTCACTCTGCGTCTGCCCAGACCGGAGAGCCGGGAGTTCGACACGTCCCGGAACGACAATCACCAGGAGACGGCACAGTGACGCGTGTACTCGTAGTAGAGGACGAGGAGTCCTACAGCGACGCCCTGTCGTACATGCTGCGTAAGGAGGGTTTCGAGGTCGCGGTGGCCCCCACCGGCACCGTGGCGTTGGAGACCTTCGACCGGACCGGGGCCGACCTGGTACTGCTCGATCTCATGCTGCCGGGTCTGTCCGGCACCGAGGTCTGCCGCACCCTTCGCCAGAAGTCCAACGTCCCCGTCATCATGCTCACCGCCAAGGACTCCGAGATCGACAAGGTCGTCGGTCTGGAACTGGGCGCCGACGACTACGTGACCAAGCCGTTCTCCTCCCGCGAGCTCGTGGCGCGGATCCGCGCGGTGCTGCGCCGCCGGGGCGAGGTCAAGGCACCGACCAGTGTCATCCTGGAGGCCGGCCCCGTCCGCATGGACGTGGAGCGGCACGTGGTGACGGTGCTCGGCGACAACGTGCAGCTGCCCCTGAAGGAGTTCGAGCTGCTTGAGGTACTCCTGCTCAACGCCGGGCGCGTGCTCACGCGGATGCAGCTCATCGACCGGGTGTGGGGCGCCGACTACGTCGGTGACACCAAGACCTTGGACGTGCACGTGAAGCGGCTGCGGGCCAAGATCGAGGAGGACCCGAGCAGCCCCCGGTACATCGTCACGGTGCGCGGGCTCGGTTACAAGTTCGAGCCGGTGACCGTCGAGGTGGAGTAGCTCCGGGCACGGGTGGTCCCCCTTCGGATTCCCCGCGCCGGTACTCCACCGAGCTTCGACCCCCCGTGTCCCGGGCGGCTGCTTCGTCGCCGCCCGGGGCCTTTCTCATGCCTTCGCACGGCGCGTGCGAGGATCTCGTAGGTAGGCGTACCGCCGATGCGCACGGTGTTCGGTCCGCCGATCGCCACCCCGGACCTACGCCACGACCTGCCCGCTCCGGCTCACGTGGCTGTCCGGGTCACACCTCCAGGACGACGGTGAACGGCCCCTCGTTGGTCAGGTCGACGGACATCCGCGCGCCGAACATCCCGGTGGCGACCTCGGCTCCTTGGTCGCGCAGTTCCTTGACGACGGCGTCCACGAGGGGTTCGGCGACCGGTCCCGGGGCCGCCGCCTGCCACGTGGGCCGGCGGCCCTTGCGGGCGTCTCCGTAGAGGGTGAACTGGCTGACCACCAGCAATGGGGCCTGGATGTCGGAGCAGGATTTCTCGTCCGCCAGGATCCGCAGGGTCCAGAGCTTGCGGGCGATCTTGGCGGCCTCGGCCTCGGTGTCGGTGTGGGTGACGCCCACGAGCGCCATGAGCCCGGGCCGGGTGATCTCCCCGACGACCTCGCCGTCCACCGTCACCGAAGCCTGCGACACCCGCTGCACGACCGCGCGCATGGGCTCCCCCTCTTGTTCTCGTCGACTCTCGTCGTCCCCGCCCGGGGCGTTCCTACTTCGATCGTTGCAGCTGGTTGAGCAGCCCGGTGCGACGGGTGTTGGTGATGACACCGGTGAGGGTGAACACGAACGTGGTGATGGAGTCCGTGAAGTCCTCGATCCGCCACTCCAGCGGGCCCGTGTACCAGTGCAGGCCGTCGCCGTCGAGCTCCTCCGGTTCGAGGTCGGCGATCGCGGCGCCGGCCAGGATGTTGGCCCAACGTTCCACGTCGTCGAAGATCACCGCGTAGGGCAGGTAGCGCGAGTACAGCTCCACTCGTTGCCCCGACGGTACGGTCTGGGCGCGCGAGCTCAGCAGGTAGTCGCGGAAACCCATCGTGTGCGCGTACACGGAGCTGCCCAGTCTGGTCTTCGCGGGCATGTACTGGGCTCCGGCGGTGATGGCCGCGCCCGCGATGACGACGGCCAGCCCGGTGAAGGCGGCGTGTGTGAACACCGCGAGGAGGATCGTCGACAGGACGCCGACCGCGGTGGTGACCATCCCGACCGTCGTCCAGACACCGCGGACCCGGCTGGGCGAGCGGGAGAACCACTTCAGTCGCACCATGTCCTGGTACAGCTCGTCCCGGACCCGGTCGATCCTGGCGGGAAAGTCCGTGGAGTGCCGAGGGGAGGCGAGTTGGGACATGCGCACGGTGCGCTTCTCTCCGAAGAGGGCGTCCAGTAGCAGCCACTCGGAGGCCAGCAGGTTCTCCCCGGCGGGGCCGTCCAGGCGGACCAGTCGCCAGTCCACCGAGGTGAAGTGCTCGTGCGGAAGTTCCTCCACCCGGATGTATCCGCGCACGGCCAGGTCCAGGACACCGGCGGTGAGGTCGGCGATGTCCACGCGTTCGTCCACCAGCGTGCCGATCTGACCGGGGTGGACCCCGTCTGGGGCGTGGAAGCGCAGACGACCGTGCTCACCGGGCTCGATCGGGGCGTGGTCGCCCTGGGAGGCCTCACGGCGTAGCGCGCGCTCGTCCCGGCCTCGGATACGGATCAGGGCGATCAGGCCGCCCACCAGGACCAGCAGCAACAGGCCGAAGACGCTTCCGGTCGCCGGGGTGACCGCGAAGGCCGACGCCAGGGACCAGCGTCGGGTGAGGATGGGTTCGCCCTCGGCGGTGCCGGGCGGGTAGTTCACGACGATGTCGAGCCGGTCGTCCGGGCCCATGTCGGCCTGGAGGAAGTGCGCGACGACCGCTTCGCCGCCCATGTCGGAGGCGGTGCAGTACATGGAACTGCGGGGTTCGCCCGCCAGGCAGGACAGGGCCTCCGGTGGCAGGGGGGCGTTGACGGTGACGTCGGTGGTGCGGACCGGGTGGCTGTAGGCGCCCACCGCCCTCCACTCCAACTGGACGCCCTGGGCGACCTCGCTCACGGTGCCGCCCACCCGGTAGGACAGGCGCACGCCTCGTGTGTCCGCGGTGGGGATGTGCACCAGCAGGGCGCCACCGGTCTCCTCGGTCTCGACGTCGAGGGTGGCGCCGTCGGCGTCGACCGCGGTGACGTCGTCGACCTCGAACCGACGGTCGTGGTCGGTGTCGTAGATCATGGTGGAGGTCAGCGCGCGGGTGAAGGTCTCGGGGGGCTCCCCCTCGAATCGAATGTCCTCCTCGCCGCCGAGTACGCCGTGTCGGTCCAGTTCGAGGGTGATCTGGTTGGTGATGGAACCCTCGTCGGCGGCATGGGGCACGGTTCCCGCCGGAGCGTGCCCCGGTACTGTGGTGATCGGTGCGGCCGCCGCCGCGTGCGCCTCCTCTCTCGGCCACGCCAAGGTGACCGCTGTGACCAGCGAGGAGAACACGAGCAGGGCCGTCGCCCAAGCGACGGCCTGGCGCAGGGAGCCGACCCACCACATGACGCGAGAGCCTATCCGGTCTTCCCCCGGGCCGTGCCCAGGGGGCACCCTCCGCGACGTCGTGATCCGGTGTTCCCGGACGCCCCTGAAACGGACGGACGTGGGCGTGTGGTGAGGCGACCGCGACCGGACCCGGACCTCGATCCCTGGGCGGAGCGCCGTGGGTTCCTACAGCGGATGGGGATAGGGGTGTCCCTGTCCCTCGGCACGGGACTGGCCGCGGTCGGATTCACCGGATTCCTCGCGATCTCCGCGATGCTTCCCGGCGCCGAACCGGCCTGGGGCGACCCCGTCGGCACCGATCCCACGGAGCTGATGTCCGCGGATTCGGAGGGATGGCCGGCCGACCACTCGGACGCGCCGATCGACGACCCGCTCGGGCAGAACCCGCTGTACGCGGTGGGTGAGCTGGGCGAGGTGACGTGCTCCCCTCCGTCGTTGGACCAGCGGGACCCCCGTTCGGTCGAGGTGTTCGTGCACGCGATCGCCGACTGTCTGGACACGGCCTGGGCCGGCTACTTCGACGAGGCCGGGCTGTCGTTCGACTCACCCAACCGGGTCTACTGGTACGACGAGGGACACAGTCCATGCGGCCCCTTCCCGAGCGAGGGCACCGCGGCGTTCTACTGCCAGGCCAACCAGGGCCTGTACCTGGGCGTCAAGGACATCGTGGCGGCTTCGGGCGGCAGTGAGGAACCCGAGGCGTACACCTTCCTGCTCAGCCACGAGTACGGTCACCACGTACAAGGGCAGTCGCGGATGCTCGCCGAGTTCCACGCCCTGCGGGCCAACTCCGACGACGAGACCGCCGACGAGCTGACCCGACGCAACGAGCTCCAGGCCAACTGTCTGGGCGGGGTGTTCGTCGGCTCAGCCGAGGAGTCCCTGGGTTACCAGGAGAGTGAGCGGGAGAACATCCTCGACGACGTCGTCCGCCGTTCCGACCACGAGGGCACCGGTACGCACGGTTCCGCGGAGAACGGCAGACTATGGACCGCGCACGGGTGGGATCGCATGGATCCGGCCGCCTGCAACACGTGGGAGGCCCGCGAGGAGTTGGTGCGGTGAGCGCGGCCTGGGACCACGGCGGACCGGACGAGTTCTCCCGGCTGGCGCGTGCGCGCCGGATGCACCGGAACAATCGTCGGGTGTTCAGCGTGGTCTGCGGCCTTCTGGTGGCCGTACTGGCGTTGTCGCTGCTGTCGTGGTCCACCGCCCAAAAGGACGCGGGGACCGGTGTCGACACCGTGCTGGAGCGCGCCGAGAGCGGTGAGGACAAGCCCGGGCAGGTTGGCCCGTTCCCGGACTCCCCCACCGGACGGTCGGGGGCGCCGGGCCGGTCGGTGCCGGACCGACCCAGCGGGGAGGTGGCGTTGCTCGCCAACCCGCTGTACGAGACGGGGAGGCTGAGCCCCCTGCCGTGTCCGGTACCGGACGTGGACGTGGACGAACCGGCCTCGATGGAGGTGTTCCTGAACCAGGTCGCCGACTGTCTGGACGATGTCTGGCAGACCCAGTTCGAGCGGGCCGGGATCGCCTTCAGCCCACCGGACCGGGTGTTTTGGACCGAGCCCGGGGTGAGCCCCTGCCGCGCCTATCCGTCCGCGGCCGGCGCCTTCTACTGTCGCGCCGGAGGTGCCATCTACATCGGTACCGAGGACGTGGTCGAGAAGTGGAACGGGGCCGAGGAGAGCGTGGTGTACGCGTCGCTGTTGGCCCACGAGTACGCCCACCACGTGCAGGGCGAGTCCGGGCTGCTGGAGTACTACCACGAACAGCGCCGGTTGGAGGAGGACGACGCCGGCCGCAACACCTGGACGCGCCGTAGTGAGCTTCAGGCCAACTGTCTGGCGGGGGCGTTCCTGGGTTCGGTGCGGGTGAGTTATCCGTTGGCCGAGGACGACCTCGACGTGCTGTTGGACGACGCGTCCGCGACCGCGGACCGGGAGGGCGAGCCGGACGAGAAGCGTACACACGGCTCCCCGGAGAACAGTGTCGGTTGGACCCGCTCCGGGTGGGAGGAGCAGTCACCGGGGGCATGCAACACCTGGGGCGTGGAGGACGAGTCGCGGGTGCAGTGAACCGTCCCGTGGTCCGCCACGGACCCTCGCGGACCGGTTCCGGCCCCGCGAGTCGTCCACAGGCCTGCGGAACCCGCTGTTGCACGGCGACTCTGCGTGGCAGGATGCTGACATGCCGGACACAGCCGAACCCCTGCACGAGAACCCCACCCGCGCGTCCGTCCCTCACGTCCCCGCCCGGCCCGACGTCGCGCCCTCGGGTGCCCGAGACCGCGTGGAGTTGCGTGTCCACGGGGTGAGTGGCGGGCACGCGGAGGAGCTCTTGGACGTCGAGCCCGCCATGCGTGTGGGCGGCGACCGGCTGGCCGGGTTCTTCCGATGGCGACGAAAGCCGGACACCGAGACCCTGCCCGGGGTGCGTCGGGAGATCTTCGCCTGGGGCAATCTCACCTCGGGCGCCTCCTCACGCGCCTTCTGGCTCCTGTTGACGCCGTTCATGATGCTCAACGTGGCCTACTGGATGCGGCCGGGACGGATGGACGACGGCCAGACCGGAACCCGCCGGGTGGCCAACATCGCCTACGGGGCCGGGGTACGACTGCTGGCGCTCTCGTTGACCATGCTCATCGTCCTGGCCGCCGCCGGGGTGGGGATGGACCTGCTCGCCTGGCAGTGCGTCGGCCAAGGCGAGGAGTGCGTGCGGGCGCGGCCGTGGTTGGCCTTCCTCGCCTCCGCGTCCTCCCCCTTGTCCGCACCGGGCAGGTCCTTGCTGGTGGGCGCGGTGCTGCCGGCGGTGGTCGTGGTGGTGTTGTGGCGGTTGTCCCGACGGACCGCGGCCGACTACGAGGTGGTGACCGGGCCGGTACCACCTCGGTACTCCGAGGACGCCCCGCTCAGCCACCCCGACTTCTGGCGCAACAGCGAGATCATGGCGCGGCTGAGGTCGGCGCACGTCGCGATCGCGGTGGGCACCGTGGCTGCGCTGCTGCTTCTGCCGCCTCTGCTGCACGACCTGGGTGGGCGCGGAGCCCCGATTCCGAACGGTCCGGGTCTGTGGACGGTCGGTGCGGGTCTGGCCGGCCTGTTGGCGCTCGTGGCACTGCTGAGCACGTTGAGCGTGTTGGTCCCGGGCAAGGACGCTCGGTGGAACGCGCGCGCCGACCGACTGTGTCGCGTACTGCGCGACACCACCCTGGGGGTGACCGCGGCCGTCGTGGTGTACACGGTCTGGCCACGGCCGAGGTGGGTGATCGAGGGACCGCTTCCGGGCAGCGGGACCATGCTCAACACCCTCTTCGCAGTGCAGGGCACCTTGGTGGTGCTTCTGCTGGTGGCGGCGCTGGTGCTGTTCTCCGTGGACCGACCACACCGGCACACCGCCATGCGGGGGCTGGCCGGTCCGTCCACCGCGGCGTTGGGCACCCTTCTGGGCGGCGCCTTCTCCGCGGCCCTGGTCTATCAGGGGTCGCTGTGGTTGAGCGGCTGCGGTTCGATGCAAGCCCCCGAGGCCGATTGTCTGGTGCTGTCCCCGCCCACCGCCTACTCCTGGTTGCAGTTGGCCTTCGCCTTCCAGGCGATCATCGTGCTGATCGTGGTGGTGGTCCTGGCCCTGTGGCTGCGCGGGGCGGTCCGGGCCCAGTTGCCGAAGGTCACCGCGCTGTACTCGCGCAGTGTCCGGGACCGACGGACGTGGGACATCGCACGTGCCCGCGCCGTGGGTCGGATGACCGAAGCGATACCGAAGATCCTGGGCGCCCTTCTGCTACCGGTCGTGCCGTTGGTGGGGCTGGCCCTGTACTCGATCGCCACCGGGAACCTGGAGGCCGGTTCGTTGGACGCCCCCATGACGGTCGCCGGTGGGTTGTGGGGCGTGGCCCAGGACGCACTGGACGCGCTGGTGGCCGTGGGGTCGCTGCTGGGCGGAGCCGCCCTGGTGGCGTTGGTGTGGATCGGCCGCAGTGCCTACCGGGACCGGCCGACCCGCCAAGCCGTGGGAGCGGTGTGGGACGTGGGCACCTTCTGGCCACGGGCGGCCCACCCGCTGGCGCCACCGTCCTACGCCGAACGCGCCGTCCCCCAGCTCACGGCGAGGGTGCGCAGGATGGCCGACGAGGACACCGCGGTGGTGTTGTCCGGGCACTCGCAGGGTTCGGTGTTGGCTGCGGCCACGGTGTGGCAGTTGCCGCAGCAGTGCGCCGACCGGGTCTCGCTGATCACCCACGGGTCCCCGTTGGACCGCTTGTACTCCCGCTACTTCCCCGCCTACTTCGGACCGGTGGCCTTCACCGATCTGGAGGGGAGGGTGTCGTCCTGGCGCAACCTGTGGCGGGTCACCGACGCCATCGCGGGACCGGTACGCCGCTTCGGCCCGGGAGGGGAGGAGGTGGTCGTGTCGACGGTCGAACCACTGCCGGACCCACGCTCCTACGACGCGCTCCCCGGGGAGGCCCGCCGCCCGGAGATCCTCGGCCACTCCGACTACACCGGCGATCCCGCCTACGCGGAGGCCATGTGGCAGGTCATGCCCGCCGAGCGACCATCGGAGAGCCGAGGTTCGGACCCCTACCAAGGACCGTAGGGACCGTTGTTCTGGTTACCGCCCATGCCCTTGACCGCGGGACGCACGTCCAGCAGGAAGATGAGCGTGGCCACCAGACCCAGGATGACGAACATGCCCGTTCCGCTCAGCACCGCGAGAAGGGACAGCCCCGACGCCACACCGGTCAGGATGACCCAGAGCTTCTTGGTCTGCTTGTCCATGATCTCGAAGGCCTGCGCCGGTGTCCGCAGCGCCTCGATCAACGCGTAGAGGCTGGCCACGAAGGTCACCAGGTAGATGAGCTGCCAGATCCAGTAAAACAAGACTCACTCCAGAGCTACGCGTCATCGAACGGGGGTCCGCCCGCTCTCCACGGTAAACGGATCGGCGTCGATAATCGTGCCCGGCGGGTCAGACCGGAATGTTCCAGAGGCAGGTGACCGTCGCCAGGAGGAACGCGGAGGAGCCCATGATGACCGCGCCCGCGTGGTACGGAAGTTCGTCGTCGGGACGCAGGAGACGGTCGACCCGGCGCATCACCGAGGGTTCGGCGGGACGTACGGCCGCCATCGCGCCGGCCGGGACGGGCGCGGCCCCGGCGGCGCCGAAACGCAGCAGCGCCATGGCCAACTCGCGCGAGGAGCTCTTGCGCACGGCCTGGTCGTCGGCGCACATCTCGATGAGCAGCGCGACGCTCTCGTAGTAGGTGCGCACGAGGTGTACGCGGGGGAAGGCCCGCTTGAGGGAGGAGAAGGGCAGCAGCACGAGGTCGTGACGCTGACGCAGGTGGGCGTGCTCGTGGGCGAGGACCGCGGCGAGCTCACGGTTGTCGAGGACTTCCAGGGCGCCCGCGCTGATGACCACCTGGGATCGCAGGACGCCCGGCAGACAGTACGCGGCGGCCGCGGGGTGGTCGACCACTCGGGCGCCGGGGACGTCGGGGTGGTCGCTGGCGACGAGCTCGAGGAGGTCGTGGTGGCGTCTGCGAACGCGCAGCACCTGGATGAAGGAGGCCACCAGTCCGCAGAACAGGACCAGGGTGAGGATCACGGCCAGCGTGATGGCGGCCAGGTGGCTGATGCCTTCCAGCCCCTGGGAGAACTCGGCGAGCAGGAAATCCCCGCTGATCAGGTCGGCGAGCATGGCCATGCTGCCGCCGGCGGCACCGAGTCGGTACGAGGAGAGACCGTAGGCCAGCAGCGCGCCGATGGTGGATACACCCCATGCCAGGCCGAGGGCCTGCCAGGCGATGACCGCCGTGTAGGGACCGCGGGAAGGCCACTTCGCCCGGTGGAGAGCTTCCATGGCGATGAGGCAGCTGACCGCGACGAGAGTGAGGAGTGCGGCACTGACCATTCGGACTAGTTCCTTGGCTGCTCGGTTTCCGCGAGTGCGCGCCTGAGCGCTTCAGCCTCCTGGCCGTCCATGGATTGGACGAAGGCGGCCAGGGCCGCGTCACGGTCGACCGTCTGACCGAGTGCGTCGAACATCAACTCGGACACGTAGTTCTCACGGCTGGCTGCCGGACGGTACCGCCACGCACGACCCTCACGTGCCCGGGTGACGACCTTCTTCTTGGCGAGTCGGTCGAGCACGGTCATGACGGTCGTGTGCGCCAGGTCCCGCTCCGCGAGCGCTTTGCCGACCTCACGAACCGTCATTGGTTCGTTGCGTGCCCACAGTACATCCATCACCGCGCGTTCAAGTTCGCCAAGCCGATTCATGCTCACAAGTCTACGATGGGTAGTACTACCGCCCGTGGCACCCCCACGTTAATTCAAGATGGCTTGTGAGCAAGGGTATCGAGTCCTCGATGACAGGGTCCGAAACGTGCTTGCGCCCCGCCCCCCCGGTCGGGTCGGCGCGTTCCTCGGCCCCGACGTCGGGCGACGTCCGGGGCCTTGCGGCCGACGCTCCGCGCGGACATCGGGATCCCCACGGGGTCCGGCTGTCGCGGCTCCCCGGGCATCGTACGCTCCCGTGTATGGGACACCGGCATCCGAGCAAGCTCAAGAACCCAGAGGTGGGTCACGCGCGTGCCCGTTGGCTCCTGCGCGCGGAACTCGCCGGGTGTGACGCCTGCCGCGCCGAAGGCGACAAGGACGCGTTGACCGATCTGGCGTCGGACGGCGTCTTCGATTCCCTGATCACCGGATTCGTCCTCGCCCGTGTCCAGCAATGGCACTCACCCAGCAGGCCGTCCCAGTACCCCGCGACGGTGTACCGCATCGCCCCCATCGACGAACGGGACTTCTGGTGGCCCCCCACCCAGCACTGCATGCGCGTATGCACGGTGACGGGCCCCGAAGGCGTCGACACCGTTCCCGCGCTCCGGGAACTGCGTTTGATGTCGGGTTCGAACCGGTCACTGGTCTTGGACGACATCATCGACGGACTGGCCGAAACGGAAGGATGACCCTTGAGGTCCGTTCACCAGGGGGCACCGCACATGTCCCCCAAACACGACAAACCCATCGTGGGCCTGTGCGAAAGATGCGGTGAGTACCTCAACCCCGGGGTGCGCACCTGCCCCAATTGCGGTCACTACAACTCCTAGTCGCACGCCGGCTCCGGTCTCTCCTCACCATCGGCCGGGGTCGGCGATCGGAGGCGGATACCCCTCGACGCCTTCGCCGGCCCCCTCCGACCACGGGCTGTGGGCGCGGGCACCGGACAGGTCGGCGAGTTCGGGCACGTACCTGCGCACGTAGACACCCTCGGGGTCGAACCTCTTGGCCTGCCGGGAGGGGTTGAAGGCCCGACCGGGTCGGGTGTCGTTGCCGGTTCCGGCCACCCACTGCCAGTTGCCGTAGTCGTCGGCCACGTCACCATCGGTCAGGTGGGCGTCGAAGTGCGCGGCCCCCTCCCGCCAGTGAACGCGCAGGGTCTTGGTGAGGAAGGACGCGGTGATCATCCGGGTGCGATTGTGCATGAAACCCTCGCGAAGCAGTTGGCGCATTCCGGCGTCCACGATGGGCACCCCGGTAAGCCCCTCCTTCCAGGCGGCGAGGGCGTCGGGGTCCTCCCGCCACCAGCGATCGCGAGGACGGTAGTCCCGAATCGTGATGTCGGGGAAGGCCGCGGTGACCTGGTGGTGGAAGTCGCGCCAGGCGAGTTGGCGAACGTACTCGGAACCCCCTGGGAGATCGCGTGCGGCGCGGGCCACCTCCAGCGGGGACAGGCAGCCGAAGCGCAGGTCGGCGGACAGGTGAGAGGTCGCCGCGCCGGCCAGGTCGTCGTTCCGGTCACCGTAGTCGGCGACCCCCGAGTCGAGCCAGGCACGGAGTCGTTCACGCGCCCGGGTCCATCCGCCCGCCTGTCGTTCCGGGGAGAGGGCTCCCACACCTTCGCGTGAGAGGTCGTCGGGTGCGGGCAGGCGTCCGGGGTCGAGTCCTTCGAGCAGGGGGACCCGTTCGGGAGCGGGCAGGGTCTCCCGCCACCGGGCGCCCTCCCAGGCCCTCCAGTAGGGGGTGAACACCTTGTAGTGGTCACCGGTGGTCGGGGTGATCTCTCCCGGTGGCACTACGGTCAGCCCGGCGTGGGTACGCGCGTCCAGCCCGGACTCACGGAGCCGGTTGAGCCGCCGGTCGGCCACGCGGCTCACGCCCGCGCTCAGGTGGACGGTCCCGGCGCCGACCTCCCGGGCGAGGGCGAACGTCTCCGTGACCGTGTCACCCCGGCGGACCACGAGGTCCGCGCCCACGGCGCGCAGTCCCGAACGCAGGTCGACGAGGGCCTCGGCGAGGTGGGCGAGCCGGTTGCGGGCCGCGCGCCGCAGTAGGGCGTGGTCGAGCACGAAGAGCGGAACCACCGGTCCGCCGGCTCCCAGGGCCGTGGTCAGCGCGGGGTGGTCGTTCAGGCGAAGATCCTGGCTGAAGAGCACGAGCACGGGAGCGACCAAGAGACCTCCTTCACTCAAGGTGACCAACACACTACGCAAAGGGATCACCGGTGGTTACGACAGGCTCCACCGGGTAGGGCCCCGGAATGGATACGTTCGTTCGCCCCGTCGTCGGAGTGTCCAGCTGCCTGCTCGGCGCCTCTGTGCGTTATAACGGCGGTCACTCGCGAAACCGTTTCCTCACCGACGAACTGAACCGGCACGTGGATTGGCTCCCGGTATGCCCGGAAGCGGAGATCGGTCTGGGGGTCCCTCGCCCGACCCTGCGCCTACAGGACTCCGAGGGAGCGGCCCGAGTCATCTCCAGTGCGACCGGAACCGACCACTCCGACGATCTCTCGAACGTCGCGAACCGACACCTCGGTCGACTGGCCCGACTCGACGGCTACGTCCTCAAGAACAAGTCGCCGAGCTGTGGCCTGTTCTCCCTGCCGGTCTTCGACGGTGACGGGAACCGGCTGCGCGGCACCGGCCGCGGCGCCTTCGCCGAGCGGCTCACCACGCTGCTGCCGGCACTGCCGGTGGAGGAGCAGGGGCGCCTGTCCGACCCCGCGCTTCGTGAGCACTTCGTGGAACGGGTGTTCGCGCACGCACGGCTGCGCGCCCTCATCGAGGGCGAGTGGGCCGTACGCGACCTGGTGGCGTTCCATGCGCGGCACAAACTCCAGTTGATGGCGCACTCCCCGGAGGGGTACCGCGAGACCGGGCGGGTCGTGGCGAAGGCCGGCGCGCACGACCGCGAGCGGGCGGCGGCGACCTACGCCGAAGCGTTCCATCGGGCGTTGGCCGTCAGGACGAGTCGTGGCAAGCACGCCAACGCCCTCCAGCACGTCTTCGGGATGATCAGTCCGTTGCTGGACGACACGCGCAGGCACGACCTGTTGGCCGGGATCGAGGACTATCGGCGGGGCAACGCTCCGCTGAGCCTGCCCGTGGCCCTGTTGCGACACCACTGCACGGCGGAGGACGTCACGTGGGCGAGCGAACAGACCTACCTTCGCCCATACCCGGAGACGCTTCGACTGCGGCACCCCGTGTCGGTCTGAGGCGCCGACGAGAACCGGTCGACGTCCGGGACCGGGAACCTCCACAGCAACACCCGAAGACCCGCGCACACGGAGGGGATTGCGATGACTACAATGGGTGATATCCCTTGGCCGCTTCGCGTGCGGTCACCGGTTGCCCCCGACCCTTGAGGTTGCGACGTGTTCGTCTCCTTCTCCCGACGCGCCACCGTGCTCCTCGCCTCCTGTGCCGTGGCCGTGGTCGCCGCGTCCCTGGCCACCGCCCCGCCGGAACGGCTGGTGGAGCGGATCGGACACCACCTGTCCGAGACCGAACCCGAACTCGCCACCGGCCGGATGCGCGTCCCGCCCGACGCCGACTCCACCCCGGCGGCGCTGCCCCGCCCGGGCGACGTCGCGGTCTGCGACGAACCCGGCCGTGACGAGGTGGTCACCCTCCCCGACACGGCCGCCACCGGGGGCGAAGGCCGTTCCGTGTGGATCCGCAGACCCCCCGGACCGGACAGCGCCGACCTTCCCGTGCTCTACCTTCTGCACGGATCCTCCTCCGGTCACCGGACCCTGATGGACGCGGGTGTGGGCGACCTGATGGACCGCCAGATGTGCCGCAGCGGCGTCGAGTTCGTGATCGCCGCCCCGCACGGACAGGTCGAGGACGGGTCCACCACCGAGTGGGCCGACGCCCACGACGGGAGCTTCGCCCTGGAGAGCTTCGTCACCGGACCGACCGTGACCGCGGTGGAGGGGGAGTATCCTCGTCCACGCTCCTTGAGGGCGATCGGCGGTTTCTCCATGGGCGGTTACGGCGCGGCCGCACTCGCCCTGCGCAACCCCGCCCTGTACTCACAGGTGGTGAGCTGGGCCGGGTACTTCCGGGTCGACGACCCGCACGGCGTCCTCGGCACGGACACCGGCCCCCACTCCCCCGACCACCTCCTCGGACCCGAGGAGGTGCGCGACCTGCGCTTCATGCTGGTCGAGGGGCGCGATGACCACACTCCGCTCCAAGAAGGGCGGATCCAGGGAGAGGCCGAACGCTTCTCCGGTCTGCTCACCGAGCACGGTATGACGGTCACCACCCTGCGGCCCCGAGGCGGCCACGATCTGCGCACCTGGAAGCGCACGTTCCCCGATGTCGCGGACTTCCTCGTCGCCGGCTGGGCGTCCGCCCCCTGACCCCTGCCCGGGTCAACCCCGCCCCCTGGGACAGGCCGGTCGGGAACAGTGTGTACCTTCGTCGCTGTTGACGACTACTGCCCGCACACGCGACCTGGAGGGACCACCGGTGTCCGGACCCGTTCCGTTGGGTGATCAGGCTGCGGTCCCCTCGAGGATCGCGACGGTGAGCCTGCACACCTCCCCGCTCGACCAGCCCGGCACCGGTGACGCCGGTGGGCTCAACGTCTACGTGGTCGAGGTGGCACGCCGAATGGCGGAGCGCGGCGTGGCGGTGGACGTGTTCACCAGGGCCACCAAGCCGTCGCTGCCGGCCGTGGTCGAACTCGCCCCCGGGGTGAACGTGCGACACGTGCACGCAGGCCCCTACGGGCGCCTGGACAAGAACACCCTCGCCGAACACCTGTGTCCGTTCATCTTCGGGATGATGCGGACCGAGGCGCAGGCCGAACCGGGCCACTACGACCTCGTGCACGGCCACTACTGGCTGTCCGGCAAGGCCGGGGTCGTGGCCGCGCGCCGGTGGGGCGTGCCGATGGTGCAGTCGATGCACACCATGGCCCGGGTGAAGAACGCCGCCCTGGCCGAAGGCGACTCCCCCGAACCGGAGGACCGGGTACGCGGCGAGGACCAGTTGGTCCGCCAGGCCGACCGGCTCATCGCCAACACCGAAGACGAGGCCCTTCAGCTGTCGGACTTCTACGGCGCCCGGCCCGAACAGCTCCATACGATCCCACCCGGCGTGGACCTGGACACTTTCTCGCCCGGTTCCCGCGCCGAGGCCCTGGAACGAATCGGTCTGCACCGGGACACCCACCTGCTGCTCTTCGTCGGCCGGGTACAACGACTGAAGGCCCCGGACGTACTCATCCGCGCCGCCGCCGAACTCCTGGAACAGGAGCCCTCCCTGCGCGACCGCCTCGTGGTGGGCGTGGTCGGCGGCCTGTCCGGCGGGGGAATGCACGAACCCCGTATGCTCACCGACCTGGCCCGCTCACTCGGAGTGGCCGACGTGGTGCGGTTGGAGCCGCCACAGGACCGTCGACGCCTGGCCGACTTCTACCGGGCCGCGACCGTGACGGTGGTGCCCTCCTACTCGGAGTCCTTCGGGTTGGTGGCCGTGGAGTCACAGGCCTGTGGCACCCCGGTCGTGGCGGCCCGCGTCGGTGGCCTGTCCACGGCCGTCTCCGACCGTGTGTCGGGTGTCCTGGTGGACGGACACGACCCGCGCCACTACGCAGCCGAGCTGCACCGGTTGATTCGCGAACCGGCCTGGCATGCCAGGCTGGCGGAGGCCGCACCGGAGCACGCGGCCACCCTGAGCTGGTCGCGGACCGTGGATGACCTGCTGGACGTCTACCGGTCGGCACTGACCCCGCGCGCACTCCCGCTGGCCGAGGCGGCATGCCGATGACGGGGACGTCCGTGAAGGAGAGGGGAACGCACGTGGCGGAGACGACGGCGCGCGAGAACGCGATCAAGGCGATCGAACAGGCGGTGGGCGAGGCCGAGTTGGAGGTCGAACGTCCACGTGAGGGTTCCTTCCTGGTCACCATCCCGGGCACGGCCAAGCTCAAGACCCTGGTGTGGTTGGAGGTCGGTCCGCACAGCCTCACCCTGACCTCGTTCTTCTGCCGGCGACCGGACGAGAACCACGCCGGGTTCTACCAGTGGCTGACCCGACGCGGCTCCGACATGTACGGGATGGCGTTCACCTCCGACGAGGTCGGCGACGTGTACATCCGTGGCCGGCTCCCCCTGGGCGGTGTCGGCGTCGACGAGGTCGACCGGCTGTTGGGGTGCGTGCTCACCTACTCGGACGAGAACTTCAACACGGCGCTGGAGCTGGGGTTCGCCTCGGCGATCCGCAAGGAGTGGAAGTGGCGCCTCGAACGCGGCCACGACACCCGGAATCTGCGCGCCTTCGCCCACCTGGCCGAACCGGCCGGGACTTCGAGTGACTAGGCTTGCCCCCATGGGAACTCTGGTACTGCTGCGACACGGTGAAAGTGTCTGGAACGCGAAGGGCCTGTTCACCGGCTGGGTGGATGTGGACCTGTCCGCAAAGGGCGAGGACGAGGCCCGCCGTGGCGGCGAGCTGCTCAAGTCCGCCGGGGTGACCCCGGACGTGCTGCACACCTCGCTGCTCAAGCGCGCCATCCGCACCGCCAACCTCGCGCTGGAGACCGCCGACCTGCACTGGCTGCCGGTCGAGCGCTCCTGGCGCCTCAACGAGCGTCACTACGGCGCCCTTCAGGGCAAGGACAAGGCTCAGACCCGTGAGGAGTACGGCGAAGAGCAGTTCATGACCTGGCGTCGTTCCTACGACACTCCCCCACCGCCCATCGCCGACGACGACCCCTACTCGCAGTCCGACGACGTCCGCTACGAGCTCCTGCCGCCGGAGCTGCTGCCGCGTACCGAGTGCCTCAAGGACGTGCTCGACCGCGCCCTGCCGTACTGGTACGACGACATCGTCCCGGAGCTGGCCGCGGGCAAGACCGTCCTGGTCGTCGCGCACGGCAACTCGCTGCGCGCGCTGGTCAAGCACCTGGACGGGGTCGGCGACGCCGACATCGCGGGGCTGAACATCCCCACCGGCATCCCGCTCGTCTACGAGCTGGACGAGGACTTCAAGCCCACGAACCCGGGCGGCACCTACCTCGACCCGGAGGCCGCCAAGGCCGCCATCGAGGCCGTCGCCAACCAGGGCAAGAAGTAACGCCCCACGACGACACCGGTGCCCGTACCTCCAACGGTGGTACGGGCACCGTCGTTTTCGAAGGGCGGGTCATCGGAGGGCGGGTCAGTAGACCAGCGCCTGGGCCCCGTCCTGGAGGGTCTCCTCGACGAAGCTCTGCGCGCCCGCGATGCGCACGCCGTCGATCAGGTCGTCCTGGGTGAGGTCGCGTCGGGCCGCGCACTGGGTGCACACCGTCACCCGGCCGGCGGCCAGCACCGCGGCCAGCAGGTCCTGCAACGGGGCGGCGTGTTCGAGTTCGAAGGTCTCGGCGCGTCCGGGGACGGCGAACCAAGCCGACTCCCCGGTCAGCCAGAGGGAGACCTCGACGCCTGCGGTCACCGCCGCGGTCGCGACCGTGAACGCCTGATTGCACCGTTCCGGAGCATCCGCGCCGGCCGTGACCTTGATCACCAAAGAGCGAGACATGTCCGTCAGCCTACCGAGAGGCCGATCAGGAGGAGCACGGTTCCCGCGATGACGGAGAACAGGAACCCGACGGACAGACCCAGGGCCTCGGTCCGACGTGGGGAGACCCGTGTCGCCCGGTCGACCACACCGTGTTCGATGGTGAGCGGGTCCTCGTCCGAGCCGGCCAATACGACCCGGCCATCACGCGCGTGGACGCGTCCGGTGACGCGCACCGAAGCACCCGTACGGATGATCCACTCGCGGTACTCGAATTCGATGGTCTCGCCCCGGAAGACACCGGAGATGCGGCCTCGAACCCTGGGCAGGAGGTCGTCCGCGGCGGCGGCCACACCGGGTTGGGGACGGCCGACCTGGCGCTTGAGGCAGAGTTCGGCGTCCTGCGGTTCGGTGCCCGCCGGGTCGACGAAGATGCGCTGCGCGTTCCCCGAGCGCCCCTCCCCCACCAGACCGAAGAGGTCATCGGAGCCGTAGTCGGCGATGGAGTCACAGGCGCGCTCACCGACCTGCCCGTCCGCCTGGCCACGGGCCAACGGCCGGTAGTGCCGCAGGACCTCGTGACCGTGCCAGACGCACTCGACACCCGCCAGTCCGGATTCGATGGCACCGGCGGGACCCGGCGCGGCCACGCCGGTGAGGGTCACGCGCTTGCCTTCGTGCTCGGCGACCGCGGCGGGAAGGAGCAGCGCGAGACCACGCTGACGCCGCCAGCGACGCAGGGCGATGAAGGCCAGTGGCGCCAGGACCACCGCGACGACGAGCAACGCCGAACCGATCACCAGTAACACAGGCAGCCCCTTTGGAATCGTGTTCGGAAATCGTGTCGGAGGTCGGGGGATCGCGGTGCGGATCCGAGCCCCAAGGACCCACCGCGTCCGTCAACCATCTTTACCAGTTCTCCGAGAAAGCCGGGCCAATTGGGCATGTCCGGTCCGGGGCCCGAGGATGGCGGTGACGGGTACCTTCGCGCGGGCGGTCACCGACGCCTCCGTCGCGCGCTACTCTCGGGGGTTATGGACGCAGCGGTACACCCTGATCTGGCGAAACTGTCCTTCCTGTTCGGACGTTGGGAGGGCGTCGGCGTCGCCGGATATGTGGAAGAGGAGAAGTTCCAGTTCGGCCAGGAGGTCGAGTTCGTCCCGCGCGCGGGGCTGCCCTATGTGGCCTACAGTGCCAAGGCCTGGCGGATGAACTCGGACGGGACCACCGGCGAGCTGATCACCGAGGAATCGGGTTACTGGCGTGCCCTCTCCGATGAGGACACCGCTCGGTACGCGGCGGACGACGAGAACAACATCGTCCACATCGAAGCGATGATCGCCCACAACGAGGGCTACCTGGAGTCCTACGAGGGCAACGTGTTCGCCAACCGGGTGGAGATGCGAAGCGCCGGGCTCGTGCGCACCATCACCGGCCTGGAGGTACAGGGGTCGCACCGCCTGTACGGGCTGTTCAACGACGGAAGCCAGACCCTGGGTTACGCGTGGGACCTGGCCGCCCGCGACCTGGGGCTCCAGTCGTACATGTCCGCCCAGCTCAAGCGAGTGGCCGAGATCGAGCCGAACGACGGCAAGTAGGCCCGTTCGGGGTCTGGACATGGACGAACCCCGGGCCGGCTCCTACGAGAAGGGTCGGATCGGACAAGGTCCGACAGCCCGGGGTTCGGGTGTCCGTCTGGGATTCGCCTGCGACGTACGTCGAGCGAATGCTCGGCGTCGTCCTAGCGGACGGCCACCTCGCCGGTCCTAGGGTCAATCATGTTCTGGACCACCTCCTTTCCTGCGTGCCGCCAAACTACGTCTCCTGGACGGTGGCGGGCAAGTGATTTTCTGTGATCTGTATCCCCAGGTCAATCGCACCCCTGTGTCCTCTTGGACGGGGCGGATACCCTCGGCGGTATGACTTCGCCGTTGCTGACCACACCCGGTGCCGTGAGCGCCGAGACCCCCGACACCGACGTCGCCGCGCACTACGGCGACCCCTCGCACGAGGGCCGCGCGATCGAACGTTCCAGTGCTTGGGTCGACCGGAGCAACCGGGGTGTGGTGCGGGTGAGCGGGCCCGACCGTCTCGGCTGGCTCAACGACCTCACCAGCCAGCTGACCCGTGACCTGGCCCCGGGCGCCGGCACCGAGTCACTGATCATGGACGCGCGTGGCCGACTGAGGCACCACCTGTCGATGGTGGACGACGGTGAGTCCACCTGGATGCACACCGAGCCGGGTGAGGCCGCCGAGACTGCCCGGTTCCTGGACTCGATGGTGTTCATGCTGCGGGTGGAGGTCGAGGACCTCTCGGACTCGCTCTCGGTGTTGACGTTGCTCGGCCCGGACCGGGACAAGGCCCTGGCGGTGGTGGAGGGTCCGGTCACCCGGACCACCGAGCACGAGATCGACCTGTTCGTGCCCTCCGAGGAGCTCGTGACGACCGCGAAGAAGCTGACGGACGCGGGAACCCGACCGGCCGGCATGTGGGCCTATGAGGCGCACAGGATCGCTTCGCACCGGGCTCGGGCCGGCCTGGACTCCGACGAGCGCGCCATCCCGCACGAGATGGACTGGATCGGTTCCGCCGTGCATCTGGAGAAGGGCTGCTACCCCGGGCAGGAGACGGTGGCCCGGGTGCACAACCTGGGTCGTCCCCCGCGCCGCCTGGTGCTACTGCACCTGGACGGCACCAGGGAGCGGCTCCCCGTGGTGGGCTCCGAAATCGAACTGGAGGGGCGTCGGGTCGGCCGCGTGGGCAGTTCCGCACGCCATCACGAGTTGGGGCCGATCGCGCTGGGGCTGGTCAAGCGGACGGCGCCGACCGACGCCGTTCTGACTGCGGACGGCATCGCCGCCGGCCAGGAGGTCATCGTGGACCCGGACACCGGGGCCAACGCCCAGATCGATCTGCGGCGCCGACCGCGATAGGGGCTCAGGAAGGTCGTAGGTCGCCCTGTCCGGAGACCTCGACGTAGGAGAATTCGGTGCCCTCGGGCGCCAGGAACATCAGGTGTGTGGTGACCGTGGTGCCGGGGTCGATCTCGTCCCAGAAGTAGTCCCAGGCCACGGTCACCTCGGCCTCCACGTCGTTGTTGTGGGAGGTCCCGTCCGGGGAGTGGCCTCGGGTGCCGTAGCTGTCGAAGATCGCCGGTGAGGAACCCTCGTTGGTGACGTTGAGCCGGTAGATGTAGTACGTCATGCCCGACGGGGCGGTGGCGTTCGTGCCCATCCCGTCGGTGATGGTGCTGTCGGTGTAGGCCACCTCGACCTCCACCCGGAACGGACCGACCGACGTCGAGGATCCGTTGAAGGAGGACAGCGGCACGGATTCGGAAGAGTCCGTCTGTCGCCCCGGACCGGACGCCTCCGGCCGCTTCGGCTCCTCCGTCGTTTCCGCGGAGGGCGAGGGTGAGGATCCCGGTTCGGTCCCCGCACCCTGCTCCGACCCGTTTGCCGCGGGGTCGCGATCCTCTTCTCCCACCACGATCCGCACATCGGGGGTCGGCAACCCGCCCATGGCGGCCAATGCCGCCGTGCACCCACCGGCCGCCACGAGCACGGCGACGGGGATCGCGAGGACACGTACGGACCGTCCGAAACGGCCGACGGAACCTGGGGGTGAATCGGTGGCACTCATATCCATGTGACACATACCACAGTCAGATCATTCCGAAATTGTGCCCCGTTTGCCCACCCTCGCCCGAAATCCAACCCTCACCACGGAGGGTCGTCGACCATTCCTTCCCGGCTACCACCCGCGAAGCCCGACCCACTCCTCATTTTTCCCTTGAAAGCCTGGCGGCACGAACGAATCGGGGGACGCGGATGAGCGGAATCGACCGACCGGTAGGTCCTCGGGTCAGGTCGGCACGATTCGCCGGCCCTGCTCGAGAGGGCCCCGACAAGGGCGCCACCGACTCCGGACACACGAAGGCCCGATGGGAGGGTCTCTCCCACCGGGCCGGTCGATTCTCTAGCGCAGAGCCGCGGCCAGGCGTTCCTCGTGCAGACGCTCGCCCCAGGCCGGAGGCAACGGGTTCAACTGCCCCACCCGCCAACGCAGCAGCAGGTCGGCCAGTTGTGGGTTGCGCGGCAGCGCCGGCCCGTGCAGGTAGGTGCCGAGCACCTGGCCCTGGTAGGCGCCCTCGGTACGGTCGTCGTTGCCGACGCCCTTCACCGTGGTGGACAGCGGGCGGGCCTGCGGGCCGATGGATGTCCGGCCCTGGTGGTTCTCGAACCCGGTGATCCGACCCACGCCCAGGGCGGGGTCGACGTCGGCGACGATCTCGCCCACGGCACGGCTCTGACCACGGCCGCTGCGGATGTCGAGGATGCCCACGCCGGGGAGCGGGTTGTCGTCGTTGTCGCCGTAGCTCTCACCGATGATCTGGTAACCGGCGCAGACCGCGAAGACGCAGGCACCGCGCGCGGCGGCCCGAGCCAGACCACCGTCGGCTCGAAGGCGCTCGGCGGCCAGGATCTGCGGCCGGTCCTCGCCACCGCCGAGCAGGTAGATGTCGCCCTGCTCGGGCACGGAGTCGCTGGAGTTGACCTGCACGACCTCGGTCGGGATGCCGCGCAGCTCGGCGCGACGCTTGAGGATGAGGACGTTGCCCTGGTCCCCGTAGGTGCTGAGCAGGTCGGGGTAGATCCACACGATCCGCAGAGCGCTGCTGTTGTTCGACATGGCTGGGTCTCCTACTGGATGCGGCCGTACGCGGTGCGGATCTGCTGGAAGGCGGTGTAGTTGGCGATGACGTCGACCTTGGTGATGTCGGGGCGGTCGGCCTTGAGCTTGGCCAGAACCTCGTCCACCCGCTCGGCGACCTCGAAGGGGACCTCGTCTGTCTCCAGCCGCAGGGCGAGATCGGTACGACGCTCACCCATGATGAAGACCCGACGGTCGCGCAGGACCCTGTAGTCCACGTCCCACAGCCAGGAGGTGTCCTTACCGTCGGAGACCTGGGCGTTGACCGCCAGGATGACCGGAACCCGCGGCGGGTCGAGGACGGCGAAGGACTCGAGCCACCCGGCAGGGTTCTTGGCGAGCAGGAGGCGGACCTCGACGCCCATGGTCACCACGGAGGTGTAGCGGCCGGCCACCGAGGTGATCTCACGCAGGCGTTCGACGGTGCGCTCGGGGTGGATGCCGTAGGCGGCTGCGGTGGCCGCGGCGATCGCCGCGTTGGAGCGGTTGGCGTCACCCGGCAGGTTGAGGCGGAGCTTGATCTGCTGCCCCTCGGGGGTGATGAGGGTGTCGGAGTCGTTGTCCACCGCCCAGGTGGCCCGAGGCCGGGCCAGGCCGCACTCGGGGCACTCCCAGTGCGGATCGACCTCGCGCTTGAGGTGGGCGCCGCACTCGGGGCAGCACCAGGAGTCCTCCTTCCAGCGCTGGCCGGCGGAGACCCAGGTGGCGCTGGAGGCGCCCAGACCGGCCCATGCCACGAGGGGATCGTCGGCGTTGGCGATCACGTGGGTGTTGGTCTGCGACAGGGTGGTGCGCCACTTCTTCGCGAGGAGGTTGATCTCCGAGGCGCGGTCCATCTGGTCGCGGCTGAGGTTCATCAGTACGACGAAGGCGGGATTGGTCGCCTTGATGACCTGTGGAAGATACTTCTCGTCGACCTCCAGCACACCGTTGACGGCGGCCTTATTGGCGGCCAGCGCGGTGATGTGCCCGGTGGGCATGTTCGCGCCGTGTTCGTTGGTGGCCACGTCGCCGAACTCACGCAGGGCCTGCGAGATGAGACGGGTCGTGGTGGTCTTGCCGTTGGTGGCGCTCACCAGGGCGAGACGGCGACCCTGGGCGAGCTTGGCGAGCAGCTCGGGTTCGACCTTCAGGGCGACGCGGCCGCCGATAACGGAGCCGTCTCCGCGTCCTGTGGCCCTGGACAGGCTTGCCGCGCTCCTGCCCAGTACCGAAGCCAGTTGGGCGCGCAAGGAAAGCTCGCTCATCAAATCTCCACGATCGCTAGATCACCCGCGCGAACGCGCTGTGGCGGCGGGCGATGTGTCGGGCCAAGCCTATTGTCCACCGCTGTTCAGACCCGCCAGTCCAACCGCTCGGGTGGGGGCCCGAGGTTGGGTGGGACCCGTGTCGGATCGGCCCCGTCGTCGGTCACCGATTCGGGCGTTCGCGGGACGTTCCCGACCCCGGGTGCGTATCCGGGTCCGGCTCCCCGCGCGCCGTCACCCGGCGGTTCGATCCGCGTGCCGCCGATCGGGGAACGCCGTGGCTCCTCGGCCTTCGGACCCGGACCATCGGGCCCCTCGGCCTGGCCGACACCCCTACCGATACCGGAGTTCCGGTGGTCCTCGGCGGTGGCGAGGGTGGCTGTGGACAGGGTGAGAATACCCGGGTTGGTGTCGGCAAGGACCGGGCCGGCCGAGGTCAGGACGAGAGCCGCGGTGGGTGGCAGGTTCCGGAGCGACTCCGCGTCCAGACCACTGATCCGCGCCGTGGACTCCTCTTCCTCCGTCGACGCGACGGTGGTGTCGGTCTCCGCCGCCTGCTCCGTGGCCCGACCCCAGGCCGTGGCGGATCTCACATGCCTGACCAGGTCCAGCGGGGAGATCGCGGCGGCCGCGTTGCGGATGAGCGCTCCGGACTCGGTGTGCGGAGAGGGGAAGAGGCTCTCCTCGGCGGGACCGTTCTCGTCGCCGCCGTCGGGTTCGGTGATCGAAGCACCGACGGTCTCGCCGATCACCTCGGTGAGCCGGTGGATCTCCAGGTCCTCCTGATCGCTTCCGAAGCCGTCGGCCACCTCGGCGACCGCTCGCGCGACCCTCCCGTTCCGGTCGGATTGCCGCATCACCACCGGCAGGCAGGACGGATCGGACAGGTGGCGGACCGCGGCGGGCACCGCCTCGCGGAACATCAGGACCACCTCGACACCGCCGTCCTCGGCCGCGTCCAGGACCTGCTCCACCTCCTCCTCCGGGAGTATCTCCGCGCCGCACACGACCACGGTGCGGGTTCGATCCGGTCGTACCCGTGGAGCTCTGCCCCCGGGGACCGCCGGACCCGGCTCACGTGTCTCCAGGAGCTCGCTGAGCGCCGCCACCGCGTAGGTCCCGTACACTCGCGCGGCCGCCGCCCCGGAGGCACGGTCGGTGGAGATGATCTTGACCTGGGCGTAGGCGGCGTCATCGGCGCGGGTACCGACGGCTTCGAACGGGCTGAGTCGCTCCTCCAGGGCCCAGGCCCGTTCGCGGACCGCGGGGTCGTCCGCGCAGCGTTCCCGTACCCTGGTGCGTTCGTCCACGGTGAGCAGGGCCAGGGCCGGATCGTCCTCGGCGTCGTCGTCGGCGGGGGTGAGCAGGGCGCGCAGACCCCCGATGAGGCGAGCGATGTCCACGTTCCGGCCGAGCACCTCCAACAGACGCAGCAACAGCGTCTCGTCGGCGTCGACGTCCTCGGCCCGTCCCGTGGCCGCGGCGACGGCGGAGAGGACGCGGGCGCGCTGACCGGCGTCCAGATCGGTTCCCAGGGTCATCCGCGGCAGGTCGGCGGGGAGCACCCATCTGCGCGGTTCCACGGCGCAACGACGGGTGAGACGGACGAGTTCGCGGGCGACCCCGTGCCCGGTGAGGTCGACGACCGTGAGGTCACCGCCTTCCCTCAGCCGAGAGACACCGATGGTGGTGAGCAGCGCCGACCACCCGGTGTCCGCCCCGCCCACCACGACCACCGCGGAGGTGCCGACCGGCACGGTCATGCCGTACCAGCGTGGCTGCGCCTCGTAGGCACGGGAGGCCGCCTGCCATTCGGTGTACCGGGTGGCGTGCTCGCGTTGCCGTTCGCGCAGGACCCGTTCCCGCTCGGCGCGCTCGGCGTCCAGCCGTTCCCTCGCCCGTTCCAGGCGTTCGACGATGACCTGGCGGCTCTGGACGAGCGCGAAGGCGACCGGCGCCGCGATGGCCGCGCAGGCGAACACACCGCCCAACGCCAGACTGCCGGGGAGGACGCGCGTCAGCCACAGCGCCGGGAACAGGATCGCGGGCAGGGCGAGTCCGAGCAGTGCGAAGTAGAGCGGGCGGTTGGTCTGCGCCTCGCTGTCACGCTGATCCGCGATCCACTCCTCGGAGACCGTCCGAGCGTCCGAGGGCGCGGGGCGGCGCGGGGCGGGACCGGGTGGTGGCAGGAGGATCTTGTGCCGCCATCCGAGGTAGGTGCGTCCCGTCTCGCCTCGGGCCGCGTTCGCCGACGACCGTGCTCTGGGCACCGTCCGAACACCTCCTCGCCGGCGGCAGAGAGGGACCACCGGGGAATCGTTCATGTGGGGGGCTTCGGCCACTGGGCGGTCGAAGCTCGGGCACCGGCGTACCGGCGCCCTCGTGCTTGCCACGGCCGGCCATGCCCGACGTTCGAACATGGAGCGTGCACGGACCTTCGAGCGGCGTGGCCGTGGTTCTCAGTGAAGCAGGGCCACCGGCCGCTTTCCAGTACCGATCCCCACCTGTGGAAAACCCGAGCGTCGAGCGGCCGCTCACCCGACTCCCTCGTCGGCCGGAACCCGGACGATCCGCGCGACCGGTGAAGCGACATAATGCCGGCGAAGACCACGCCCCTCAGATAACCGGGAGTCCCCCATCTCCGGCCCCACCCTCGTCCCGCCCCTGTTCTCACTCCTGCTCATGGTCGCCGCCCTGGTCTGCGTGGCACGGGGCCATGTCTGGAATCACCGAAGGGGGCGCACCCACTGGAGGGAACGCGCCCTCGCCCACAAGGCACCGATCGGCGCGGAACGGCGCAGGATCCGTCCGTACCTGCGCCATGGTGCGCCGGCGCCCGACCCCGAAACGGCTCAGCTGACCGTCACTGCGGCCACCGATCTGAATCGCCGGTGGCAGAACCCCTGGTACTTCTCGGGCATGATCCTGTTCCTTCTCGGCAACTCTGTGATCCTGATCGCCAGGTCGATGGTTCAGGATGGGTCCTCCGTCTTCCTGTGGCTCGGGGTCGCCGCCTTCTCCTTCGCCGCCACTTCCCCCTTCTACCGCCAGGCGATGCTCGACCGGGCGAGACTGGCTCTAGCGATCAACCGGGAGCTCGCCGAGCTGTACGAGGTTCCGGATGAGGAGCCGCCGCACCCTCGGGAGCGCTGAGCCCCGGAAACGACGCGGCGCCGGTGCCGAACGGATCTCTCCGTCGGCACCGGCGCCGCGGTGGTTCGACCGTCGGTCAGGCCTGGACCTGTACGTCCACGACCTTGCCGACCTCCGCCTGGACGGGGTATTCGCCGGTGAAGCCCTTCGAGGCCAGCACCCGCACCTTCCAGGCACCATCGGTGGCGAAGAACCGGAAGGTCCCCTCGTCACCGGTGGCGACCTCTCCGACGAAGTCATCGGAGGAGTTCAGCAGACGGGCGTAGGCACCGCGCAGCGGCTGCCCGTCACGTGTCACCGTGCCCTGGATGACCGCCTGGCTTCCCGCGTCGACGTCGGCCAGGGCCACACCGCCCTCGGGGGCTCCGCAACTGTCGCTCACTTGGGCTCGGCCTCCCCCACCTCGACCGGAACGCCGACCAGGGAACCGTACTCGCTCCAGGAGCCGTCGTAGTTCTTGACGTTCGGGATGCCGACGATCTCGCGGAGCGCGAACCAGCTGTGCGAGGAGCGCTCGCCGATACGGCAGTAGGCGATGATGTCCTTGTCCAGGTCCACACCGGCCTCGGTGTAGAGCTCGCGCAGTTCCTCGGCGGTCT
The DNA here is from genome assembly GCF_001570765.1 of Nocardiopsis listeri NBRC 13360. Classification (GTDB taxonomy): domain Bacteria; phylum Actinomycetota; class Actinomycetes; order Streptosporangiales; family Streptosporangiaceae; genus Nocardiopsis; species Nocardiopsis listeri. Next base: position 66,919 of record NZ_BCSH01000014.1, on the reverse strand, counting down.
TGAAGGTGCCGTCCTCGTTGGCCGTCTTGGCCCACGGGATGTTGCGCGCGGTGGGGATGTGCCCACCGATCTGGGCCGCCTCCTGCGGGAGGTGCGCCGGGGCCAGCAGCTTGCCGGTGAACTCGTCGGGCGAGCGGACGTCGACCAGGGCCTTGTTACCGATGGCCTCGACGACCTCGTCGCGGAAGGCACGGATCGAGGTGTCCTGTTCCTTGGCCTTGTACTCGGTGGCGGCCCGCTCGGGGACGTCCTCGACCAGCTCGCGGGAGTCGAGCTCCCACTTCTTGCGGCCACCGTCCAACAGACGGATGTTCTCGTGGCCGTAGAGCTTGAAGTACCAGTACGCGTAGGCGGCGAACCAGTTGTTGTTACCGCCGTACAGGATGACCTGGTCGTCGTTGCCGATGCCCTTGGCGGACAGCAGGTTCTCGAAACCGGTCCTGTCCACGAAGTCGTGACGGACCGGGTCTTGGAGGTCCGTCTTCCAGTCGATCTTGACAGCGCCTCGGATGTGGCCCTTGTCGTAGGCGGACGTGTCCTCGTCCACCTCGACGAGAACGACGTCGGCGTCGTCCAGGTGAGCCTCCACCCAGTCGGCGTCCACGAGGACGTCGGAACGGCTCATGGGGAACCTCCTGTGTTTCTGTGCGATGTCGCGTGTGAGTCGGATGCGTCGTGCTTCCGGGCCCTGCTGCCGGAAGCCGGGGTGTCGTCGTGGCCTTCCCCTGGTGGGGACGTTCCCTGGCGAGGGGATGTGTTCGGGGTACCCCGCTACGCCCGGCGAGGGGCCGGGTGGAAGGCGGGAAGGGCACTACGCGCGGTGGGGGCGGACGTGGTCGCAGCCTGCCGCTCCGAGCTCACGAGGGTGCGGTCGTCGATGTGTCGCTCTGTGCCTGGGGCGTACGGACGCCCGTCGAACTCGACTCGCATGAAACTTCATCCCTGTGTGCGTGGAGATCCGAGGAAGCCGATCGCACGAAACGGGCGGGGCCGAGGGCCCGTCCGCCCTAGGGACATGGACAGAGCGCGGCGGCGACGCGGCAGAAATCAACCGCCCGTCGCTTCGTCAGATACGCGCTCGTCAAGGAAGTCACGTCTTAGACGTTACAGGCAGCACCGCTGATTGTCACTGGTGTCCTGGATCACAGGGAAAGCCGTATTGCCCGCTCCGCCGGGCCGGACGGGCTTTCAGGGTGTTCCGGAATATGAGAACGGCGTCTCGGGGAGCGTTGAGGACCGCCCGGGTTCGGACCTATCGGGTCCAGGAGATGGCCTGCCCGAGCGCGGCGATCACGTCGGCCTTGCGGGGCTGTCCTTGCGCCCGCCGCACGATCCGGCCGGAAGCGTCCAGGACGAAGACGGTGGGGGTTCCCCGCACCTCCAACCGACGCACCAGGTCCAGGTGCGACTCGGCGTCGACCTCGACGTCGGCCACGCCCTCCACCATCGACGCCACGTCCATCAGGACGCGGCGGGTGGCTCGGCAGGGCTGGCAGAAGGCACTGGAGATCTGCACGAGGGTGGCCCTCGCGCCCAGCTCGGCGCCGATCTCCTCGGCACCGAGCGACTCCATCGCGGAGACCATCAGGCGACCTCGGAACCCATCAGCGGGAGGTCGGTACCGGCACCGGTGATCAGCAGACCGCTGGAAGTGGCCTCCACGTCGGTGACGGTCAGGCCGAGCGGCAACTCGGGTACCTGCGCGCTGAAGGTGAGCATCCCCGCCACCTGGTCGTCGACGTCGATCGGCAGGTCACCGACCTCGATGTCCTGAGGGGTGACGGAGAGGACGTCGCCGTCGACCGTGAACTCACCGGCGCTGGACACCGAGGCGCTCAGACCCAGCTCGGGCAGGGCGAGCTCACCGCTGATGCGGGGGCTGTCGCCCTCCGTGCTGATGGTCATGCCCTCGGGCAGGTAGGGGTTGAAGTAGGAGTAGGGCACCACGAAGGAGCCTTCGACCTGGCCGGCGATCACGGTGGGTTGATCCATGAGGTCGCTCAGCGGCGCCTCGACGTCCGAGGCGGTGGCCTCGACCTGCTCGACCGTCACGTCGCTCATCGTGGCGCTGTCGGCGTTGATGTCGACCTCGGTATAGGTGCCGCTCAGCACCTGCGGCAGGAAGGCCCAACCCTCGATGGACACCTCCGGATCCTCGGACATCTCCATCTGGTCGGCCAGACGTTCGGCGAGGGCGTTCTGCGCGAATGAACGCGCACCGATGTCCGCCACCACCACGAGAGCCGCGAGGAGGATCAGGAAGACGAGAAGGAACTTACGCATCGGAGATCCCAGCACACTTTCTTTCGATCCGGCTTTCGATCCGGCGCGCCTCTCGGCTGGGTCGTCCGGCCGGTCGTGGTCACACGCCACCGGCACCCGCAGGGCGCCGGTCATGAAAAACCTGTAGGGAAGGGTACGTCACCCCGCATATGACGCGGAGATATCCGGGTTGGTTGCGTCCCCGAGCCATCGAGACGCGATCGAGAGGCACCGGGGTCGGTGTGGGGCACCTTCGAGACGTGACCGGAGGATGAACGAGCCGGGCGCCCCCCGTTGCGGAGAGGGGCGCCGACGACGAAACCGCTGTTCCGGCGGGATCACGCGGATCGGGTCAACGAGGCATCAGCATGGCGGCGAGGCCGTCGTTGGCGGACGCGTCGGAGAGGGAGAGTTCGATCACGTTGGTGGCGACCACGTGTGCCGGCAGTCGGCGGGCGAACTCCAGCATGTGCGGCTGCTGCTCGTGTTCCTCCTGCGCGAGCTCGTCCCGATAGATCGCGTAGACGATGCGCTGCAACGGCGCGCTGGGCACCGTGTGCGAGGCGAACAGCAGGGTGTCGGGTTCACGCGCGGACACCTCGCCCACGACAGCGTTGGCCAGCCGGTCGAAGCCCTCACCCTGCCCGTCGGCGAGCGTGTAGATCGTGATGACACCGCGCAGCTTGCTGCTGGGCGGTGTGGACGCCGGGGCCCCTGCGAAGTGGTCGTCATAGGGGTCGGCGTGGCGGCGCTTACGGCGCACGGGCTCCTCCTGCGGTTCGTCGAGTTCGTCGTCCGCGTCGTCGTAGTAATCGTCGTCGTACTCGTCGTCGTACTCGTCGTCGTAGACGTCGCGACGGGGCTTGGCCGCCAGTGCTCCGGCGCCCCACAGCGCGGAGACCGCCCCGAGCATCAGCAACGGGCCCACGGAGTCCAGCCCGAAGCGGCCGACCACCACGGAGAGGAGCGTGGCCAGGACGAGCAGCCCGAGAACGATCAGATCGGTCCTCCCGGGGCCGCGGAGGCCGCGTCGCGCGACGGAGACCAGCGCGGTGACGAGGAGGACGACGGCGAAGACCTGCGCACCGTTCACGAGCGCGCGCGGGATCAGATCGTAGTGTTCGGCCAGCGGGGGGAAGGAAGAGCCGAAGCGACCGCTGGCGCGGTCGACGGCCAGCACCACCAGGGGAACGATGGTGAAGACGCTGAGGAACAGACGTGAGGTGAACCGGGCGTTCGGCGCGCGGACCGCGTATTCGAAGGCCCCCCACGCCATGTAGACGGGCCCGAGGAGACTGACACCCATTTGCAGGAGTCGGAAGGTGGGCTCGCCGAAGTCGAACAGCACCCCGATCACCGCGGCGCTGAGACCCACCGTGACGGCCAGTGCGGCGATCAACCATGCGATCGCGGCGATACCGGGCCGACGTTGGGCATAAGCGGTCAGCGCGGCGGTGGCGCTCCAGCCGACCAACGCGCTAATGAATGTCAGACCTACCGTGACCATCTCGACAATGATGATGCACGTTGACGAGTGGATGTGCACAACGTGCACTTTTGGGGGGTCGACCCCGAGGGAGATCTCGCAGAGTGCGGGCCGGAACCGCCCTTTACACTGTGAGCTTCATCACCAGGATTCTCGTGGCGGTGCAGCGGCCCCACCGGGACGCCTCGTGCCTCTAGGCTCACAGTACGCGGGGGCCTCACCCCGGCCGCCGGAGGGCGACCTCCCCCACCTGATCCTGGAGAGAACCGTGCCATTGGACGCGACGTTCCCGAACCCGATCGGTCCCGGCGCCGCCTTCTTCGACGTGGACAACACCCTGATGCGCGGCGCTTCCATCTACCACTTCGCCCGTGGGCTCGCCTCCCGTGACCTGTTCACCACCCGCGACTTGATGCGGTTCGCGTGGGGGCAGACGGTGTTCAGGGTGACCGGCAGCGAACAGCCCGAGCACATCAACGCCGCGCGCGAGGCCGCCCTGGCGTTCGTCGCCGGGCACGACGTGCGGGACCTGGTCGGCCTCTGCGAGGAGATCTACGACGACACCATGGCCGACCGCATCTGGGAGGGCGCCCGACGGCTCGTTCAGGGACACCTGGACGCCGGGCGGCCGGTCTGGCTGGTCACCGCGACCCCGGTGGAGCTGGCGGAGATCATCCGACGCCGACTGGGCCTGACCGGTGCGCTGGGCACCGAGGCCGAAAGCGTCGACGGGGTCTACACCGGACGCCTCAACGGCGACCTCTTGCACGGTCCGGCCAAGGCCGTGGCGGTGCGGGAACTGGCCCGCAAGGAGGGGTGGGACCTGGCCCGCTGTTCCGCCTACAGCGACTCCTCGAACGACCTGCCGCTGCTGTCGTTGGTGGGCGATCCGCACGCGGTCAACCCGGACGGGGACCTGCGCCGGTACGCCCGGACCCATCAGTGGCCGGTCCACGACTTCCGCAGACACCGCCGAGCCCTGAAGGTGGCCGTCCCCGCGGCCGTCGCGGGTGCGGTGGCCGGCGCGGTCGCGGTGCGCGCGGTACGGCACCGCAAGTCCTTGCCCTCCCCCTGAGAAACTCCCCGAGAGGCGCTGAGCGGCACGCAGAGCGACGCTCGCCCTCGAGCCCGCCCCTCTTCCCCCATCCCCGACCCGGGCTACCGCAGCGCGTTCAAACGCGCCGATAGAACACCGGCATCGCCCTCATCCCCTCCGCTCGCAGCCCACCGCGCACCCGCCGGAAGAAACTCGGCCGAACGAATTGCGCGAGCAGGAAGCGCAGCGGTCCTCCCGGCAACCGGACCTGGTTGACCATGGCGAAGGCGGCGTCTCCTCGTGGTCGCAGCAGGGTGCTGTTGTCCACCCCGATCACGGTGACGTACCAGTGGGCCAGGTCCTCCCAGGCCACGACGGCGCGCTCCGGGTCGGGCGCGGTGAAGTGGTTGAACAGGAAGGTCGCCTCGGAACCGTCCTCGGTCTCCCCGATCCGGCGGGTGTTGCCGGCGACCATCACGAGCTCTGCGCCCAGTTCCCGATAGGCCTCCGAGTCCAAGAAGTCGACGGCGGCCGTGGTCGAGACGGTCGTGATGAGGACGACGACGTCGTAGCGGGGGGCTCCGGACAGCGGCGGCATGAACACGGCCTCGTAGAGGGATGTGGCGACGACCTCGGGCCGGGCCTCGACCTCGGGAAGAAGCCCGGCGAACTCCGCCAGGACCTCCTCCCGTCTCCGGTCACCTCGCACGAGGGGCCCGCGCTCGGGCGGTGACACACTCGCGCCGACGTACACGTAGCCGTACGGGTGCGGTGGGTCGAACATCGGGTCGGTACGCCCTGGGGTGGCGGCTGCCATGACTCGCTCCTCACTCGGCACCGCCAGGACTCCGGCGGACACCGTGGTCTGGATCTCAGCCTAGAGGTGTCACTTCGGATACACAAACAGTTTGATCATCCGAATCTTTATGATCATGGACATGGCACAGGACCGCACTTCAGAACCCTCCGAACGCCCCGATCCGGAACTGGTTGCGGAGCTCGGGGTGATACCGCAGCTGGAGGTCTACTTCCGACGGATCCGCACGGACATGCCCGACGACGTCGCCGCGGTCTTCGCCGAACACGGGCTGACCGCGCGCCACGGCGGGGTTCTCGGACAGCTGGCGGTGGTCCGCTCCGTCGGCGTCGGTGAACTGGCCGAGCGCATGGCCGTCTCCATGCCGACCGCCAGCGAACTGGCCGGTGACCTCAGGAGGGCGGGGCTGGTCGTCGCGGAGGAGGACCCGGACAACCGCCGACGCACCCTGCTGAGCCTGGCCACGGGTTATCGACCATCGGTGGAGGCACTGGTCGCGGCGCGTGCGGCGCCCTTGCGGCGCGCTATGGAACGTCTGCCCGAGCGCGACCGCGCGGGCTTCGCGGCGGGTCTGCGGGCATGGGCGGAGGAACTACGGGACCGGTGAGGACACCCGGTCGGCACCGCAGAGGAGAAAGAGAGGCGAGGGTCGGTCAGCGGCCCAGGGTGGCTCGGGCCAGAGCGATGACGTGCACCGGACGCAGCCCGGCGCCGCGTCCGCCGCTTCGGGAGGCGCCACCACGGTCGACGCCGCCACGACTGTGCGCGTACGACTCGAAGGCCTCGATGGAGCTGTAGGTGGGCGACCAGTCCAGGGCGGTGCACAACGGGGTCGGGTCCAGCCGAGCGGCGTGCAGGCCGGTGTTGACGGTGCGGGCGGCGCTGGCACTCGCGTAACCGATCCGGCCGTGCTTGGCCACACCGCGCAGCACCTTCAGGCCACGGGCCGGTACGGGGACGCGTTGACCGCCGATGCGACGCAGACAGTGTGAGAGGGGGACCGCGTCCGCCCCCGAGACGTCGAAGGAACCGGTCTGATCGCTCAACGCCATGAGGGTGAGCGCCTCGACGCCGTCGTCCTCGTGCAGGAACTGCACTCGCGGGTCTCGACCCATGACGGTGGGTACGACCCGGTAGTCCATGTATCGGGTGAGGGGGGTGTCCACGGAGGGACCGATGAGGTTCGCGAACTTCAACACGGCCACGGACAGGTCCGGGCGCCGGCGTTGGAGTGAACGGGTGTCCCGCTCCACCACGGCCGCGTCGTCGGCCTCCCAGGTGGCGCTGGAGCGCACCACGAGACGGCGCACGGAATCGGAACGCTGGGCCGCGCCCAGGACACGCATGGTGCCGAGGAGGTCGTCCTCCCGGTCGGCGCCCTTCACCGTGTCCAGACCCAGGTGCAGGACCAGGTCGGCGCCCGAATCGGTGACGATCCGGTCCAGGCTTCCGTCGTGCAGGTCGACGTGCCGGTACTCGATCCCCGGCAGTTCGCCCGGGGGAGGTGAGGAGTCCGCTCCGATGACCCGGCGCACGCCGGGCCTCTCACTCAGGGCCTGGGCGACCCTGGCAGCGAGGGGGCTGGAGACCCCGGTGACGAGTACGACACGAGCCATGGCGACACGTTCCTTGAAAGGAGACGGTGGTGCGAAAGGCCCGCGGACCGTTCACCCGCCAGGGGTGAAGCGGCGACCGCGACCCGTGAAGCACAACAGCGCTTCAGCCAGAAAATTCCATTGTCGTGGGCAATGCCACGCAAAGGGGGGAAGTGTCTCCGCGTCCGAGGCGAGCCCTGGGGCACGCCCAAGCCCGCGGAGAGACGTTCGCCGCTGGAATGTCCTACTTCTTGTTGCGACGCGCGACACGCGTGCGCTTGAGCAGCTTGCGGTGCTTCTTCTTCGCCATCCGCTTACGACGCTTCTTGATGACGGAACCCATGGGATCACCTTCTCGCTGACGAGTGAGTACGGACATGCCGAACCACTGGTGCGGAACACCTGACGGCTCGGATGCGGTAACCGGGCTCGCGATGGCTCACACGCGTTCGCGTGCGCGGCCGGTGCGACCGGGGCGGACCCCGGGGAGGGCGGCACTGAGCACGCATATCCACCGCACCCGTGGCCCCAGCTTATCCGGTAGGGCGTGTTCAACGGACACGAACTACGCGAAGCGCGGTCTCGGGGCGGCCTGTTCCGGCCGCCCCGCTGGGGTTCTCACGCTTCGAACAATCGATCAGGCACCCGGAACGGACGGCCCATCGACGTACAACCCTGCCGCCGGCTCCGCATAGCTGACGCTGGCCAGACGCTGGTCGGCGAAGGTCAACGACGTGACGCTGGCGAGGTTGCACTCGCGCCGATCCGGCCGGTGCCACAGTCGCTTGCCCTCCGAGGCCCGTCGCGCCATCCAGATCGGCAACTGGTGACTGACGCACACGGCCTCGCGCCCCCAGGCCGCCCGACGGACCACCTTGATCACGTCGACCATCCGTTCCACGACCTGTTGGTAGGGCTCGCCCCACGAGGGTTGGAACGGGTTGTAGAGCCGCTTCAGCACCTGTGGGTCGCGGGCCGAGGCCCCGGACAACGTCATTCCCTCGAACTTGTTGGCCGCCTCGATGAGCCGATCGTCCAGGGTCACCGGCAGATCGAACGCCTTCTGCAGCGGGATCGCGGTCTCCTGGGTGCGATCCAGCGGCGAGGAGTACAGGGCCGCGATGTCGTGGCCCTCGAACCAGTCGGCGGCCAGCTCCGCCATCCGCTGCCCGCGATCGCTCAGGTGGTAGTCGGGCAAGCGTCCGTAGAGGACCTTGTCGGGGTTGTACACCTCACCGTGGCGAAGCAGGTGGACGACGGTGGTCGTGGTCATCGTGGGAGTCCTTCTGTGCGGAGTTCGGGCGTGATCAGCCCTGGGCCTCGGCGGCTGCCCGGGCCGCCTTCGGCAGGGCGGAGACCACCTGATCGATGGCGGTCTCGTCGTGCGCGGCCGAGAAGAACCAGGCCTCGAACGCGGCGGGAGGCAGGTACACGCCCTGTTCGAGCATGGCGTGGAAGAACGCCGCGAACACCTTGGTGTCGGTGGCCCGAGCGGTGTCGAAGTCGACGACGTCCTGGTCGGTGAAGAAGACCGTGAACAGGTTGCCGCCGTTCTGGACCCGGTGGGCGACCCCGGCGGCGCCGAGCGCCTGGGAGACCTCGGCCTGGACCTGTGTGGACACCCGGTCGATGTGTTCGTAGACCGCCGAGGTCGCACCGCGCAGGGTGGCCAGGCCCGCCGCCGTGGCCAGCGGGTTCCCGGACAGTGTGCCCGCCTGGTAGACGGGACCGTTCGGGGCGAGTCGGTCCATGATGTCGGCGCGTCCACCGAAGGCCGCGGCGGGCAGTCCGCCGCCCATGACCTTGCCGAACGTCACCAGGTCGCCGGCGACCTCCTCCAGGCCGTACCAACCGGAGGCGCTGACCCGGAATCCGGTGAGGACCTCGTCGAGGATCAGCAGGGCGCCGTTGGCGTGCGCGATCTCCTTGAGCCGGGCGTTGAACCCGGCGCGGGGCGGGACCACGCCCATGTTCGCCGGGCAGGCCTCGGCGATCACGCAGGCGATCTCGTCGCCGTGCTCGGCGAAGGCCCGTTCGACGGCCTCGACGTCGTTGTAGGGCAGCACGATGGTGTCCGCGGCACTGGCACCGGTGACACCCGGGGAGTCGGGCAGCGCGAAGGTGGCCAGGCCGGAACCGGCGGCGGCGAGAAGGGCGTCGACGTGGCCGTGGTAGTTGCCGGCGAACTTGATGACCTTGCCGCGTCCGGTGAAGCCGCGGGCGAGGCGGATCGCGGACATGGTGGCCTCGGTCCCGGAGTTGACCAGGCGGACCTTCTCCACGGCGGTGCGTTCCACGATCAGCTCGGCGAGCTCGACCTCGCCGGGCGTCGGGGCGCCGTAGGAGGTACCGGCGGCCACCTGACCGTGGAGGGCCTCCACCACGGAGGGTTCGGCGTGGCCGAGGACGAGCGGCCCCCAGGAGCAGACGAGGTCGACGTAGCGGCGACCGTCGGTGTCCGTGAGGTAGGGGCCCTCGCCCTTGACGAAGAAGGGCGGGGTGCCGCCGACGGCGCCGAAGGCGCGGACGGGCGAGTTCACACCGCCGGGGACGACGGCGGCCGCCCGCCGGAAGAGCTCTGCGGAAGTCTGTTGAGTACCCACCCCACCAGTGTCTCAGTTGTCCCCTCCACCGCGACCGTGACCCACCCCGCACTCATTCCCGTAGGAGAGCCCGCATGAGCCGGTGGACGTCGGTACTGGGATCCGAACCCGCGGGCAGACGCTCGGCACGTTCCAGGGCGTCCTGGATTCCGTGTGCGAAATCGTCGAACCGAGTACGCCCCTTACCCCAACCTGGAAGGCACGTTCGGCCTCCCTGGCGGCACGGAGCACTCGCTCCTTCTGAGGGTGCTTGGCCTGACGGACGTGCACGGTGTGGACCCGGACACCAGGGTGTCCGCGCATGGAGTCGAAGTAGCGTTTCTCCGTCTCTCCCTCACAGACAACGAGGTAGACACTCCGTTCCTCACGACGCGAGCCACGGCGTTCGAGAGCGCTCTCCCGCTCTCGCTTGGCACGTTTACTCACTCGCGATCGACCTCGGCCTCGAAGCTCTCCTCCCTTTGCGCCCTACGGTGGAGGGCCATCAGGAAGAGTTCGTCATCCACATCGGGAACGGCTCCATAACGACCGGTGAGATAACGACGAGCCCGGTTGTCATCGCCTCGGGGTTTGAAGTCACTCAACGGATAGAGAGTGGTCCGGCCTTGGGCATCCTTCTCGACGAACCAGATGTGGTCACGCCTGAGAACCTCCTCACCACGGATCCGACCGAGCAGTGTCGCGTCGTGGCTGGTGAAGATCAGCTGTGCACCGTGGGGGTTCTGCTTCTCATCCTGGAAAAGGGAGATTACCCGAGCTGAGAGGTAAGGGTGCAGGCTGGCGTCGATCTCGTCGACCACCAGGACTCCCCCCGTTTCGAGGACACGTTGGGCCTCGTAGCCGAGAGCGGTGAGAGTGCGAGTTCCCTTGGACTCTTCGTTCCAGGAAAGAGGGCGCGTGGAATCTCCCTCACCATGGTGGAAGCAGAGTTCCGATGACGTGAATCGCTTGCTCCCTCTCAGCCTCTCGATGGCCGCCAGCCAAGAATGGGTCTTCCCTGATCCCATCGACGAATACAGAACCATTTTCTCGGGATCGCCGCTCGCGGTATCCCTGTCAAGGGATTTCACCAGTTCTCCGAGCCCAGACTCACTGACCACGAAGGAAGCCGAGCCATCCTTCAACTCAACAGAACGGACCCCTGTACCTGCTGACCGCAGCAACTCACCCAGACCGGCCATCTGTTCTTCGGACACTTGCTGATTCCTCAGCCAACCGGGTGGGCCGGAGCTCCGTTCCTCAGCGAAGACCAGCTGTTCAGAGAACCACTGGTAGACCTGCTCCACGTCTGCGCTGGCGGCGCGAGCCGCAACGGTCAGGAACAGCACGTTGGGTCCGGTGATGTCCTTGACCTGTCGGAGACTGGTCGGAGCACTGTCACCGAACACGAACTCCTCGCCCTCACGCTCGAACAGGACGCGCTTGCGACGCTTCGGATAGGCGTACAACCACTCCTCGACCACACGCTCATCGTCGATGGCGAAGCCATAGGTGTGGCGAACCTCGGAGAGCGTCAGATCGACGACGAAGGTGGAGGGTTCGACCCTCGATGTGGGATCAAGGGCGAAGGGTTCACGCGCGATGCCGCTCCCGGGTTCTGAACGGCTCATGGACCAGCGGACGGTCTCCCGCATGAAGTCGAGAGCGTGCAGCAGGTTGGACTTACCCGAGGCGTTGGCACCGAAGATGCCGGCGACGGAACAGGCTTCCCAGTCCGCGTCTTCCGGGACCGCGTCATCGTAGGTGGGGGTGAGGAGCAACTGTTGTTCGTCACGGATGGACTTGTGGTTCTCCACGCGGAAACTCAGCAGCATCGAGCCTCTCCCCCTCTTTCCGGGTGGCTTCATCACTGATCAAGCGGAAAACCCACTTGCTTTAATAATGCCACAGAGTCGGGGGCCTCGACCTCTGTCCACAGGGTGTGGACAGACGTGTGCCCTGCTCCGGGAGTGGAGCAGGGCACACGGGGCGGGGTCTACGTCTTGGCGTGCGTGTCCTGCCGAATGGCCTCGTGGCCGGGGCCGGGGACCGGGGGCTTGGCGCGCAGGAGGGGACGCAGCGCGTCGATCTCCGCGAGGCGGTCGACGAGGAAGGTCATCGGGCGGGCGGCCAGGAGGGAGACCAAGGTGGCGACGATGGCGCCGACCAGCAGTCCGACCGTTACGTCGTGCGGGTAGTGGGCGCCGACGAAGACCCGAGAGAAGGCCTCCAGGAAGGCGAAGAGGACCGCGGCGACGGCGAAGCGGCGCCAGGCGACGATGATCGCGGCCGCGGCGGCGCCGGCGATCGCGGAGTGGTTGCTGGGAAACGACCAGTCGCCGATGGGATCACAGGTGGCGATGACGCTGAGGTCGGTCATGGCCTGGCAGGGCCGCATCTGTTGGAAGAACGACTTGATCGTCACGCTGACGAAGTAGGCGATGACGGTCGCGACCGGGGCGAAGAGCGCCAGTCCGACCCGGCGCGAGTCGACCGATCGGGCCTTCCACCAGGCCATGAGGAACAAGAGCGCGAAGACACCGAGGAACAGGTCGGTGCCCAGCTCCGCCGCGGACTGCATCCAGGGGTCGAGTCCGGCGGCGAACTCGATCACGGCTCGCGACCAGGCGGCACTGATGGCGAAGATCTCGGAGACCATCTCTCTCCATTGGGGTCGTACGGGGGAGAAGAGTCGCTCAAGCGGCAGGGGAAAGGCCGGGCGACGTTCCGGTGACGGAACTCCCATGGTCGAATGACGGGAAGCCTTCATCCTGTCATCAACCGAAACCCCACGGGGCCGTACCACGCGGAAATCCGACGGAAGCGCACGTCCGGTCCGACGAAGGAGACACGCGACCCCGACGAACGCCCCGGGCTCTACCGCTGAGTAACTTGGACGGGTCCATCCGTCTCTCCCAGCGACCGGAGCTGTCATGGCCACGAACTTCACCACCGCGGACCTGATCGACGACCACGGCGACACCCTGCGCAGCTGCTCCACACAGTTCCGCCGCTACGGCGGCCACGACGTGTTCTCCGGGCCGATCCGCACCGTGCGCTGCCACGAGGACAACGGCCTGGTCAAGCAGATCCTCGCCTCCCCTGGCGAGGGCGCCGTCCTCGTCGTGGACGGGAACGGCTCGCTGCGCACCGCCCTGATGGGCGACATGATCGCGGAGTCCGCCGTGCGCAACGGCTGGGCCGGGGTGGTCATCAACGGCGCGGTCCGCGACACCGTCGCACTCGGGGGTCTGGAGCTGGGCGTGAAGGCCCTGGGCTCCAACCCGCGCAAGTCCGTGAAGGACGCGGCCGGTCGGCAGGACGTCCCGGTGACCTTCGGCGACGTCACGTTCGTCCCCGGCGAGTGGCTCTACAGCGACCACGACGGCGTCGTCGTCAACGAGACGCGTATTTGAGACGAATCAGACATGAACGGCGGGGACCCGAGAAGGCCCCCGCCGTTCACCCACCGGCACGAATCAGATCTCTCGGGCACCGCTCCGGTTCAGCGCGAGCGCGAGGGCCCCGACGGTGAGCACGACGGTGGTCGCGATCGCCGGGAGGAGGTCGCCGAGCGGCGTGCCCACCGCCGGTAGCACCATCCCCTGGAGCAGGGCGCCGGGCGCCCACTCGGCGAGGAACGGCAGGCCCCCGGCCCCGGCGCAGACCACCAACACCAGTACGGCGACACCGACCACGGCGAGCGCGTTGCGGACCAGGGACGACGCCAGTGCCACCACCGCGACCACGAAGACCATGTACACCCCGCCCAGGAGGGCACCGAGCATGGTCGCCGGCAGCGGCGGTCCGTCGAAGAACATCGCGGTGAACGCCCAGGCCACGAGGGCCCCCACCAGGTGCGCGAGGACGGCGGCGAGCGCGGGCAGGACGACCCGGGGCAGGATCAGTCGCGCCGTCCCCGGCACCCTGGACCGGTAGAAGACGGAACGGCCGGGGCCGGCGTCCACGGTCAGGGCCATGGCCGCCACCAGCACCACGAGCAGGGCTCCCAGGGGTGCGACCAGTTCGACGTGGGAGCCCAGGGCGTCGCCTGCCGTCATCGTCGGGACCTTCAGGTCCAACGCCGCCAGTTCGCCCTCGGGATCGGCCAACCGGAGCAGGTCCTCCATGAAGTAGGCGGACAGGGGCCCTACGACACCGGCGGCGGTGAAGGCCAGGACCAACAGGAGCAGGGTGTGCGTGCGCAGCAGCCTGAGGGCTTCGATGCGGTAGAGGGTGCCGTTCATCGGTCCGTCCTGTTCGTGAGGGAGAGGAAGATCGACTCCAGGTCCTCCTGATGTCCGTGGAGGCCGACCAGTGGCACACCGTGCTCGGCGAGGGCTCGGGGGATCCCCGACTCGCCCGCGGCCGCGTCGAAGGCCTCCAGGAGCACGCAGTCCTCCTCGACCGCGTCCGCCCGGGTGACCCAGGACTCGGCGGCCAGGAGCTCGGCGAGGTGGTCGGCCCGCCCGCGGATCCGTAGGTGCCAGGCGTTGGGGCGCCCCTGGTCGGCGATGTCGGCGACGGGGCCTTGATGGACCACACGTCCTCCGACGATCACCACGACGTCGTCGCACACCCTCTGGACGTCTCCGAGCAGGTGACTGGCGAGGATGACGGTGCACTCCCGACGCAGTTCGGTGATGAGGTCGAGGATGTCGACCCGGCCCCGGGGGTCGAGTCCGGAAGCCGGTTCGTCGAGGATGAGCACGTCGGGTCGGCAGACCAGGCCGGCGGCCAGGCCCAGTCGCTGCCGCATGCCCCGGGAGAACCTGCCGTTGCGGCGGTCCGCGGCCTCCGTGAGCCCCACCCGCTCCAGGGCCCTCGCCACCTCGGCCGACCCGGCGGGTGCCCCCACCATTCGGGCGCTGAATTCGACCACCTCGGCGGCGGTCAGCCAGGGTTCGAAGTCGGGTACGTCCGGGCAGAACAGAACCCGCTCCGCGTGGGAACGCACCCTTCCGCTCCCCGGGGCGCGGGTTCCGGCGAGGATCGACAGCAACGTGGTCTTTCCGGCGCCGTTCGGGCCGACCACCCCGAAGACCCGCCCTTCGCGGACGGACAGATCGATGTCGAAGATCCCGGTGTTCGTCCCATAGGACCGGGTGAGTTTCTCGACCCCGATCATTTCGTCAGTGCTCATGCATCACTCCTCGATTCGTTCTTCCGGTCCCGTTCTCCGATGAACGCAAGCGGCACAGCACACGAGGATCACCGGACCGATCAGACCCGTCGCATAGGCCGCCATGACCGGTTCCCCCAGAAGGAGCCCGGTCGCTCCCGTCACCGAACCGACCAGAACGATGCCCGCGCTCACCGGCCGGCGCGCCCGCTCCCACCAACGGGCGGCCGGATCATCGCTCCCCCGAGCCGCGCGTAACAGCGGGACGATGAGCCCGAGTCCCACCAGGAAGAAGGTGAGGATCGCCACCATGAGGTGGTCGTTGGACGGCCAGGTCGCACGGCCCGCCTCCCACAGGAGCAACACGGTGTGCAGGGCCGCCAGAGCCAGGGACAAGAGCGGGAGCAGGAGGTCCAGGAACCTCCGCAGTGAGGGCTCCGACCACGGTGTCCCCTGCCCCGACACCCGTTGGAACCGTTCGCCCAGCGCGGGCAGGAAGGCCAAGGTCGGCACGACGAGGAGGGTGACCGCCGGCATCGCGACCACGAAGAGCGGGCGAGGGGTCATCGTGGGTTCGCCGGCGAAATCGACCTTGCCGCCGAGCACCATCGGGGGAAGGTCCGCCCAGACCGCGGCACCGACCCCGAGCATCAGCAGGGACAGGAATACGGAAATCGTCACACCCACCCTGGGGAAGGGAGCCCCTCCCCTTTCCGTGGTTTCTGTTTCCATCTTCCCCTCGACCTTTCCTGGTCCCTGGATTCGGCTATGGGTGAAAAGGTAAAAGGGAAGGGTGTGGGCGCACATCGACCCACGGACATGGCGGAGTCACGTGTTTTCCGGGCTTTGGGACGTGCCGGAGGTCATGGCGACGAACATGCCGACACCATGACCTTCCCGCGATCCCCACCGACCATTTCCCGGTTATTCTCGAGAAATGACGAAGTCCGACGCTCTGCCCGACCTCTCCTCCTGGGTGGCTCTGCGTGGAAACCGCCCCCCGCGAGTGTTGAACCTGCTCTTTTGGATGGCAGTCCTCACCACCATGCTCATGTTGGGGGTCGGCTTCCTCGCCGGTGGCTTGGCGGAGCTGCGGGCGACGGACCCCCTGCTCATCGGCTACCTGGTCGCCAGCGTGGTGGGCCTGGTCCTGTCCTGTGCCCTGTGGCCGTTCCTGCCCTGGAGCCCGAGGACCTCATGGGCCGGCCGGACCACCACCGTGCTCTTCCTCCTGCTCAGCCTCGGCACGATGTTCATCAGCAACCACACCACGTTCCTACTGGTGTGCGTGGCCGCGATGAACGCCGTGGCCGTCTTCGGTATCGCCGGGCTGCTCGGGTACGCGGTGCTCCTCATCGTGTTCTCGATGACGGCGGTCCTCCTCCCCGAAATGCCCCTCTTGGTCGGGGTGGCCCTGGCCATCGGCCTGACCATGCTCGCCATGCTGTCCGGGGCGGCCTACGTGGCGTTGTCGGTCGCCGCGCAGCGCGCCGAGCGCACCCGGGAGCTCCTTCGCGAGTTGGCGCGTGCCCACGAGGAGTTGCGCCGCCACGCCGACCGTGTCCGGGAGCTGACCGTGGCCGAGGAACGGGCGCGTATGTCCAGGGAGATGCACGACAGCACCGGGCACTACCTCACCGCCCTGACCATGTCGCTGTCCAACGCACTGCGCTTTCGCACCGCCCGCCCCGAGGACGCATGGACCGAGGTGGAGCAGGCCCGCGAACTGGCCCGTGAGGCGCTCACCGACACCCGGCGTTGGGTGCGCGCCCTACGGCCGCTCCGGTTGGAGGGGCGCGCCGGAACCACCGCCATGCGCACGATGGCGGAGTCCTTCTCCGGTGGCGGGGTGCGTATCGACTTCACCGAGGTCGGGTCCTGGCCGCGTCTGCCCGAGGAGGCCGAACTGGTCTGCTACCGCACGCTCCAGGAGGGGCTGACCAACGCGATGCGGCACTCGGGCGCGGACCGGATCGAGGTGGAGGTCGCGGCCGCCCCCGAAGGTGTGTCGGTGACGGTGACCGACAACGGCGTCGGGGCGGGCGATGACGCCCTCTGTTCCGGCTTCGGTCTGCGGGGGTTGCGCGAACGGGTGTCGGCGGTGGCGGGATCGGTGTCCGCCGGCAGCCGGACCGGCGGTGGTTTCCGGCTGCGGGTGGAGGTGCCCTCCGAGACCGGAACGGCCGAGCGTCCCGCTACCGTGGCCGCCGGGGGTGGCCTGTGAACACGGTGTCCGTACTGGTCGTGGACGACCAGATCCTGCTTCGGCAGGGGCTGCGCAAGCTGTTGGAGATCGAGGAGGGCATCGAGGTCGTCGGCGAGGCCGCGGACGGTGTCGAGGCCCTGGAACTGCTGGCCGCCTCACCACCGCCGAACGTGGCCCTGGTGGACGCCAGGATGCCGCGTATGGACGGCATGGGACTGATCACCAGGATGCGCGAGGAACATCCCGGGGTGCCCGCGCTCGTGCTCACCACCTTCGACGACGACGAGCTCGTGCTGGGCTGTCTGCGCGCCGGTGCCCGCGGTTACCTGCTCAAGGACGTGCCGCCCGAGGAGTTGGTGGCCGCCATCCACCGGGTGGCGGCCGGCCAGACCGTCCTGGGCGGGCCGGCCGCCGAACGCCTGGTCGCCGCGTTGAGCGTGCCCGTCCCCGTCGAACCGGAACCGGCCGCCCCCGCGGCGTTGTCCGACCGGGAGTGGGAGGTGGCGCGGCTGGTCGGTGAGGGCCGCACCAACCGGGAGATCGCCCGCGCGCTGTTCATCACCGAGGGCACCGCCAAGAACCACGTCACCAGCATCCTGCGCAAACTGGAGTTGCGCGATCGCACGGCCCTGGCCCTGCGGGTCGGCCGCGGCGAGGGATGAACCGGCTCAGGCCCCGGAGAACTCCTCGCTGGCGTCGGCCAAGATGTCCAGCACCGCGATGGGGTCGGGGAGGACCACGGGGTCCTCGGCGTCTCGCGGGGCACGGATCCAGGTGACGCGGCCTCCCGAGGTGAGCGCGGACGGGGCGCCGAGCACGAAGCTGTCCCGGCAGTGCCAGCGCAGGCCCGGCATCTCCTCCACGGCCTCGGGGACACAGTCCAGGTGACACGACCACCACTCGTCCTCGTCCATCGGGGAACGGGTGGCCACGAAGAACAGGTAGCGCGAGTCCAGGGCCGCGACCGGGCCGGCGGGCACGCCCCGGCGTCCCATCCGTGCCAGGGCCATCACACCGGCCTCGGTGGGCACGTCCAACACGTCGAAGACCCGGCCGGTCGGCAGCACCACGTTCGCGTTCGGGTCGAAGGTCCACCAACGACGGATCTTGTCGGAGTCGGTACTGGCCTCCACGCTCCAGGCCGCGGTGGTCGGATGCGCGGCCGGGTCGGGGCAGCCCATGCGGTCACAGGTACAGGACCGGTCCTGCCCCGGGGCCGCGCCCCGGACCACGGGCCAGCCCAGTTCGGCGTAGCGCAACGCCGACTCCAGCATGCTGTCCGTGGTGCGGCGACGCTTCCGGCGGTACAACACATCGGCCATCTGAGCTCCCCGGTCGACTTCGGTGCGGTCGCGGCCGGTTCGATGTGGCTCGGCACCCGGAGGCCGCGACCGGGGCGAGAGCCTTGTGCGTGTCAGCGCAGCAGCCGTGCCGCCTCGGTGGCCCAGTACGTGAGGATCTGCTCGGCCCCCGCGCGTCGGTAGGAGGTCAAGGTCTCCAGGATCGCCCGTTCCCGGTCGAGCCAGCCCTTCTCCGCCGCCGCCTCGATCATGGCGTACTCACCGCTTACCTGGTAGGCCGACACGGGTACCGGAGCTGACTCGGCCACTTTGGCCACCACGTCGAGGTAGGCCAGGCCCGGTTTGACCATCACCATGTCGGCGCCCTCGGCCACGTCCAGGGCCACTTCCCGCAACGCCTCACGGACGTTGCCGGGGTCCTGCTGGTATCCGGAGCGGTCCCCGAACTGCGGGGCGCCCTCGGCGGCCTCCCGGAAGGGCCCGTAGAACACCGACGCGTACTTGGCGGCGTAGGCCAGGATCGGCACCTGTGCGTGGCCGGCCCGGTCCAGGCCCTCCCGGATCGCCGCGACCTGGCCGTCCATCATGCCGCTGGGCGCGACCACTGCGGCGCCGGCCTCCGCTTGGGCGGCGGCGACGGACGCGTACCGCTCCAGGGTGAGGTCGTTGTTCACGTGCCCATCGTGCTCCAGCGGGCCGCAGTGACCGTGGTCGGTGTACTCGCACAGGCACAGGTCGGCCATGACGACGATGTCGTCACCGACCTCGGCGGCCAGATCGCGCAGGGCCACCTGCACCACACCGTCCGGGTCGTCGGCCTGCGAACCGACGGAGTCCTTGTGTTCGGGGATGCCGAACAGCATCAGTCCACCGACCCCGGCCTCGACGGCCTCGTGCGCGGCCTTGCGCAGGCTATCCCCGGTGTGCTGCACCTGCCCGGGCATCGAGGAGATCGGTGCCGGTTCGGTGAGTCCCTCCTTGACGAACATGGGCAGGACGAGGTTCTCCGGAAGCACCCGGGTCTCCGAGACCAGACGACGCAGCGCCTGCCCTCGGCGCAGGCGGCGCGGCCGGGCGACGGGGAACGAGGCGTCGTGGTCACCGAAGGTCATGGAGAGCTCCCGGGTCGTGGGACGGAAGGGGCGGGGTGGGTCTGGACGCGCTCAGAGCTTGCGGCGGCGGCCGCGACGCTTCTGGCTCGGCTTGAGGACGGGCTTTCCGGCGTCGATCGCTTCTTGGCGCTTGGCGGCACCGTACTCCGAAAGTGCCTCCACAAGGGCCGAAACCGAAGCCTTCGGTGCGACGACGTCGACACGCAGACCGAATTCGATGGCGGTCTGCTCGGTCTCCCGGCCGATCACCGCGATGGCGGTGGTGTTGTGCGGCTTGCCGGCGATGCCCACCAGGTTGCGAACCGTGGAGGAGGACGTGAAGAGCACGGCGTCGAAACCGCCACCCTTGATGGCCTCACGGATCGGCTGGGGCGGAGGCGCGGCCCGCACGGTGCGGTAGGCCGTGACGTCGTCGACCTCCCATCCCAGATCGGTGAGACCGGCGGAGAGGACCTCGGTCGCGATGTCGGCACGCGGCAGCAGGACCCTCTCGATGGGGTCGATCTCGGCGTCGTAGGGCGGCCACACCGACACCAGGCCCCGGCTGGACTGAACGTCCTCCGGCGGCGCCAGGTCAGGCTCGATGCCGAAGTCGCGAACGGCCTGCGCGGTGGCGTCGCCGACCACGGCGACCTTGACCCCGGCGAAGGCGCGGGCGTCCAGGCCGTAGGACTGCAGTCGCTCGCGGATGGCCTTGACCGCGTTGACGGACGTGAAGGCGACCCACTGGTAGCGGCCGGTGACCAGGCCGCGCACGGCCCGCTCCATCTGCTGCGGGGTGCGGGGCGGCTCCACCGAGATGGTGGGCACCTCCTCCGGCACGGCACCGTGGTTGTGGAGTTGCTCGGACAGGGCCGGGGCCTGTTCCTTGGTGCGAGGCACCAGGACACGCCACCCGAACAGCGGTCGGGTCTCGTACCAGGACTGTTCGGCGTGGCGGGCGACCGGGGCGCCGACGATCATCAGCGCGGGCGCGGTGACGTGGTGGTTCTTGGCGTCGGTGGACTTGAGTTCGGAGACCAGCCGGGCCAGCGTGGAGATCACGGTGGTCTGTCTGGTGGTCCCGCCGGCGCGGACCACGGCGACCGGCGTGGTGGCCGGACGGCCCCCGGCGATGAGGGTCTTGCAGAGTACGTCGAAGCCGGGCCCCTGGTGCTCGGGTGCCTCGCCCAGGGGGGCGTCCGCGCCGAGGATGACCAGCGGCGCGTCACTGGCCGCGGCCTCCTGCCAGTCGACCTCCTTGCCGCCGTGCGGGCGGGCGTGCAGGACGCGCAGCTCGGGAGCGCCCTCTCCCATCAGCGAGATGCCGGCGAAGGTGGGCACCGAGGTGACCGAGGAGACGCCGGGCGCGACCTCGACCTCGATGTCGGCCTCCTTGCAGGCGGCGACGAGCTCGGCTCCTCGGCAGCCGAAGAACGGGTCCCCCGAGTACAGGCGCACGACCCGTTGCCCCTCACGGGCACGGGTCAGCACGAGGGTGTCGATGTCGCCGCCGCACTCGGCGGCCTCCACCACGGACACGTCCTCGCGGCAGTGGGAGAGCAGGTCCCGCCGGAAGGCGGCCAGCTCCTCCCCCGCGGGCTCGCGAGGGGGAATGACCACGTCGGCGCGGCGCAGCAGCTCGGCGCCGCGCAGCGTCAGTAGCTCGGCCCCTCCCGGACCGGAGCCGACCAGGGCCACGTGACCCGGCTCGCGCGTGCTACGACGCGGTTCCTCCGGCAGGGGGTTGGCGTTGGCGTTCACGTACTCGCTCCTCGTGTGTGGGTCGCCCGCCTCCCGGTGTGCGGTCTCCGGGACGGTTGCGGATGAGGCGACCCGCGCGGGTCTTCCGCGACAGCGGCCGGCGCTGTCCCGGATGGTCTCTAGGGGGTGTCCCTTTCGGCGAAGGCCTCCGCGACGATGCGGTCGGCGCCTTCGGCGATCATCTGTCGGGCCAGGTCGCGACCGAGCGCGATCGCGGTGTCGAGGTCCTCCGGGGAGGAGATCTCCACGGTGCGCTCACTGCGGATGGCGGTGGAGCCGTTGGTGGCGACCACGGCCGCGCGCAACCGCAGGCCGCCCTCGCCGTATTCGGCGAAGGCGCCGACCGGGGCCGCGCAACCGGCTTCGAGTTCGGCCAGTACGACGCGTTCGGCGACGACCTCGGCGCGGGTGGGCGCGTGGTCGACGGCGGTCAGGTAGGAGAGGTCGCCTTCGGCGCGTTCGGTGGAGCACTCCACCGCCAGGGCGCCCTGGCCCGGGGCAGGCAGCATCCGTTCGGGATCGAACACGTCGGTGACGGCGTCGCGACGGCCCACCCGTCCCAGCCCGGCGTAGGCCAGGATGACGGCGTCGAGTTCACCGGAGGTGACCTTGCCCAGGCGCGTCTCCGCGTTGCCCCGGATGGGCACGTAGACCAGGTCCGGACGCAGCGCGGCCAGCTGGGCGACGCGGCGCGGTGAGCCGGTACCGATCTTGGAGCCGGCGGGCAGGTCGTCGAACGTGAGCCCGTCGCGGGCGCACAGGGCGTCGCGTGGGTCGTCGCGTTCGGGGATGGCCGCGAGGACGAGCCCGTCCGCGGGGGTCGTGGGCAGGTCCTTGAGGGAGTGCACCGCGAAGTCGATGGTGCCCGCGGCCAGTTCGTCGCGCAGCGCGTTGACGAACACTCCGGTACCGCCGAGCTGGGTCAGGTGGGCCTTGGTGACGTCACCGAAGCTGGTGATGAGTTCCAGCTCGATGGCCTGGCCGGTTCGCTCGGTGATCGTGTCGGCGACGATCTGCGACTGGCTGGTCGCCATGGTGCTGCGGCGGGTGCCGAGCTTGGCGGGTGTGGCGCTCATGCCTTCTCCTGTGCGGTCCGCGCGGTGTCGGGCCGTCCGGACGCGGCCGTCCTTCGCGGGGTCCGCGGCTTCTCTGTGGTCTGTGTGTCGAGGTCGAACAGCCGGCGCAGCGCGGTCTCGTAGGACTCCCCGTCCGGGGACGCGGCCAGTTCCTTGACCCTCACGGTGGGTCGGTGCAGCAGTTTGTCGGCGACGCGACGCATCGCACGGCCGATCTCCTCACGGGTACGGTCGTCGAGGTCGTCGGGCAGCCGGCCGTTCAGTCGGGAGAGCTCGGCCTCGACGACCTCGCGTGCTTGGGAGCGCAGGGCGACGACGGTGGGCGCGACCTGGTCGGCGCGGCGTACGGCCCGGAACTGGTCGACCTCCTCGTCGACGATTCCGCGCACGAGTTCGAGGGCGCTGGAGCGGCCGGAGTCCTCGTCGGCCTCGTCGGCGGAGGCCGCCTGACGCAGGTCCTCGATGTCGACGACGCGGATGCCGTCCTGCTCACGAACGGCGGGATCGATGTCCCGGGGCAGTGCCAGGTCGAGGAAGACCAGCGGTCTGGTGCGACCCTCGGTGGCGGCGGCCACCTCGTCGGCGGTGAGGACGTATCCCTGGGCGCCGGTGCAGGAGATGACGAGGTCGACGTCGGCGAGGGCGTCGATGGCGTCCGTGAACGGAACGGTGCGCGCGTCGACGGTGTCGTAGGCCTCGTTGAGGCACTCGGCGAGGCGGGCGGCGCGCTCGTGGGTGCGGTTGGCGACGGTGACCGTGCGGGCGCCCTGGCGAGCGACGGTGTTGGCGGACAGGGCGCTCATGGAGCCGGCGCCCAGGACCAGCACACCGGTACCGGTGAGCGGGCCGGAGGGCAGCACGGCGCTCAGGGTGCGCGGAGTCTCCTCGCCCGGTTCGGAGGGAGCCTGTCCGGACATGGGGCAACCCGCGGGCGGGGTGACGGCGGCGACCGGCGTGTCGGGGCTGGGGGTCACCGCGAGGTCGCGGGTGGCGACGCTGAGGCCGAAGGCGACCATGTCGGCGCCGGCGTGGTCGAGGTGGGTCTCGGTGTGGGCGCGCTTGCCCACGCGCAGGGCGCGCTGCCCGAGGTCGTTGAGGACCCGGCCCACGGTTCCGGTCTCCTGACCGTCCTTGAGGGCGTCACGGACCTGGCCGAGGATCTGGCCCTCTCCGACGACCATGGAGTCGAGGCCACAGGTGACGGAGAACAGGTGTTGGACGGCACGGTCGTCGTAGTGCACGTACACGTGCTCGGAGAGCTCGCCCAGGCTCACGCCGGTGTGCCAGGACAGCAGTTCGGTGATCGCCGCGACCCCACCGTGGTAGCCCTCGACGTCCGCGTAGATCTCCGTACGATTGCAGGTGGAGACCACCATGGCCTCGTTGACCGCGTCGGAAACGACCATCTCCCCGACCGCCTTGCGCCGCGTCTCCCCGTTCAACGAGACACGTTCGAGCAGCGTCACCGGCGAACTCCGGTGGCTCAACCCCACGGCCAGGACACTCATCCGCACTCCTATGCAGGCACTGATGCAGGCTTTATGCCTCTCCATGTTCGGGTAGGACCGAGGACCCCTGCCATCAGCCCCCCGAAACGCGGCGCACGCTCGCTCTTCGCCACCGCCCGTACGGGTCCGAAGGACCCTGTGTCTATGTCACTTCCAGCCCTGCCCGTTCCGCCGCGCCCGGGCCGTCGCCATCGGCCCTTCGTTGCGCGTGGAAGGCGAGGATCTGGAGTTCGATGGACAAGTCGACCTTACGCACATCGACCCCGTCCGGCACATTCAGCACGACGGGGGCGAAGTTGAGGATGCTGGTCACGCCCGCCTCGACGAAGCGGTCGGCCACACCCTGCGCGGAACCGGCCGGAGTGGCGATGACCCCGATGGAAACACCCTTGTCACGTACAACCTCCTCCAGGTTGTCAATATGCCTCACGTCCAGGGACGCGACCGACCGTCCGACCACTTCCGGGTCGGCGTCGAGCAGTGCCGCGATACGGAACCCACGGGTCCCGAACCCCCCGTAGTTGGCCAACGCGCGCCCCAGGTTGCCTATGCCGACGATGGCCACCGACCAGTCCTGTGTGAGACCAAGTTCACGCGATATCTGGTACACGAGGTACTCGACTTCGTACCCGACTCCGCGCGTTCCATAGGACCCCAAATGCGACAGGTCCTTGCGGAGCTTCGCCGAGTTCACACCCGCGGCTCCGGCCAGGTCCTCGGAGGAAATAGTGGCGGTGCCGCGGTCCTGGAGTGCCTGTAGGGCGCGCAGGTACACCGGGAGTCGGGCGACGGTGGCCTCCGGGATGCCCCTCTCCCGGGGACGAGGCGGGCGACTGATCACAGGCGGGCGCTCCAGGGGGAGGTCTGTTCGGGCGGGGTTGCGGGACGCGTCCGTCCCCGGCCGCGTCGGCCACCGGATCCGTGCGCTTCCCCCGACCTACGTGATGTTCGGGGACTCCAGATTACGCGCTTGTGAAAGCACGCACAAAGTGGGGTGGCATGTGATGTCCGCCCGGGGAGTTCACACGAATACTCGTCTCGCGCCCACCCGGAATAGGGGCATCACAACCCCGCATTCCGGGCAGACGAAAATGCCCATCTCCCCCCATTAAGGACGCACGAGGGGCGATGGGGACGAACGACACAGGTGAGCGAAAGCGCGCGGTGAAGCGGATCCGGCGGAGGATCGAGGAACCGGGAAGAGGCCCGCGGATCGCGAACGGACACCGTTCAGCCGGAGAGCGCCGAACGCAGCCGCCCCTCCGACACCCGCCAGAAGTCGTGCCGACGACCGTCCACGAAGGTCACCGGGATCTTGTCCCAGTACTCCTCCCGATCGGCCGCCGAGACCGCGTCCAAGGACTCCTCCACCCGGTCCACTCCGAGCTCGTCCGTCACACGAGTGATCACCGACCACGCGTCCTCGCACAGGTGGCATCCCTGCCGACCCAGCATCACCACGCGCGCCTTCCCCGCCCAGGTCGGGTTCTCCGTCATGTTCCGCTCCGATTCCACACCTGCGTTCGGCCCCTCGGCCATCGACTCACCCACCCGCGAAGGGCGGTAGGACCTCGATCACAGTCCCGTCCGTGACCGCCACCTCACCATGCGCCCGCTTGCCGACCGGGCGTTCGTCCACCAGCAGCGACGAAGATCCGAGCACGCGCTGGAAACGGTCGTCCGGGTGCAGTCGACGCGCCGCGTCGAGGGCGGTTTCCAACGTGTCCGCATCGAGCGTGTCCTCGGCCGTTCCGGCCGCGTCCTTCGCCGATGCCCAGTACCTGATAGTGCACTTCGCCATCTGTTGATTATCCTTGGTGTTGCTCGGAGGCGACGTATTCAACAAATCTCCACCGGGGGCAATGGCGCCTTCGATCGCCCGCCACGCGCGGGCCGACGAGAAGAGACGCATGAGCCATCTACTGTTACTGACGAACTCGAACGAACCGTCCGACCACGTCCTGCCCGCTCTGGGCCTTCTCCTGCACTCGGTACGGGTCGCACCCGCCGAAGCCGGCGCCCTTCTCGCCTCGGGCGCCACCGGCGGATCCAGTGCCCCCGTCGACGCCATTCTCGTCGACGCCCGCACCGACCTCGCGGCGGCCCGTAACTTCTGCCGCCTGATCGACACCACCGGACTGAACTGTCCGCTGCTGGTCGTGCTCACCGAAGGGGGCGTCGCGGCGCTCACCCCGGACTGGCAGGTCGACGACTTCGTCCTGGCCGGCGCGGGCCCCGCCGAGGTCGAGGCACGTCTGCGCTTGGCGGTCGGCGCCGCCGAGGCCGTGAGCGAGGATCCGGACGAGATCCGTCGCGGTGACCTGGTCATCGACGAGGCCACCTACATCGCCCGGCTTCGCGGCCGCATCCTCGACCTCACCTTCAAGGAGTTCGAGCTGCTCAAGTTCCTGGCACAGCACCCCGGCCGGGTGTTCACCAGGGCCCAGCTGCTCCAGGAGGTGTGGGGCTACGACTACTTCGGCGGTACCCGCACCATCGACGTCCACGTGCGTCGGCTGCGCGCCAAGCTCGGCTCGGAGTACGAGTCGCTGATCGGCACCGTCCGCAACGTCGGCTACCGGTTCGTTCCGGACACGGCGAACCGGTCGGTCACGACGGCGGCGGTTCCGGACACCCCCGCCGAGGCCGCGGAACTGACCGCGGTCCGCTCCGCGGCGTCCGGGGCCGAGTAGGACCCACGACCTTCGTCACCCCGGGGCGTCCGTGTCGGACCGTGGACGTCCCGGAGTCGTGTCCGACGCCGCTCACCTGGACGAACGTGAACATCCGGGCCTCGAGGTAAATTGGATGCCAAGGGGGACTCGAACCGAGCGGACGCAGAGTTTAGGATCGGTGACGCACCCGGCGGGTCTCGGCTGGCGCGGCGGAACCCCTGGGCGCGGATCGAGCCACACTGGCGCGCCATCGCAAGGAGTGAGATCGCCCCGATGCCCGTCCCCGCCGCGACGACCCCCTCATGTCCCTCGTTCGTCCGAAGAACCCCCGCGATGTTCGGTGCCGTCTTCATCGGCTCCACCCTGGTCCTCACCGCGGCCCCCGCCGTGGCCGCGCCCGGTGACGTGCTGCTGACCTTCAACAACCCGTCGGACACGGTCGAGCTGGGTGAGGCCCCCGAGCCCAACACACTCGCGGTGACCAACAACGGTGATCTCACGGTGTGCCTGCTCGGGTTGGACATCGACGAGCCCGCGAGGTCCGACTTCGCGGTGAAAGATTTCGTCGGTCCCGACGTCGACGTACCCGGCGGTGCCGGCCTCGACGTCATCGGCGAAGTCTCCGGGGCCCCGCGTGGAACCACCGATGTCACCGCGACTCTGACCTACGCACTCGCCGATGAGGAAGGCGTGTGCGCCCAGGGCGCACCCACCGAATCCGCCGCCGCCACCTGGTCGATCGAGGTCACCGAACCCGAGCCGAGTCCCCCACCGACAGAGGAACCGACCGAGGAACCCTCGGAGACTCCGACCGAGACTCCCTCCGAAACCCCCTCGGAGACCCCCGACGAGACCCCGTCGCCGACGCCCACGAGCACCCCGCCCCGGACCCCCACCAGCAGCCCGACGAACGGGAACGACGAGGAGTCCGCCTCCTCCGGCCCCTCGGACCGTGCCTCGAACACCCCGTCGAACCCGCGGACGACTCCGTCGACCACCCCCGACCGCACACCGCCTCGGGGCGACGTTCCCACGAGTGGGGCGGACATCCCCGACCTGCCGCGTGGTGAGGCCGACCTGCCCGAACTCCCGCCGGGTTCGGCCGAGGACCTGGCAGAACTCCCGTTGGTGACACCATCCTCCGACGACGAGGACACCGAGACCGAGATCGCCGCGGACCACAGCGACATGGGACCCTCGGTCACCCCGGCGATCCTGCTCGCCGCCTTCCTGCTGGCCCTGCTGCTCGCCGCCCCACTGGCGCCCACCCGCCGGGTCCGACTCGCGGTCGGTGGTGGTTACCACGGCAAGCGCCGTAAGGGCTGAGGGCCCGGAGTACCGATCGAACCGGCCCACACCACGGGTGTCGCGCGCCCACGCGGCGAACAGGATCTAGGATTGCCGCTCATGAACACCCCGCTAGTCACCGACGATCTCACCTCCGAGCTGACCGAACCCGTACTGGCCCTGGCCGAAGCGGCCCGTGCCGTGGACGGCGTCGCCCCCCTGTCCGAGCACACCGTGCTCAGGGTCAGGCACGGGGCGCCCGCCGGCAGCAGCCGTTTCCACGTACTCCGCGACGCAGCCCCGACCGGGCCGATCATCGGTTTCGCCTTCATCGAACGCGTCGAGGGCGAACCCGACTCCGGTGAGGTCGTCGTCCACCCCGAGCACCGCGGTCAGGGGCTCGGGACGGCTCTGCTGCGCTCGGTCCGCGAGGACGCCGGGTCGCGCGGGGTGCGGGTGTGGGCCCACGGGCGCACCAAGGGAGCGGTCTCGGTGGCGGAGGCGGCCGGTTGGGAGCCGGCGCGTGAACTCCACAAGATGCGGATGCCGCTGCGCGACCTGGGCCCGGAGGTGCCGGGCGGCCCCTGGACGGCTCCCGAGCTCCCCGAACCCGAACTGCGTCCGGAGGTCGCCGAGAAGGTGCGGATCCGACCCTTCGTGGTCGGACAGGACGAGCAGGCCTGGCTGGACGCGAACGCCCGCGCCTTCGCCGACCACCCCGAGCAGGGTTCCCTGACCCTGGACGACCTGCTCCAGCGTGAGATCGAGGACTGGTTCGACCCGCGCGGCTTCTTCGTCGCCGCCACCACCAACGGCGACATCGCCGCCTACCACTGGACCAAGACCCACGCCGACGGGGCGGGGCTCAGCGACGACGAGAGCGTCGGCGAGGTGTACGTCGTGGGTGTGGACCCGGCGTGGCAGGGCACCGGTCTGGGCCGCGCTCTGACGCTGGCCGGGCTAAGGCACCTGCGCGACGCCGGGCTGCCCTGGGTCCACCTGTACGTGGACGGCGACAACGAGGCCGCCGTGCGCCTGTACGAGAGCCTCGGTTTCTCCATGTGGGACACCGACGTCATGTACGCACCGGCACGGCAGGGCTGATCACGGCACGAACGCCCCGCAGGGGAACGGATTCCGTCGAGTGTGACGCGTCACATTAACCGACCGAACCCCTTACCGCCACAGGTGTGCGACGCGGCGTTCATGTTCCGTTCACCTTCCCTGGGACAACTGGTCACCTCTGGGGCTTACCTTCACATTCGGTGCGGCGTGCGCCCGTGTCGAGTCCCCGACTCGGCCATGCCCGTATCGGTGTGACCGAGGAACCCCAGAGACCGGCCCAACTCATCATTCCCGAACCGGAGAACCCATGACGACCACGGACGCGCCCAAGGCGGCACCACCGCCCCGGGGCAAGCGCCGGATCGGCGATGCCGTCTTCGCCGGACTCGCGAGAGGGTCGGGTCTGCTGATCCTGGCGATCCTCGCCGGTGTGGCGGCCTTCCTGGTGATCCAGGCCTGGCCGTCGTTGTTGGCCAACACCTCGAACTTCCTGACCGACCAGTCGTGGGACGCCAACACCAGGGAGGACCCCTCCTTCGGTGTGGCCGCTCTGGCCTTCGGTACCGTTCTGGCCGCCTCCATCGCGCTGTTGCTGGCCACCCCGGTCGCCATCGGCATCGCGTTGTTCATCGTCTACTACGCGCCGCGCAAGCTCGCCGCCACGCTCGGCTACCTCGTCGACCTGCTCGCCGCGATCCCCAGCGTGGTCTACGGCCTCTGGGGCATGATGGTGCTCGCCCCACAGCTGGTGCCCGTGTACGAGGGCATGACCCACTACCTGGGTTGGATCCCGCTGTTCGCCGGCCCCTCCTCCACCTCCGGCCGCACCCTGCTCACCGCCGGCATCGTCCTCGCGGTCATGATCCTGCCGATCATCACGGCGATGTCCCGCGACGTGTTCCACCAGGTCCCGCAGGGCCACCGTGAGGCCGCGCTCGCCATGGGCGCCACCCGGTGGGAGATGATCCGCTTGGCCGTGCTGCCCTTCGGCAAGTCCGGCATCGTCGGTGGCGCCATGCTCGGACTGGGTCGGGCACTGGGTGAGACCATGGCCGTCGCCATGATCCTCTCCCCGGCCCTGGCGATCTCCTTCAACCTGCTGCAGAGCGGAAACCAGACCATCGCCGCGCACATCGCGCTCCAGTACCCCGAGGCCACCGGTTACGGGGTCTCCGCGCTGATCGCCGCAGGTCTGGTGCTGTTCGCCATCACTCTCGCAGTCAACATGGGCGCCCGCTACGTCGTGGCACGGGGCAACAAGGAGTCCGCATGAGCACGACGACCGCGCAGCCTCCCGTCCCCGGACCCGAGTCCGGTACCAAGCCCGATCTTCGCGCGGGCACCCTGCCCCGCCACTTCCCGCTCGGTCTGCTGGTCGGCTGTGGCGTGGTGGTCGCCGGTGTCCTGGCCGCTTTCTCGTCCTTCGGTCTGATCACCTGGGCGCTGCTCACCGCGGTGGCCTACTCGGTCATCATCGTGACCGCCTCCAACCGTGTGGAGGGCGGTCGCAAGGCCAAGGACCGCATGGTCACCGCCATCGTCTACGGCTGCTTCCTACTGGCCATGGCGCCTTTGGTGTCACTGCTGTACACCGTCGCCGGTTACGGCCTCGACCGTTTCAGCCCGTACTTCCTGACCGTGTCGATGAACGGCGTCCTGCCGAGCATGGACGCGGGCGGTGTCTATCACGCCATCGTCGGCACCCTGGCCATCACCGGCATGGCCACCCTGCTGTCCGTGCCGATCGGTGTGCTCACCGCCGTCTACCTGGTCGAGTACGCCCAGGGGCGGATCAAGAAGGTCATCACGTTCTTCGTGGACGTCATGACCGGTATCCCCTCGATCGTCGCCGGTCTGTTCGTGGTGGCGCTGTGGATGATGCTCTTCGGCCCGGGCCACACCAACGGCGCGGCGGGCGCGCTGTCGCTGACCGTGCTGATGATCCCGGTCGTGGTCCGCTCCAGTGAGGAGATGCTGCGGCTGGTCTCCCGGGACCTGCGTGAGGCCTCCTACGCCTTGGGCGTGCCCAAGTGGCGCACTATCACCAAGGTCGTGCTCCCCACCTCCGCCGCCGGACTGACCACCGGAATCATGCTGGCCATCGCGCGCGTTATCGGTGAGACAGCGCCCTTGGTCCTCACCGCGGGCTCGTCGGCGGTCTCCATCAACTGGAACCTGTTCGACGGACAGATGATGAACCTGCCGGTGTTCATCTACTCCCAGTTCCGCATGGGTGGGGCCGTCAACTACGAGAGGGCCTGGGCCGCGGCGCTGACGCTCGTTCTGATCGTCATGCTGCTGTTCATCCTGGCCCGCGTGATCGGCCGCCTCTTCTCACCCAAGACCCGCTAACACGAGGAACATCCTGTGGCGAAACGAATCGACGTCTCCGGACTGCACGTCTACTACGGCGACTTCCTCGCGGTCGAGGACGTGTCCATGACCATCGAGCCGCGGTCGGTGACGGCCTTCATCGGCTCCTCCGGCTGTGGCAAGTCGACCTTCCTGCGCACCCTCAACCGGATGCACGAGGTCACCCCCGGCGCCCGCGCCGAGGGCAAGGTGCTCCTGGACGACATGGACATCTACGGGCCCGACGTGGACCCGGTGCTGGTCCGCAGCGAGATCGGCATGGTGTTCCAGAAGGCCAACCCCTTCCCCACGATGTCGATCTACGACAACGTGATCGCCGGGGCCCGTCTGAACAACAAGCGGATGACCAAGTCCGAGGCGGACGACCTGGTGGAGGAGTCGCTGCGCGGCGCCAACCTCTGGAAGGAGGTCAAGGACCGGCTGGACAAGCCCGGTGCCGGCCTCTCCGGTGGTCAGCAGCAGCGCCTGTGCATCGCCCGCGCCACGGCCGTCAAGCCGTCCGTGCTGCTGATGGACGAGCCGTGCTCGGCCCTGGACCCGATCTCGACGCTGGCGATCGAGGACCTCATTCACAACATGAAGGAGGACTACACGATCGTGATCGTCACCCACAACATGCAGCAGGCCGCGCGTGTGTCCGACCGGACCGCCTTCTTCAACCTCTCGGCGCCCGGCAAGCCCGGCAAGCTGATCGAGATGGGCGAGACCAACCAGATCTTCACCCGTCCCGAGAAGAAGGACACCGAGAACTACATCACCGGTCGCTTCGGGTAGAGGGCCGGCCCATCTTCGTGGAAGGACCCCCGTGGCCACTCCGTTGATCATCGACACCGACACCGCGCAGGACGATTGCGTGGCGTTGTTGGTCGGGCTGCTCGACCCCGAGGCGGACCTGCGGGCGATCACCATGGTCGCCGGGAACGTCGGGTTCGAGAGGCAGGTGCGCAACGCGTTCCTGACCTTGGACGTGGCCGGGCGACTCGGCGAGGTGCCCGTGTACCCGGGGTGCCGTGGGCCGCTGGTGCGCGAGTGGGTGAGCGCGGAGAACGTGCACGGTGACGGGTCCGGTGGGCTGGACATGGACGTGGCCGGCCTGGCCACCGAGTCCGAACACGCCGTGGACGCCCTGGTCCGGATGGCGGCGGAGAACCCCGGTGAGCTGTCGATCGTGGCGATCGGTCCGCTCACCAACATCGCCATGGCGCTGGCGAAGGACCCCTCCTTCGTCGACAACGTGAAGTCGTTGTACGTCATGGGTGGTTCCAACAACGGTCGGGGCAACATCACGGCCGCCGCCGAGTTCAACTTCTACGTGGATCCCGAGGCGGCCAAGTCCGTGTTCGCCGCGGGGTTCGACGTCACCGTGGTGCCCTGGGACCCACTGACGCTGCGTCGGGCGGTGTTCGACCAGGAACGGTTGGATCGAATCGCCGCCCTGGGCACCCCGCTCGCGAACTTCTTCACCAGGGTGTGCGCGGCCACCCTGGAGTTCGACCGCACGGTGGGCATCGAGGGCACCACGCACCCCGACTCCCTGACCGCGGCGCTCCTGCTCCATCCCGAACTGGTCCGGCAGGTCTCGCCCTACCACGTGGACGTGGAGACGGCCGGGGAGCTGACCCGCGGATACTCGGCGATGTCCTGGGGCGTGCACGGGCTGGAGCCCAACGCCCGGGTCGTCGAGGACATCGACGCCGAGGCCTTCTACGAGTACCTGGTCGCGTTGTTGTCCCGGTCGACCGCACCGAATCGTCCGATCCGGGGACTGTGATCCGGCCGAGCCGATTCGGTTGCTCGACTGGTGATTTTCGTCCGAATCTGGCCATTTGACCCTTTTGTGGTGATTTTTAGCATAGCGTCCCTTTCATTAGAAGGAGGGGAACCCATGCGAATCACCACGATGGCCCCCGCAGCCGGGCTCCTGCTCGCCATCTCCGCGTGTTCCTGGGGATCCGAGGCGGTCACGACCTCCGATGACGGACGACCCACGCGGTCACCCGCCGAAGACGATTCCGGGAGCGGCGACGACGGCGGTTCCGGAGGCGCCGGAGGACGGCCCGGCTCCCCCTCCACGGACGTCGGGGAACAACCCACCGTCGAGGTAGAGGAGGACGAACCGGCTCCCCCCGAGGAATCCGCTGCCCCCGACGAGAACGAGCCGACCGCGGAGCCCATCATGTCGGCTCTCGGGGAGAGCCACCGCTTCGAGGATGGTTTCACCGTCACGATGGGCCCCGTGGAGCGCCTGACCGAACCGGCCCCCGACCGCTCCGACGCCTCCGCCGAGGAGGATCCCCCCGATGAGACGTCGCTCGAGGGTGAGGACGAGGGGCCCGTCGACGAACCGACCATGGACGAGGGAGCGTCCGAAGAGCCCGAGGAGGAACCCTCACAAGGGCCCGTCGAGGAGACGGGGGAACCCTCCGAGGAGCCCCCGGAGGAATCCGAGGCCCCCATGGACGAAGAGTCCCCGGAAGGGTCCGACGAGGAGATGGACGACCCTGACGATGAGGATCCCGTGGGCGAAGAACCCATGGAGGAGGCCGAAGAGGAGAGCGAGGAGGAGGGCGACGACTACTACGCCTGGAGCGTGGAGATCGCCAACGGAACCGGAGAGGACCTGCACACCGGTTCTGTCCTCACCGGCTGCGCGGTGGGAAACCCCCTGACGGAGTCCTCCGCGCCGCTTCTCGGCACGGCCCTCAGCCCACCCATGGCACTGTCCTCGGAGGAGTCGGGAAGCTGGGACGAGGACTGCTGGGCCGACGAGGAGGACCCGACCCTCCAATGGACCCTGGAGTTCGTCGACGAACAGGGGAGAAGCCTCTACCCCGTGCTGATCTTCGAGGGCCGGGTCGGCTGAGGAACCCTCGCCCTCGGGGAAGGCCGTCGGGCCGCCCTCGGCGGGCGGCCCTACCGGGTCAGGCGCTGTAGGGAACGGCCTCGACGAGGGTGACGCTCACGGTCTTGCCGCTGGGCACCTTGTAGGAACGCTGCTCCCCGCGAGCGGCGCCCATCAGGGCCTGGCCCAAGGGTGAGCTCGGCGAGTAGACGCTCATCGCCTCCCCGGACACGCCCTCACGGGCTCCGAGCAGGAAGGTCTCCGTGTCGGGGTCGTCCGCGTAACGGATGGTCAGGACCATGCCGGGCTCAGCGACACCGTCGTCCGGCGGGGCCTGACCGATGACGGCGTCCCGGAGGAGTTCCTCGATCTTGTGGATGCGCGACTCACGGGCGTCGGGGCCCTCGACGAGGTGGATCCCCATGCTCTCGGCCTCGGCGGGTTCCGCCGTGCCCTGGAGGACCGCCAGCTCCACGGTGAGCCGACGGTGGGCGCCCGGAGTGATCCAGACGCGACTGTCGTTGGACATCGTGTTTCTCCCTTTGGAAGAGGAAGGGCGCCCGGCCGACGATTCGGCGGGGCGCCCGGTGGACGTGATGGTCGTTCACCGGAGTGGATCGAAGGGGCGTAGTGCCTCGGGCGGATTGCCCGTGGCGACCGCTCGGGCCAACATGCGACCGGTGGCCGGGCCCTGTGTGAATCCCCACATGCCATGTCCGCCGGCCACGTACAGGCCGGGGATACGCGTCTCACCGATGAGCGGGAGACCGTCCGCGGTGACCGGGCGCGATCCCACCCATTCGTCGGTGCGCCCGGCCAGGTCGACCCCGGCCAGATATGGTTCCGCCGAGGAGGCGATCGCCGAGATCCGCCCCTCCGACATCGGGGCCTCGATGTCGCGGAACTCCATGGTTCCGGCGACTCGTAGTCCCTCCGCCAGCGGCGTACAGGCGACTCTGGCCTCCGGCAGGTAGAGCGGCCCGGGTACCGGGGTGTCGGTCGGCACGGTGAAGCTGTATCCGCGACCGGCCCGCAGCGGAACGGTGACGCCCCAAGGGCGGCCCTGACGGCCGAGCCAGGCGCCGGTGGCGACCACCACGGCGTCCGCCGTCTCGGTCTCACCATGCGCGGAGCGGAGACGGAAACCGTCCCCACGCCTGTCCACCCCGGTCACGCGGAAGCCCTCGACGATGCTGCCCCCGCGGGAGCGCACGGCGTCGGCGAGCGCGTGGGTGAACAGACCCGGGTGAACGTGCCGTTGGTCGTTGATCCGAACACCGGCGCGGACGCTGTTGGAGACGAACGGGCTCTGTGCCCGGACGGCGCCCTGGTCCAGCGCCGTGTAGGACAGGGGGAGCCCCGAGGCCCGCATCTGGTCCAGCTCCATGAGGAGGTGGACGGCTTGCCTCTCGCTACTGAACAGCGCGGTGACCGGTGCGTCCTCGACCTTGGGCCCGTCCTGCAGGCCCACGCCCGCCTCGACGAGTTCGGTGAAGGCGTCCAGGCTCACGGAGCTGAGCGGGGTGTTGCCGACCAGTGCCCGTTCCCAGGTGGAACGGCGGCTGTTGAACGCGAAGGAGGCCAGGAAGCCGAGCAGTCCGGTGTCGGTGGTCGGTGGGATGGACAGCGGGGACTTCGGGTCCAGGACCGCGCGCACCCCGTGGCCGAAGACCGAGGGGTCGTTCAGCGGAATGGTCAGCCCGGGAGCGATCCAGCCGGCGTTCCCCCACGAGGCACCGGAAGAAACCGTATCTCGCTCGACCACCGTGACCCCGACCCCGTACCGCTGGAGGAACCAAGCGGTCGACAGGCCCACGATCCCGGCGCCGACGACGATGACGGTACGCGGAACGTCCGCGCCCTTCCCGGTCATGGCCTCTCCCTGTGCACGACGACAAGAGGGCGCGGTCCGCCCTCTGTTACCAAAGTGTGCCCTGGAACCTTGAGACGCCCTTTGTCCGACACGCACAATCTCGACCTACGCTGAAGTCAGTTCGGAACAATGGAGGGGGCGCTGTGGTCCTTTTGGACCGGTTGGTCACCATCCTCGGCACCTATGGAACCAGGTTGGTCGGATCGCGCCCCACCCCGGGCACGGTTCTACGCGGGGTGGCCCTGCACGACTCCGGTTCGCCCGGCCGAGAGGAGGGGGACATCCTCCTGGCGGTGGGCGTGGACGATTCCTCGCTCGCGGTGGAGCTGGCCGAACGCGCCGGTGCCGTGGCGGTGCTGGTGCGCCCCTCGGAGTCCATCGAGGACCACCGGAAGGCCGAGGCCGCCGCGAACGCCCGCGAACGGGGCGTGGCCCTGTTGGTCGTGGACTCGTCGGTGTCCTGGGGACAGGTGGCCGGTGTGGTCTACGGGTTGGTGTTGGAGGGCGGCGAGACCGAGGCGGGGCGCGGACCGGCGGACCTGCCCGCGCTCGCGGACACCATCTCGGAACGGGTGGACGGACCGGTGACCATCGAGGACCCGCGTTATCGCCTCCTGGCCTACTCACAGCGGCAGACGGACGCGGACCGGGCCCGCTTGGACACCATCCTGGGGCGGCGGGTGCCGGACGAGCTCCAACGCCACATGGAACGCACGGGGGTGACCGCGCACCTGGCGTCCTCCTCCGAGCCGCTCCACCTGCCCCCGGAACCGGACCTGGGCCTGGGTGGACGGACCACGGTGGCCGTTCGCGTGGGTCGCGAGTTCCTCGGCTCCTTGTGGGTCGTGTGCGACCGGCCGCTGGGGGAGGAACGCTCCACCCTGCTGGCCGAGGGGGCCCGGACCGTGGCCCTGCACATGCTGCGCACCAGGGTGAGCGCGGACCTGGAACGGCAGGTGGAGTCCGACCTGGTGAGCCGCCTGTTGGAAGGTGCCATGGACCCCACGGAGGCGGCGGGAAGGCTGGGCCTGGCCGCGACGGCGCACCGGGTGGTGGCGTTGCAGGCGCACACCCCCGACGAGCGTCACTCCGCCACCTTGATGACGTTCGAGCGGGCCACCACCGGGTTCGGCTGGTCACGTCCCGGCCGAAGCACGGTGTTCGGCAGCACCGTGTACACCGTGTTGCCGTGCGGACCCGATCCGGCGGCCGCCCGCGAGTGGTTGACCGCGACCACGCGGGGGTTGCCCGCGCACGTGACGGTGAACGCCGGCATCGGTGGCCCGGCGGATCTGGCGAGGTTGCCCTCCAGCCGCCGTGAGGCCGACGAGAGCCTCGCGCTGCACGCCTCCCGAGCCATCGGTGCGGATCGCCCGGTGCCGGCCTACGACGAGTCCTGGGACGAGGTGTTGGTGCACCGGCTGCGCATGGCGTCGTTGTCCGGGCGCCGGCCCGCCGACGGTCCGGTCGCCGACCTCGTCGCGCACGACACCGAGCACGGCACCCGGTACACGGAGACGTTGCGCGCCTGGTTGGGCGCCATGGGCGATCCGAACGAGGCCGCCCGGGAACTCGGGGTGCACCCGAACACGATCCGGCACCGGATGCGCAGGATGGCGGGGGTCGCCTCGTTGGCCCTGGACAGCCCCCGCGCCCGGTTGGCGCTGGCCATCACCCTCGAGGCGTACACGGTGTGAGGAGCGGGCGGAGCGGTGGGGCGAGCACGCTCCGCGAGAGCGTGGGCAGGCGGGGTCAGCCGTTCTTGACGACGATGGTCTCCACGGTGTTGGCGACGTGTTCGAAGGCGTCGGCGGCGGTCTCCAACTCCTCGATCACGTCCTTGAGCTTGAGCACGGTGAGGGCGTCGTACTCACCGCTGAAGAGCTTGGCGAGGAGTTTGCGGTAGATCCGGTCGGCCTGGTTCTCGAGCTGGTTGATCTCGATCCAGTAGCGGGTCAGGTCCTTCATCGTCCGCAGCCGCGGCATCGCCTCGGCGGTGAGTTCGGCGGCCCGTTCGAGCACCTCGATCTGGTCGATGATGCCCTTGGGGAGGCGTTCGAGGCCGTAGAGCCCGATGAGGTCGACGGCGGCCTCCATCGAGTCCATGACGTCATCGAGGTTGGAGGCGAGTCGGTAGATGTCCTCGCGGTGGAGCGGAGGTGCCGAGCTCTTGTTGAGCCGTCGCATGATGGCGTGGGTGGCGTCATCGCCGGCGTGCTCACAGGCACGCATCTTCTCGGTGATGGCTTCCCGGTCGGCCCCGTCGCTCATCAGTTCCACCAGCAGGCGGGCCCCGATGACCAGGTTGTTCGCCGAGTCGGTGAACATCTCGTAGTAACTGTCATCACGCGGGCGCAAGCGCAGGCGCACGTCGTTCTCCCGATGGTGCGGTGGTCTTCCTTGGTGGATGTTAAGGGCGCTGATCAGCTGCTTCAGCGCGACAGCGTGGGACTCGTCCGGGCTGGACCCTATATGGGGGAGGCGGGTCCGGTTCGGGTCACCCCTCGTTCATCTGCCTGTGTCGGTGCGAGGAACACCAATGGGGCATGGGTTCCTTCGCAATCCTCCCAATCTCAACGACACCGGGACGCACCGGGACGCTACCGCGTTCGGGCTCCCGCCGGCCAGCTGCGCATTGAGACAGGAATCACCCGGGAATGTGGAGATGGGACCACATCCCTCCCCCTTCTCCTTCGACGTCCACCTTGGAGGCGGCCCCTCGACATGACAAGTGCCCCCCTTGTTCACCGGAGCGATGAGCGGGTGACCCGAATATCGGTCCTTACCCCCGTAGGCTTCGGGCATGCCTTCCGCGCTCACCCCGAGTTCCGTGCGACGCCTGCGCGTCGCCTTGGACGAACAGCTCGCCGTCCTGGGCGAACCCGCCTTCCCCGGTTCGGACGAGGAGGCCGTGGCCACGTCCGCGCGTTTGGCCCTACGACTCGTGGAACCGCCGAGGGCGCTGCTCAAGGCCGCCGTACGGTGCAGCCTGGCGGTGTTGGCCGACCGGGCCCCGGGGCATAGCCTGGAGGTGCGGGTGCCGCCCTACGGGGCCGTGCAGGTGATCGAGGGCCCCAGGCACACCCGTGGCACCCCGCCCGGCGTGGTCGAGACCGATCCCCTCACCTGGCTGCGGTTGGCCCTGGGCCGGGCCGATTGGGAGGGCGCGGTCAACGGTCACGATGTGCGCGCTAGCGGAGTACGTTCCGACCTGTCCGAACACCTGCCCCTGTGGCCGGACGAATAGGGACGTTCGACCCCGGTTGATCGGTCACGGTCCGCCAACCGTTAAGCTGTGCGTGTGTCGTACTCCGACGGCCGGCTCTCCATGGACCTCGATCCGCTCGAACGCGGCCCGCAGGACGCCTGCGGCGTTTTCGGGGTCTGGGCACCCGGCGAAGAAGTCAGCAAGCTCACCTACTTCGGTCTCTACGCGCTCCAACACCGTGGCCAGGAATCCGCGGGCATCGCGACCAGCGATGGAGAGCGGATCGTCGTCTACAAGGACATGGGACTGGTCTCCCAGGTCTTCAACGAGGCGACGCTCGACTCGCTCAGAGGCCACCTCGCGATCGGTCATTGCCGGTACTCCACCACCGGATCGCCGGTGTGGGAGAACGCGCAGCCGACGTTCTACACGGCACGCGAGGGAGGTCTGGCCCTCGGGCACAACGGCAATCTGATCAACACGGCGGAGCTGGCGGCGATGCTGCCCGACCAACGTCGTGGCGCCACCACGGACACCGAGATCCTCACCAGCCTGTTGGCGGCCCGTGCCAAGGACGGCCAGTCTCCGGACGACGCGGCCATGGACCTACTCCCCCAGGTCAAAGGCGCCTACTCCCTGGTGTTCATGGACGAGAACACCTTGTACGCCGCGCGCGACCCCCAGGGCATCCGTCCGTTCGTACTGGGTCGTCTGGGCGAGACCTCCGGTGCGGGCGGCTGGGTCGTGGCCAGTGAGACCGCCGCGCTGGACATCGTCGGCGCCGAGTTCGTTCGGGAGATCGACCCCGGCGAACTCCTGATCATCAACGGCGAAGGGGTCCGTTCCCGCCGGTTCGCCCCGGTCCAACGCAAGGGCTGCCTCTTCGAGTACGTCTACCTGGCCCGCCCCGACACCAGCATCACCGGGCGCAACGTCAACTCCACCCGGGTGGAGGTCGGTCGTCGGCTGGCCAGGGAGCACCCGGTGGACGCCGACCTGGTGATCCCGGTCCCCGAATCCGGAACCCCGGCGGCCGTCGGTTACGCCGAGGCCAGCGGTATCCCCTTCGCCCAGGGCCTGGTGAAGAACTCCTACGTGGGACGCACCTTCATCCAGCCCAGCCAGACCCTGCGCCAGTTGGGCATCCGGCTCAAGCTCAACCCGTTGCGCGAGGTCATCGAGGGCCGTCGTCTGGTGGTCGTGGACGACTCGATCGTGCGCGGCAACACCCAGCGTGCCCTGGTACGGATGTTGCGCGACGCGGGGGCCGCCGAGGTGCACGTGCGCATCTCCAGTCCACCGGTCCTGTGGCCGTGCTACTACGGCATCGACTTCGCCACCCGCGCCGAGCTCATCGCCGCGAACCTCTCGGTGGAGGAGATCGCCGAGTCCGTCAACGCGGACTCGTTGGCCTACGTGGACCTGGACGAACTGATCGTCGCGTCCGAACAGCCCAAGGACCGACTGTGCCGCGCGTGCTTCGACGGGGTGTATCCACTCCAGGTCGACGCCGACTCCCAGGGCAAGTACCTGTTGGAGAAGGCCTGCGGCACCCCCGAGGGCTCCACGCTGGCATCGAACCAGAAGTAGCCACGTGCGGTGGGCCCTCGCGCCCACCGCGCGCCCATCCGTCCGACCGGATCCTTCGGCGTGCCCTCGACAAGGGCGGCGGAACGAACCGAACAGATCATCCGAATACACGAGGAGAACTCGCGTGGCAGCCGACAGCACAGGGACGACGGGCGCGTACGCGGCGGCGGGTGTCGACATCGCCGCCGGTGAGCGCGCCGTCGACCTGATGAAGCGTCACGTCGCGCGTACGCGCCGACCCGAGCAGGTCACCGACGCCAGCGGTTTCGCGGGCCTGTTCCGCTTGGACACGGCCAAGTACAAGGACCCGGTCCTGGCCACGTCCACCGACGGCGTGGGCACCAAGGTGATGCTCGCCCAGCAGCTGGACAAGCACGACACCATCGGCATCGACCTGGTCGCGATGGTCGTCGACGACCTGGTGGTCAGCGGGGCCGAACCGCTCTTCATGACCGACTACATCGCCACCGGCGCGGTGGTGCCGGAGCGCATCGCGGAGATCGTCGGCGGGATCGCCGAGGGGTGTCACCAGGCGGGCTGCGCACTGATCGGCGGGGAGACCGCCGAACACCCGGGGGCGATGGAGGCCAACGAGTACGACCTGGCCGGCGCCGGCACCGGCGTGGTCGAGGGCGACGCCATCCTGGGCCCGGACCGGGTCCGCGAAGGCGACGTCGTGATCGCGATGGGTTCGTCCGGTCCGCACTCCAACGGCTATTCGCTGGTGCGTCACATCGTGGACTCCGCCGGACTGGACCTGCGCGCCGAGGTCCCGGAGCTGGGCGGGGTGCTGGGTGAGGTCCTGCTCACCCCGACCCGGGTCTACGCCAAGGACTGCGTGGCGCTGACCGAGGCGGTGGAGGTGCACGCCTACTCGCACATCACCGGCGGTGGTCTGGCGGCCAACCTGTCCCGGTCCCTGCCCGAGGGTATGGAGGCCGAACTGGACCGTTCCACCTGGGCGCCGCTCCCGGTCTTCGATTACCTGGCCGACAAGGGCGGTGTCTCCCGCCAGGACATGGAGGCCACGTTCAACATGGGTGTGGGCATGGTGGCGATCGTGGCGGAGGCGGACGCCGAACGCGCGCTCCGGGTGCTCGCCGAACGGGATGTCCCGGCCTGGCGTCTGGGCACCGTGAAGAACGGTGCCGGCCTCGCGACCCTGAAGGGCGAGTACCGGCGGACGTGAGAAAAACGGACGCGAATATAGCCGGTGCGAACCACCTGCGTGGTTCGCACCGGCTATATCCACCTGTCCGCGACGGCTCCCGGTGGGAAGCCGTGGCCGCTACAGGTCAGCGATTGATTCCGAGCGACCTGAAAGTCTCGGCGACGTGTGACTACTTGTCGGAGTCCGAGTACTTATCGGCAAGATCCGCGTAACGGTCGACCAGGTCATCGTGAGGCTCAGCGTAGGGATCGTCCGGACCCGACGGTCCGGAGGGAGACCCCTCGTCCTCAGCGACACCCAGCTCCGACCGCAGCCGATCAAGGTCGGTCCCGCCGGTGCTGTACTTGAGCTTCCGGGCGACCTTCTGCTGCTTGGCCTTGGCTCGGCCGCGCCCCATTGGCTCGACCCCCTCAACGATTGGGTTCCGACGAACCCCAGATCACTTACTAACCCGCAGTACCAGGCTGATGGCCGTCAAACGCGACTGACGACCGGCGCCAGCTTACGTACACACACAACCGTACCTGGTCGGACCGCGCCGTGCCTACGCCACCCGGGGGTGACGGGTGTGGTGTACGCACGAAAGCCCGTCCCGCCAGGCGTTTCTCACGGTGAGTGTCAGAGGCAACGATCTGTGCCACGATGCGATCGTGCTGCCCTACACCGCGTACCTACGTGTCTACCAACCGATCACGTCCTTCCCCCCGCGTGACCGACGGTACTGGGAGGAATACGCCTCGTCCGAGGACAGGCCGAAGCGGATCAACGCTCTGGCCGCCGAACAGGCGGAGAACCTGGGGCGGACTATCGGTACTCCTCCGGTCGTCGCTCCCGCCCAGGAGAGTGGGGACGCCTACCTGCGCCGGGTGGACGAGCGGTTGTACGTGTGCCCCTGGCAGACCCGCTTGCGTTGCTGGCGTTCCTTCGACGAATTCGCCACGGACATGCCCGGGCCCCTCGTCGAGGCCTTCGTGCCCAGGCAGGAGGCGGCACGGGTGGAGACCGGGTACCGACAGTGGCGCGAGTCGGGGGCGCGGACCAGGCCGTTCATCCTGTCGAGCACGTGGACGATACCGGTGCCGTGGTTCGTGCCCTTCGAGCATCGGGAGCGCTGCCTGGTGTTGTCGGCCGACACCACCAGGACGTTGCTGTACCTGACGCACACGGCCCAGGCCCGGCGGCGGCTGGAGCACACGATGACGGTGCTGCGGGAGAACATCGGGGAACACGCGGTCTCGGGGTCGACCGAACGACTCGTGGACTGGTTGGAGTCGGTCGCCCATCCCGGCTCCCTGCTGGAACTGGACTACGGGGGGCTGCCACATCTGCTCAGCGACGACCACCTGAGCGAGGATCACTCGGTGGCGGAGATCTCCGACGCGATCGAGGCCCTGTCCAAGGGCGACGGGGGCCGCGTGGTGGAACTGCGCCAACGCATCACCCGACGTTGGAAGTCTGTGCGCGCACTGGAGCACGCCAACTGAGGGTCATGGATCCATCAGGGTTTCGTGGACACCCATGGCGGTTTGTCGTCATCCCGGGCCGGAAAAGATGGAACGCCACGCCGACGAACAACCTGGTACACCAGGTTTCTCGCTCCGGACCGGGCCTCTTTCCGCACGTGACGGCGTTGTGGAACCGGGTTCCATTCGCCCACGACATCAAGGGTAGTGAAACTGGGCATAACGCCCGATAGGGATCGACGTAGACTGTAGTGAGTCGGTCACCGAGTGCACTCTGAGTAATCGAGAACCCTTGCCACACCGCGAATCCGCGTGACCAGATCCATTGGCCGAAGCGGACGAGCACTCGAGGCGCGAAACCGCCCATCTCCTTCCAGAAGGCGACCGATCAAGGGCTTCGCCCTCTCCCCCGAGCTCGGCATCCGGGTTTCGGTCAGGTCTGCCCTAGCACTTCGGGCACTCCGGATCGAGAAAAACGAGGCCTGAGAACGAAGTTTTGACCGAATACGCCACATGCCACTAAACGTGTCGCTAGAATCACTTAGCGTGACGCGATCACGGGCGGCTTTCGAAGGCCTCCCACGTGCAAAGTTGCTTGGAGTGGTCGCGCAATCACCTCGGGTGATGCCAGTATGGACTTAGACGACATACTGGACATCCGGGCCAAGTGCCAGGAAAAAGGCTCAAGGATCGGCACACAGATCCAGGAGGAGAGGCCGTACACATGTCAACTCGCACGCCCGAGGCGGAACCCCTGTTGACCCCCGCCGAGGTTGCCACCATGTTCCGCGTGGACCCCAAGACCGTGACACGCTGGGCCAAGGCGGGCAAGCTGACCTCGATCCGCACCCTGGGT
The DNA here is from genome assembly GCF_001570765.1 of Nocardiopsis listeri NBRC 13360. Taxonomy (GTDB): domain Bacteria; phylum Actinomycetota; class Actinomycetes; order Streptosporangiales; family Streptosporangiaceae; genus Nocardiopsis; species Nocardiopsis listeri. The sequence goes on along the minus strand of NZ_BCSH01000014.1, from coordinate 22,670 downwards.
GGCCACCGCCGCTACCGCGAAACCGAGGTCCGCGCTCTGTTGGCCGGTATCCCGAGCCAGCGTACGGAGTGATCTCCCCGGTCTGTGCCGATTCCGGGGGGAGCGGCCGGACGGGCTCCGGCCACTGAGGACAAGAAGTGCCTGGGCGGGTCACCTGGACAGGGTGATCCGCCCACTCTCATGCGCTCGTGAGGCCCGCCGGCGGGCCTCGCGAGCCGAACCGGACCGGGGAAGACCGGGACCTTCATCCTCGCTCACGCTGTCCGGAACGGGTCCCACGAGTTCGACCGGAACACCGGCCGAATCAGTCCTCGATGCGATCGTCCATCGCCGTGGTGCGCTTGCGGGCCAGGAAGGTCGCGGTCGCGCCACCGCCCACCGCGACCACCGCTGCGGTGATCAGCGCGGCGATCGAGCTTCCGGTCGTCGCGAGCCGGCGGCTCGGAGCCGCCGCCTCCTCGCCGGGCTCCTCTCCCCGCTCGCCGCGCTCCGCGCGTTCGCCGCCCTCGTCACCGTTCTCCGTCTCGGTCGTGTGGGTGGAACCGATCGCCCACGCGTCCGCGAAGTCGACCGCGAACCCATTCTCCGCGGGGGGGTCGCCCACCTGGACCCACACGGTCAGGGCGGAACGGACACCTTCGCCTCGCCACCCCTCTTGGTCGTCCGCGAAACCGCTCTCATGCTCGATGAAGCGGACGCTGACGGGAACTTCCTCGGCGGTCCCACCATCGGCGTCGAGGACCTCCAAGGTGTCCTCGGCGGTGTACTCGCCCTCGAAGTCGGGGATCGGCACACCGAAGGCGGTCAACTCCCCGTACTCCAGGGTGGCCTCGGTCCGGCCGTCGTAGTCCGCGGCGGCGGTGGACCGCACGTCCTCAAGGGTGAACTCGATCGAGTTGCCGTCGGTGGAGACGTTCTCGGCTTCGCCCTCGTCGAGGATCACCACGTCCTCCGGGGGCGGGGACTCACCGGGAGAGGAAGAAGGTTCCTCGAAGGGTGTGTCCGGGGTGGGTTCGTCGGCCAGCTGCCGATCCCGTTCGGGTGGCGTCCGCGAGCCGTCGTTCTCGTTGTCCGCCGGGTCGTCCCCCGGGTCCGGGGGCTCGCTCTCGGGCCCCTCCGAGGGGCTCGGCGAAGGCTCCTCCACACCGTCGGGCAGGTCGATCATGCCGAGGTCGACCAGATCCTCCACCCCGAGTCGGACCCGGGCCTGATCCACACTCGCCTGTGAGCTCGCGCCGGTCCCGTCCGCCACCACGGTCCGACTCTCACCCTGGACCCGGGCGAACCCGGCCAACGGCCCGAGGAGGGGATCCGCCGTCGACTCGTCCTGGCGTTCCCCACCGAAACTGATCGCCGTGGAGTACCCGGTGACCAGATCACCGTCGGCCACCCAGGCCTGTGAGCTGGCCCAGACCAGCGGACTCGCGGCGGCCGGGCCCGCCGAGGCCACACCGAGCGCGCCCAGCGCCACGAACAGCGTTCCGCCGGCGATCAGGCGGCGAGCGGATGGTACGGCGGGAGTCACCACAACACTCCTGTTGTATCGGGGGATGCCCGACCCGAGGGTCGGTGCCGCCCCGGTAACGGTGCACCGGAACCGGGGGCACGTTCCGATCCGATGGCCGGGCGCGGTGTTTCGCGAAAGTTCGAAGAGGGTCTCGCCGGTCTGGGTGGGTGATCGGGTGGAAGCGGGTCGGGTGGAACACCTGTGCGCATGGCGGTCCACACCGCGAGCCTAACCCCTGGATCACGAAACGGAAACCGTTCCGGCGACGACGATGCCATGACATCGGGGTGACCGTCGGTGGAGCGCGGGGCGATCACGAGCCGGGACCAGTGGGCCTTCGAGCGCAAGGGAGGGCCCCGGGAACCACGTGGTTCCCGGGGTCCTCAGGGTCGTCCCACCATCAGTCGGCGCGACCGGTCGGGGCGACGTTCCTCACTCAGCCCTCCTCGGTCTCCTCGGCCGTGTCACCGTTCTTCCTCCGACGACGGGCCAGGTAGGCGGCGGCGCCACCACCGGTGGCGAGGGCGACGCCGGCGCCGATCAGGACCGCGATGGGCGCGCCGGTGCGGGCCAGGTCTTCGTCCTTGCCCTGCTCGTCGCCGCCCTTGTCACCGTCCCCGGGGTGCTCCTTGCCGTCGTCCTCGCCGTCGCCGGCGCCGCCGTCCCCTTCGTCGTCGCTGCCGTCCTCGCCGCCTTCGTCACCGTCACCATCACCGTCATCGTCACCGTCACCATCACCGCCGCCGTTGTCGTCACCGCCGCCGTTGTCGTCTTCATCGTCGTCGCCACCGAGGTCTCCGTCGGTGGTGGCCGCGACGGCCTCCGCCAGGTAGAAGTCGATCCCGCCCAGGAGACCGGCGTCGAACTCGGCGTAGAGGATGTTGAAGGCACCGTCCCAGACGACGTCCTCCGCGTACCGGTCGTCGAACTCATCCTCCCCCTCCTCGCTGAGGACGGTGATGTCGATGCCCAGCTCGTTGACGTTCTCCTGGACGGTGCCCGGGGAGAAGTCGGTGGTGTAGGTGCCGTCCCAGTTCTTGGTGACGGAGATGGTGGCGTCGTTGAACTCGACGTCGATGAGGAGGTCTTGCTCGTCGAAGGTCTCGACCGTGTCGTCCTCGGAGAAGGTGGTCACGTCGCCTTCGGAGGCCAGCAGCTCGGTGTCCGACTCACTCATGATGTCCAGGACGTCATCCAGCGTCAGCCGGGCGTGGGCGCTGTTGACCGCGACGCTGGTGTGCGTACCGACGGCGTCCACCCGGACCTCGGTGTCGGCGTCGATGGTCAGGAAGCTCTCGGCCTGGAAGGAGTGGTTGTCCGCGGCCGAACCCTCCTGACCCCGCTGAGTGCCTTCCAGGTAGGTCTCCTCGCCATAGACCGATGCGGTACCGGAACCGTACAGAACGGTGTCGGCCTGGGCGGGCATGGCGGCGGCCAGACTCAGGGCGCCGAAACCGATGAAGGCGGCACTTCCCCGCAGGAAACGACGCGCGGTGATGCTATGGGTTCTACGCAAGACAATCCTCATTCGGATTCTTCCGATCCGGGTTCGGATCGGCCTGGCCACGCGTTTCACCACCGGAAGGCGGGTGGGAAGGCCTCGGGACACGGAGTCGCGAGCCAGGATCGGTCGGGGGAGGGCGAGGGCGTTCAGAAGCCCTCTACCTGCGAGAACCGGAAGGGTTCGACCTGGAGCCAAAGAGGGACAGGTGGCCGGTGAACCTTCGTGTTACTCCCCGGTTCTCTTTCGGGAGACTACTCACCGACAAAGATCAAATCACGAATAAAATGATCACGAACAAATTACGATAACCATTACATTGCACTGCGTGATCGCCACCGAGGAGATGGGTTAAGTTTTACTCGATCGGTAAACCTTCGCAGTACGATCGCGTCATCGGCACTTCGAAAAGGAAGGAAGGGGTCGGTAGAACTCCGCTACTTTTCGCGTGACGACATCCTGAACCTTGTCCGGTTTCGGACCTTCGACATGGAACGTTCGTCACCCTTTGCGGGGGTACGGCCAGGTCTCGTCGACCCGCTAGGTTGTGGACATGCTCGACTCCGCACCAACAGAGCGCCCGGGCCGTGTACGTGCCCTGGCCCTGCTCTCACTCGCGGTGCTGTTGACCGCGGCCTGTTCAGCACCCGCCGACGGTGCGCCGGGCGGTGATCCCACGGCCGCCCCACCACTGCCGGGCCCCGAGGACTCGAACGGGGAGAACGGCGACGATGGCGCCGACGACGGGTCCGGGGAGGGCCGCGACGACGCGGCCCACAACGATGGCCCACTGGGTGATCGGGTGGTGGTGATCGATCCCGGGCACAACGGTGGCAACGCCCGGGCCCCGAGCGAGATCAACAGCCAGGTGGAGGTCGGTAACGGCGAGAAGGCCTGCGACACGGTGGGGGCGGAGACCGCGGACGGTTACGCCGAACACGAGTTCAACTGGAACCTGTCGCTTCTGGTCCAGGATCGGTTGGAGGCCGACGGGGTCGAGGTGGTCCTCACCCGCGAGGACGACGAAAGCGTCGGCCCCTGCATCGACAGGCGGGCCGAGATCGGCAACGAGGTGGAGGCCGACGCCGTGGTGTCCATCCACGCGGACGGCGGCCCGGAGTCCGGTCGCGGCTTCCACGTCATCACCCCCGGGGAGGTGGCCGGGTTGACCGAGGACATCGTGGAACCCTCCGCCCTGCTCGCTGAAGACCTCCGCCGCGAATACCTGGAGGGCAGCGACATCCCCTACGCGGACTACCTCGCCGATGAGGGTCTGGACGAACGCACCGACCTGGGCGGACTGAACCTGTCCACCGTGCCGAAGGTGTTCCTGGAGACCGGGAACATGCGCAACCCCGAGGACGCGGAGCTCCTGAGCGACCCCGCCTGGCAGGAGAACGCCGCCGACGCCATAGCCACGGGTCTGGTCACCTACCTCATGCGCGACTAGCGCGCCGAAACGCGGAGGAGGCCCCGGGGCACGGCGTGCCCCGGGGCCTCCTCACGTCCACGAGGGACGCTCCAGGCGAACCTCTCCGCTCGATCCCGATCGACGTGATGGTCGAGCGGCGAAAGGTCAGCTCTCGGTGGTCGCGGTCTCGTCCACCTCGGTGTCGTTCTTCTTGCGGCGCGCGAGGAAGGCGGCGGCGCCACCACCGGCGGCTACCGCGGCACCCGCGGCGACCAGTCCGAGGAGCGGGGAACCGGTCGTGGCCAGCGGCTCGGCGTCCTTGACGTCCTTGACGTCCGAAGCCGGCAGCGTGTCCTTGTCGCGCTCCCTCGGCGGGGTCCTGTCGTCGCCCTCATCACCCTTGTCACCACCACCGGTGTCACCGTCACCGCCGGTCGCACCGGTGGTGATACCCGCGGCGCTCTCGGCGAGCGGGTAGCCGTTCACGATCTCACCATCGACGGAGAAGGCCAGGTAGAGGTTGGTGTACGCGTCGTTCCAGAGGAAACCGGCGTCCTCGGTCTGGGCGACACCCTGATCGACGACCGGGACGAGGTCGATCACGACCTCCTCACCGTTGGCGAGGGTGGCGACCTCGTCCGGCACGGACAGGTTCCCCTCGAACGCGTGGTGGGATACCTTTCCGTCCCAGCTCTGGGAGGTGCTCACCGTGGCACCGGTGACGGTGGCCTCGATGAAGACGGTGTCACCACCATCGACGAGCTCGGAGTTCTCCTCGTTCAGCTCGATGACCTCGTCGACCGCGTCGTCGACGGTCGTGTCCACCGTGCCTGCGGCGCCATCCGCGTCGGCCTCGGGGGTCGGCGAGGGCTCGGGGGTCGGCGACGGCTCGGGGCCGTTGTCCGGGATGGAGACCTCGGCTTCGTCATCGGGGTCGGTGCCCTCCGAAGGCAGGTCCCCCGGGTCCTGCGAAGAACCGTCCTCGTCCTTGGTGTCCTCGATCCCGTCCGTCTCGTCGGTCCCGTCCGTCTCACCGGTCCCGTCGGTCTCGCCGTCGTCCTCCTCGATCTCCTCTTCCGCCTCCTCCTCGTCATCCGCCTCGGGGTCGAGGATGTCCTCGAGGTCGTCGAGGGTGATGAGGACGCGAGCCGAGTCGACGACCGTGGTGGCGGTGGCACCCTCGGCGTTGACCGTGGCGGTGGTCGTGCCGTCGACGGTCAGCCAGCCGCCGATACCGCTGGAGAAGGAGTTGGAGACCGTCTGGTCCTGGGTGACGTACGTTTCCGAGACTCCGTCACCGCCGACGGCGGAGGCGTATCCCCAACCGTAGGTGTCCGCGTGGGCCGGCATCGCGGTGGCGATACCGAGAGCGCCGAGAGCGGCGAAGGCCGCACCGCCCTGAAGCACACGTCGAGCGCTGAAGCGAGCGTTCTTCAAGATCAATCCTTTTCGGATCGTCCTGGCCCGAGAGGAATCGGGCCCGGTCTGGTCGGGATTTCCACCGCGAAACCCACAACGCGCGGGGGACCTCACAGAAGCTTCGACCAGGGTCGGATGGGGGATCGGCCAGGGCACACAGAAGCCCTTGACCTGGCGCAACGAAGCACGGGATCGGCTACGACCCGCGAAGGCCAGGGCCGGAAAAGCCGATTTCTTCGCGTTCGCCTGCTTGATGTGAACAATACACAAGCAACGGACAGGCGGTCGCGAAACCGGGTTTCAGAAAGGAAACGATGGCGATCGACAATCACCATTCGTGACAGACATCGGCGAATTCAGTGATTCTTTGATGATCGTGTGAACCGTTCGCCGGCACGAGCGTCCTTCACAGAAGGGCCCGCCGCGAGCACCGGTGGTTCACCGCCTTTTCGGTGGCGCGCGTCACTCCGTCGGCCACCCGATCATGTCGTTACCCGACCTTCCGCACGGAACGGGACCTACGTCCACACTCGGCCAGAAACACCATCCGGCATGGCGCGGGCCACCCCACCTCGGCATAATGCGGTCCATGAATCCCCCGGCTCCGGCCCTCCCCGAACCCGAGTTCGACCTCGTCCTGCGCGGGTTCCACCGCGCCCAGGTCGCCGACGTCATCGAACAGGGTCTACGCGCCCTCGCCTCACCCGCCTCGGCCACGATCTCGGCCGAACGGTTGCGCTCTCCCGAGTTCGACGTGGTGTTGCGGGGCTTGGACCACCAACAGGTGCTGGACTACCTTGATCTGCTCGCCGACCGACTCGAAGGTCGACAGGATGGCCGACAAGACGGCACCTGACCACCCATGGGCTCCTGTTTCGGCCCCTTCGACCCGTATGAACTGCACAATGGGGACCATGCCTCTGACACCGGCGGACATCCGCGACAAGAAGTTCCACACGGTGCGCCTGCGCCCGGGCTACAACGAGGAGGACGTCGACGCGCTCCTCGACCGGATCGAGGCGACCCTGATCGCCTTGGAGGGCGGACCGCGCAAGGGGCCTCTGATCACGGCCGAGGAGATCCGCAACTCTCGCTTCCGCACCACCCGGATGAGTCCCGGGTACCGCGAGGACGAGGTGGACGACTTCCTCGACACCGTGATCGCCGACCTCGCCGGACGTGGGTTGGGCCAGCAGGCGCCCCCGCCGCTGCCACCGCATCCGACCCGAGGTGATCCGAGACGATCCCCCACCGTGGCGCCCGGGCGTCCCGTGGCGGACGATCCCCGCGCCGGAGGACCACCCGCCCCCCAGCCCCCGACCGGTCGGCCGGTGCCGTCCGGCCCCCGGATGACCCCGGACGACATTCGCAACCAGCGCTTCGCCACCACCCGGCTGACCACGGGATACAACGAGCAGGAGGTCGACGATTTCCTGGACCGCGCCGAGTACACGCTGGGTGTGCTGCTCCAGGGCCGTCAGGACCGAGCCACCCTCACCGCGAGTGAGGTGGAACGGGCCCAGTTCGCCACCACTCGGGCCAGGCCGGGCTACGACCCCGCCCAGGTCGACCGTTTCCTGGACGTCCTCGCCGACGAACTGCGCCTGTATGAGCACCACTGACGAGCGCCTTGAACACCCGCGCGGGAACACGCCGTCAGCGACACACCACGCCCAGGGAAGCGGAACGTAATATTCGAGTACAGAGAGTAGTAATCCCATGCCGCCGGCGGCTCCGGGAACAGTGACCCCGTGTCTTCGGCGGCTCGAGGGGAGCAGCATGCAACACGCCACGCCGCCCGGAGCACCCACCCCGGCCTGCTCGGTCCACGCGGTCACCGGCCGCGCCACCACGTCCAGGAATCACCACACGCCGCGGCCGACCTTCCTCAACGGCCATGCGCCCGAATTGTGCACCGAGGATTCCGAAGACCACGTGGTGCTGTCCCCCCGGCATCCCTGGGAGCGACCGCTGTTCGCCCTGTGCACGGTGGTGTCGGTGGCGGCCATGAGCGCCCTGTTCCATCTGGTGTGGTCGCTCTGGTCGCTCCCTTGGGCCGTTACGGCCTTGGGTGCGGTGCCGTTGGTGTGCTGGTGGGTGAGCGGACTGAGGTACGCCCGCGAACGCGCGGAATCGGTGCGTGTCTCCCCCACCCAGTTCCCCGAGGTGTACCGCGTGGTGGTGTCCCTCAGCCGGGAGATGGGGTTGCCCAAGACCCCAGAGGCGTACGTGCGGCGCGGGGAGGCGTCACCGCGCACCGACGCCTCCGGGCACGGGCTGCGCAGGTACCTGGTACTTCCCGGCGCCCTGCTCGACGGTTCCGGACGGCCTCGCGACCCCGACGCGATGGCGTTCCTGGTGGCCCACCAGATCGGGCACGTCACCTCCGGACACACCGGCTACTGGCAGCGCCTAGCGATCCTGGGGGCCGAACTCGTCCCTGGGCTGGGCGCGTCGTTGGCCCGCGCGCGGGAGTACACGGCGGACGACCACGGTCTGGCGCACGTCCCCGAGGGCGCGTCGGCGGTACGGCTGTTCGCCGGTGGATCGAATCTGTACACGCGGGTGAACCTGGGTGAGATGGCCGCCCGGGCGTCGGTCGACCGGGATCCCTCGTTGTTCGTGTACCACTTGCTGTCGCGGCGGCCGGGCAACGTCCGGCGGATGGCCGCGCTCCGGGACCGCAGCCGCAGAGGACGCGTTCTGCTGTGAAACCGGAACGGTCCGGCCGCTCCCCCGCGCGGCGGGCCGCGGGCGCCGTGATCGCCGGGGCTCACCGAAGGTAGTAGGGCGTGCCTTCGGGATGGCGGGCATTGTGGATGCGTTCCAGAATGCGGTCGGCCATGGGAGGTAGTTCCTCCTGGGCGAACCAGCCGACCTCCAGGCTCTCGTCGTTGTCCGCGCGGGCCTCACCACCGATGGGTCGGCAACGGAAGGCCAGGTCGAGGAACTGCACCTGGTCGCCGTTGGGGTAGGTGTGCGGTTCCTGGGTGATCACAGTGACCAGGCGCTCCACCTCGATGTGCACTCCGGTCTCCTCCCACACCTCACGGACCACGGCCGGCGCCGGCTGTTCGCCCGGTTCCAGGATGCCGCCCGGGGTGGCCCAGCGACCGTCGTCGGAACGTCGGTGCAGGAGGACCTTCTCCTGGTCCAGCACCACCGCGGTCACCCCGACCAGGGGCAGCAGATCGTGGCCCACGTGTTCGCGCAGGCGCTTGAGGAAGTCAGGGACGGGCATGCTCCGACCGTAGCGCGTACTCCTCGTTCAGAATCGACATCAGCACCGCGTCGTGCCATGCGTCGTTCCATCGCAGATGCTCGCGCCACACCCCCTCGCGGACGAAACCGGACTTCTCGTAGGAACGCCGGGCGTTGGTGTTGACGTCGAACACCTCCAGCGCCACCCGATGGATCCCGGCGGTCTCGAAGGCGTACTCCAGGACGGCGTCCGTGGCGGCCTTGCCGTAGCCGCGATCGGTGAAATCCATGCTGTTCAGCGCGATCCGGTAGTGCACCTCGGCGTTGTCCGGGTCGAGGTCGATCAGGGCGCAGTCACCGACGCAGGTGTCGTCGGCGTAGATGAGCCGGTCGGCCCGGTCGTGGTGGTCCGGGCGGCTCGCGGCGAAGGCCCGCAGTTCGACCTCGGTGAAGGTCCGGTGGGTACCGGTGAGACGACGGACCCGCGGATCGAGGTCGATGATCCCCTGGATGAAGTCATCGGCGTTCTCGGCGCCGAGCAGGACGAGCCGTACCCCGCGTCCATGGAGGGTGGGCTGGTCGCGGAAGAGGTCGGAAGGCACCATGATGGGGATCCGATCAGCGGCCCCTGGAGCGGGCAATGGGTTTTTCTAAGGGGTCCTGTTGGAGAGGGTGAGCTTCCAGACCGTCCGGGAGACCAATCTGCGGTCGGTGTTGGGGACCGTGCGGGAGCTGGCGCCGTGTTCTCGGGCGACCGTGGCCGCGAACACGGGTCTGAACAAGACCACCGTCTCCAACCTGGTCACCGACCTGATGGAGCGCGGCCTGGTCAGGGAGACCGGGGAGACCTCGCAGCGCAGGGTGGGCCGCCCCGGGGTGCTGCTCGCGTTGGACGACCGGTCGGTGGCGGCGGTGGGACTGGAGGTCAACGTCGACTACCTGTCGGTGGTGGCGGTGGACCTGTTGAACCGCGAGCTGGTGGAACGGCACGTCCCCTTGGACGCGCGGGCCGAAGGGGCCGAAGAATGTGCCCGGAGGATCTCCGAGGCGCTGCGGGAGGTCGCGGAGGATCCCGCGTTGCGGGGGCGCCGCCTGGTGGGGGTGAGCGTCGCCGTTCCGGGGCTGATCGACGTGCCGTCGGGGGTGGTGACCCGGGCGCCGAACCTGGGGTGGCGGGACGTACCCCTGGGGGACCTGGTCCGGGGTTCCCTGGACGGGGTGCCGGTGTTGGTGGACAACGACGCCAACCTCGGCGCGATGGCCGAGTTCCGGTTCGGTCCGTGCGCGGGCATACCGGACCTGGTGTACCTGACCGGTGAGGTCGGCATCGGCGCGGGTGTGCTGACCGGCGGTGAACTGGTGCGTGGCTCCGGTGGGTGGGCCGGGGAGGTCGGGCACCTGGAGCTGGAGCCGAACGGCCCGGAGTGCTCCTGTGGTCGGCGGGGTTGTCTGGAGGCCCTCGCCGGAGTGGGGGCGATCCTGCGCGATGCGCTGCCCGATTCCTCGGGGGGCGACGTCGCCGACCTGGTCGCGTCGACGGTGGAGCGCGCCGAGGCGGGTGACCCCACCACTCTGAGCGCGTTGGAGCGGGCGGGCGAATGGCTGGGCCGCGGGGTGGCCGTGCTGGTCAACGTGGTCAACCCGGGCGCGGTGGTGTTGGGCGGTTACTTCGTACCGCTAGCGCCGTGGTTGCTCCCGCGGTGTCGAGGGGCCGCGTTGGCACGGTCCTTCGCCCCTGCCGCGGGCGGTTGTCGAGTGGAGCCTTCTGATCTGGGGATGAGCGCGGCGGCTCGGGGTGGCGCCGCGGTGATGATCCACTCCATGGAAACGGGAGACCTTCCACTGCCCCGTTGACAATTAGTTGTGACTCTAGACAAACTGATCGCGTCCGGCCTCGGACCGACCCCCAGGAGCACAGCCATGTCCGATTACCAGCCCACCCCAGAGGACAACTTCACCTTCGGTCTGTGGACCGTGGGATGGCAGGGCGTCAACACCTTCGGTGACCCCGTCCGCCCCCCGCTCGACCCCGTGGAGGCGGTCCGCCGCTTGGCCGAACTCGGCGCGCACGGCATCACCTTCCACGACGACGACCTCATCCCGCGCGGCAGCACCACCGCCGAACGCGACGCGATCGTCACCCGGTTCACCGCGGCCCTGGAGGAGACCGGGCTGACCGTGCCGATGGCGACCACCAACCTGTTCTCCCACCCGGTGTTCCGGGACGGCGGCTTCACCTCCAACAGCCGCGACGTGCGCCGGTACGCGCTGCGCAAGGTCATCCGCAACATCGACCTGGCCGCCTCCCTCGGTGCGCGAACCTACGTGTGCTGGGGTGGCATGGACGGCGCCGAGTCCGAGGCCGGCAAGGACGACCACGCCGCCCTCGACCGTCTGCGCGAGGCGTTCGACCTGCTGTGCGCGTACGTACGCGAACAGGGATACGACCTGCGTTTCGCCATCGAGCCCAAGCCGAACGAGCCGCGCGGTGACGTCCTGCTGCCCACGGTCGGCCACGCCTTGGCGTTCATCAACAGCCTCGAACACTCCGAGATGGTGGGGGTCAACCCCGAGGTCGGCCACGAGCAGATGGCCGGACTCAACTTCACGCACGGTGTCGCCCAGGCGCTGTGGGCGGACAAGCTGTTCCACATCGATCTGAACGGTCAGCGGGGCGTGAAGTACGACCAGGACCTGCGCTTCGGCGCGGGCGACCTGAAGGAGTCGTTCTTCCTGGTCGACCTGTTGGAGCGGGCCGGTTACGCGGGTCCCAAGCACTTCGACTTCAAGCCGCCCCGGACCGAGGACATGTCCGGGGTGTGGGAGTCCGCCGCCGCGTGCATGCGCAACTACCTGATCCTCAAGGACAAGGCCGCTGCGTTCCGCGCCGATCCGGCGGTGGCCGCCGCACTGGCCGAGGCCCGGGTACCGGAACTGTCCGAGTCCACCCTGGCCCCCGGTGAGGGCGTCGCCGACCTGCTCAAGGAGGACCTGGACCTGGCCGAGGTGGGCCGGCGCGGTTACCACTTCGAGCGTCTGGACCAACTGGCCCTGGAGCACCTGCTCGGCGTGCGCTGAACCACGCCGTGATCGGTTCTCCCGTCTCGGAACGAACACATGCCGGTGTGTCCGAGGCGGGGTCGCCCCCGGGTGGCGAAAGCCCCCCCCCCGGGGGCGGCGGTGCGAAAGGCCCGGCATCCGTCGGGCCAGACGCCCTACCGGCTTTCCTGCCGGTGGGCGTCGTAGAGAACGGCGAAGTCTCGGGCGCGCTGACGATAACGCTTGGCCCAGGGGGCCAAGAAGAGGACGTAGAAGGCCATCAGTCCGGCGAAGAGGGCATGGAACCAGAAGCCGAGGACGGACCCCAAGGCGAGATAGGTCAACACCGCGAATCCCGTGAAGAAAACGAATCCGATGACCCCGATCACGGTGAGGGCCTTGGGTGAATTCATCTTGGTCTCGGCCTGGGCGGCGATGATCCGAGCCGCGCGGTTGATCTGGTCCCGTTCGTGCAGGCAACCCTTGCGCAACTGACGTTTACCCGCCAACAGGTCGTCCGGGTCGGTGTCCGGAGAGATCGTGGAAGTCCCCACCGTCCACCGCACGAACCATGGCATGAAGGCGATCATGGTCACGCCCATGATCACGCTCGGCACCAGAGCGCACAACAGGAGCGATGGAAAAAACGACCGGTCCGCGCCCGAAGCCCCGATCACAAGAAGAGGAACGCCCAAAGACAGGAGAAGGAGGAACGGAAAGGCCCTGATGGCATAGCCGCGCGGATCGTTCTGTGCGTAAATCTGGATCCGTCCGATCAGGACCCTCGGATGTCGACGACCGGATGTGGGGGGAGGCACATGCTCGCTCATCTCCACAATCTATCCCGGAACGGCAATACCGACTCTTGCCCACGGAACGCCCACCCGTGACCGAGGACGGTCGGGGCGCTCCGGGAACCGGCCCGGCGACCGTGGTTGGCGCGGGTCGTTCTGGGCTCGGCCCTGGAAGCGGATCAGGACGTCGGAGACGGAGCGGGGCATGGACACGGGGCATGGCCCCTACCCTGTCTTCCCACCCACGGAGGCACACCGGACCGACCACGAAGGCAGAGCCCTCTGGTTCCGGGGCGCGGTGTGACCGATCGCTTGAAGTCCGTGGTGGTCCCGAGGTCGGAGCGGCCACGGGACCTCGACGGGTTCGAGCGGTGGCTAACCGGCCTGCCGTTTGGCCTCCAGGGCCTCCATCGCGGCGATCGCGGTGGCGACGGTCTGGTGGACCGGTACCTGACGGTGCAGGCCGACCAGGCGGACGACCTTGGTGACTCGTTCGTTCAGAGCGGCCAACGACAGTGAACCGTTCTGCTCACGAACGGCCCGGTAGGCGTTGATGATGACGTTCAGCCCGCTGGAGTCCATGAAGTCCAGCGCGGACAGGTCCAGGATGAGCCACGGACCGTGGTCCTCGATCGTGGTCCCGATGTGCTCCTGGAGGTCTGCGGCGGTCGCGATGTCGAGCTCTCCCTCGATCGCGACGATCACGCTGTGGCTTTCGACCCGCGTGCTCAGTCCGAGCCTGTGCACGTTCACTCCTCCCGGCCCCACGTTCAGATGGTGAGGGGTCCCTCGCTTAACCATACGCAGCCCGACCGGGTACGACCACCGGGCCCGGCTCCACTCCCACAGAGCCGATCCGGTGCGGAGGGTTCCCTCGTGCCCGAGCGATCTGGTCGGTCGTTGGACACACACGGTATAAGCGAACCGCCGCGACGGGAATGGCATCGGGCAAGAAATTTTCGCCTCATGGGCGAGAACCTCGTTCCAGTGTCCGGGTTTCGACCGTTGACACTGGGTTATTTCACGACATCGGAACCGGTGTTGTCGGCTGGTCCTCGAAGGGCTTCGGTGTCCTCTTCAGGCCGGTCACGTTCCGTTCCCGCCTCCCGAACACCATCACGCTGCGTGAAGGTCTCCAGCAGGGTGCGGGCGGCCAGGGTGGGCGTGGTCTCCCCCGAGCGCACCCCCGCCTCCATGTCCGGAATGAGATCCGACACTTCCCGGTCGCGTAGGAAGGTGTCCATCAACCGATCCCGGACCTGGTCCCACATCCAGCTGACGCCCTGGGCGCTACGACGCTCGGCCAGGGTACCGTCGCGTTCCAGCACGGACCGGTGTTCGAGCACGGCCTCCCACACCCGGTCCAGCCCGTCCCCGGTCAGGCCACTACAGGTCAACACGGGTGGACGCCACTCGGGGTGGACGGGCTGGAGCAGCCGCAGGGCCCTGGAGAGCTCGCGGGCGGCCTTGCGGGCGTCGTCGGCGTGCGGCCCGTCGGCCTTGTTCACCGCCACGACGTCCACCAGTTCCAGGACGCCCTTCTTGATGCCCTGGAGCTGGTCACCGGTGCGCGCCAGGGTGAGGAAGAGGAAGCAGTCCACCATCGCCGCGACGGTGACCTCGGACTGCCCGACGCCCACCGTCTCGACCAGGACCACGTCGAACCCGGCCGCCTCCATCAGCAGCATGGTCTCCCGGGTCGCCCGGGCCACCCCACCGAGGGTTCCGGCCGTGGGAGAGGGGCGGATGAACGCGTTCGGGTCGACCGCCAGCTCGGACATCCGGGTCTTGTCGCCGAGGATGCTGCCACCGGTCCGGGTGGACGAAGGGTCCACGGCCAGCACGGCCACCCGATGCCCGTTCGAGGTCAGCCGACTGCCGAGCGCGTCGATGAAGGTCGACTTGCCCACCCCGGGCACCCCGGTGATCCCCACCCGTCGCGCCTTTCCGGTGTGCGGCAGCAACCGCACCAGCAGCTCCTGGGCGGAGCGCGCGTGGTCACGACGGCGCGATTCCACCAGGGTGATCGCCCGGGCCAGGGTCGGCCGGTGTCCGGCCAGGACCCCCTCGGCCAGGGCGTCCACGTCCACCGAACGACTCCTGCGCGCCGTCACGGTCACTCCCCTTCCAGGTCCGTTCCCAGACGTTGTTCGAGTTCGTCGAGCAGGTCGATGGCGGCTTCGGCGATCACCGTGCCCGGTGGGAAGATCGCCGACGCTCCGGCCTCGCGCAGCTCCTCGAAGTCACCCGGGGGGATGACCCCGCCGACCACGATCATGATGTCCGAGCGATCGAGCACCGCCAGTTCCTCGCGCAGCGCCGGCACCAGGGTCAGGTGCCCCGCGGCGAGGGAGGACACCCCGATCACGTGCACGTCGGCCTCCACGGCCTGGGCGGCGACCTCTCCCGGGGTCTGGAACAACGGGCCCACGTCGACGTCGAAGCCGAGGTCGGCGAAGGCGGTCGCGATGACCTTCTGACCGCGGTCGTGACCGTCCTGGCCCATCTTCGCCACCAGGATGCGGGGACGACGCCCCTCCTCCTCGGCGAACTCGTCGACGCGTGCCGTCACCCGGTCCATCAGCCCGGCGGCGTCGGCGCTGCCGGCGGCCTCGTCCTTGTACACACCCTGGATGGTACGGATCTGACCGGAGTGACGGTTGAAGACCTTCTCCATCGCGTCGGAGATCTCCCCCACGGTGGCCTTGGCCCGGGCGGCGTTCACCGCGGCGGCCAGGAGGTTGTCGGTGAGGTCCTCGTCCGCCTTGGACTCGCGTCCGGCGGCCTCGGTCAGCGCGTCCAGCGCGGCGCGCACCTCGTCGTCGTCGCGCTCCTCGCGCAGGCGGCGCAGCTTCTCCAGCTGTTCGGCGCGCACCCGGGTGTTGTCGACCTTGAGCACATCGATCTCGTCGGGGGTGTCCGGCCGGTACTTGTTGACGCCGATCACCGGCTGACGCCCCGAGTCGATACGCGCCTGGGTGCGGGCGGCCGCCTCCTCGATGCGCATCTTGGGCAGCCCGGCGTCGATCGCCGCGGCCATACCGCCGGCCTTCTCGACCTCCTGGATGTGCGCCCAGGCCTTGGTCGCGAGCTGGTGGGTCAGGCTCTCCACGTAGTAACTGCCGCCCCAGGGGTCGACCACCCGGGTGGTTCCGGACTCCTGTTGCAGCAGCAGTTGGGTGTTGCGGGCGATGCGCGCGGAGAAGTCGGTGGGCAGGGCCAACGCCTCGTCCAGGGCGTTGGTGTGCAGCGACTGGGTGTGCCCCTGGGTCGCGGCCATCGCCTCCACGCAGGTGCGGGCCACGTTGTTGAACACGTCCTGCGCGGTGAGCGACCAGCCTGAGGTCTGCGAGTGGGTGCGCAGGCTCAGCGACTTGTCCTTGGTCCCACCGAGGTCCTTGACCAGACGCGCCCACAGCAGACGGGCGGCGCGCAGCTTGGCGACCTCCATGAAGAAGTTCATGCCGATCGCCCAGAAGAACGACAGCCGCGGCGCGAACGCGTCCACGTCCAGACCGGAGCGCTGACCGGCACGGATGTACTCCACCCCGTCGGCGAGCGTGTAGGCCAGCTCCAGGTCGGCCGTGGCCCCGGCCTCCTGCATGTGGTAGCCGGAGATCGAGATGGAGTTGAACCGCGGCATCCGCTGGGAGCTGTAGGCGAAGATGTCGGAGATGATCCGCATCGACGGCGTCGGCGGGTAGATGTAGGTGTTGCGGACCATGAACTCCTTGAGGATGTCGTTCTGGATGGTCCCCGACAGCTTCTCGGGCGGCACACCCTGTTCCTCGGCGGCGACGATGTACAGCGCCAGGATCGGCAGCACCGCACCGTTCATGGTCATGGAGACGCTCATCTTGTCCAACGGGATGCCGTCGAACAGTTGCCGCATGTCGTAGACGGAGTCGATGGCCACCCCGGCCATTCCGACGTCGCCGGCGACCCGGGGGTGGTCGGAGTCGTAACCGCGGTGGGTGGCCAGGTCGAAGGCGACCGACAGGCCCTTCTGGCCGGCGGCGAGGTTGCGCCGGTAGAAGGCGTTGGACTCCTGTGCGGTGGAGAACCCGGCGTACTGACGGATGGTCCACGGCTGGTTGACGTACATGGTCGGGTAGGGCCCGCGCAGGTACGGCGGAACGCCCGGCAGTCCATCGACGAAGTCCAGGCCGGCCCGGTCGGCAGGAGTGTAGAGCGGTTTGACCCCGATTCCCTCGGGGGTCTCCCATTCCAGGGCGTCGGCGGCCTTGCCGGTCGTCTCCTCCAGGGTCCGCCGCCAGTCGGCGCCGCCATGGGGCCCCTGCCCGGTGAAGGCCGGTGGCTCCGGTGCGATGTCGGAGAAGTCGGGGATCATGAGCTCGCCCCCTGGGCGTCGGTGGTGCTGACGGGCGGATCGGTGATGAGGACGTCCACCAGGTCGGAGAGCAGGGCGACGGCGTCACAGCCCTTGTGGGCGAACACGTCCACCCCCGCCTCACGGTAGGCGTCGCGCGGCGCCCCGGCGAGCAGGACTCGACGGGCACCCGCTCCCTTCAGGGCGCGTGCCAGCGCTTCGGCGTGCTCGGCGTACACCGTGTCGGAGGAACAGATGACCGCGACCCGGTGGCCGGAGGCGGCGAAGGCCTCCGCCGCGGAGCGCGGGTCCTCCAGCGGCCCAGGGGAGTCGGTGGCGATCCCACCGGCGGCGAGCAGGTTGGTGGCGAAGGACGCGCGTGCTGTGTGCACCGCCACCGGCCCCAGCGTTGCCAGGAACGCGGTGGGGCGGTGACCGGCCTCGGCTTCTTGGACGTCGCAACGGTCGCGCAGTGCCTCGTAGTCCTGCCCGTAGCGGCGTACCGGGAAGCCTTCGGCGGACGGTTCGATCCGACCGGGGTCGGTCTCGCGCACCAGCGGCGTCTCGTCCAGGTTCGGGAACTCGCTCAGCCCGGTCAGCGGTGCGGAACGGGTGGCCAGGTCCTGTCGGCGACGTTCCCACACCTCGTCGACGGCGGCACGCAGTTCACCTCGGGCGATGGCCTCCACGACACCACCGGACCGCTCCAACTCCTGGAAGAAACCCCACCCGGCGCGGTACAGGTCCCCGGTGAGGGACTCCACGTAGAAGGAGCCGCCTGCGGGGTCGATGACCTGCGCCAGGTGCGATTCCTCGATGAGCAGCGACTGGGTGTTGCGGGCGACGCGCCGGGCGAAGTCGTCGGGCAGCCCGATGGCGGAGTCGAAGGGTGCGACGGTGACGGCGTCGGCACCGCCCACCCCGGCGGCGAAGCAGGCGATCGTGGTCCGCAACATGTTGACGTGCGGGTCGCGGCGGGTGAGCATCGCGTCCGAGGTGGTGGCGTGCAGGCGCATGGCGCGCCGGTCGGCCGGCACCCCGGAGACCTCCAGTACCTGGTTCCACATGGCGCGGACCGCGCGGAGCTTGGCGATCACCGCGAACTGGTCGGCGTTGGCGGCCAGCCGGAACTCGATCCGCTCGACGGCGTCGGCCACGTCCAGACCGGTCTCGACGAGGGCGCGCAGGTAGGTGGTCCCGGCGGCGATGGCCGCGCCGATCTCCTGGGAGTCGGACCCGCCGGCGTTGTGCGCCAGGGTGCCGTCGGCGATGAACAGTCCGAGGTGCGGGTGGCGGGCGGCCCGTTCGGCGGCGAACCGTGCGGCGTCGGCCACCTCGGGGCGCTCGCCGGCCAGGGCGGCCGTGGTGAGCGGGTCCAGGCCCAGGTGGGAGATGACGCGACCGTCGGGGACGTCGGCGTCGGTGTGCGCCGCCAACAGTGCCCGAGCCGCGTCGAAGGCCTCGGGGCCGGGTGCTCGCAACACCACCGGAGCCAGGTCGAGGTAGACGTCGGCGAGGGCCTCGCCCAGCCGGGAGACCGGGAGACCGTCACCGCCCACGCCGATCCACAGCGAGGAGACGCCGTTCATCAGGTCGTTGTGGACGCGCCTGCGCAGCTCGACCGGGTCCGCGTCGTCGTGGCGGGCGCGTATGTCCCATCCGCCGGGCACACCGCCACCGGGGCGGTACCCGCGGGTGAACGGTGCCAGTCCGGGGTAGCCGGGGTCGGGCGCCGGCGGCGTGGAGGTGTAGAGGGGGTCGATGTCGAACCCGTCGAGGGTGTGCGTGGCGAGCACCGATTCGGGCGTCCGCTCCAGGCGGTCCTCGGCGACACCGCTCTTGCGCAGCACCCCGGCGACGAGTTCGCGCCACCGCTCGTGTGTGGCCGCCGGGAAACCCTCGGCCAGGTCGAGGGCCTCGACGGACCCGCTCTCTGGAACGTCCATACTCCGAGATGGTAGAGAACACGGTTCGGTTTCGGCGAGCCGGGGTGTGGTCCTCCGACGAAGGCGACCGAACACGCGCCGAAGCGGAGGCGGAGAACGAACCTCCCCTAACTCGCGTCCTCCTCGGGGGCGTCGGTCTCACCGTCGACGTCGGAGTCGACCCCGGGGCCCGGACCGTAGACGAACCGCTGTCGGCCCTGGACGAGGATGGCGTGCCCGGTGTCCGTGACGGCCTCCACGTGGGCGTCCAGCTCGTCGGCGACCACGTCCATGGTCTCGGCCTCCAGCACCAACTGGTTGTCGCCGTCCTCGTTGGAACGGTTGTCCCCATAGACGAACCCGGCGTGCGCGAAGGCGGGGGAGATCGCGCCCGCCTCATCCTCCAGACCCCAGCGGATCTCGCCCCCCACCAGGTCGACGGCCACCATGGGAGCGCCGCCGCTGGCCTGGGACAACAGGAGGGTGGCGGTATCGGAGTCGTAGAGGCCGCCGGGGGCGCCGGCCTCGTCGAAGAGCCCGGAGACGGGGTTGGCCCCGGGCTCCCGAAGCGTCCACAGGACATCGCCGTCGTCGACGTCGTGCGCGGACAGCGTCGAGGGCGCCTCGGGCTGGGCCCAACGCAGCAGCATGACGTCCTTGGTGGGTTCCTCCTCGGGAGCCTGCTCATCGGCGTCCTCCTCGTCGGTCTCCTCGTCCCCGGTCTCCCGGGCCTCGGGGTCCGGGACCTCGTACAGGCCGAGGACCTCCGGGACGCTCACGGGGGCGTTGGACAGGTCGAGGTCCTCGTTCTCGGTGTCCAACGACCAGAGGTGCTCACCGGCCTCCTCGGTGTCGACCGAGTAGGCGTGCAGGCCCGATTCGGCGTCCTCGAGCAGGATCGTGTCATCCCAGGCGGAGACCGGAACGCCCAGCGGGTCGACCGGTTCCGCTTCGGTCTCCTCGTCCCCGGACTCCCCGGACTCCCCGGACTCCCCGGTGTCCTCGTCGGCTCCCTCGTCTTCTTCGTCGGGCTCGGGTTCGAGGGTGTAGGTCCACAGTTCCTCGCCGTCGACGTCCAGCACCGTGTAGTCGCCATCGGGTTCCTCGGCGCTCCACTCACTCGGTCGACGCACCGCCAGCCCGTCCAGGTAGCGGTCCCCCTCCTCGGCGGGCTCCCACAGGGTCTGCCCACGGGCGTCCAGCACGAACGGTCGATCGTCGGTGTCGCTCAGGGCCAGGACCGGGTCGCCCTCGGTGTCGACGTCGAAACCCCGGAAACGCGCCTCGCCCTCCCAGAGGAGGTCACCGGTTGCGGCGTCGTGCAGTAGGTGGCGGTCCTCGCCACCGGAACTGATGAGGAAGGCTCCGCCCACAGGGCTGATGCGCACGCCCATCGGATCGTCGAGGATTTCGTGGACACCCGCGTCCTCACCGTGCAGGTGGCGCAGGACCTCACCTTCGATCCCGGGCGGGGGCTCCCCATCGAACTCGCTGGGGATGGGGGCGGTCTCCTGCTCTGCCGGGGACTCGGGGGGCTCCGGATCATCGGTGCATCCCGCGACCATCAGCACCACGAGACCACAGGTCAGGGCCTGGGGCACGCGTGAGCTGCGCATTGACGGTCTCTCCCCATGAAACGATGATGATTACGGCAAATCCTAAGCCGCGAAGCGGTCAGGTGGATACACGGAGCCCACCACTCGTTACCTGTACGTGAGCACCGAACGTTCAGGCGTTCGAGTCGGGTTCCACCTCGATCACGGTGGTCCCCTGGACCTCGAACTCGGCACGGCCCCCGGTCAGTTCGGCCAGACGCACCTCGAACGCGGGAAGCTCGTCCTCGGGAAGGGCCACCTCGATACGGACCCGTTCCTCGTAGGCGACGCCGCGAACGTTGAGCGAAGAGTCGCGCAGGTCACTCTCCAACCGCCCACCGAGGACGTAGTCGGCGTGGACGTCCACCACCAGCAACGACCGACGCTCCAGCAGACCGAACTCCTCCACCGCCGCAGACACGGAGTTGCCGTAGGCCCTGATCAGGCCGCCGGCACCGAGCTTGGTGCCACCGAAGTATCGGGTGACGACCGCGACGGTGTCGGTGATGCGCCGGTGGCGCAGCACTTCGAGCATGGGCACCCCGGCGGTCCCGGCGGGCTCGCCGTCGTCGCTGGAACGCTGGATCCCACCGTCCTCTCCGAGCACGTAGGCGGTGCAGTTGTGGTTGGCGTTCCAGTGCTCCTTGCGACGTTCGGCGATGAACGCGCGTGCGGCCTCCTCGCCGTCCACTCTGGCCATGGCGCAGATGAACCGAGACTTCTTGATCTCGATCTCATGTTCGCCGCCGCGTCTGATCGTTCGCATGTCGCCTGTTCAGCAGAGGTCATGGGTTCGACGCACAGTCTGCCGGCTTTCGGGACGAACCCGACGCCCCGAGGTCTTCGCCGTTGGGAGGGGGTGGAAACAGCGCCCACCACCATGCGCATGGCCGCGCTCGTGGCGTTCGACCCGGGCCTGACCGAGCCCCTCGGACTGGTACGGTCCCCTTCGCCGGAGTATGCCGGGACGCGCTTGGAACCCCCACAGGGCAACGGACCCGACTCGACGCGTTCATCCTGCGCGAGCGCTTCGTTCCTCCTGGCACATCAGAATTTCCGCACCCGCCGTTATCAGGTACACACATTGGGTAACGTGGCGGACATCAAGCGACTATCACTCGGGAGTCCCGACATGCGCACCACCTCACCCGCCGTGGGCCTGGCACTGACCGCCTTCCTCGTCGCCGGGTGCGCCCAGGGAGCGCCCACGACCAACGACGGCTCCACTTCCGACGCGGGCCCCTCGGCCCAGCCCACCGCCGAGCCCAGCGTGACGGCGTCGATCTTCCTTCCTCCCAGTGAGAGCACCGGCGCTGTCACCTACGACGAGACCGCCGTGCCCGAAGGCGCCACCGCCGACGTCCAAGTACGCGTCCAAGACGGGTCCACGTACGTGCAGTTCACCGGAACCGGTTTGGAGGCCGACCGGGACTTCGGCGCCCACGTGCACACCAAGCCCTGTGGCGAGGACCCCGCCGACGCCGGACCCCACTACCAGGACGAGGTCGACCCGGCCGCGACGGAGGACGAGCCCTCCGCCGACCCGGCCTATGCCAACCCGGAGAACGAGGTATGGCTGGACATGACCACCGACTCCAGTGGCAACGCCTACGTCACCACCACGGTCGACTGGGAGTTCCGCGAGGGGGAGGCCAACTCCCTGGTCCTGCACGACGAGCACACCGCGACCCACGAGGGCCACGCGGGCACGGCGGGCGACCGGCTGGCCTGCGTGACCGTGGAGTTCTGAGCCCCTGGACGAGTGATCCCCGGGGGTGGAGGCGAGGGTGAGGCCAAGGTGAATCGGTAGATCTGGGAGCAGCACCCCGCCGAGAAGCCGGATCCGGTGGGGATGGTGAGGGTGAGCCGGCCCCACCGCCCTCACCCTCAGTGGTACCCCTCCAACACCGGCGCTCCCGTTCTCGCTCGCGCCAAGCCGGGCAACCCT